>NZ_VMOA01000058.1 GCF_020662345.1 Methylobacterium sp. W2 | reverse complement strand
GGATGGCGGGGGCGGCCGGGAGGGCCGTTCCGGAACCCCCGGTTCCGACCTGAAAGACCCGCGCCTTTCCAACGACGCCGTGCCGCTGCGTATGCTGCGCGGCCTCGGCGGCATCGACATCCGAATCTGAGGAGACCGCCATGACCACGGGCATCACGGGAGCGTCGAGCAGCTCCGCCATCTCGAGCACGAAGACCGCCACCGGCGCGTCCCAGGAGATCGCCGGCAACTTCCAGCAGTTCCTGACCCTGCTGACGACGCAGCTCAAGAACCAGAACCCGATGGACCCCCTGGACACCAACCAGTTCACGCAGCAGCTCGTGCAATATGCCGGCGTCGAGCAGCAGCTGAAGTCGAACGACCGGCTGGATTCAATCCTCAACAACGCGAAGGCGTCGAGCGCGGCCGCCGCCACCGGCTTCATCGGCCAGAGCGTGACGGCGGACGGGCGCGTCGCCAATTTGAAGGACGGTTCGGCCGTCTGGACCCTGACGCCGGCGCGCGCCGCCAAACAGGCGACGATGACGATCAGCGATGCCAAGGGCAACGTGGTCGCGACGCAGACGAAGGCCCTGACCGCCGGGGCGCAGGCCTTCACCTGGGACGGTCGGTCCACCTCCGGTTTCACCTCCGCCAACGGCAGCTACTCGATCAAGATCGATGCCTTCGACGCCACTGGTACACAGGTTAGCGTCGACACTCAGGTCGCCGGAAAAGTCGACGGCGTCGATCTCAGCGGCAGCGAGCCGGTGCTGCTGATCGGCACGTCGCGGCTGCCGATATCGAGCGTGCAGAACATCGGATCCGGGTTGTCCACATGATCCTGGAAAAAACGAATCAGATGCAATCGATCCGCTTCAACATATCTTAAGCGGGCGCAAGTAGCTTCCAACCTCGACAGGTCAGTCGAGTTGTAGAGCGTATCATGACCGAACCAAGCCGCCCGAGAGTCAAATACGTCATCGGGCCAGATGGAAGCCCGCTGACCATCGCGGATCTTCCGCCGACCACTACCAGACGATGGGTCATCCGCCGCAAGGCCGAAGTCGTCGCTGCCGTTCGCGGCGGTCTTCTCAGTCTTGAGGAAGCCTGCCAGCGTTATACCCTAACCACCGAGGAATTCCTGAGCTGGCAGTTCTCCATCGACCAGCACGGTCTGGCCGGATTGAGGACCACCCGTATTCAGCACTACCGCCACTGAGATCGAGAAGGGTCGGCATCCGGGCCTGATCCCGGACGTCGCCTTCGCGCAACGATCGCTCTGAGAAAGAACCGCGCCCTCCCCGGGGCGCGGTTCTTTCTGTTTCGGGGCTTGCGACGGACAACTGACGGCCGAGCTTTTTTCCATGCGTTAAGGAAATCGTTAACCGGACGCTAACCACGACCTGGGCAAATTTTGCCGAGCGAGCGCGGCCGTTCCGTCGCTCGGGTCCGGGTGGGTACGTCGCGTCGTGAAGTCGGTTCTCGAAGTGGTGACGAAGTTGGGACCGGCGCGGCTCGCGGCCATGGCGGCCGTGACGCTGACGTTGATCGGCTTCTTCGCCTTCGTGATCCTGCGCGTTTCGAAGCCCGATATGGGCGTGCTGTTCGCCGACCTGTCGATGCAGGATTCGGGCGCCGTCATCCGTGACCTCGATGCGCGCGGCATCAAGTACGAGACGCGCGGCGATGCCGGTCAGACCATCATGGCGCCTCGCGCCGACCTGCCCCGCCTGCGGATGGACCTCGCCGGCAAGGGCCTGCCCAGTGCCACGGGCGTCGGCTACGAGATCTTCGACAAGGGCGATGCGTTCTCGTCCACCAACTTCGTCCAGAACGTCAATCACCTGCGCGCCCTGGAGGGCGAACTCGCGCGCTCCATCCGGGCCATCGGGCGGGTCCAGGCCGCCCGTGTCCACCTCGTCATTCCCGAGCGCCGCCTGTTCGAACGCGACCGCGAGATGCCGAGTGCCGCCATCGTGCTCAAGCTCGTCGGCGACATGGACCCGTCCCAGGTCCGCGCCATCCGCCATCTCGCCGCCTCCGCGGTGGAAGGCCTGAAGCCGGAGCGGATCTCCATCGTCGACGAGCGCGGCCGCCTGCTGGCCGACGGGGCTCGGGGCCCGGAGGCCGAGACCGGTGCCGGCATGGAGGAGAAGCAGGTCGGTCTGGAGCGCCGCCTGCGGTCCCAGATCGAGGAGATCGTGGCCGGCATCGTCGGCACGGGCCGCTCGCGGGTCCAGGTCACGGCGGAACTCGACCGGAACCGCGTCGAGAGCCGCTCGGAGACCTTCGATCCCGAGAGCAAGGTCGTGCGCTCGACGCAGACCCGTAGCGAAAGCGCGCTCACGGGGGGCACCGAGGGCGCCGTGACCGTCGGAAACGAATTGCCGGGCGCCAACCAGACGAACCCGAATCCCACATCGAAGGATTCCTCGAAGAAGGACGAGGAGACCACGAATTACGAGATCTCCCGGGTCACCAAGACGGTGATCGAGGAGGGCGGACGTCTGAAGCGCCTGTCGGTGGCTGTTCTGGTCGACGGCGCCTATGTCCCGGGAGCGGATGGCCGCCCCGTCTATCAGCCGCGCCCGGCCAACGACATCGAGCGGATCGCCACCCTGGTCCGCACCGCCATCGGCTTCGACAAAGATCGTGGCGATCAGGTCGAAGTGGTCAATCTGCGCTTCGCCGAGACGCCCGCGCCCGTCGAGTTCACCGAGCCTTCGCTGATCCAGTCGCTGCTGGCTCCCTCGAAGGAGGACGTGATGCGCATGGTCGAACTGTCCGTGCTTCTCCTCCTGACGGTGATCGTTCTCCTCGCCGTGGTCCGTCCCCTCGTGCGCCGCGTCCTCACCGCCGAACCGACCCAGGCCATCCTGGTCGCGGGGCCGGCCTTGGCAGGCGCCGATCCGGGCGCCGATCCGATGCTGGCGTCCCGCGACAACCCCACCGCCCGCCTCGTCGACTTCGCGCAGCTGAACGGCAAGGTGCAGGCGGAGACCGTCCAACGGGTGGTGGACATGGTCCGCGGCAGCCCGAGCGAGACGGTGGAGGTGCTGCGCAACTGGATCCACGACACGTGAACGGTCCGGCGACGGCCTTCGAATCGGTATCGGCAACGGCAACGGCGAAGAGGAGTGAGGCATGGCCTCGGGTTTGACCGTCATCGCGGATCAGGATCTCGGTAAGGCGGGCTTGAGCGCCATGACCGGCGCCCAGCGCGCGGCTGCGCTTCTCCTGCTCCTCGGCGAGACGGAAGGCGCGCCGATCTGGCAGATGCTCGACGAGGAAGAGGTCAAGATGGTCTCCCACGCCATGGTCCAGCTCGGATCGCTGGAGGCGGAGACCGTCGAGAGGCTGATCGTGGATTTCGTGTCGCGGCTCTCCTCGGGCGGCGGCATCACCTCCAACTACGAGCGGACGGAATCGCTGCTCCTCAAGATCTTTCCCTCCGAGCAGGTCTCGGCGATCATGGCGGAGATCAAGGGCGCGTCGGGCAAGCGGGTCTGGGCGAGCCTGACGCAGATCGACCCGGAGATCCTCGCCTCGTTCCTGCGCAACGAATATCCGCAGACGGTCTCCGTGGTGCTGTCGAAGGTGCGGCCGGACTACGCGGCGAAGGTCCTGACGATCCTGCCCGAGGATTTCGCCATCGACGTCCTCAACCGCATGCTGCGGATGGAGACGGTGCAGAAGGAGGCCCTGCGCCACATCGAGGAGACCCTGCGCGTCGAATTCGTCTCCACCATCGCGCAGACCACGCGGCGGGACGCCCATGAACTGATGGCGGACGTCTTCAACGCGTTCGACCGCCAGACCGAAGGCCGCTTCCTCGCGGCCCTGGACCAGGCCAATCGCGGCTCGGCCAAGAAGATCCGCCAGCTCATGTTCACCTTCGAGGATCTGCTAAAGCTCGATGCGGGCAGCGTTCAGACCCTCCTGCGCAAGGTCGACAACGACACCCTGTGCCGCGCCCTCAAGGGCGCCGACGAGCGGGTGCGCGGGTTCTTCCTCAAGAACATGTCCACCCGCGCGGCCAAGAACATCACCGACGAGATGGGCTCGCTGGGCCCGATCCGCCTCAAGGACGTCGATGAGGCCCAGGCCAAGATGACCGAGCTCGCCAAGGAACTGGCCGAGAAGGGCGAAATCATGATCGCCAAGTCCAGCGGTGAAGAGGAGCTGGTCTATTGAACGCCCGCCGGTTCCTGTTCGACACCGATTTCCGGCCGCGCGAGGGCGCGACCGTCCCGCCGAAGGAGGCGGCGGCCCTGGCCGAGGCCGTGGCGCAAGCCCATGCCCGCGGCGTCCAGGAAGGGCGCGCTCAGGCCGAGGCCCAGGCTCAGGCCCGCATGGCCGATGCCCTCACCCGCGTCGGCCTCGCCGCGGCCGGCCTCATCGGTCAGGCCGATGCGCGGGACGCGGCGCGCGAGGAAGAGGCCCTGGCCTTCGCCGTCTCCCTGGCGCGACGCATCGCCGGCGATGCCCTCGACACCCAGCCGCTCGCGGCCATCGGCGACGCGGCCCGCGCGGCCCTGCAGCACCTGCGCGGCGTCCCGCATCTGGTGGTGCGCGTGAACGACAGGCTGGTGGACGAGGCCGAGGCGCTGGTGAAGAGCCTCGCCCGCGAGCGTGGCTTCGAGGGACGCCTCATCGTCCTCGGCGAGCCCGATCTTGCCCCCGGCGATGCCCGGATGGAATGGGCCGATGGCGGTGTCGTGCGCGACCGCGCCCGTATCGAGGCCGCCGTGCTCGAAGCCATCGGACACCCTCTCGAATCCTGATCCTGCGACCCCGCAACGCCCGCGACAGTGAAAGCCCATGATGTCCGACAATTTCAGCCTGCCGCAGCTCAATGGCATCGACTCGTCCTTCGACGGGCTCGGCTCCGAATCGATCCGCGAGGCGCCCACGACCCCCAAGAGCGCCGCCGATCTCGAACAGGTCTTCGACGTTCCCGTGGTGGTCTCGGCCGTGCTCGGCTCGTCGCGCATGCCCATCGGCGACCTGCTGCGGCTGCAGGCGGGCGCGGTGCTGGAGCTCGATCGCAAGGTCGGCGAGGCCATCGACATCTTCGTCAACAACCGCCTCGTCGCCCGTGGCGAGGTCGTCCTCGTCGAGGAGCGCCTCGGCGTGACGATGACCGAGATCATCAAGAGCGACCACTGATCCCGCCCGCCGCGCCTCTGCGCGAGGCTCCACCGACACAGGATACTAGACCATGCGGCTTCTCATCATCGGACGCTTGAGCGGTGAACTCGTCACCGCCTCCAAGATCGCCATGAGTCGCGGCGCCGCCGTGACCCATGCGGACGGGGTTCCGCAGGGCCTCGCGGTGCTGCGCGCCAAAGGCGCCGACCTCGTCATGATCGATGTGGGCCAGCCGATCCGGGACCTCGTGACGGCGCTTTCCGACGAACGTATCCGCACCCCGGTGGTCGCCTGTGGCGTCGCCACCGATGCCAAGGCGGCGGTGGCCGCGATCCAGGCCGGCGCCCGCGAATACATCCCCCTCCCGCCCGATCCCGAACTGATCGCCGCCGTGCTGCAGGCGGTGTCCGAGGACGGACGCGCCTTCGTCTGGCGCGACGCCTCCATGGAGAGGGTGGTCAAGCTCGCCGAGCAGGTGGCGCGTTCGGAGGCCTCCGTGCTCATCACCGGCGAGAGCGGGACCGGCAAGGAGGTGCTCGCCCGCCACGTCCACATGAAGTCGACACGCTCCAACCGGCCCTTCGTCTCGGTCAATTGCGCCGCGATCCCCGAGGCGCTCCTCGAATCCGAACTGTTCGGCCACGAGAAGGGCGCCTTCACCGGCGCCGTCGCCCGCCGGATCGGCCGGTTCGAGGAGGCCAATGGCGGCACGCTGCTCCTCGACGAGATTTCCGAGATGGATGTCCGGCTGCAGTCGAAGCTGCTGCGCGCCCTGCAGGAGCGGGTGATCGACCGGGTCGGCGGCACCGGTTCGGTCAAGGTGGACATCCGGGTGCTGGCCACCTCCAACCGCAACCTCATCGACGAGGTCCGCAAGGGCACCTTCCGCGAGGATCTGTTCTACCGCCTCAACGTGGTGCACCTGCGCCTTCCGCCGCTGCGCGAGCGCCCCGCCGACATCCTCGAACTCGCCACGCATTTCGCCAAGAAATACGCCGAGGTGAACGGCGTGCCGGTCCGCGTCCTGAGCCGCGAGGCGCAGGCGATCATCCGCGAGAATCCGTGGCGTGGGAACGTGCGCGAACTCGAGAACACCCTCCACAGGGCGGTGCTGCTGGCGACGGGAGCGGAGATCGACGCCGACGCGATCTCCACGCCGGAGGGCGAATCCTTCGCCCGTTCCGCCGGTCCGGTGGAACGGGCCGCCCAGGTGGCCGAAGCCGCCACCCGCGGTCTCGTAGGGCGGACGGTGGCGCAGGTGGAATGCGAGCTGATCCTCGACACCCTCGACCATTGCCTCGGCAACCGCACCCATGCGGCCAAGATCCTCGGCATCTCGATCCGCACCCTGCGCAACAAGCTCAACGAATATGTCGATGCCGGCATCAGCGTCGCCGAGCCCGGCAGCGTCCGGGCCGTGGCGGCCTACGGCTAGGGCGCGGAGCTGGCGAGGCGTCACGCCCCGTTGCCGCCCCTCCCCCCTTTGACTAGGTGTGGCCCGGATGGCGTTCCGGTCCCCGGCGTGCCGGCCACGGAACGGGCACCCGGATTTGGCAAAGCACGAGAAGGACACGACCGTTCGCACGGCGAAGTCCGGCTATTCCGACATCGTCCTGGTCTGCGCGAAATGCACCAAGCGCGTCGGCCTGAAGAAGGACGAGATCCGCGGGCGGCTCAAGCGGGAGGCCAAGAGGCGCGGCCTCGGCGGGATGACCCGCGTGGTGTCCACGGGCTGCCTCGGCCCCTGCCCGAAGCGGTTCGTGGCGGTGGCGACCTCCTTCAGCCTGTCGCGCAACCGCATCGTCCTGATCGACCCCGAGGGCAATGCCGAGCAGGCCCTCGACACGGTCTATCCCCCCGCCCGCCGGTCCGAGTGAGGCGGTCTCCGATTTCAGCCCCAATGCCGCGATAGAATTGGTCCAAGTTCGATCGTGCGGGACGGGCGGAGCGCCGGATGCGCCGGCCCTTTGATGTGTCGCCGATTGTCATCGCAGAACCGGGGTCCCTGTCTGCGAAACCTGCTGAGAGAGGATCGTCTCCGTTGGCGCTCGTCCATTTCGGAAGTCCGGGCCTGTGACCCGCCGCACTGCGGCGCCTCCCCCCGCCCGTGCGGGAGCCGCGAGGCATGTCCTGCGCTACCTGCCCGTCCTGGGGACGGTGCTGGGCCTCGGCCTCGCGGTCTGGCTGGTGGCGACCCACGATCTCGCCTCGGTGGCGGATGCCTTCGGACGGATCGGAATCATCGGGCTCGCCGGCATCGTGCTGATGCGCGTCGTCGTCCTGTCCCTCTGCGGCGTCGCCTGGGAGCGGGTGTTGAACCGGCTCTCGGCCACCGCGGAGGCGGGTGCCTTCCTCATCCTCCGTTTCGTGCGGGACGGGATCAACGTGCTTCTCCCGGTGGCCTCCGTCGGCGGCGACGTCGTCGGCGGGCGTCTCCTCACCTTCTGGGGCGTGCCGGGCACTCTCGCCGCGGCCTCGATCCTGGTGGACATGCTGATCCAGGTCGGCACGCAGGCCCTGTTCGTCCTCATCGGCGTCGCCCTGCTGATGCAGATGGAGGGCGAGTCCGCCGCCTCCCTCGCCGCCTGGGCCATGCGGGCGCTCGGCGTCACCGCCATCGTGCTCGCCGCCTTCTTCCTGTTCCAGCGCAGCCCGCTCATGCGCGGCGTCGAGCGCCGCATCACCGAACTCGGCCGGCGCTTCCTGCGCGACCAGGACGAGGCGGTACCCGGCTCGGCGCCCGACCATGCGGGCGTACATGGCGCGCTCGATACGGTCTGGGCCCCGAAGCGCTGGCCCCTGCTGCTTCAAGGCGTCGTCCTGCACCTCCTCGCCTGGATGCTCGGCGCCGTGGAGATCTGGATCGCGCTGACCTGCATGGGCGTGGAGGGCGTGGGCCTCGCCGAGGTGATCATCATCGAGGCTCTGAGCCAGGCCATCAAATCGGCGGCCTTCCCGGTGCCGAGCGGCCTCGGGGTTCAGGAAGGCGGGTTCGTCCTCGTGGGCGGCCTGTTCGGCATCGATCCCGGCACCGCCATCGCCCTGTCGCTGGCCAAGCGCGTGCCGGACGTGGTGCTCGGCCTGCCTTCCCTGATCCTGTGGCAGACCCTGGAGGCCCGCCGGGCGACGATCCTGCCGCCGCGCGGCTGATCTCCCGTCAGGTCGCGATCGTCGCCACCGATCCGCCATCGACACGCAGATTGGCGCCGGTGATGAAACTCGCCTGTTCGGAGCAGAGGAAAGCCACGGCCGCTGCAACCTCCTCTGCCCGTCCCCGACGCTTGGCCACCATGCCGGGGCGTTCCTCGTCCAGGAAGCTCGCGATCGCTTCATCGACGGACGTGCCGTTCTCCTCCGCCCGCTTCTTCATCATGGCATCGGTCATGGGCGTCGCGATGAAGGCGGGGGCGACGGTGTTCACCATGACGCCATCCGGCCCGTAGGCCTTGGACAGACCCTTGGCGAGGCTGAGAATTCCGGCCTTGGCGGCGCAATAGGGCAGTTCCTCGACATAGGGCTGCACCGCGTCCTCCGAGGCGAACAGGACGATGCGCCCCCACCCGGCCTCGCGCATGCCGGGGATGAAGGCGCGCGTCACCCGCACCGCCGCCATCAGGTCGGTCTGGATCGTCTCCAGCCAATCCTCGTCGGTCAGGTCGAGGAAATCACCCGTGGCGCCGGTGATGCCGGCGGCATTCACCAGGATCGTCGGCGCTTCACCGAAGGCCTCTCGTGCCTTGGTCGCCAGGGCTTCGACCTCGACCCGCTCCGTAAGGTCGGCCGCCACCGCCACCACGGCGCCGAGGCTGGAAAGTCCGGCGGCCGCCTTCTCCAACGCCTCGGGGACCTTGTCGCAGAGGACGACCTTGGCGCCCTCCTTGAGGAGCAGTTCAGCGGTGGTGTGGCCGATGCCGGAATCGCCCCCGGTGACCAACGCCACCCGCCCCTTGATGCCGAAATCCATCGCTCGCTCCGCTGACCGCGTTGGCCCGACCGGGACGATCTGGTCTCCGATCGGTCATGTGCGGGCCAACCCGGATCGGGTCGGGGGTGTTCCGGGCTGTGCGGATGTGGCGGAGCGGGCGGATGTCCGGCGCGCGTGGACGACTACGGGTTCCCCGGTTCCTCGCAGAAGCGGAGGCTGTTCCCGAACGGGTCGGTCACCGTCATAACCAGCCCCCAGGGCAGACTCTCTATGCCCGGCTTGGCATGGACATATTTCCGGGCGCTGAGTTCCGCCTGGAAGGCGTGAATGCCGGCCATCCGCACGAAGCTCGTCGAGCCCGGCGTGGCATCGCCGTGATGCCCGCTGAGATGCAGGATCAGACCCGCGCGCGAGACCTGGGCGTAGAGCGGGAAATCGTCGCCGAAGCGATGCTCCCAATCGAGGGTGAAGCCGAGGAAATCGACGTAGAACTCGCGCGCCTTGGCCTCGTCGAAGATGCGCAGGATCGGACAGGTCTGGTCGAAGCGGATCTCGCCGTCTGGCCCCTTCGTCGGTGTCATCGCCTCATGCTCCTCAGGCGATCGTATCGGGCTCGGCCAGCAACCCATCGACGAAGTCGGCGAGACCGGTGTTGCGGGCCCGCTTCAGGCGTTCTGCCGTGAGGATGCCCTTCAAGGCGTGGAAAGCATCGTCGAGATCGTCGTTGACGAGGACGTAGTCGTATTCGACCCAGCGCTGGATCTCGATGCGGGAATTGGCGAGGCGCTTCTCGATGGTCTCGGGCGAATCCTCGGCCCGGCGCTCGAGCCGGTGGCGCAACTCGGCGAGGCTCGGCGGCAGGATGAACACCGTCACCACGTCCTCGGCGAGTTTTCCCCGCACCTGGCGCGTGCCCTGGTAGTCGATGTCGAAGATCATGTCCCGGCCCGCACCGAGGACCTTCTCCACCGGACGCCGCGGCGTGCCGTAGAAATTGCCGTGGACCTCCGCCCATTCGAGGAGGTTATCGGCGCCGCGCAGGGCGTCGAAGGCCTCGCGGTCGATGAAATTGTAGTGCTTGCCGTCGATCTCGGAGGGTCGGCGCTGGCGAGTCGTCACCGAAATCGAGAGATCGAGCCCCCATTTCGGGTCGCTGGCGACCGCGCGCGTGAGCGTGGTCTTTCCCGCCCCCGAGGGCGAGGACAGGATGAGGATGAACCCGCGCCGCTCGATCGTCGTGGCCTGCATGTCCGAAAAAACCTACTCGACGTTCTGAACCTGCTCGCGGAATTGCTCCACCACGGCCTTCAAGTCGAGTCCGATCCGCGACAACGCGATGTCTCCGGCCTTCGCGCAGAGGGTATTCGCCTCGCGGCCGAGCTCCTGGGCCAGGAAATCGAGCTTGCGGCCGATGGCGCCACCGGCGTCCAGCAACTCGCCGACGCTGTCGAGATGGGCGCTCAAGCGGTCGAGTTCCTCGCGAACGTCCGCCTTGGCGGCGATCAGGACGGCCTCCTGGTGCAGGCGGTCGGGATCGAGCCCGCCGGCCTCTATCAGCGCGGCGATGCTGGCCGACAGCCGCGCCTTCACCGCCTCGGGCTGGCGGCCGGGACAGGCCTCGGCGGCTTGGCGAAGGCGGGACATGGCCACGAGTTGGCCCTCGATGATGGCGCGCAACTGGCGCCCCTCGGCGCGGCGCGCCTCCACCAGGTCGGCCACGAGGCGGACGACGCCCTCGGCGAGGTCGTGGGCGAGGGTATCGGACTCCGCCGCCGGCTCGTCCTCGGATTCGATGACGCCGCGGATGCCGAGCAGACCGTCGAGGGAGGCCGGAGCGAGGCCTTCGGGGCGCGGAACGCGCGCCGTGGCGGCGGCGAGTTCGGCCAGCAGGGTTTCGTTGATGCGCACCCGCGCCCGGGCCTCGGGCCGGGTGAGGTTGAGCGAGAGCTGGCACTGGCCCCGCGTCAGGGTCTTCTGCAGGGCGGTGCGGGCGACCTCGCCCACCGCCTCCAGGCCATTGGGCACGCGCAGGCGCACGTCGAGCCCGCGCCCGTTCACGCTGCGGACCTCCCAGGCCCATTGGACCGGGCCGGTGGTGCCCGTGGCCCGGGAAAAGCCCGTCATGCTGGAAAGGATCATGTTCGAGAGCCGTGGTCGAGAAAAGCGGTCGGTCGCCGGGATTGCCCTCTCCCCGCCGGACCTACGATATTCTCACATCTGGCGGGCAGCGCTGGTCCCCTCTCCTTCCAGGAGAGGGAGACCGTTGCGCCTCATCTGGGACCCTCTTGGGTAGAGGGAACAGCCGTCGTGCAGATGTGTGAATCCAGTCGCCGCATGCGGGGAGAGGGCATGTGCGCGGCGGGCGGGTTCCTCATTGCGCCTTCAGCGCCGGGACGCTTTTGGCCGAGTTGAGGTCGAAGGTCTTGTTGCGCAGCGGGTCGAGCTTGGTGCCTTCCGATGCGTCGAAGGCTTTCGGGCGCGGGGCCGACGGGTCCGGGGCGCTGCCGGCGAAGTTGGTGCCGTCCGGCGCGTAGGCCGAGGCCCGGCCCGGGACCGCCGAGGGATCGGCCGGCGGTTCGGCCTTGTCCACGGGGGCGGCGTCGGTGGGCGTCTCCTTGCGGGCGCGTTCCACCTGACGCCAGCGGGCGACGTTGCGGGAATGGCCCTCCAGGCTGTCGGCGAAGGCGTGGCCGCCGGTGCCGTCGGCGACGAAATAGAGGTCCTTGGTGCGCGACGGGTTGGCGACGGCCTCGAGTGCCGCGCGGCCGGGATTGGCGATGGGGCCCGGCGGCAGGCCCTCGATGACATAGGTGTTGTAGGGGGTCGCCCGGTCGATCTCGGAACGCTGGATGCCGCGCCCCAGGGTGCCGCGTCCACCCACCAGCCCGTAGACGATGGTGGGGTCCGATTGCAGCTTCATCCGCTTGTTGAGGCGATTGACGAAGACGCCGGCCACGCGCGGCCGCTCGTCGGCCCGCCCGGTCTCCTTCTCGACGATGGAGGCCAGGGTCACCATCTCGGCCGGGGTCTTCACCGGGATCTCGGCCGAGCGGCGCAGCCAGATCTGGTTCAGCACCTCGCGCTGCTTGGCGCGCATCAGGTTGACGATCTGCTGGCGGGTGGCGCCGCGCTCGAACTTGTAGGTGTCGGGCAGGAGCGAGCCCTCGGGCGGGATCTCGTTGATGTCGCCCGTGAGGATGTCGTTGTCGTTGAGGCGCACCACGATCTGCTCGGAGGTCAGGCCCTCGGGGAAGGTGACGGCGTGCTGCACCTGCCGGCCGGTGGACAGGGTCTCGATCGTGTCGCCGATGCTGGCATGGGCCTTGAACGTGTACTCACCGGCTTTCAGGGCCTTGCCGGAGAAGCGGGAGGCCCATTCGAACAGGGCGGTATGGGCGATGACGCCCTCGCGGCTGAGCGCGTCGGCGATCTCGGAGGTGCCGCTGCGGGGCGGGATGACCACGACCTTGTCGGCGCCGAGCGGGCCGGGCTCGCGGATCTGCCGGTCGAACAGCGTCACGCCGATCATCGCGGCGATGGCGAGGACCACGGCGGCGGTGAGCAGGCCGCTGATCGTGCTCAGCAATCCGCCGCGCTCGCGCACTGGACGGTCCGGCGGAGGCGGCGCGGCCGTGGGCTTGATCGCCTCGCTGGGGCTGCGCGGGGACGCGCGGTTCAGTTGTGCCGGCTCTTCGGAGGGGACCGGAAACGGGACAGGGTCCGGATTTTTGCGCTTGCGGAAGAACATGGACATCCTGTTCGAGCCTCGCCTCTCGCCAACCTTGTCTCGGCCCGACGATGCGGCCGTCGTGTCGTCATGGCCGACCGGGGGGACGAAACTCGGGCCAAGAGACTCAGGCAATAGGTGCCGGCGCATGGATGGGCTTCTCGCCACGAAGCTTCGGGATCCGTGCGTCAAACCTGACTACACCCGGGCGGGCGGGTTGTACGAGCCGGATTGAACCGGTTTTGTGGCAAAAAGGCGTATTATCCCTCCGTCGTCACGACCGCGTTCCCGTTCCCCACCTCTCCGCGGCCTGACCTGACGAAGCGTGTGAGGACGGCTCCCACCGGGCGCTCGAACAGGCGGTACGAGGCGAGGGCCAGCGCGATCGCGATCAGGGCCGTGGCGGCCTTGGCGGTGAGCGTGGTGCCGAGGATCTTCGCCATGAGCGAGATGACGATGCCGTGGAGCAGGTAGAGCGAGTAGGACGCGTCGCCGCCGATCTCCAGCATCCGCAATCCGGATGGCCACCATCCCGCCCGCTCGATGGCCAGGGCGCCGCAGACGATGAGGACGGCCGGGACACCCCAGGTGAGCAGGCGGTAGTTCTGGTCGTAGATCCCGAGGCTCGCGAGCCCTGCGAGCCAGATCACACCGATACCGAGCATCGCCAGGCCCCTGCCGGCGCCCGAGGGCTGAACCCGAGTGGCGAGCGCGAGCCCGGCGGCGAATTCCAGGAGCAGGGGCGTCGTCCATTGCCGAAGGATCGCGTCCGACGGCTGGAAGGCCGCGCCCGCCAGCGCCAGAAGGGCGAGGGACGCGGCGGCGAAGCGGATCGGCGTCCCGAGCAGGAGTCCCGCCGCGAAGAGCGCGTAGAACAGCATCTCCACGTTCAGGGTCCAGCCGACGGGCACGATGGGCCAGAGACCGCCACCGGCTTCGACATAGGGAATGAACAGCAGGGATTTCGCGAGGCTCGGCGGATCGACGGTGATCCGGCTGAACACGCCGAGGACGGACACCGCGCTGAGGAACAGAGTCACCGCCCAGTACAGCGGCACAACGCGGATGATCCGCTTCGCGAGAAAGCTCGACGGCGTCTCCCCGACGCCGATCGTCCCCATGATGAAGCCCGATATGACGAAGAAGATGTCGATGCCCACCGCCCCGACGATGAACGTGCCATCGGCCAGATGAAACGCCATGACGAGGAGGGCCGCGACGAAGCGAAGGGCCTGGATCGAGCGGTAATGCGGCATGGTCGTTCTCGGTGAGGTCCCGGCCGATATCCGGGCGATCCTGACGGGAACGTCGGACCGGGCGGGGTCTTTAGACCCGGCGCATCACCAGCGACGCATTCGTGCCGCCGAAGCCGAACGAATTCGACAGCACAACATCCACCTGCTTGCGCTTGGCCTCGTGCGGGACGAGGTCGATGGCCGTTTCCACCGAGGGGGTGTCGAGATTGAGCGTCGGCGGCATCACGCCGTCGCGGATGGTGAGGATCGAGAAGATCGCCTCGATGGCCCCGGCCGCGCCCAGCAGGTGGCCCACGGCCGACTTGGTGGAGGACATGGCGGCCTTGGCGGCGTGGTCGCCGAGCAGGCGCTCCACGGCCTTGAGTTCGAGTTCGTCGCCCATGGGCGTCGAGGTGCCGTGGGCGTTGATGTAGTCGATGTCGGAGGCCTGCAGGCCGGCGCGCTTCACCGCGGCACTCATGCAGCGGAAGGCGCCGTCGCCGTCCGGGGCCGGCGAGGTGATGTGATAGGCATCGCCGGTGAGGCCGTAGCCGACCACCTCGGCATAGATGCGGGCACCGCGGGCCTTGGCATGCTCGTACTCTTCGAGCACGACGACGCCGGCGCCCTCGCCCATGACGAAGCCGTCACGGTCCTTGTCGTAGGGGCGCGAGGCCTTGGTGGGCTGGTCGTTGAAGCCGGTCGACAGGGCGCGGCAGGCGGCGAAGCCCGCGAGCGCCAAGCGGTTCACCGGAGATTCGGCGCCGCCGGCCACCATCACGTCGGCATCGCCGAACTGGATCAGCCGGACGGCGTCGCCGATGGCATGCGCCCCGGTGGAGCAGGCGGTGACCACCGCGTGATTCGGCCCCTTGAGCCCGTGGGCGATGGAGACCTGGCCGGAGGCGAGGTTGATGATTCGGCCGGGAATGAAGAACGGCGAGATCCGTCGCGGCCCCTTGTCGTGCAGGGTCACGGAGGCGTCGTAAATGCCCCCGATCCCGCCGATGCCGGAACCGATCATCACGCCGGTGGCGCATTGATCCTCGTGGCTCTTGGGATGCCAGTCGGCATCGTCCAGCGCCTGGCCGGCGGCGGCCATGGCGTAGACGATGAACGGATCGACCTTGCGCTGCTCCTTCGTCTCCATCCACTGGTCCGGATTGAAGGTGCCGTCGCTGCCGTCTCCGAACGGGACCGAGCACGCGATGCGGCAGGCGAGATCGGACACGTCGAAGGCTGTCACCTGCGACGCTCCGCTGTCTCCCGCGATCAACCGGCTCCAGGTGGCCTCGACCCCGCTTCCCAGCGGCGTCACCATACCCAAGCCCGTCACCACAACCCGACGCATCGCGTTATCCCGAACCAGTCCCGTCATGTCACTGTCGTTCGGCGCGCGGGGTCCCGTGGACCCCGCTCCTCGCGCCTCTCGTCCCGTCGTGCTTACGCGGAGTTCTTCTCGAGGAACTTCACGGCATCGCCGACCGTCTGAATGGTCTCGGCAGCGTCGTCGGGGATTTCGACGTTGAATTCTTCCTCGAAGGCCATCACGAGCTCGACGGTGTCGAGGCTGTCGGCACCGAGGTCATCGATGAAGTTGGCGCCCTCGACCACCTTCTCCGGCTCCACGCCGAGGTGCTCGACAACGATCTTCTTCACGCGCTCAGCGATATCGCTCATCGTTCTTGGTCCTTGGTTATTCGATCGTGATGGTGAAGGTGCCGTGGCCGCCGTCCCGCTGGTGCGGATCTCTGGAAGCGGCCGGTGTCCGATCGCGCGTGGTCTTGAGAACCCGCAACACGCTGAACCGTCAACCCCCCTCGCACGGCAGCCGGGGTGGTAGCACAGGGTTTTGGCGCTGGCGAGGGCCGGTTCACAAACCGTTCATCGCCGTGGCTTTTTCCCGGACAATCGGCGGGTTTTCCCGCCTGCCCTGTCGAGAAACCCCCTCAGTACATCGCCATGCCGCCGTTCACGTGCAGGGTCTGGCCGGTGACGTAGGCGGCCTCGTTCGAAGCGAGGTAAACGGCCGCGGCCGCGATCTCCTCGCCGGTGCCGAGGCGGTTCATCGGCACGCGGGTGAGGATGCCCTCGCGCTGCTTCTCGTTGAGGGCGTCGGTCATCGGCGAGGTGATGAAACCCGGCGCGATGCAGTTGACGGTGAGGTTGCGGGTGGCGACCTCCGCCGCCATGGCTTTGGTCATGCCGACGAGGCCGGCCTTGGCGGCGGCATAGTTCACCTGCCCCGGATTGCCGGTGGCGCCGACCACGGAGCCGATATTGACGATGCGGCCGTGGCGCCGCTTCATCATGCCCTTCACCGCCGCCCGCGAGAGGCGGAACGCGGCCGAGAGGTTCACCGCGATCACCGCGTCCCACTCGTCGTCCTTCATCCGCAGCACGAGGTTGTCGCGGGTGATGCCGGCATTGTTGACGAGGATGTCGAGGCCGCCGAGGACGGCTTCCGCCGCCGGCACCAGGGCCTCGACGGCGTCCTTGTCGGAGAGGTTGCAGACCAGGGTATGGACGCGCTCGCCGCCGAGTTCGGCCGACAGGGCATCCAGCGCTTCGGCGCGGGTGCCGGAGACGGCGACGGTGGCGCCCTGGGCGTGGAGCGCCCGGGCGATGGCGCCGCCGAGGCCGCCGGTGGCGCCGGTGACGAGGGCCTTGCGGCCGGTCAGGTCGAACATGGGCAATCCTGTTGTCAACTGAGCGTCGGGAAGGCGGCCACGTCGTCGGGCGTGCCGATTGGGGTGGCGGTGGCGCCGGGGGCGATCCGCTTGACGAGGCCGGAGAGCACCTTGCCGGTGCCGATCTCGTGGAACTGATCGATGCCGGAGGCGGCCATGGCGGCGATGCATTCGCGCCAGCGCACGGTGCCGGTCACCTGGGCGACGAGGGCCTGACGGATGGCCGCCGGCTCCAGCACCGGCGCGGCCAGGACGTTGGAATAGACCGGCACCAGGGGGGGCTTCATCGCCACCCGGGTCAGGGCGTCCTGCATCGCCTCGGCCGCCGGTACCATCAGTGAGCAGTGGAACGGCGCCGAGACGTTGAGCATCACCGCGCGCTTGATCCCGCGACCCTGCGCGATCGCCACCGCGCGCTCCACGGCGGCCTTCGCGCCGGAGAGCACCACCTGCCCGGCGCCGTTGTCGTTGGCGACGTCGCAGACTTCGCCTTCGGAGGCCTCCGCGGCGATGGACCCGGCCAGTTCGGCATCGGCACCGATGAGGGCGGCCATGGCGCCGGCACCCGGCGCCACCGCGCCCTGCATCGCCTCGCCGCGGATGCGCAGCAACCGGGCGGTATCGGCCAGGGTGAAGGTCCCGGCGGCGGCGAGCGCCGTGTACTCGCCGAGGGAATGACCGGCCACCGCGGCCACGTCGCGGACGAGATCGAGGCCGCGCGTTGCCTGGAGCACGCGCAGGGTGGCAATGCTGGCCGCCATCAAGGCCGGCTGGGCGTTGGCGGTGAGGGTCAGCTCCTCCACCGGTCCCTCGAACATCAGCGTCGAGAGCGACTGGCCGAGCGCCTCGTCGACCTCGTCAAAGACCGCCCTCGCCTGGGGAAAGGCCTCCGACAGGGCCCGGCCCATGCCCACGGCCTGGCTGCCCTGGCCTGGAAAGATGAATGCGCGCGCCATGGTCATGTTCTCGCACGGAAAGGGCGGCGCAGTCGCACCGCCCGCCCCGGGTGTCAACACGAGGCCCCGCCATGGCGGGCCGGAGTCGGGCTGCGTTCAAGGCGTCAGGCTTCGTTGAAGAAGTCCACCACGCCGGTATCGAGGCTGTAGGAGGCGCCGACGATGCGCAGCTTGCCCGCCTTCAGCGGATCGAGGAGGGCGGGCTCGGAGGCCGTGCGCATGCGGTTGACGACCCGGTCGACATTGGCGCGCACGCAATTCTCGATGAAATCGCCGGGCTTGCCGCGGGCGGACAGCACCGCCGGCACGATCGGCTCGATCATCCGGCCGATGGAGCCGGGATAGACGGTGTTGTTCTCAACCACGTCGGCCGCCGCCAGCACCGCGCCGCAGCGGCTGTGGCCCATGACCAGCACCAGCGGAACGCCGAGTTGCGACACGGCGTATTCCACCGATCCGAGGGCGGCGGTATCGGCGGTGTTGCCAGCGTTGCGGACGATGAAGAGTTCGCCGAGACCGCGCCCAAACAGGATCTCCGGGGAGACGCGGGAATCCGAACAGCTCACCAACACACAGAACGGCGTCTGCCCGAGGGCGATCTCGATCCGGCGGTCGCGGCCCTGCACCGAACGGACCGGGCTGTCCGTCTTGTAGAGGCGGTTGCCTTCCTTCAGGAGCTCCAGGGCCTGGTCGGCGCTGAGGTCGGTCTTCTTCGTGGACGGGCTGGCGGCGAGCCCGAGATTCGGCAGGGCGGTGGCGGCGAAGGCCGCCGCCCCGAGCCGGCAGGCGCAGTCGAACAGGTTACGGCGGCTGAAGCTGGTCGTCATGAGTAAGGAACCTCCGTAACCCGCGCCGAATCGCGCGGACCCGTCAGTCATGGTTAGCGACGGGCACCCCGGTTGTCTCCGGGGCGATCGGCTGCGCCCACGGGGCGGATGGATCGGGCGCCTCGTTCGTGGCGCCGGCCGCGCTCCGAGGGTCAAACGAAAAGCGTTCCCGCGCATCGGCTTGTTGCGGCGCGTGAGCCGGTGTATGGAGCCGGTTCAATCTCTATATTCCCGGTCTATGGAAGGAGCCCTCCCGCATGGCTCGCGTCACCGTTGAAGACTGCATCGACAAGGTCGAGAACCGCTTCGAGCTCGTGCTGCTCGCGAGCCATCGCGCTCGCCTGCTCGCCGCCGGCGCGCCGCTGACCATCGATCGCGACCGCGACAAGAACCCGGTCTGCGCGCTGCGCGAGATCGGCGACGCGACGATCACGGCCGACGACCTCAAGGAACAGCTCATCCACTCGATGCAGAAATACGTCGAGGTCGATGAGCCGGAGGCCGAGACGGTGCCGCTGCTGTCGAGCTCGCCGGCGGCCGCCGCCGTGGCGCCGCAATCCTCCAGCGACGACGGCGCCGTCCAGTTCGACCGGATGAGCGAAGAGGATCTGTTGCGCGGCCTCGAGAACCTCGCCCCGCCGACCGAGACGGACGAAGAGGCCGAGTGATCGGACGCCCCGTCTTCGACTGACGATCCTGCGAAAACCCGGCCCTGCGCCGGGTTTTTCGTTTTTCGGCGCGAGAAACCGGTGTCATGCGGCGCCATGGGTCTGGCGTGCCCGGTCGCGATGCGGGACAACATAAGACAGAGGCGGGCAGTCACGATGTGTGAAGGGTGTTGCGGCGGATGATGCGCCAGTACGAGCTCGTGGAGCGGGTGAGGCGTTACAACCCCGCCGTGAACGAGGCCCTTCTCAACCGCGCCTATGTCTATGCCATGCGGGCCCACGGCACGCAGAAGCGGGCCTCGGGCGATCCCTTCTTCGCCCATCCCCTCGAAGTCGCCGCGATCCTCACCGATCTCCGGCTCGACGACGCGACCATCGTCGCCGCCGTCCTGCACG
Organism: Methylobacterium sp. W2; assembly: GCF_020662345.1. Classification (GTDB taxonomy): domain Bacteria; phylum Pseudomonadota; class Alphaproteobacteria; order Rhizobiales; family Beijerinckiaceae; genus Methylobacterium. Next base: position 11,581 of record NZ_VMOA01000058.1, on the reverse strand, counting down.
ACACGGTGGAGGACACCGCCGCCACCCTCGACGAGATCCGCGAGCTCTTCAGCCCCGAGATCGGCGCCCTGGTGGACGGGCTGACCAAGCTCAAGCGCCTCGACCTCGTGTCGAAACGCGCGGTCCAGGGCGAGAACTTCCGCAAGCTGCTGCTCGCCGTGGCGGCGGATGTGCGCGTGCTGCTCGTCAAGCTCGCCGACCGCCTGCACAACATGCGCACGCTCCACCACATGAAGCCGGAGAAGCGCGAGCGGATCGCCCAGGAGACGCTGGACATCTACGCGCCGCTCGCCGGCCGCATGGGCATGCAGGAACTGCGCGAGGAACTCGAAGACCTCGCCCTGCGCAACCTCAAGCCCGAGATCTACGCGACGATCGCCCAGCGTCTGGCCGATCTCGCCGTGAAATCGGAGCGGCTGGTGGAGAGCATCGAGCGGGATCTGACCGCCAAGCTCGCCGCGCAGGGCATCAACGCCGTCGTTACCGGACGGCAGAAGCGGCCCTATTCCATCTCCGCCAAGATGGAGCGCAAGTCGGTCGCCTTCGAGCAATTGTCGGACATCTTCGGGTTCCGCGTCATCGTCGAGTCGCTGTCCGAATGCTACGGGGCGCTGGGTGTCGTCCATACCACCTGGCCGATGGTTCCGGGCCGCTACAAGGACTACATCTCGACCCCGAAGCAGAACGATTACCGTTCGATCCACACCACGGTGATCGGCCCGAAGAGCCAGCGCGTCGAGCTGCAGATCCGCACCGCGGCCATGGACGAGATCGCCGAATACGGCATCGCCGCGCATGCCCATTACAAGGAGAGCGGCGGCAAGGACGAGATCGGCGGCGTACATCCGCGCCTCGCCACGGAGAGCGGCGCCTATCAATGGCTGCGCCGGACCATCGAACTTCTGGCTGAAGGCGACAGCCCGGAAGAGTTCCTCGAGCATACCAAGCTCGAACTGTTCCAGGACCAGGTGTTCTGTTTCACACCCAAGGGGCGTCTCATCGCCCTGCCGCGCGGCGCGACGCCGATCGATTTCGCCTATGCGGTCCATACCGATGTCGGCAACACGGCGGTGGGGGCCAAGATCAACGGCCGCATGGCGCCGCTGCTGATCGAGCTCGTCAACGGCGACGAGGTCGAGATCGCCCGGGCCGACGGGCAATCGCCTCCGGCGGCCTGGGAATCCCTCGTGGTCACGGGTAAGGCCCGCGCCGCGATCCGGCGGGCGACCCGCTCGGCCGTGCGGCGGCAATATGCCGGCCTCGGCCGCCAGATCCTCGACCGCGCCTTCGAGCGGGCGGCCAAGAGCTTCTCGGAGGACAAGCTGCGCGGTGCGCTTCCCCGCCTAGCGCGCCAGAGCACGGAGGACGTGTTCGCGGCGGTGGGCCGGGGCGAGATGTTCTCCGGCGACGTGGTGCGCGCGGTCTATCCCGACCACAAGGAAGAGCGCCGCACGGGACCGGCCGCGCTGCAGCAGCCCATGGATGGCGGGGCGGGGCGTCTCAGTCTCGCCAAGGGGCAGGCCATGCGCCTGACCTTCCCCGAAGGCGCCGCCGATATGGGCCGCGCCGACGCCATCCCGATTCGCGGCCTCGACAACGACCTGCCGGTGAGCTTCGCCCCGAATGGCGGCGCGGTGCCGGGAGACCGCATCGTCGGCATCCTCACCCCCGGCGTCGGGGTCACGATCTATCCGATCCAGTCGGCGGCGCTTGCGGATTTCGACAACGAGCCGGCGCGCTGGCTCGACGTGCGCTGGGACGTTGAGGCGGGCGGGAGCGAGCGGTTTCCCGCGCGCCTTGCCCTGCAATCGATCAACGAGCCCGGCGTCCTCGCCCAGATCGCGCAGGTCATCGCCGATCACGACGGCAATATCGACAACGTCTCGATGAAGCGGCGCACCCAGGATTTCACCGAGATCGTCATCGACCTCTCCGTCTGGGATCTGAAGCACCTCAACGCCATCGTCGCCGAGTTGCGGGGCAAGCGCACCGTGAGCAGGGTCGACCGCGTCAACGGCTGAACGGCCGGGCTCCCGCGACGCGGCGTCGGCCATCACCGCCGCGTAACGCTCTGTTTACCAGGCGTTGATGCGGGAAGGCCCCCGGCGGGTCGGGGCGCCTTGCGCCTCGTGGTCCACGCTGCCACAAACGCCGCCCGACCCTCGCATCCCAGGACCTGCACTCTCATGACGCCAGACGCGGTGCTCGCCGAATTCCGCGAGGCGGGGGCTCTGCTCGAAGGGCATTTCGTCCTCAGTTCCGGGCTCCATTCCGGCGTCTTCCTGCAGAAGATGGCGATCTTCTCCGACCCGGTCCGGACGGAGCGCCTATGCAAGGCCCTGGCCGAGGTCATCGTCGCCCGTTTCGGCCCCGTCGACATCGTCGTGTCCCCCGCCATCGGCGGCATCGTGCCCGGCTACGAGACCGCCCGCCATCTCGGGGCCCGCGCCATCTTCGTCGAACGCGATCCCGGCGGGCCATTCTCCCTGCGTCGCGGCTTCAGCATTCCGGCCGGCCAGCGCGCGGTGATCGTGGAGGATATCGTGACCACGGGCCTCTCCGCCCGCGAATGCCTCGCGTCCCTCCAGGCCGAGGCCGGGGAGGTCATCGGCGCGGCCTGCCTCATCGACCGCTCGGGCGGGCGCGGCGAAATCGGCCTCCCCCTCGTCTCCCTGGTCACCCTCGACATTCCGGTCTATCCTGCGGACGCGCTGCCGCCGGAACTCGCTGTGATCCCCGCCGTCAAGCCCGGCAGCCGCGTGAAGGCACCTGGCTAATCCCAAGAAAAATTAGAAACTTAAGGTGGTTGTTTCGCCGGTGTACAATTAGACATATCAGTTGTGCGAAATGGAATATTCTAGCCAGACCTAGCTTTCATTCGATTTCTCTGGTGATTGCATACCGGCCATGGTTGACAAGCGCCTCGCTCGGACAATAACAAAGGATATGATCAGCAGGTAGCTTCGGCGGCCTGCTAATTCTTCGTTTTATTTATGGTTTGATTATTAAGATCAAATTCTTCGCTTTATCAAACATTCGGGTTTGTAAGTCTTGTTGTAGAGCGTTGAGCTTTCGGACTTTCCTGCCTTACATGTGTAAAATCTGATGAGAAAATGGATCACCCAATGAGCGCACAGCAGCGCAGCGCCCTCTTCATCGACGGGGCAAATCTTTACGCGGCGACGAAGGCACTCGGTTTCGACATCGATTATCGCCGTTTGCTTAAGGAATTTCAAGCTCGCGATAATTTGATACGAGCTTTCTACTACACGGCGATGGTGGAAGATCAAGAATATTCATCGATCCGTCCGCTGATCGACTGGCTCGACTATAACGGCTACCGGGTCGTGACGAAACCGGCCAAGGAATTCACCGATTCCGCCGGCCGTCGCAAGATCAAGGGCAACATGGACATCGAGCTTGCTATCGATGCCCTCGAACTCGCGCCCCGGATCGACCACATGGTGCTGTTCTCCGGCGACGGCGATTTCCGCTCATTGGTGGAAGCGATGCAGCGGCGCGGCGTCCGCGTCACCGTCGTCTCGACGATCCAGACACAGCCGGCCATGATCGCCGACGACCTTCGTCGGCAGGCCGACGAGTTCGTCGATCTTGTCCATCTCATTCCCCGGGTCGGTCGCGACCCCGGCGAGCGCGGCGTCCGGAGCCAGGGCGACGGTCCGCCGCGCGGTCCGCGCGAGTTGCCGCGAGATGTTCCGCGAGACCTGCCGCGAGAGGTAGGCGAACGGCCGCCGGCGCGTCCTAATCCCGGTCTGGAAACCCGCTACGGTATCCGCCAGGGCGACGACGCGACCGAACAGTAGCGGCACCCGTCGCCGAGGAAGCGCGGCGAGCCGCCTTCTCGGCACTGACCCGGACCATCGCTCTCAGCCTGCGGCGTCCGCGCCCTGCGCCGAGAGTTCCGTCTCCAACCGCGAGGCATGCGCGAAGAAACGGTGGCGGATATCGGCCGCATAGGGGTTCGCGCGCTCGATCGCGTCGAAGACCTCCGGCGCATCGTGCCGGACCATGCCGACCGCCTGCATCAGCAGGTCGAAGCTCTTCGTCGTCATCCGGGTCGGCAGCGGCTCCATTTCGACGAAGACCTTGGCGATGAGATGGGTCAGCCCCTGGACCGAGGCGGCGGCCCTGTCATGCGCCTCCGGGTCCGTGAGGATGACGTCGAGGCCGAGATGCTTGCGCAGGAAAGCCGCGGCGCGCCAGCCTCCCCTCCCCCGGATCGGACAGACGGCGATCTTCAGCCCCTTAAGGCCGGAACGTGCGCTTTGCGGGCCGAAGAGCGGATGCGTCGCGACGATCTCCACGTGATCGGGCAACCCGTCCGCCATGATCCGCGCGGCGACGATCTTCACCGAACCGACATCGAGGACGAGGGCGCCCGGCTGCAGGTGAGGTCCGATGGCGCAGACCACCTCGGCGAGTTTGGAGACCGGAGCGGCCAGGATGACGACGGGACAGGCGGCCGCCTCGGCGAGCGTACTGTTCCGCACCCCGGCTTCACTCCCCCCTTGCAACCTACTCGATCCAAACGTCCGCTCGCCGGCAGTTCTCCCTTCCCAAGCAGATTCGACATGAGGCGCGACGGGCTCCCTCTCCTGGAAGGAGAGGGTTGGGGTGAGGTGTGTTCCGTCTGCGGAGAAGTCGCACACCTCACCCTGTCCCTCTCCTTCCAGGAGAGGGGACCCGCGCTGCCCGCGAGATGTGTGAATGCCGTAGCCTTCCAGGAGAGAGGACTCTTGGTGCTTGCGGGAGGTGTGAACCTCGTAGCCTTGCGGCAGGGCGGGATCGTAGGCGTGCAGCGGGAAATGCCGCCCGAGATGCTCGGCGATCAGCCGGCCGAACGCGCCGAAGCCGATGATCCCGACGGGAATGTTCGATGGAGGGGGGATGACACAAGACACGGAACTGACCTCGATGGAGCCGAGGGGCCAGCGGTCTTGGACAAAGGGTCAACCGCCGACGACCGGGGCGGTTGAGACGTGACAGAGCACCTCGCCGCTAGGGGAGCGGCGCGTAATACAATCCGGAGAGGATCGGGCTCGTCGTCATGGGCGGTGTCTTCGCAGGACGGGCATCGCACGTCAACGGAGCGTTCGCAGGTCAGCCCTTGTCGCGCATGATCCGGGCGCGGTCGCGCTCCCAGTCGCGCTCCTTGGCGCTCTCGCGCTTGTCGTGGAGCTTCTTGCCCCGGCCGAGGCCGAGCTCGATCTTCGCGCGGCCCTGCTCGTTGAAGTAGATTTTCAACGGCACCACCGTGTAGCCCTCGCGCTTCGTTGCGCCGATGAGCTTGTTGATCTGCTTGCGGTGGAGCAGCAGGCGGCGCGGGCGCTTCGTCTCGTGGTTGAAGCGGTTGGCTTCGAGATATTCCGGGATATAGGCGTTGAACAGGAACAGCTCGTCGCCCGACGGGCCAGCATAGGCCTCGCCGATGGCCGCCTTGCCCTTCCGCAGGGATTTGACCTCGGTTCCGGTCAGGGCGATGCCCGCCTCGAGGACGTCCGAGATCTCGTAATGGAAGCGGGCGGCGCGGTTGTCGGCGACGACGCGGCGGGTGTCTTGCGGTTTGGGAGCCATCACATCGTCGGTTCTGGAGCATCGGCATATCCGTGCCGATACCCCTTGTCTGGAAGGAAGCTGATTCCGTCCTCGGCCGCGCGATGCGGCCGATGGACCATCATATGGTTCGCCGGGGTTTCGCCTGCGAGGGGGCTCAGCCGTCGATCAGGCCGGCATGGCGCAGGGCGGCATCGACGATGTCCTTGGTGGCATCGCTGACTGTGAGGAGCGGCAGGCGCACCTCGTCGCTCATATGGCCGAGCCGCGACAGGGCATATTTCACCGGCGACGGGTTCGATTCCGCGAACAAGCCCACATGCAGCGGCAGCAACTGGTCCTGAAGCCGCAGAGCCGTGGCGTAATCGCCCGACAGGGTCGCGTCCTGCAACTTGGCGCAGAGGCGCGGTGCGACGTTCGAGACCACCGAGATGCAGCCGACGCCGCCCTGGGCATTGAATCCGATCGCCGTCGCATCTTCGCCTGAAAGCTGGATGAAGTCTTCACCCATGGCTTGGCGCTGCAGGCTGACACGGTCGAGCTTGGCCGTGGCGTCCTTCACGCCGGCGATATTCTTGAGCTCATACAGCCGCGCCATGGTGTCGACGCTCATGTCGACCACCGAACGCGGGGGAATATTGTAGATGATGATCGGGATGCCGATGGCGTCGTTGACGGCCTTGAAATGCGCGTAGAGCCCCGCCTGCGTCGGCTTGTTGTAATAGGGTGTCACCACGAGCACGGCATCGGCGCCGGCCTTCTCCGCGTTCACCGCCCGGTCGACGGCCTCGGCCGTGGAATTGGAGCCGGCGCCCGCGATCACCGGCACGCGACCGGCGGTCTCGGCGATGCAGGCGGCCACGACCCGGTCGTGTTCGCCATGGCTCAGGGTCGGCGTCTCGCCGGTGGTGCCCACGGGCACGAGGCCATGGATGCCCTGCTCGATCTGCCAGACCACGAATTTGCGGAAGGCGTCCTCGTCGAAGGCGCCGTCGCGAAACGGCGTGGCGAGGGCGGTCATGGCGCCCTTGAGGCGTTGGGTCGTGGTGTCGGTCATCCTGGCGTTCCCGGCCGTCGATCTTTCGGTGGGCCGGTGTGCCGGCCGCGTCACCGCTCTCGCGGACGGGCAGACATAGGGCCTCGCTTGCCCTCGCGCAAACGCTCCGTCGGCGCGGTTAATGACTTCTTAACGCCCTCTGGGACAGCTTAAGCATGTCCGCATCCGACGGGACTGGAAGAACCATGGCGTTCTGGACGCGTTCCTATCGTGCCGCCCTCCCCGTGTCCCTCGCCGTCGCCTTGGCGGGGACGACGATGTGGATCGGGCCGGCCTCGGTTTTCCCCGTGGCGGCCGGCCAGGGGGACGACATCGTCACCCGGCCGTCGAGCGACGCCGTCGCCCCGTCCGTCCTGGTGCCGGACAGCAAGGCCGCCGCCACCGATGCGGTCGCGGCCGATGCCTTGAAGCTCGACGATCGCAGCGCCGAGACCGCGCCGAGCAAGGCCCTGCCGGCCGCCGCCAAGGCCTATGCCTCCGCCGATCCGGAAGCGCCGATCGCGTTTCCGCTTCCCGATGCGGCCATGACGCCCGCCGCTCCCGTGCCGGAAGTGCCGGACCCCGCCCGCGCGGCCCAGGTCGCGCCGGATGTCGATCTCCCCGCTTTGCGCCAGGCCATCGACGCCTATCGGCGCGGCAAGGTGTCCGAGGGCGACCGCCTGCGCGACGGCTTCACCGATCCGGCGGCTCTGGCCCTTCTCGAATGGGTGGCGATCCGCGCCGGCTCCGGCATCGGCTTCGAGCGCACCGTCTCCTTCACCCGGACGAACCCGGAATGGCCGGCGGGGCCGCTCCTGCGCCGCCGCGCCGAGGAGGCGCTTCTCACCGAACGCAAGAACCCGGCGACCGTGCGCGCCTTCTTCGCCGGCACCCGCCCGTCGAGTGCTCCCGGCAAGTTCGCCCTCGCCCTCGCCTTCCGGGCAGAAGCCCTCGACGAGGACGCCACCTCCCTGGTCCGCGACCTGTGGCGCTCCGAGACCTTCGGGCGCGCCCTCGAGACCAAGGTGATGGACGCGTTTCCGGGTGTCCTCACCCGCGTCGATCATCGCTTCCGCATGGAGCGCGCTCTCCTGAAGGAGGATTACGAGACGGCCGGCCGGGCCGCCTCCTATGCCGGCGGCGGCTACGCCAGCCTGGTCCGTGCCCGCCGCGCCGTCGAGGACAAGAGTTCCTCGGCCGCCTCCGCGCTCAATGCCGTGCCGCCGTCGCTCCGCAGCGACCCGTCCTACATCCTGTCGCGGGCGCAATATCTGCGCCGGGCCGACAAGCCGGTGGAGGCCGCCGCGATTCTCGCCACCGCTCCGACCAACGGCGACGTCCTGGTGGATGGCGACGAATGGTGGGTCGAGCGTCGGATCGTCGCCCGCAAGCTCATCGATCTCGGCAATCCGGGCCTCGCCTACGAGGTCGCCGCCGGTCATAGCGGCCGTACGGTGGAGAAGCGGATCGAGGCCGAATTCCATGCCGGCTGGATCGCCCTGCGCTTCCTCGACGATCCGGCCAAGGCCTCAAGCCACTTCGCCAAGGCCGCGACCATCGCCGAGACGCCGATCTCCCTGGCCCGCGTCGCCTATTGGCAGGGCCGTGCCGCCGAGGCGGCGGGCGATGCCGGCCTCGCCAAGACTTTCTACGAGCGCGCCGCGCTCCAGCCCATCGCCTATTACGGGCAGCTCGCGCGGGCGAAGCTCGGACAGGCGAGCCTGCCGCTTCGCGTCGTCTCCGAGCTCGAACCCGCCGCCGCGGCGGCGTTCGAGAACCGCCTGACCACGCGGGCGCTGCGCATGCTGGAGGCGGCCTCGCTCAAGGATCTGGCGCTGCCGCTCTACATCGATACGGCGAACCGCCTCACCAACCCGGCCGAGATCGGCGCGCTCGGCAATCTCGCCGTCGATGTGCGAAACTCCCGCGCCCTCGTGGCGGTGGGCAAGCTCGCGGTCCAGCGCGGTCTGCCCCTCGACGCCCATGCCTACCCCACCATCGGCATTCCCGATTACGAGGCCTCCGCCGCCGTTCCCCTGGTGGAGAAGGCCATGGTCTTCGCCATCGCCCGCCAGGAAAGCCAGTTCGATCCGCGTGCCCAATCGAGCGTCGGCGCCCGCGGGCTGATGCAGATGATGCCGGCCACCGCCCAGCGCACGGCGCGGCGGGTCAGCGCCTCCTACGACCAGGACCGCCTCACCAGCGATCCCGCCTACAATGCCCGCCTCGGCCAGGCCCATCTCGGCGAGCTAATGGAGGATTGGCGCGGCTCCTACATCCTCGCCTTCGCCTCCTACAATGCCGGCGGCGGCAACGTGAAGAAATGGATTGACGCCTATGGCGACCCGCGCCGGACCGGCGTCGATCCCATCGACTGGGTCGAGCGCATCCCCTTCACCGAGACCCGCAACTACGTCCAGCGCGTGATGGAGAACCTGCAGGTCTATCGCAGCCGCCTGGAAGGCAAGAGCGCGCTGCTGATCGAGGGCGACCTTCAGCGCGGGGCGCGGTGAGGGGAGGGTTTATCCTCCCCGACCGCTTCATCCCGACGCTTTCCCTCGAAACCTCCGCTCCGCGGCGGGAGCGGGTCGCGGTGATGGAGCGAGGCGGTCGGGGGAGCCGCTGACGCTGGCGATGCCCGACGCCCTCGGCGGCGATGGACGCGCCAGTCGTGCCAGTGCTCCGGCCCCCGCCCCGATCAGATAAGCCGCGAGGTTGAGGGCTGCGCTCTCCACCCAGAAGCCGGGGCGGCCCGGTACGAGCCCGCTCATCGCGAGCCCGCTCACCGCCACGGCACAGAATCCGAGTCCGAGCCCGATGGCGGTCGAAAGCCGGCCGCGTGGCGGTCCAAAGTGCCATCCGATGGCGGTCCCCAGCGCGAGGCTGGCGACGAGAGCGGGCCAGAGAATCGTCAGCAGCAGGATCATCGGGACGATCTCTCAGGAACGCAGGGCGAGGCCGACGCCCTGCCCGGTGGCATTGGCGCGGCCGACGGGGGCGGCGACGATCCTGTCCGCCGGGATGCCGGCCTGGAGCAGATATTCGACGACCACAAGCGCCCGCTGCCGGGCGAGGTCGGGCTCCGGCTCCGCCGGTTTCGCCTCCTTCGGGGCTTCCGCCTTGACGTCCTTCTCCCTCGCCGCCTTGTCTCCGGCCACCTTGTCCCCAGGCGTCTTGTCCTTGCCGTCCTTCGCAGGGGCCGGCTTGGGGTCTGCGGCCTTCACGGCGGGCTTGTCGGCCTTCGCGATTCCCGGCTTCGTGGCCTTGTCGGCGTCCCGAGCCTTCGCCGAATCGACGGAAGCGGTGTTCTCCACCCCGGCATCGAGGGCGGGTTTGGGTGCGCCGGCCGCACCGGCCGGGTCGGTATGACCCGTCACCTCGATGCGCAGGCCGGGGCAGGCTTTCGCCGCCGAGGCCACTGCGTCGAGGGTCGGATAGAACTCCGCTCTCAGGGTGACGCCGCCGGGTGCGAAGACGAGAGGGCTCCGATTGATCGCGCGGTCGAACGAGTTCCGGCAGGCCGCCGGGTCGTCCATGGTCGTCCCGGGCGGCGGCTTCACCGCGGCCTGCGCCTGCCAGCCGGCCGGCATCCGCCGGGCGAGATCGGCTTCGAACCGCCCCGCGCTCTCGCGGTAGAGGCTGTCCCCGGTCAGTGCGAGACGCCGGTCCGAGAGGCGGATGTCGCCGGTGGCGAGCATGGCGAGGCTGGTGATGCCGGCCTCGACGGCGCCGGCGAGGTTGGGCGGTGCGCCCTCGGCGATGCGGCTCTTGTCGACGATGCGTTCGCGAAAGAAGCGCGGTCGTAGCGTGGCCAGGATGCGGTCGCGCGTAGCGCCGTCGGGAAGGTGCCCGGTCAGCGTCACGGCATCGCTCTCGCGCCGGACCATGAAGCGATAGGGCGAGAGCGGCATGGCGGCGAGATCGACCGGCCCGGCCCTGGTGCCGGACGGTCGCCCGTCGCGCAGCAAGGCGTCGATCTCGCCGATGGCCTGCCCGTCGAGGGCGGTCCCCGAGACCGACAGCCGCGAATTGGCAAAGGTGACGCTGCCATCCTGCAACAGGGACGAAAGCTGGAAGGCGAAGCGGGTGAGCGTGGTCGGATCGATTCCATCCCCAAGACCACGGGCGGTCTGCATCCGGTCGTCCACCGTGGCGCCATCGGCGGCGTCGTCGGCCATGGCACGGATCTCCTCGCGTGCCGCTTCCGAGACGACATTGCCCGAAAGGACAAGGTTGCCGCCGCGCTCGCGGGTCACCGCAAACCGGAAATCGGGGGTCGCCGCCGGCCGAATGTCGACCTTGCCCATGGTGAACCCGGTCGGAGGATGGGCCAAAGCCTGCCTGACGGCCTCGTAATCGGCCACCGTCGATGCCTCGCCGCTGAGCGACACGGTCGTGTCGGCGATGGTGGCGCTGGCGCCCGGCGCCAGCGGCTTCAGCTGCTCTAGGGCGAAGGCGGAAGCGGCGGAAAAGTCCGGCGGTGCCCCACGCGCGGCTTTCGCCTGATCGACGATCCTGGTCTCGGAGGGAAGTTCAGGGGCAAGTTTCGCGGCAAGCGCCCTCGGACCGATCTCGACCGGACGGTTGCCGGACAGCTCGATCCGTTCCGGGCTCGTGCGCGTCGCCGTCCAGACGAAGGGCGAGGCATCCTCCACGATGCCGATCCGCCCGACCACATGACGCAGGCCCGGCAGACGCTTCAGCCTGTCGAGGACCGCGACGCGCCCCGACTCGTCCGGCGCCTCGCCGGTGGCGATGAGGTCACGGCCCCGCACCGTCAGGCGCAGCCAGGGCTCCAACCCCGCCTCGGCCGTCGCACGCACGACAGCCCCGGCCCCGTCGTCGAGCCGCTGCTCCATGCGAGGCGCGAGGAGCGGAGTCGCGACGCCGACGATGAGCGCCAGTCCGGGCAGGCCGACGGACCAGCCGAATTTCTGGAGCAAGGGGGGGGACGAAAGGGCGGGCAATGCG
>NZ_VMOA01000057.1 GCF_020662345.1 Methylobacterium sp. W2 | reverse complement strand
CGCATTCGTCCTTGGGCTACCGGCCGCCCGCGCCTGTCACCTTCCCGGATCTGGCCTTCCGGCTACCCATGGTCGCCACCATGCAGTAGCCTCTCAATCGGCTCGGTCCAAAATACCGGTCAGGTCAGCCCGTCTCCAGACTTCATCCGACTTGTCTGCCTCGGCACCGAGCCGGGCATCGTCCCAACGCTCTGACGGGCACGTCGCGTTCATCCAGGCGACGTGCTTCACCGCCCAATCGCAGGCATCAGCGAGGTCAGCCGGAGCGGTTTCAGGCGAATGCGAAGCCTGACCTAAAATGGATTGTCCACGTAGAGATGCCCCTCCTCCTGCAAGAAATGGGGACCGGGCAATGAGGCTGGTCACAGCCTGCTGATCGTCGTCGATCGGCACGTCTTGATGCTCAAAATACTCGACAGCGAAGCGCGCCAGCTCCTGGCAGCCGGACGCTGTCTGTGGGACGGTCTGGAGCAGGACGCCCCGGCAATGATCGACCAGGTTATGCAAGGCGTCCGTCACTGCTTCTTCCACCTCCGGCGGCGTGTTCGAGCCGTTTGGGACGTGGATCGCGAAGGCGGCATCGGAGATCGCCAGCAGCCGGCGCCCCTCTTCGATCAGCGCGAAGATGGGGTCTGACACTGGGCTGGGTTGTATCTGTCCTAAGCCACGTAGAGCTTCACCGATATTGCGCAGCGCGATCTGGCCGTCGTCCTCTTCGACATCGACTGATACCTTGCTGATTGCCTCGGCTAGATATTGTGTCAGCGCAAGAATGCCGGCGAACGTCGTCGGCCGCGCATCTATCAGAGCGTCGAAGGTGGAGCGCTCCCGAGCGGATGGTACACGTTCGGCTTCTGCGGCTGCGGCATAGGACGGATCGCTAAGCAGGATGTTGCTTTGGGCAACCATGAACGGCTCCCATGCCGCCCAGGCGGCGCGGTGTTCTGCGATAAGATCGAAGACAGGGTCCGCACCGCCGGACAATTCGGTTGATGCGTCGGTGCCGCGACCGGTCAGCAGCTTAGTCGCAGCTGCGTCCAGCGCTGCATGATCGGTCGTGCTGTGCTCCACATCCTGCCCTTCGGGCATGACTGTGCTATGGGCGATTTCACCCTGTTCCATGGCTGGTCCTGTGGGTTCGGGGTAGGCCTCTGTCAGTGTTCGAGCACTGGCGGGGGCCGCTTCATTCCGGGCGCGCGGGATTGCGAGCCCGAGTGATCTCAGGCTGCGCCGTCCTCGTGGGTGGGCGTATCGAGGTCGCCGTGCATGCAGAGCGTCAGGGCCGGCGAGGCACCGAATTGCGTATGCGCGGCCATGCTGACCATGCCGGCGTTCACGTCATAGGTATTCGACGTGTAGAGGCCGCTACGCACCATCAGAAACAGGATGGCGCTGATCTCGGACCCACACTCTTCCTCGGCCATGCCGAGCCAGCTCTGAAGATGACGGAACAGAGCCCAAGGATTGATAGGGCCGGCTACGTGAGCCGTGTGCCGGATAGCTTCGGCCAGTAGTACGGCCCGCCATTCAGGCTGGCCAATGCGATAAGCGTGAAAGGCGACCATGTTCGACATGATCAGGCCTCGCCGCTGGTCAGCGTATTGCCGATCGCCCACAGCAGGGCGAAGGCGCAGATTGGGATGAAGGGGTAGGCGTTCGCGAACATGGTTCGGCTCCACCGCTTGAGGCGATGGGCAGAAGCTAGATCTTCTTGCCTTCGTTGGCAAGCATGTCTTGCGAGATTATTTTTCGGTTGGCGGGAATGCTCTATGTATGGACGCGATATGTTTTAGCTGAATAGCGTGCTGGGCCTGTGGGTTCGTTTGCGATAATATAATGGCGGAAGACGAGTAGTCTTCTAGACGACCAAAATAAACGGGCAATAGATGAACTCCAGTAGGTCGCTGTCCTACTGGATATTTTTTATCATCATTTAAATTGACAATAACGTAATCCCCAATAGACGCAGGGTGCTTTGGGGTAACCCTAAAGTCGGATTTAGCAGGAAATAAAGGCTCCATTACGTTATTGTCTTGCCATACTCTATACATTGCGTTGTCGTCTGTATCCTGGCCAAATCTTGGGGCCAGCATTATCGGAGCTTCCCCTAGCAAGGCATTCCCCAATTCATGGAACGCATTTTTGTCGGACATTGTATAAAGCGGTATTCTATCCCGCTTAATGAAATATTCTTTATCGAATAGATTGGGTTCCGAGGCAATTGAAGATGCAATATTCTGGGCGACTGTATCCAAGTTATCAATTACGTGCTGCGCAGCATTTGACGCCTGCTTTACAGCCCCGTCTGCGGCTGCTGCTACGTCGATCCCAAGGGCCGCACAAACAGCTTTCAGGTTTGGAAAGGAGATCGGCTCGTCGTTCTCCCATAACCCCACGGCAGCGCGAGTCACGCCGACTTTGTCCGCAACCTGCTGCTGCGTAAGCCGCAAGGCCTTGCGCGCGCTTCTGAGCGCTTCTCCTCGTGATGTGTTCATGGTGGGGAAAATGCCACTGGAGGACACCGACTCGCTACGCAAGAATGGCTTGCTAACTTTACGCGGTCACGCTAGAACCTCTTGCATGATTGACGACGCGCTGCAATTGGCTTGCCGGAACGCAGGTGGGAGGAAAGCCCTCGCTGCCGCCATTGGGGTAACACGTCAGGCGATCGAGCAATGGCGAAGGGTCCCGGCAGAGCGCGTGCTTGATGTAGAGCGCGTATCGCGGGTTTCTCGTCACGATCTTCGACCGGACATCTTCGGCGTCACGCCACCGGTGTACGTGCCGGTCCAAGTGTTTGATCGGAGGGCCGGCATCTAATGGCGGCCTCACAAGCCCATGCGCATCAGAGATGCGCTCACTTGCCCGAGCAGAGCAGCCGACAGCGTTCCGTTGGCGGTTCGCCCACGGTCATCCAGCCGGTTCGCCAGTCGCTCCAGCGTCTCGACGGTGGGCGAGTCGGACAGGACCGCCAGCAGATCCACCAGCATTACGGCGAGGGCGTCCGCCAGGACGGCCTCCGTCGGCCGCTGGGTCCGACCGTCGTTCCCCTGCAGAGCGGAGGGTGGTGAAATGGTGCTCGGAAGGTGGATGCGCATAGCCGGTCTCTCAGATCGCCAAATGGCGGAAAAGGTCGGTGGAATATCGATTTTCGGTATTCGGAAGCTTCGGTACCGCGAGCGTGGTCCGTCGATCCGGGTTGCCGCCCGCATCGTAGAACTGAGCTCAGGCGAGGTTACGCTTGCCGATTTGCGCCCCCTCAAGGTCAGGGCCGGGGCGCCCTCCGTTGCCGCGGAGGGCATAGCCCCATGACATCCTCATCGTCTCATCACGACCATCCCGCGCTTCGGCGTCCCAAAGTTCCCCTTGCCATTGTGGCGGCTGTAATCCTGCCGCTTCGTATCGGAATTCATCCCTTTACTGACCGGCTGCCCGTTCGTGCCCGCCAAGACCTTGCGGACTGCCGTTCCCACTTCGCCGAGACCTTCGTTTCTGATCTGCATCTGTGTCTCTCCCGTCCCCGTGGTCGAGATGATCTTGACCACGGGAGAAAATCGGAATGTCCGAATTCTTGTCGGAACGACGCCAAATGACCGCCGGCTGCCTCGACCAACGGCGCGATGAGATGCGCGACCTGCTTCAGCAAATTGCTGGCCCGGCTGGGCTGGTGAAGGCGCGCATCCGCCGCGCCGCGAAGATGCTCGGCTGGTCGTTCAGCCGGACGAAGGATCTCTGGTACTGCGATCCTCGCACGCGGGTAGATCGCCCTGAAATACTGCAGGCGCGCGCCACCGCCGCGTCAGCCACAATCGTTCCCCTGGAGGTAGATCTTGAGCGGCTCCGATCCCTTGAAGACGAGGTCGCCGAACTCCGGCACCTCCTGGCGTCAACGCTTCGCCGAATGGAGGGCCAGGCGTCTGATCCGGCGCAGCATCTCAGTGTTGGATCGGGCGAAGGCTCAAGCCAACGCGCTCCGGTCCAAGGCGTTCGCAATCGCGCCCTGGCTCCGGCCCTAGTTGCGGGGCCTCATCATGGGTGAGGCCTACGAATACGAGATCCCGCCACAGCCGACGCTGGATCGGCTCATTCGATGGCACGAACGACGGGCGAATGCCGACGCTCGCCTTGCCTTGGGCTTGGAGGCGGAAGGCTTAGATGTCGCCGCCGATACCAACCGCCAGCGAGCAACCGCCCATCGCCAGACTGCTCAATGTCTGAAGGCCTTTCGAGAGCGTCATGGCGAACCGCCGGGCGCCGAATTCCGCGGGCACCTACAAGCCGCCGACCGGCCTAAGGCCAGGGTCCGCGCGCCGCCCTGACCGGCCTAGCGGCGTACAGCGTCACACGACACCTCATTCAGCAACTCTTCACCGGCTGCGCAAGCAGTTTCCGGAACGGTGGCTCCATGTCTGATCTGAAGTCCAGGCTACCTGCCGACAGGTGCCTCTACAACGCCGCAGACGACAGTCTGCGGGCCCTTCGAGACGACTTGATACGTCGCGCTCGCGCGTCCGGCGACTACAGCTTGGTCGTCGATTTCGGCGAACGACTGCTCCGCTACGGATGCCGCTCCATCGCAGGGGCTGCCGGCAACATAGTGGCTGCTGAGCATGCCTACCGAGCAGCCGATGACGCGGTCGCTGCCCCTCTCGCCGGGGAGGCCAGATGAGCGTCGTCGCAACAAAGTGGGCCAAGCGGCAGAAGGTGCGCACCACCTGCCGGGTCGTGCTGACAGCCCTCGCTGACTATGCCGATAAAGCCGGCCGATGCTGGCCGTCACAGGCCACGCTGGCATCCGATACTGGGCTGGCGATCCGTACGGTACGTCTCGTTCTGGCAGAACTGACAGCCGCGGGAGTGATCTCTCGGACGCATCGTGGGAACGGTTCAGGGGGGCGCGCATCAGATGTGGTGGTGCTCAACCTGGGCCAAGAGTTCGATCTACTGATAGTAGAGGCGGCGCCGCTCGACCAGCCGGATTTTCCGGCAGATGATGCCGGTAAGGTCGAAGGGGGTTACCGGCATATTAAGGTAGGGTTAGCGGCATATGAAGGTAGGGTTAGCGGCACCACGTGCCGGGGAAAGAACCTATCAGGAACTACCAAGAACCTAATACCTAGCCGTGATCGAACCTTTCAGGATTTAGCTCAGGGGGAGAAGCACCCCGGACTGCCTGATCCGTACGGTGATGACGCATTCGGCCCGGACCCCGGACTCGGCTTGGTCCGCAACGGCTACCACCATCACGATCACGACGAGGAGTTCGCCCGATGAGCCGGGAACTCCGCCCCCATCAGCAGGCCATCGTTGAGCGGCTGCGCCAATCCTTGTCCACGGGCCACCGCCGCCCGATGGTCCAAGCCCCAACGGGCGCGGGCAAAACCGTCGTGGCGGGTGCCATCGTCAAGGGTGCGTTGGCGAAGGGCAAACGGGTGCTGTTCGTCGTCCCGGCCCTGTCGCTCATCGACCAGACAGTTCGCTCGTTCTTTGCCGAAGGCATTACCGACGTCGGCGTGATCCAGGGCGACCACCCGATGACGGACGCCACCAAGACGATCCAGGTGGCGTCGATCCAGACCCTTCAGCGCCGGGCGATCCCGCGTTTCGACATCGTCGTGATCGACGAGGCCCACCGCTGGTTCGAGATGCTCGGATTGTGGATGAAGGCGCCCGATTGGGCCTCGGTGCCGTTCGTCGGTCTCTCCGCGACTCCTTGGACCAAGGGCCTGGGGAAATACTACGACGACCTCGTCCAGGTGACGACGACACAGGAATTGATCGAGGCGGGATACCTGTCGCAGTTCCGGGTGTACGCGCCGAGCCATCCCGATCTGAAGGGCGTCCGAACGGTGGCGGGTGACTTCCACGAGGGTGACCTCGGGAAAGCGATGAACCAGCCCAAGCTGGTCGCCGACATCGTCCAGACGTGGCAGCGGCACGGGGGCGACCGCCCAACGTTCGTGTTCGCGGTGGATCGGGCGCACGCCAAGGCTTTGCAGAACAAGTTCACCGAAGCGGACGTCTCGACGGGATACATCGACGCCTACACGAAGCCCGCCGATCGGGAGGCCATCTTCCGGCAGTTCACCGCCGGCACCGTGCGGGTCATCACCAGCGTCGGATGCCTGACCACCGGCGTCGACCTCGACGTTCGCTGCATCGTCCTGGCCCGGCCAACCAAATCCGAGATGCTGTTCGTCCAGATCATCGGGCGCGGCCTGCGGACGGCGGATGGCAAGGACGATTGCCTGATCCTCGACCACTCCGATACGCACCTGCGCCTCGGGTTCGTGACCGACATCCACCATGACACGCTCGACGATGGGCGCGAGCGCCAGAAGCGCGATGCGAAGGCACGCGAGGAGGCCCTGCCGAAGGAATGCACGTCGTGCAAATTCCTGAAACCGGCCAAGGTCGCGAAGTGCCCGGCCTGCGGGTTCAAGGCGGAAAAGCAGAGCAAGATCGAGTGCGATGACGGCCAGCTCACCGAGCTGACGCCGGCCCGATCCAGGGCCAGCATGACGGAAAAGGAGTCGTTGTTCGGCCAGCTCAAGTTTTACGCGAAGCGCCGGGAGTTCTCGGAGGGATGGGCGGCACACAAGTTCCGCGAGCTGACGGGGGTATGGCCCGACCGCTACCACAACGCCCCGCTGGTTGAGCCCCAGCCGTTCCTGCTGAACTGGATCAGGTCGAGGCAGATCGCATACGCGAAGGCGAAGGGAGGCAGCAATGCGCAAGCCTCTCGCTGAGCGAGCTCGGGGCCGGTGGCGCAACCTCCTGCCCCTGCTCGGGATCGACAGCCGGTTCCTAACGGGCAAGCAGGGGCCTTGCCCGATGTGCGACGGGAAGACCCGCTTCCGGTTCGACGATCTCGAAGGGCGCGGCACCTGGATCTGCAACGCCTGCAATGCCGGCGACGGCGCCGAGTTGGCGATGCGCGTCCTCGGGCTCGACTTCAAGGCGCTGGCCGAGCGCGTCGATCCACTCCTCGGCGAGGCGGCTCAACGCTCGGTGAAGCCCGTCCGGTCGCAGGATGACTGCCGGCGGAGCATGAACGACCTCTGGCGGAATTCGCACCCGGTCACATGCGACGATCCTGTGGGACGGTACCTGTTCCGCCGGGTCGGCCTAACGAACGTTCCAGCGTGCCTGCGGTGCGCGGACAGGCTCCGCTACCAAGACGACGTCGTGTCCTACCATCCCGCCATGATCGCCATGGTGATGGGGCACGACGGCATCCCTGCGACCCTGCATCGGACCTACCTCACCCCTGACGGAAGGAAGGCCGACGTCGAGGTCCAACGGCGGCTGATGCCCGGAACGATACCTGACGGCGCCGCGATCCACTTGTTCGATCCCGCACCGGTCCTGGGCATCGCCGAGGGCATCGAAACGGCCTTTGCCGCGGCCTCGCTGTTCGGTGTGCCGTGCTGGGCCGCGGTGAGCAGCACCATGCTCGCCAAGTGGATACCGCCCGAGGAGGCCCGCGAGATCATCGTCTTCGGGGACAGCGACAAGAAATTCGCCGGACAGGCCTCTGCCTACAGCTTGGCGCACCGCCTCGCGATGAAGGGCTGGCCCGTCCGCGTCGAGATCCCGGCCATCGCCGGGGCGGACTGGAACGACGTCCTGATCACCGAGGCAACACGATAATTTTTCGCCGACGAAATTGAGTGCACCAGATCGTTCAAGGAGATCGCATGGCCCGACGGGACAAGAAGCAGCGTCTTAGAGACCGAAACAGGCGCAGGCAGGAGCGCAGGCTCGCCAGCGCGATGAGCCCGACTGCTGCGGCACCGGCTAAGATTTCAGCCGATCCCCAAGTAGGGGCAGCACCCTTCGCAATCGATGCGAGCCTGTCCTGGCACGTTGTCCGGATCGCCCCCCGCATGAAGGATTTGGCGCTCAAGGCCATCTCCGGATCACAGGCAGTCACCTTTCAGCCGTGCACGATGGAGGTCGTCATTCGGCGTGGCCGGCGGATCGACACTCTGCGGCCGACCTTGGCGCGAACGGTGTTCATCGGGGTTGAGGACGAAGGTCACCTTGAGGTCGTGCGGCGCGAGTTCGAGGCCCGCCCTTCGGCGCCACCTGTCGCCGAGGTCGTCTGCTACATGACCGAGGACACGACGATGAAGGGCAACATCGACGGCCAGGTGCTCAAGCCCGCTCGGCTCGACCCGATCGCCTTGCAGCACTTCGCGAACAACGTGTTCAAGAATGAGCAACCCGCACCAGTCGTCATCGCCGTAGGTCAGCGGGTCATCGTGACAGATGGGCCGTTCTTAAGTCTGCCGGCCGAGATTGAGGAGGTGATGCCCACTGGAAGGGTAAAGGTCTCGGTTTCCATGTTTGGCGCACCGGTTCCTGTGGAGCTGGAGCTTGCGCAAGTCCAGCTGGTGGCATAGTTTCAAGATCTGACAGCCGCCGCTTACCTCCGCCCTGCTACGGGCGTCGCCAGTTGAGCCGCGACGGAGACGGGTCAGACCGCTTCTCCACTTTGTAGGCTGGTAAAGCGGGGGTCACCCCATTGGGGCGACCCCTCAAAGAAGGCTCTAATTAGCGCCCCGACCGGGCAATCTTTCCTGATCGCGGCAACTGCGGAAGGGGCTCTGGCGGAGGCGCGTTTCGCCCATCGCTGGTCGGTCCGCAAAGACCGCCGAGGGCAAGAGATCCGGTTCCGGCGGCCTTCAGCGCAGCGTCAGCCTGCTCACAGGAGACCCAGTCCGGCCGCTTGCCCAGCATGTAGTCGACCCGGTCCCAGAAAAGGCGATAGAGCGGCACACTCGCCATCTGCCCTTCGTACGGGGTCGTAGAGTAGCCTCCGGTGGCAACGCCTGCTTCGGATACAGTGATTGCAGCCTTAACGGCCTTCCCGTCCGGCTCCGTCTGGAACTCCCACTTCTCGCGCCCATTGCTTGCGGCAAGAACTGCGTAGATTACGTAGCGGCGAAGGCCGGTAAAGCCGGTCAGCGTATCTCGGAACTCAAAGTCCGTGGGATCGGACACTTGGAGTACGGTTCGAGCGGCCTCAACCACGCGCTCCCGCGACTCGCCTGTGTAGGTCCTCACACCTTCCGCAAGGAAATCGCTACGGTCCCGTACCTGGTGTGATACGCAGCCGCCCACACTTGCCGCGACGAGCGCAGCGGCCACAAGAATTCGCCCGTTCATGACGTTCCCCAATGCCGCGTGCATAGGCGGCAAGCGGTTGTGACGATACCGTGAATGCTACGCAAGACTTGGACGCCGCCCTGCAATGAGTAGCTGTGAACTGTTGCAGCGGCGCATCTAAGTGGTTGTCGCGGGGAACAAGGCTCATGGTTGGAAGCCGCCAGCGCAACCGCAGTCACGACAAGGCCAGAAGCAATCAACCCTGGCGCTTTTGGTATCGCAGCGAGCGTTGGCGAAGGAAGGCCTTGGCGCAACTTGCGGCGCACCCGCTGTGCAATCGATGCTCGACCGACCATCGGCCTGTTGCTGCCACCGTGGCGAACCACGTCATCCCGCATAAGGGCAACGAGACCATGTTCTGGGAAGGCGAGCTAGAGAGCGTGTGCGCCCCATGCCATGACGGCGCGATCCGATCCGAGGAGGCCAGAGGCCACCGCATCGGCGTGACGCTGGATGGGAGACCGAAAGACCCGGCGCACCCCTGGAACCGCGCCTGATCGCCAATGCGATCTGACGTACCTTCAGTGAGCTTGAGACGCTGTCACATGCGAGCCAGCACCTGTCCCCGCGCGTCGCCTCCTGATCACAGGTCCATACCAATGCTCAAGCAGGCGTATGGCAGGCATCAGCACAACGATGCCTGATGCAACACCGACAGCCACGACGAGCAGCAGCAGAAACAGGATGCAGAGGATGGTCGCGATGTAAGCGATGATGCCGGTGCCCTGGAAGTTTGCGGGCATCATCAACGCCAGGGCAAACAGGACCCACAGCGATCCGACGACGCCGCCCCACACGATCAGAATAGCTACGCCAGCTGAGGCGCACAGCGAGACGATCGATACAAGTGTCGCAATGACCGCTTTAGCTGCGAACGACATAGACACGCCCTGCCCCTGCCCCGATGGGAGCAGTCACCCGGTGATCACAGCCTCTGACGTGATCCAGATCATTCACGCGAGAGGTCTCGTCCGAGGCCATACCACATCCACCATCCACCCCGTGGCTATGAGCTGATATGCACCTGGGACCTGGGAGGGGGGGCTTGAAAGTCTGGGACTTCTTCGTTCCCGACCAGCCGTTCCCCTACCTTCGCACTGAACAGATTTTTCCGAATGGGGGTTTCACCCTCTCCGGCTCTAGATCGACAAGTCGTTCAGGAGCCATTCTTATTTTCATAATGCATGAGGATGGATCTTCACGTGCAATGAGCCGTGCTTATACCTCTCGACAGATATCGTCCCTCCGGTCGTCGGAAATCTAGCTTGTAGGTTTGGCAAGCAAATCTGCGGTATAGAGGCTGCAGTGCCTTCGGCGTGCTTTAAAGGTTCCAAGAAGCCCACAACTTTTTCAATCGGAAAGGGTTCAAATTGGGGTTCAAACTCGCTTGAATTGAGTAGGTTTCGGCAAATCGGCAGCGTGTCTGGGATGTCAGGAATTACAGCGATCCCTATGCCATCGTCTACGTAGGTCGCAGGTTCTTTTCCCGCGATGTATGTCGATCTATAAATGAAAATGCTTTCGGTTTCGAAAAATACTAAGATCCCAGTGCATAAGAACGCCAGTATTCCGTCGGACTGCTCAATGATGTTGGCACCATAGATCGTAAATTTCGACTGCATCGTGCGTAGCTCCTTAAACCAGTCTGTACCACGATCACTGCGAGGCTCCCATGTTCGGCACCTTCAATCGGCGACGTGAGGACGAACAGAAACGCCGTCGCGAGGCAGAGGATCGCGCTCGTCGCGTGTCTTACGACAACGACACGAGCGGTGCTGGCGGCGGGTACCCCTGGCCGCTCGGCGTCTCGGGTGCTGGCGGCTACAGCCCGCACTCTGCGGACACGTCGTCCTGCGGGTCGGACAGTGGCTTGTCCTCGTCAAGCGACGGCGGTTCGTGCGGTGGCGGCGGGGACTAAAGCCCTGCCCGCCGGCCGCTAAATCAGCTCTTAGAGCTAACTTGCTAGCCCTCAGGGCTATTTCCAGCGGCACACACGATGACCCTGAAAGCGATCCCCGGCGGCGAAGGCACGCCGCCCGCCCCCGACTGGTCGCAGACCTTCGTGGACGAGATGGACCTAGCGTTCGCACGCGACGAATGGGCGGCAGTGATCAGTGAGATGTCCGGCCGGGGCATCCTGTCGGTCGCCAACGGCCACGCGATCAAGCGGCTTGTGGAATTCCGCGTCGTGTACGAGCGCGCGGCACGCCAGCTCGCAGAGCAAGGTCCGATCATCAAGGCGGCGACGACAGGCGTCCCGCAGATCAATCCTTATTGGACCGTGATGAAGCAGGCCGACGAGGCCGTGCGGACTGCCGAGGCCGAGCTGGGCCTCTCTCCGGTTCGGCGCTCGAAGGCCACGAAGGTCGAGAAGAAAACGAGGGTGGCTCGTGCGGCGGACGCCTTCCTCAAGCCGCTTGCCGGCTGATCCAACCACCACATGGGCCAGCGATGTCGTCGCCGGCCGTATTCTCGCCGGTGAGCTCGTTCGACATGCGGCTGAGCGGCATCTAAAGGATCTGCGCGACGGAGCGGCTCGCGGCCTCTATTGGGCTCCGGATCGCGCGGGTCGCGCCTTAGCGTTCCCGCCGGCGGTCCTGACCATCACAGCCGGAGCGAAAGCCGGCGACCCATTCCACCCGCTGCCCTGGCATACGTTCGTGGTCGGCTCACTGTTCGGGTGGCGGATGGCGAGCGGCCGGATGCGGTTTCGCAACGGCTGGCTGGAGACCGGCAAGGGGCAGGCGAAGTCACCGCTGATGGCGGCGATCGGCCTCTACCTCATGGGATGGTACGGGGTGCCGCGCTCCTCGGTTTATGCCATCGGCCAGGACAAGGCGACGGCGAACGTGTTGTTCTCCGATGCCGTCGCGATGAGCTGAGCTCCCATCCCTGGCGCCGAGGACGAAACCGACACGCTGGAGCAGAGGGGCGAGGTCGTCATCCGCGGCGAAGGCGACAACGCCTGGAAGATCGAGCACATCGAAACCGGGTCGAAATTCCAGACGCTCGCGAATGGTGAGGCGGTATCAGGCCCCCGTCCTACCGCAGTGCTGGCCGACGAGATCCACGAGTTCAAGGCCAGCACGGCAATCGAGACCTGGAAGCGTGCCATCGCCAAGATGCCCGGCGACGCCCTGATGCTTCTCGGGACCAACACGCCAGCTACCTCTCAGAGGGTCGGCACCGAGTACAGCGAGTTTTACCAAAAGGTCGCCAAGGGCGAGATCAGGGACGACGAGGCGTTTGCTTTCGTGGCCCGCGTCGACAAGGCGGATCGAGAAACGGTCTTCGACAACGAGGCATGCTGGGGCAAGGCCCTGCCGGCGCTCGGCATCACGTTTCCAATCGAGAATATCCGCGGCGAGGTGAACACGGCGAAACAGATGCTCTCGACGATGCTGTCGGTGAAGCGCCTGTATTTCGGCATCCCGGTCGGCGCGACGGAATTCTGGATTGCCGAGGAGGCTTGGGCCTCCGTCCAGGGCGAGGTCAACGTCGATGAGATGAAGGGCCGGCCTTGCTGGCTCTCCCTCGACCTGTCGAAGAAGAACGATCTCACCGCCCTGTCGGCGGTGTGGATCGGCGAGGACGGGCATCTCTACGTCAAGACTTGGTACTGGACGGTGAAGGACGGGATCGTCGACCGGTCTCGCCGCGACCAGGCGCCCTATGACGAATGGGCCGAGGCCGAGCAGATCACCGCCGTTCCCGGCTCCGTGATCGATAAGAGCTTTGTCGCCGCCGAAGTCGCAAGGCTTGTCGCCGAACACGAGGTGGAGTTCCTAGCCTTCGACCCGGCCGGCATGGCGGACTTCATCGCTGCCTGCGAGGACATTGGTCTCGCGGTTTGGCGGTGGAAGGGGGCCGACGAGCCCGAAGGCGATGGGCTCAAGCTCGTCGCCCACGGCCAGGGCAATAAGGTCGTCTACGAGGACCGGCAGCTTGTCATGCCTCGGTCCATCGAGCGCCTGGAGGATCGCATCCTCACCAAGCGCATCACGATCGAGGACTCGCCCGTCACCTACGCCTGCGCTGCTAATGCGCAGATGTCGCCGGACGGCCAGGGCAATCGAGCTTTTGACAAGAAGCGGTCGCGAGGCCGGATCGACGGCATCGTGACGATCGCGATGGCCGTGGGTGCTGCCGATAACGAAATGCAGGCTTCCACGCCGTCGTATCTCGAAACGTCCTCTCTCCTCGTTCTGTAGGCGGTCACAGCATGGGATTTTGGACAAACCTCCTCTCACGATGGGGCCCAAGAGCATCTGACGGGGACAACTTCATCCGGAATTTGCCGGAGGCGTATCGCAACCTCTTCACGCGGAGTGGCGTCAGTCTGACGCCCGACACAGCCCTGCAGCTCGCCGCCGTGTTGTGTGCTGTTCGCGTCATCGCCGAGGGCGTGGCCCAGGTGCCGCTCAAGGTCATTCGTGAAGAGGAGCGGGACGGGAAAACCTATCGCAAGCCTGCGACTGACGACCCGGTCTATATGATCCTCCACCGCCGGCCGAACTCGTGGCAGACCTCGTTCGAGTGGCGCGAACAGATGACCATGCACGCCGTGCTCTGCGGCAACGCATATTCCGTCATCGGTCGCGTCAACGGCAAGATCGACGAGCTGATCCCGGTCCATCCTGACCAGATGGAGGTCAAATTCGAGAGGGGTACCCTCTCCTATCGGGCCACGATTGACGGTCGTCAGACCGACCTGGACGCCAAGGACGTGTTCCACCTGCGCGGGCCGACCATGGATGGCGTCCGCGGGCTGCCGATTGTGTCCCTCGCTCGATCGGTTCTCGGCCTCTCCCTCGACCTCGAAGAGTCGCAGGCGAACCTTCAGCGTACCGGCGGTCGTCCCAGCGGCATCCTTGCGAACAAGGGCACGGCGCTCTCGCCCGAAAAGAAGGCCGAGCTCCGCGAGGAGTGGCAGAAGAAGTTCGGCCCCGGCGGCGAGGGCGGCATCGCGGTCCTCGACGGTGGTTGGGAATTCGCCGCGATGATGATGACTGCGGTCGACGCGCAGCACATCGAGAACCGCCGGTTTCAGATCGAAGAGATCGGCCGGACCTTCCGCGTCCTACCGCTCATGCTCATGCACGCGGATAAGACCGCCACTTTCGCCTCCACCGAGCAGTTCTTCATCGCTCACGTCGTTCACACGCTCGACCCGTGGATACAGCGCTGGGAGCACTCGCTCGACCGCGACCTGCTCGACGACCCGTCGACCTATGCGCACTTCCTGTTGCAGGGGCTGATGCGCGGCGCGGCGGCAGACCGGGCTGAATACTACACCAAGGCCCTCGGCTCCGGTGGCGCGCCGGCCTGGCACACGCAGAACGAAATCCGCGCGATGGAAGACCGCGACCCGATCGAAGGTGGCGACGAACTCTTCCGTGGCTCCCAGAACGCCACCGCTAAGCCGGCCGCCTGACGAGGCTTCACCCCATGGAATACAAGTTCACCGCCCTCGACGACGTCGAGGTTGCCGCCGACACGCGCACGATCAAGGGCTACGCGTCCGTGTTCGGCGATGTCGACAGCTACGGCGACACGATCGTCAAGGGCGCCTACTCCGCGACGATCAAAGCCAACAAGACCGGCCTGCCGATGCTGTGGCAGCACAACACGGACAACCTGATCGGCCGCTGGACCTCCCTCAAGGAGGACGACAAGGGTCTGATCGTGGAAGGGCGCCTAACGCCCGGCCACAGCATGGCCGAGGACGTCTATGCGTCGCTGAAGAACGGCGATGTGGACGGCATGTCCATTGGTTTCAGCATCCCGGCCGGCGGCGCCTCTGAGCGCGGCGATGGCGTTCGGGTGCTCAAGAAGATCGATCTTCGAGAGGTCAGCGTCGTGGTGATGCCGGCCGATCGCAACGCTCTGATCAGCGCCGTCAAGGCAGCCGACATGCAGCGTCGAGAATTTCGGGCTCTGCTTCAGAAGGCCATGCGGGACGCTGGCTGCGAACTGAGCCGGAAGGATGCCGAGGCCCTCCTCGATGGTGGGTTCGGCGCACTGACTGCCACGCGGGACGCTGGCGGACAGCATGAACCGGAGGCGGTGAAATCCGCGCTCCTCGATGCAATCCGTACCGCGAGAGGGTGAGACAATGTCCGCCGAGCCGAACCAGGAAGATTTCATCAAGGCCGTCCAGAACGAGATCAAGACCACCTACGACGGTCTGGACAAGAAGACCTCCGACCTTGCCGAGGTCATCGACAAGCTGCGTGGCGAGAAGGCCGACACCGCCGTCCTCGAAGGCCACCTGCGCGACCTACAGGGCGAGATCAAGAAGGCCACCGATCGTGCCGACGAGATCGAGCGCAAGGCCAACCGCGTCGGCCTCCTCGGCGGCGGTCCCCGTGAGACCAAGAGCATCGGCGATCGCTTCGGCGAGAATGCCGAGTTCAAGTCGGTGGGCGCCCGCGGTGGCAAGGGCACGGTGTCCCTAGAGCTCAAGGCCATCACCACCCCGACTGCCCCGGCCGCCCGCAACCCGCTGGTGACCGCTGAGCAGGCCGAGATGGTCACCCGCCAGAACCGTCCGCTGATGGTCCGCGACCTCATCCCGGTCGGCCGCACGCAGTCGCAGCTCATCGAGTACGGCGTTCAGGGTCCGCTCGTGAACAACGCTGCCGTGGTCGCCGAGGGCGTGCTCAAGCCCGAGAGCAACATGACCTAGACGGCGGCGCAGGCCCCCGTCGTAACGATCGCGCACTGGATCCCGGTGTCGAAGCAGGTCTACGACGACGTGCCGATGTTGGCGTCGCTGATCGACACCGATCTGCGCATCGGCCTGGAGCAGACCGAGGAGAACCAGATACTCCTCGGCGCCGGCACCACCGGCAACATGAACGGCCTCTACACCCAGCGCACCGCCTATTCGGCGACCGGCATTCCCGCCGCCGCTAACAAGGTGGATCACATCCGCTGGGCCAAGCTGCAGGTGCGGAAGTCCTACTTCCCCGCCACCGCCGTTGTGCTCAACCCGCAGGATTGGGCCGAACTGGAGCTCCTGAAGGATAGCCAGGGCGCCTACCTCCACGCGGCAGTCACCACCGGCGCTGAACCACGCCTCTGGGGCCTGCGTGTCGTGGAGAGCGACGCCATGGCGGTCGGAACATTCATGGTCGGCGCATTCTCGCTGGCCGCGAAGATCTGGGACCGTGAGCAGGCGAACGTCCAGATCAGCTCCGAAGATCGGGACAACTTCGTCAAGAACATGCTCACCCTCCGTGGCGAGGAGCGCTTGGCGCTCACCGTCACCCGGCCCACCGCGTTCGTCGGCGGCACCTTCCCGGCCTCGGTCTGAGCCAAGAATGACGGGCGCTAATCTCGGCGCCCGTCACCTCGCGCAGCGTGGGTGAAGAAATGTCCAAGCTCATTGTCCAGTCGCCGTTCTTCCATGACGGCGTCATTCACGACGTCGGAAACCCTATCGAGGTCGACAACGCGACCGACCGTAAAAGCCTCCTCGACCGTGGCATGATCGCGGAAGGTAAGGCCATGGCCGCGCCTCAGAACAAGATGGAGCCGGAGCCGGCCAATAAAGGCGAGACCGCGTCGCGCCGCATCAAGGCCTGACCTTTCATGCGCGCCGTCGTCGTCGTCCCGCCCGATCCACTCATCACCACGGCCCAGGCGAAGAAGCACCTGCGTGTCGAGCATGGTGACGACGATGAGTACATCGCCGACCTTGTCGCCGTAGCGACGGGCTGGCTGGACGGCCCGGAAGGATGGCTTGGGCGGGCGCTCGGGCTACAGACCCTTGAACTGGTGACGCCGGCCTGGGCGTGGGCTTCGGACCGTCGCCTCCCGCTTCCGCCGCTAGTCGAGATCGTCAGCGAGACCGCGGCGGCCGACGAGCGGTCGACTACCGTTCGGTTTGTGGCGGGTTACGGCTTCACCGGAGACGGCGACGAGAAGAAGTGGCTCGGCCCCGCGCCCATCCGCCATGCAATCCTACTCATGGTCGGCCACCTGTACGCCAACCGCGAGGCTGTAACGTCGAGCCAAGCTAAGCCCGAGCAGTTGCCCATGGGCGTCGAGGCGCTGCTCTCCAACACCCGCGTGATGAGCGTCTGATGCCAAGCAGCGGCGATCTGGTCGAGCGCGTCAGCCTCCGCAAGCGCGGGGGCACCGAGGATGCCTACGGCAACACCGTCCCCGGCGACTTCGAGGCGAGGTTCGAGCGGCGCGCTCAGTTCATTATGAAGCCGGGCAGCGAGGCTGTTCTCGCCGTGCGCCTGCAGGGCCAGCAGCCGGTCACGATCATCGTCCGGTTCGACAGCGAGACATCGGCGGTGACCCCGGAATGGGAGGTCGTCGATCTCCGTACGAACACGGTCTACGCGGTCCAAGCTGCGGCCGACATGGACCGCAAGCGCCAGTGGTGGACGATGGTCTGCGTTGCAGGCGAGGCACCATGAGCGATCCGAGCCTCGACCTACAAGGCGCCATCGTCGCCGCCCTGAAGGCCGATCCTGCGGTAACGGCGCTCATCTCCGGGCGCGTTTACGACACTGTGCCGGCCCAGGCGGCTTTCCCCTACGTCACCATCGGCGAGGACCAGACCCTGCCGGCCTGGGCCGATTGCTACGATGGGGCGGACGTCATCCTGACGCTTCACGCCTGGTCGCGGGCCGTCGGCTACCCAGAGGTCAAACGACTTGCTGCGGCGGTCAGCGCGGCGCTCGACGGCGTGGAAGTGACCATCAAGACCATCCGGCTCGTCGACATCTCGTGGACGGGCTCGCGCTTCCTTCGAGATCCAGACGGCAACACCCGCCACGCCGTGATCGGTTTCCGGGCTCTCACCGAACCGACCTGACCCCACATCTACCTGGAGACCTGACATGGCCCGCCCGCAGACCCTTGCTTCGTCCAAGCTGCTCATCAAACTGAGCACCGCCGCCGCTCCGACGGTGTTCGCGCCTCAATGCGGCATCAACTCGAAGAGCTTCAACCGCTCGGCCGAGTCCAAGGATTTCGCGGTCTACGACTGCGACGACCTCGACGCGCCGGCCTGGCTGGAGCGAGAGGTCTCCACCCTGCAGTCCGATGTCAGCGGCAATGGCTGGCTCGTCTTGTCGGGCGCAGATCGGTGGGACGATTGGCTGGAGAAGGGCGATAGCCGCCCGGTCCAGATCGTCATCAACGGGACGCGGACCTACCAGGGCAACTACAAGCTGACGAAGCTCAACTACGGCGCCGAGGAAAAGGACCGCATCAAGGTCGAGATCGGTCTGTCGAGCGACGGCCCTGTCACCAAGATCGCCCCGGTGACCCCGTGAGCGCAGACGGGTCCGTTACCCTCCCGTTCGCGGACGGCGAATATCGCTTCCGCCTCGCGATCGGCGAGCTGCGGATGCTTCAGCAGTCCGTGAACGTCGCCCGCATCGAGGCGGGTGAGAAGCCGGTCGGCCCTCGCCGGCTGCTCGAAGACATGGGCGCTGGTTCCTGGTGGATCGACGACGCCAGGGAGACCATCCGGCTCGGCCTCATCGGTGGTGGAGTGGAGCCTGCGAAGGCCGTTCGCCTCGTCCGCCAGTATGCCGACCCGCCTCGGTTGATCCGCGGCAGCCTCGTCCTCGCGAGGGCCATCCTGATCGCGTCGCTGATCGGCGAACCGGATGATCCCGTCGAGGGAAACGGATCGACGGAGAAGGCCACGACCGAGGCGATGACGACCGCCTCGCCTTCTCCGATTTCTACGCCACCGGCGGCGCCATCGGCTGGTCAAGCCGAGACGTAGACGAGGCCAGCCTCTGGCAGCTGTCGGCCGCCGTGGCCGGCTGGAACCGCTCGCAGGGCGGCGACGACAGCCCGCCTCCGTTGGGCGGCGATGAGTTCGACGAGATGCTGATGAAGGATGCCGGTCTCGATGCCTGACGCAACCGAAGCCGCCGCACTGACGCACGTCGAGGCCATCGTGCGCGGCAAGTCCTACACCTTCCGTTTGGAGCCCGGCGCACATTGGGCCGAGATCCATCGCGTCTGGTTCGGCCCGCTGCTCGCCCTTCATCAGCGCATTCTCATCGGCGACTGGAGCTCCGACGAACTGCTCCGGGTTATGGCGGTCGCCTGCATCGATGCGCCTGGCCGGGCCTGGGCTGTCGCTCCGGATCTTGAGGACGCTTTGTCGTCTCAGCCCGCCGCCACCTACGCCCCGCTCGTTGCCCGCATCCTTGAGGCGCATCTGTTCGGCATCGAGCCGGCCCTTTCCACGTGGACGGAGACCGACGCCTTCGCGCGAGCGGCCGTATGATTACGATGGGCTTCGAGGGTCTCTCGACGCTCATCCTGTCATCGACCCGTAAGGCTCGCCTGCGGAGCCGTATCGTCGATGCCTTGGAGGCCGCAGCCGAGCCGGTGGCCGACGAGATCCGGGCCGGCGCGCCGGAGAAAAGCGACGGGCTCAGAGATAGCGTCCGTGTCGAGCGGGACGAGAAGAACCTGAAGGTGACCATCAGCGCAGGCGGCACGCCGGAGACCGAGCGGCCATCCGGCAACGGCATCACCTACGACGAAGCGGTGCTGACGGAATTCGGCACCGTGCATCAGCCGGCGCACCCGTTCTTCTTCCCGCCGATCAATGAGCACGCAGACGAGCTTGAGAGCGCGGCATCCAGTGCCGTGTCTGGCGCGCTGGGGGATGATGAGTAGTGGCAGGCCTCAACTTCCCCATCGGCGCCAACATAACGGCCTTCGACTCTGCCATGAGCCGCGTGCGCGATATCGCGGCAAAGCGGTCGGCCGATATGCTCGGAAATTTCCAGAGCGCGGCCAAGGGGATTGATGTGGCCTTCGCCGGCATCACCGCCGTCAACAAGATCCCCGGCGCGCTGAACACCATCACCACCGCTGCAAAACTGGCCGTGGCAGGCTTCGTCGCGTTCCAGGTCGCCAGCCTCGTCCTCGAAGGCATGGCTGCGGCGGCACGGGCAGCGGGTGAAGCCCTCGACGGCATGGCCAAGATAGGAGAGGACGCGGCGCGGCTCGGCATCTCGACCACGTTCCTTCAGACCTACCAGGCGCAGGCTCGGTCTCTAAAGGTGGACGTTGACGACCTCACCAAGTCGCTCGACATGGCGAAGGCCGCCTTCACCGTGAAACAGGGAGAGGGCGGCACCGACGCGCGCAACAGCAGCGCCTTCGAGGCACGACTTCGCCAGCAGATGGGCGCCGGCAACGTCACGTCCGATCAGGTGAACCAGTTCACAGGCGCGAGCGGGCTTGAGGCGCAGTATCGGGCGGCCCTCGACATCGTCACGGAGCTCCAGGCGAAGGGGGCGGACCTCGCCGCCCTCGACCTCGCTTCGAAGATTTTCCCGCCTGAGCTCGTCGACCGTATCCGCGCTGGCACCCTCGACATCGACAAGTTCAAGAAGTCGATCAACGACGTGAAGAACCCCGATCTCGTCCTGCTCAAGCCGGAAGAGATCACCCGCGCTCAAGAGTTGAAGCGTCGTCTCGATGAGGCGCAGGCGACGCTCGACGCAGCTGGTCGCGAATTCAACACCGAGCTCGCCCGCGCCGGCATGGGGCTGCGCGAGGATGCGATCGCCTGGAAGGAGCTGATGGCCGGCGGCGCTCGGGCCGCCGTCAGCATCCTTAAGCAGGCTCGCGAATATGCCGAGCAGATGCGGAACACCGAGCCGGCCATCCTCGGTCGCGACGTTTTCCGTGAAGAGGATATGCCCAAGTCTGGCTTGCAGAAGGACATCGGAAGGACCGAGACGGTCAATCCGACCAGCGACGCCGACATGAACAACGCGCTCAACAAGCTGCGTGGCAATCTCGGCAACCGGACGCTGATCGACCAGGCGCAGCGGGCTTCGCGCGATATGCTCGCGCCCTTTCAGAAAGACACCACCAAGCCGATCATCACGGCGCCGAAAACGAAGACGCCGACGAGCACGACTCCGACCGAAACCCTCAACCAGGTCGAGACCTACATCAACAGCCTGGAGCGCACGACGGCGTCGCTGAAGGCCGAGGCCGAGGCCTCCGGCAAGTCGAATGCCGAGCGCACGACGGCCATCAACCTCGCCCGCGCCGAGGAACTGGCGAAGCAGAACAACCTCACCCTGTCCGAAGCTGAAATCGCCCGGATCAAGGAGACGTCAGCAGCCACCGCCGAATACCGCGATCGGCTGGAGGAGGTCCGCGAGCAGCAGGCGATGATCCGCGACATGGGCGGGACCGTCCTGCGCGGCATCGTCTCCGACATCCGCGCTGGCGTGAGCGGGATGCAGCTCCTCACGAACGCCGCCAGCCGTTTCCTCGATAAGCTGATCGAGGTGGGCGAACAGGGCCTGATCGACAGCCTGTTCGGCAAAAGCGGCGGGGCCGGTGGAAGCGGGCTCCTCGGCAGCGTGTTCAGCAGCCTCCTCGGTGGCGGTGCCAGTCTCGGCTCTGGCAGCCCGGATCTGAGCGTCGGGTCCGATGCTTCCTGGCTGTTTGATACTGGCGGCTACACCGGCCCTGGCGGGAAGCACGAGCCGGGCGGCATCGTCCATAAGGGCGAGATCGTTTTCAGCCAGGACGATATCCGTAGGAACGGTGGCGTCCGGAACGTCGAGCGCATGCGCCGTGCGACGCAGGGCTACGCGGCCGGTGGCTACGTCGCCGCTGGTGGATCGGTTCCGAGCCCAGCCTCCCCGTCGGTCCTAAAGGTCGTTCCGGTCATGCCGGCGGCGCCCGCTCAAAAGCCGGCTCCGATGTCTGGCCCCATCACCATCGGCGGGACCATGCTCAGCATCACGCAGCCCGGCGCTTCGATCCAAGAAATCCGTCTGCTCCTCGAAGATCATGACCGGGCTCTCCCGGCCAAGGTGCGAGACATCCAGCGGCGAGCGGGGGCTTAACCCTTGGGTTATTTCGATGCGACCCGCGCGGCGGCCCTGCGCGGCGATGTCATCCGTGCCGCGCTCCTGGTGTTCTTCGATTTTCGCGACGATCCCGGCCGCTTTTGGTTGGGCACGGGATCGCTGCGGACGCTCGACGGCAACGTCTGGCGCGGATCCGAGGGCATGGGCAAGATCGCCGGCCTCGATAGCCCGGTGGGGACCACGGCCCCCGTTGCCACCTTCACGCTCGCCGGAACGAATGCGCGCACGGCGGCGCTCGCGCGGAGCCAGCGCACCCTGGTCAAGGGCCGTGACGTTTGGGTCTACATCCAGTTCTTCACCGATACCTGGGCGCTGCTCGATCAGCCGGCCGTCATCTGGCAGGGCGAGATGGACCAGATGAAGTACGAGGCCAAAGGCAACGGCGTCTTCAATGTCAGCCTGTCGGCTGAGTGCCCTTGGGCGAACCGTTCTAAGGCACCCTACGGCTACCTGACCGACACGGATCAGAACGCCCGGTTCCCTGGCGACCGCGGGCTTGAGCAGGTAGCGAGCCTTCCCGGCAAGACGATCTACTGGCCCGCGTGAACGCTGGACGACTGGTGCGACTCCGTCAGCATCTGACCATTGGCGCCGCTTCTCCCTTCGTATGGGGGCGGTGCGATTGCTCGCTCTGGCCCTGCGACTGGATCGCCGGCGAGGTCGGGATCGATCCTGCAGCGCACCTGCGCGGCACCTATCACGACGCCCTGTCCTGCGCCCGGCTCCTCAAGCGCGAGGGCGGCCTGCCAGCCCTTGCCGCCAGCCTCGCCGTCACGGCCGGGCTGGCTCGAACTGCCGACCCCGCCCCCGGCGATGTCGGCGTCATCGAAACCCGGATTGGTGCATTCCTGATGCTGAATTGCTCCGGCTCTGGTTGGGCCTGGAAAACTCGCGACGGCGTCCTGTTCGGCTCGGCCGCCCCTCTCATGGCGTGGTCTGTCTGATGGCGGAGACGATCGGTTTCGCCATCCTGAGTGCGCTGGCGGAGGCTGGCGTTACCGCTGCCGCTGGTGCCAGCGCTGCGGCGGCCACCGCCGTCGGCAGCGCGGCGATCCTGGGAGCATCGCTGGGTGGTCAGCTTCTCATCAGCGCGCTCACCGCGCCCAAGCAGCGGGATCAGGCGCAGCAGGCCACGCTCAACGAGGCGATGGGTGCGCGCATCCGGATCTACGGCCGCGCGATGGTGGGCGGCAAGCGGGCGTTCTGGGACGCTCGAAACAACAACCTCTATCAGATCATCATGATTGCCACCGATCGCATTGACGGCATCGAGCAATACTGGATCGGGGACAGGCACATCTCGACAAGCGAAGGTGAAGCCGGCGGCGCCACGATTGATTACCCATACTTCCAGCGCATCCAGTTCGAGGCGAAGCTCGGAGATAAGAACCAGGCGGCCTCCGGCATCATCAGGCTTGCATATCCGGAGATGTGGACCGCGGCGCATCAGCTAAACGGTATCGCTTACGTCGCATGCCTCTTCCTCGGTGTGAAAAAGGAAGAGGTGTCGATCATCTATCCGCAGGGGTACGCGACGGTTCTCCGTTTCGTCGTTCGAGGCGCCCGCGTCTGGGATACGAGCAATTCGGCTCAAGATCCTGACAACGACGCAACCTGGGCTTTTTCCGAAAGCCCGGCCCTGTGCATCCTCGACTACCTGCGCCACCGTGACGGGATGCGGTTCGCCCGCTCGCGCATGGACGTGCCCTCGTTCGAGGCCTTTCGCGCCGAGTGCGCCGAGGCCGTGGCGCGCAAGGATGGGACGCTTGAGCCGCGCTACCGGATCGGCGGCACCTACAGCCTGCTAGAGGCTCCGAAGAACGTCCTCGCTCGCATGTGCGACACCTGCGATGCGCAGCTTGTGCGCCGGCCGTCCGGTCTGATCGGCATCCGCGGGGGCAAGTATGTGGCTCCCCTCGTCAACATCTCCACCAAGAACATCGTCACTGCATCGGTGACCGACGGCGTAGACAAGCTCGACGCCTATAACCGGATGAGCGTGTCCTACACGGACCCAGATAATTTCTACGGCCCGACCGAGCTCCTCTCACGCAAGGACGAAGCATCGCAGGCCCGTGTCGGGCAACTCGATACCGGCTTGGACTTGGTCATGGTCCCGAGTTGGACGCAGGCCGCGCGCCTCGCGAAGATCCGCTTCGACAACGACAACCCGGATTGGAAGGGCACGCTCGGGACCGACTTTTCCGTCCTCGACGCCCTCGACCAAGAAACGGCACAGGTCACCTTCGATCCGGTGCCGGAGATTGGGCCGCTGATCGATGCGCCTTGCCGGCTGTCATCGTTCTCCATCCGCGGCGAGCTTTCCGGCTGCGACGTCGGCTTCGCGTCTGTCCGGCCGTCGACCTACCAGTGGGATCCGGCAACCGAGGAGCCGCCGCGCCCGACGGCGCCCACGGCCATCCAAAGCATCGACGTGATCGCTAAGCCGATCGTCAGCATCCGCGCGGAGCGCCGAGCGATCGGCAATGGAACGGTGGGCGTCTGGGCCGTGGTCACATGGCTGGCGTCGAGCCGTGCCGACGTGATCCCTGAGGCTCAGGTCAAGCTCACGGGCTCCCCTGACACAGAATATCGGCAGATCGGCATTCGTGCCGACAGCCTGTCCGCCGAAGCCGGCCCGCTGACCGACACGCAGTCCTTTACCTTTCGCGTCCGCTTCCGGATCGGCGGCAAGTTTTCCGATTGGAGCGACACGGCAACGCTTGCAGTGACGGCCGACGCGACGGCGCCAGCCGTGCCGACCTACACGTCCGCGACGATCAACGGCAACGTCGTCACCCACTCGTTCAAGCAGTCCAGTTCCGGCAACGCACGCGGCATCCAGGTCTTTCAGGCGGTCGGGTATGGAAAAACCCTTGCCGATGTCGTGGCTCTCCCGCCGGTTCTGGCGGAAGGGCCGAA
This sequence comes from Methylobacterium sp. W2, assembly GCF_020662345.1. Classification (GTDB taxonomy): domain Bacteria; phylum Pseudomonadota; class Alphaproteobacteria; order Rhizobiales; family Beijerinckiaceae; genus Methylobacterium. Next base: position 8,176 of record NZ_VMOA01000057.1, on the reverse strand, counting down.
CCAGTCCGACACTACGACCACGCCCGTTGATGTCGGCGTCTACACCTATGGCATCAAGTCTCTGAACGGGTCGGATGTCGCGAGTGCCGCGGCCGGCCCGAAAGTGATCGTGGCGGCATCGCAGCCGGGCAACGTCACGCAGTTTCCGAACGACCTGAGCAACGCGGTCTGGATCAAGACCGGCATCGGCCAGCCGGTGGCGCAGGGAACGGGGCCGGACGGCGCTCAGGCGACTTTCCTGCCCGAGACGGCGACCGGGACTGCGACCACCCACACGGTGGCCTACAAGGCGACGGGGCTGACCTCAGGCAGCAAGCTCCGCGCGATCTGGGGTCTGAAGGCCGCCGGCCGCTCGGCGGGTCGCATCGACCTCATCAACAGCGGCGGTACGGGCTCTGGCGATTACATCCGGGCAACGTTCGATCTTACTGCCGGGACCATTAGCATAGGTAATCCGAGCGGCACGACCTTTAGCGGCGCGACGGCGACAATTCAGAAAGTCTCCCCTGATTTCTACCTGCTGATCCTGACCGCCAACACATCAGCCTCCGCCGGCACGACCGGCGCCATGGCCGTAGAGAGTCGTCTCAACCTCAGCACCGGGGGCACGACTATCTCCTACGCCGGCGATACCACCAAAGGCCTACTGGCCTGGGCCTGCTCTCTTGCTCCGGTGACCTGATGGCATCTCTTCCCTGGCCTTCGGTTCTCCGGATCGCATCGGAACGGTGGAACCCGAACAAGGGCACATCAAAGAGCGGCGGCCGGTCTGTCACCAACCAGGAACTGATCGTCGTCGGGCCGTCCGGCTACATCACCGCGAGCCTGACCATTCCCGTCAATCGACCGGCGGAAGTCCTCGCTATGCGGGCGCTCCTTGCCGGGCTTGATGGTCGAGCCGGGACGGTCTTGGTCGGTCCACGCGAGGGGGCGCGAGTGCCCTGGGCCACAGACCCACTGACGGGCGGCCGCATCTCTCGATGCAGGGGCGATAAGGATGCGGCTCGCGACCCTGCCTGGGATGCGAACGTAGACACGTCAGCGGATCTCGATTTCCGGCTGGCTCTCGCGGCGGCGCTCAATGCCACGGCCTTGACCATCCAGCGCAACCGCGGCGGCTTCCTGATCCCCGGCATGATGTTCAGCATCGCCGGGCGCCTTCACATCATCACGTCTCTTGCCAGTCCCGACCCGGCCGGTGCCGGGGGGCTGCCCGCGCCCGGCAACATCAGCGTTGTAGTTCGCCCCTGGCTGCGGGCGGACTATGCGGCGGGCGCCGCACTGGAATTCGCTCGACCGCTCTGCGTGATGCGTCGCGCGTCCGACGATGACGCTGAGATCGAGCTGCAGCTTTCGCGGTTCGGCACCGTGACCCTCGACCTCGTCGAAGCCTTCTAGCACCTCTTCCAAACCGAGGACCGCATGGCCCTATCTCAACTCTCGTCTTCGGACGCGGGCGCAGACGCGCGCAATAAGATCAACCCGGCCATCGCCGAGGCGGACAAGGTTGCTGGCCTCGCGGCTGTCCTTGCGGCGCTCCAGATCCGCCTCGCGCCCTACGAGGATCTGGTCGGCAGCGCGCCAGATCGGCCGGGCGATGCCAAGACGTTGTTCACGCGCGTGATGACCGGCGCTCCGAAGCTACGGCCAGCCTTGGACAGGGGCACGATCGAGGACGGCGGCGACCTCGGCCAGGTGCTGCGCATCTCCGGCGCCGATGCCGACCCTGTGTCCGGCTACATCGATGTTGCTCCGCGGCGCGCATACTACATGCGCCCCGGCCGCGCGTACCTCGTCCAGCACTATTTCAAGCGGGCGCAGAACCCGAGCGACCCGCTGCAGCATGCGGTCGAACTGCGGTTCCAGAACCTGTCGTCGACCTTCGGGCAGGTGAGCAACGTCCGGCTCGGCGGCATCTATCAGCCTACGGTTCAAGACGGCGCCTTCTTCGTCGATACGTTCATCGGCAAGGACGGAGCGCCTGGTGCGCCAAGTTATATCGTCCCACCGACGTCGGCCTATGGCGTTCCGTTCTTTCGGATTTACGGCAACGGCCACCAGACCGATCTAGGCTTCTTGCGCCTTTATGACGTGTCGGACGCGCTGGCCGGCGGCGCGGACGTGGCTTCGATCTTGGCGCGGGTGAAGAAGCTCGAAGACGGGCAGCTTGCAGGCGTCACCTTTGCGTCGAGTTGGGCTGATCTTGCGAGCCGCGTCGGCAAGGTGGTTGGCGCAGGGGCGACTGTTCCAGACAGCGACACTGGAACTCACACGGACCCTGTCACCGGCACGGCCGCCACGCCAAACCCGGGTCGATACACGTGGTCGGTATCACCCCAGGGCTGGCAATGGGTCAGCGTCACCGATGCGCGCCAAGCTGCTGACTTCGTTGGAAGTGCTGCGACTGCAATGGCCGACCCCCTGGTCGATGATGACGGGTTCCTGATCTGGGACGCCAGCACACAAAAGATCAAAAAACTTCTTTCGCCCCAATTTCTCGCCTACATCGAAAGCATCTCCATGGGACCGAAGACTTATCCCAGCTGGCCCAAGATTTTCGGGCAGGCGAAAAGCCGCGTCATCTCTCTCGAAGATCCAGAGAGGCGGAATATTCTCCTGCAAGCACCTGAGGGTGCCGACATGGCGATCAACTTCAACTACAAAAAAGCAACTTTCGATCCTGTCGGCGACGATACTGTGCCGAGCGCCATCCTGTTCAATGGCGACTCTGCGGAGTACGGCGATGTTGGGCCTGGCGTCATCTCAGTCGCTCTACGCCCGGCCGAGGGAAAAACGGCATCATTTCCGGCCCCGGTATTCTGTCGCTTTGATCGCCTTTCGGTCGGCTTCCCTACGGGCCAGACTTATGGCGACGACGTCATGGCGCGCTGGCCTGATGAGGTGCATCCGCTCGTCCGAAAGCAGATGCGGACGTCTCTCAACAGCCTGAACACCAAGGGCGTCCTTGACGTCGATGGAACCGGCGCCGTGAAGTTCTTCATGCGCGCCACCGGCTCGGCGAAGAACGACCGGATCAACCTTGCAAATCCGGACGGCAAAAAGGTCACCTACGTTCCGGGCAGCACGGGCATCACCTATGACCCCGCCGGCTTTATCCAGGGCGGTGGAACGAACGCCTTCGGGAACACCGGCTTGCTGGTCGACGACCTTGGCTTCGCGCTCGATAGCCAGTTCATGATGCTTCAGCCGTTCGATACCACCATCGATGCGAACGGCATCGGCATGGGCGACTCCAGCGTCCTGTATCTAACCGCAAACAGGGACAACAGCAGAGGCGCGGCCAGGTCTGGGCCTGAAGTCCGCAACGTACTTTCTCTGGCTGGCAAGAGCGTTGCGCTAAACCGCATCAGTGCAACGCAGTTCGAGACGTTCACGGGCGGCGTATTTGACTTTGTCACAAGCAGCACCATCGCAACGATGCCAAGCGGCCCGCTGAACGTCATGGCGACCTATGCTTCCACCAGCGGCTTTACTGCCGCCTCGCCTCTTAAGTGGCGATACTTCATGGCCGGACGGACCCTGGGCGCGCGCACCACCATCGCGGCCATCGAAACCGAAATGGCCGCCATTAACGCAGTGTTCAGCCAGGTCAACGGAGGCGTCTAATGGCCAATACGAACCCCTACGTCGTCTGGGCCGCGACTCCGGCCGGCATCCTTGCTGCTGTCGATGCAGCCCGCCAAGGCGCGAAGGTCAAGCTGCTTGAGCCGTCGAACAACATCGGCGGCGTCATGACACGCGGCGCCCTGTGCCAAACGGACAACGAAGCCGAGCCCGCCATCAATCCAGGCTCGGACAACAGCCGCTGGGGCCTATCGAAGGAGGTGACGGAATACTGGCAGGCACAGGTTCCTGGCGGGACGCCAAAGATCAAGCCGACCTTCAAGGTGGCCCAGGACAAGTTCGACTCGATGATCGCTAACGAGCCGAACATTACCCTGGTGACCGGCGTCGATATTCAAACCCCGATCCGTGATGGCGTCACCGGCCGTTGCACGGGCTTCAACACGACCATCGGTGTCATCGCCGGTGATAACTGGAACGATGCCAGCTACGAAGGCGACATGGCATACAAGCTCGGCTGCTTTACCAGCATGGGCCGGGAGAACTCTCTGGCGGTGAACGAGATCACCGCCGGCATGCGGCCGCCGACCAAAGATTTGAAGCCCCTTGCCGGCCAAGGTCCTATCGGCATCGACCCGCTCACAGGCCAGCGTCGGAAGGGGATCGATCCGCGCCCCAACCAGCTGCCGGGGATGGCCGACCGCCGCCTGATGGCGTTCATGACGCGCACGTTCATGACCCGCGATCCCGACGGCATCAAGTTCGCAACTCTGAACGTCAATCCGGACCCGGAGCTATACCGCGCCGATCTCGAAGTCCTTGTCGCGAACAAGGAGACCGAGATGCCGGCGTCACCGGGTGAGCCGCTTCTGCCAGCCGCGAAGATCCGGCCGACCGACGATCACGCCATCTCCTACGTGGACGTGAACAACGGCGGCCTCGGCCCTGCAGGTCTGAACCTCATCAACGGCTGGAACGACTGGCCGAACGCCACCTGGGCGCAGCGGTTCGCCATGCGAGACGCCTACCTGATCTATAAGGCGGGGTTCCTGAAGACCATTTGCACCAACACCGAGTGGGCGAGCCGCCTGCCGGAACTCGTCGCAGACACGAAGTCCTGGGGACTCGTCCCTGGCCTGTTCACGAACAGCATCATTCCCGGCATGTCCGAGGCCATCTACGTTCGCAGGATGCGGCGCTTGGTCGGACAAGCCGAACTCGTCATGCAGTCATGGGTCGGGCCTGAGAAGAACAACGTCCCTGAGCCGGTGACCATGTTCGGCTACCCCCACATCGATGCGCACTGGTATCAGCGCTACATCGGCAACGCGGGCCGCGTGCTCCTTGAGGGGGGCGGCGGGCTGAACGGCGGTTACGGTGAGGCCGTCTCCACCCTTCTACCCTTCGGCGCCTTGAAGGCCCGATTGACCGACTGCCGGAACCTGATGGTCTCCTGCGTCGCCTCCGGGACGATGATGGGCTCGATCAACGATCGCATCGAGCTTTCATGGATGCGCTTCGGCAACGTGAGCGGCTGCGCTGGCGGCCTCGCTCAGCTCGCCGGCATCGATACCGGCGCTCTCCCCTACGCGATGCTGCGTCCTGCCCTGGTGGCGCGCGGCTCCCGGCTGGTTCACTGAGGATCTGACGCATGGCTGGATTTCGAGCCCTATCCGGGGGCCGCCGATCGTCTGGAACGGCGTCTGCTCCTTTTCCGGTGCTTCGCGGAAAGGGGTTCTTAGCAGGCGATGCGGGCGGTGCCGTCGCTCGTGCGCTGCTGCAGGCCGGTGCAATCCGTATCAGCGAGCCGAACGGCATTGGCGCAGACCCCGTTATCTACTCGCTGCCTGGTCCGGTTGAGATCGCCCGCGTGAAGGTAGACCTCACCCAGGATGCGACGGAGATCGTGTTTGAGGGTGAGCTGCTGGACGTCGAGGTCACGCAGGTGGTTCTGCGCGACTTCTCGGCGGTCCCAGCCGCCAGCGTCCAGTTCGGGCTCTACAGCTACTATCGGGCTGGTGTGACGCCGGTCCCTCTGACCGCGATCATGCCCAGCACGACGCCGATCAATCCAACAGGCGACATCGCCGCCGCGACCCTCGAAATGGACCTGTTCAAGTTCATTCCGAAGCCTCGCGTGCGCCGGCTCGGGGAGCTCCACCTCGTGGCCGGCGTCAAGAGCGCGGTGCCGCTGACCGCCACCCTCGTCGTTCGCGCCGAACCGAACTGGATGAAGACCTGGGCGGGTTGAGAGGGGCGGGGCTCACCCGACAACCTTGCATGTCTACAGCATCATTTCCGGAGGCTCATTTGATTGTGCCCCAATGCGCTTCGGTGCCCATACGCCATGGCCAAGATTTTTTAGCGGGCGCCCATATTCTGACTCCACACCGATCTGCGGACAGGGCATCAGTGATGGATGCTTTTGAGACCGAACCTCCGTGGCACTGTCAGCAGGATTTTTGGCTTCGCCTTCATATCGCTATGCGGTGTGAACATCGAAGAGTTGGCCAAAAAATTTGGCGGCGATCAGATATTGGCGTCCAACATTGGAGGCGTCATGTCTTGGCTCTCTGAGATAGGTAGCAACCCTATTTATCACATTAGTTTGGCTGCAATTTCCGGTCTTTTTGCAGGTGTTTGGCTGGATACGCTCGCTAAGCGATTTGATAGGAGCAGGCCATCCGACCCCGAGGGCTGGCAACAGCTAGCGCGGGACATGGAATGGCAAGCAACGGTTCTGCAAAAAGCTTTTGATGAGCCTGGTAAGCGCGCCGAAATCATCAAAGCTACCTTTGACGTCAACGCCATTCTCGTCCGGCTGGAAAAGAAAGGCTTCATCGCCTTCAAAGGTATAGACCGAAATAAAGGCCAGGGCTGGGCTCGGGCGATCCCTCGATATTTCAGGCAGATCTCCCCCCTTATTAAGGATGGAAGCATCCAGGAAGCGAAAGGGGTCGACGCGCATTACGCCAACGCGGAGCCTGTTTTGATCCAGCTGCGCAAGTCCGCCGAGCAGAAATAGGCTGACGGCGCCCGCCTCGTCTGATGACGCGCACCCCAGTCGGACCCTAAGGCCGGCGGCGGAGTTCGGGGTGAGACCAATGCGGGCCGAGCAGCAAATTCGCGGTCGGCCGCTCAGCCCGCCGCAACTCAACCTGAATTCGCGGTCAGGCGAGCAGCGTGGCTGCACTAACAGTTGTTAAGTTAAGCAGTCAATGCCCTCTCGGGGCCTGTCGTTTAAAGCGCCGGCTTATGCCGTCAGCCACCTGCTGAGGGACACAGCGCCAAACGCCATTGCGCCAAGGCCGGCTGCTTCTACCCCGATCAAAAAGCCCAGCACAGCGACCGTTCGAAGCCGGTCCACAAAGACGTCGACGAAGTGATCTTCCGGCTCCGGCAAATGCCCGTTGTCGAAGTGCTGCATCCCAAAATCCGCCCCGGTCTGAGAAGCCGACCGTAGGCAGTTAATATTGCATTCACCATTCGGGAGACTACGCATGGCCGCGTCCGCCATCATGACGCCGCTTGGCCTTGCCGCGCTCAAATCGCGGGAAGGTGTGCGGCTGAAGGCCTACCTCGACAGCGTCGGTGTGCCGACGATCGGCTATGGCCACACCAAGGGCGTCAAGCTCGGCCAGGTCATCACGCAGGCCCAGGCCGATGCGTTCTTTCTTGAGGATCTGGCCTCGCACGCCCTGCCGATCCTGTCGTGCATCAAGGTCCCGGTGGCGGACCACGAGCGAGATGCTCTGATCTCCATCGCCTTCAACATAGGCGTGGGCGGCTTCACCGGCTCGACGTTCCTGCGCCTGCTCAATGCCGGCGACCGGAAGGGCTGCTCCACCGCGATCATGTCGTGGACGAAGAACAAGGAACTGATCTCCCGGCGCACGGCCGAACGCGACCAGTTCCTGACGCCCTACCCCAAGGCGGCGCCGAAGGCCCGAAGCACCGATGCGAAGCCGGTTAGCGCGCCGCTCTCCACGCTGGTGCCGCTCGATGTGCCGCCGATTGTTGCACCGCCTGCGCCCGTGGTGATCCTGTCTGACGTCAAGGCGCCTCCCGCGGCAATTGCCTCGGCTAAACCGACTTGGAGCTCACGTCTGGCCTTATGGTTGATGCGGCCTTGGATAGGATAGGGTCACCGTTCGCAGTAAAGTCGTAGCACTACCTCGCAGATCAATTTCATATCTTCGAGCCCCACCGGTAGTGACCCAATTTCGAGAGGCTGATTTTCACCTAATTTTGTAATTGTGTATCCGTGTCCAAACTCCGTTACTGCGTACACCCTTGCCCTGAATATCTCGCTTCCGTCCGTGCTGTTCCGTTCTAAATAGAAATTTCCATCGCCCTGGTGACACCAAACGTGGGGCATTGTCGGTAGTCCTCACGGTTCCGCACCACTACCAATTCTTGGCGCAATAAGTTCCGTCACCGGCTTCCAAACATTGAGAGACCATAATGACCCGCAAGCTTCTGCTCGCGGCGCTGGCGTTCGCCTGTGTCGCCATCTCCCTCGTCCTGCCGCTCGCGGCCTTCGCGCAGGCAGTCACCACCACGCCGAACCTCACCCCGGCCGTGGTCATCC
>NZ_VMOA01000056.1 GCF_020662345.1 Methylobacterium sp. W2 | reverse complement strand
ACCTTTGCCCGCATCACCCCTTCGCACCCCCACCACCCCTTCAAAGCCCAAGCCCCGCTCAGCACCCAAGACACAGCGAGAGCCGGTTACCACCTGGGTCGAGTTTGAGCGGCAGCACCGGGAGGCCGATGGCCGCCTGAAACACTACCTCCACATGGGTCGCAGCGGGTCGGTCGTTCTCGATAGAGAGACCGCGACCGAACTCGACCCGGCCAACGCTCGGTTTCAGCCGGCTAACAATCTCAAAGCGCGTTTGCAGTTCGCCCGCATCATGGCCGAGCACCTGGACCGAGCGGTCCGCGCGCTCCCCGTAGATGAGCCGGTGTTTTTCGTTACCCTCATCGCGCGGCGGTTCACGGTCCGCGAGGACTGGGCCGCCGCTTTCAAGGTTCACCCCCTTCACAGCTGGACCCATCAGATCCTCCGCGGTTGTAGCTACGTTGGGATGGCGGAGGGGGCGTACTATTCGAACCTGGACGTCACCGGCGGCGGGTACCGGCACGCCGTTTCCTGGCACACCCATGCCATCGTGTGGGGCATCACAGAGGAACAGTTGAGGGAGATCTGCAACGCTGCCAACCGGCGCTACCAGACCATCGTCCCTGGAATCGATGCCGCGCACTACCGCGCTATCGAACGGTCGGAGGTCGCGGGCCAAGCCCTCTACATGAGCAAGGGGCAGCTATCGGACTACCGCCTTATTCCCCTGAAGCGAACAGACGTTGATGCGGAGACGGGTGAGGTCACAACGCCGACAACGGGTCGTTTTCGGCAGGCCAAGCATGATCTCCGCCCCGGCACCGCGGCTCGGCTGTGTAAGGTCTTCGCGGGTCGCACCCTCGGCGGGCTTGCCTTCGCCGGCGGCGGTGGGCGGGCGGTCATCAAAGCCATTCGCCACGATGCTGGTGCTGACCTTCGACGTTGGGAGAGCCGGCAGGCTTCCCGAGCGGCAGGTTCACGGCAACCGGGGGCCCGGTAACGGTAGCCCCCAGGGCCCCCTACGACCCGGATCTCGGCGATCCAACTGATGTGGGTCGGTTGGGGCATATGGAGCCGCGTGCTGCGATTACGCGCTACCCCGGCCTCCTACGGGGCGCCCCCTTTTCCTCGCCACCGGAGGCGGCTGCAGCCGTTGCTTGCTCCCATCGGCGATGTTCGCCCCGCCTTTGGCCAAGATAGCCGGCCTGGGCCGCCTGTGACGGTCAGAAGGGGCATCGCTTCAATACGGGTGCCCCTAACCCCTCGAAAATCGGTCGCATCGGCTTCTCCCCCCTGTGCGCTAGCTCACGGTTATGGATCGCATTTTCCCTATGACCCGTGCCGCCGGGCTCGAACGCCTCGCTGACTTCCTTGCGAATGAGGGAGCCGAGTATGCCGGGTCCCGCAACTTCGACCTCGGACCCGAAAGGAGGTCCACGACCTCGACGCTTTCGCCCTACCTGCGCCGGCGCCTGATCACCGAGGCCGAAGTCGTCGCTGCGGCCGTCGCTGCCTTCGGCGATGAGGGGGCCGAGCGGTTCGTCAGCGAGGTGTTCTGGCGGACCTACTTCAAAGGGCACCTGGAAACCCATCCCGCCGCCTGGACGGGCTACCTCGCGTTGACTGCTGAGGGCCATGAGCGCCTTGCCACCGAGCCGGGCCTGCGGCGGACCTACGAGGCTGCGATTGAGGGGCGGACCGGCATCGATTGCTTTGACGCCTGGGCCCTCGAACTTGTCGAGACCGGCTGGCTCCACAACCACGCACGCATGTGGTTCGCTTCGATTTGGATCTTCACCCTGCGCCTGCCTTGGGCCCTCGGCGCCGAGTTCTTCATGCGCCACCTCGTCGATGGCGATCCGGCCAGCAACACGCTTTCCTGGCGATGGGTTGCAGGCCTTCACACCCGGGGCAAGCACTACGTCGCCGGCGCTGAGAACATCCGGCGGTACACCGATGGACGCTTCGATCCGGTGGGCCTCGATGAGTACCCCGACGCCCTCGACGAGCCGATGCCGCCGCGAGAAATGGCACTTCCGCCGGCCGGCGGTGCCGAGCCGGAGGGCGAGGTTGCGCTCCTCCTGCACCTCGACGACCTGCACCCGGAGAGCCTGCCCCTTGGCACCGCGCGGGTCGCCCGCGTCGGCGGCTTCGTTGCCCATGCGGACGGCGCGTCTGACCTGGTTAAGGCTGCGGACGAGGCTGCGATGGCCGATGCCCTGGTGCGAGCCGAAGCCTATTTCGGATGCCCGGCATCCCTGATCGAAAAGGACTGGGCTGGCAGCCTGCCGATTGTGACCGCATGGGCCCCGGTCGGACCATCGGCGATGGTGCTGCCACAGGGGTGCCTGCGCCTTTGCCGGGCCTGGGACGAGGCTGCGTGGCCGTTGGCCACCCGCGGCTACTCCCGGCTGAGGAAAGCCATCCCTCGGCTCTCACTAGGTTGATCCGCCGAACATTTGGCAAGACGGCGCGGCACTCACGTTCGCGGTTATAAAAAACGTGGGCACCTCGCCCAGCTATTCGACATGATGTTGGTACGGACCTTCAACGCTGGCGGGGACCACTTTTCCCAGCCCCCCCCTACTTCATAATAATCGCAAGATCCCATGCGAGTTTTAGCAACGTGGATCCCAATATTCGCTGATAATGGGCAGGGCAGCAAAAGCTGATAGCGCCACGCTTTCCGCGAACACTTGTTCCCAGTTCCGCTCGAAACTACACCCCAAGGACTCAGGTAAACAACACCAGGTGCGCAACCGTGCACTTGCTCTCAATGCTTGGAAAGCACTCAAGAACTTGTCCACGGCGATGTGAGAAGAACAGCAAAAGATGAGGTTGCGAAATGAAAACCGTCAGACCAATGACAGAACGCGACAAGAGAAACATGGCAGTTGGATACCTGATGTCAGGTGAGTGGTGCACTCTCGACCAGAAGGAGCGAACGCGTGCTGATATCGCCCTGAGTGCTCTTTTCAACCATCTTAAGCACGCGGGAAAGCAGGTGAAGATATACCCAGCTGCAATGAACGCGATGATCAGTCAGCTCGCCACGATCATCGAGGGCGGCTCCATCGACGAGTACGACATCAACTGGGACAATTTGCTTATCAAGGGAGTGGCTTGGAAGCAGGACGTCCGAGCAACCGCTCGATGCAGCTTGGCCCTGCTGAACTTCTTTGGTCACCTGAGCGACGCGGCTCGCATCACCAACCGCAGCTCGATTTCTGCGAAGTGGGCCTTGTATCTGCTGAACCTCTTCGACGAGGGCGAAGGATTGTTCACCGGCGAGGTCTTGGACGATGGGTTTATCTTGGCAACCACCCCATCTGGCTGCCAAGTCTTAGGGCAGCGAGCTCACTTTCTCTATCCCGACTTTGACGGAGGCTACATTGAGCGTGATACGTTCAAGGCCGTTTTTGCTCAATTTGGGAAGAGGTAGCTGATTTAGTACGTGTACTGCAGCGAACGTCGGCTGGATATGTAGCAGATAGACCTGGTAGATACGGAAGCCTGACACAAGGGGCGGCCCGCAGGTCGCCCCTTTTTGTGACATCGCTGATACTGCTCTTATCAGCATACTTCCGCGGGAACCAAGCAGCCCTCACGGCGGCCGGTACGCTTCAGTGCGACTGCCACGGATCTTCACTACGGTCCCCCCAAACCAGGGATGTCGGCGATCAGATTGGTATGGTGGGGCGACCACAGGTTGGAGCCGTTCCGGAGCAAGCGACGTTCGTAGCCGGCATTCTCCTTGCTCGCATCCGCCGGACGCCCGGCTTAGCGAGCCATCCGTCGGTTGCCGTGGCTCGGTGCCGATAACGAGATAACGGGAAACGCCCATGAGCGGACTAGGCGGACTCAACAAATCCCCCAAGGGCGTGGTGCTGGGCCTCGTCCAGCTCCAACTACCTACCGTCGTCACCAAGGCCGACCTCGCGGCACAAACCGAGCGCATCGTCGCCATGGTCGCAAAGGCCCGGCGCAACCTCGCGACAATGGACCTTGTGGTCTTTCCCGAATACGCGCTGCACGGGCTGTCGATGGACACCAACCCCGACATCCTGTGCCGGATGGACGGGCCGGAAGTGGCAGCCTTCCGGCAGGCCTGCATCGACAACCGGATTTGGGGCTGCTTCTCGATCATGGAGCTGAACCCGGGCGGAAATCCCTGGAACACCGGCCTCATCATCGACGACCAGGGTGTCGTGGCGCTCTACTATCGCAAGATGCACCCGTGGGTGCCGGTGGAGCCCTGGGAGCCAGGCGACGTCGGCATCCCGGTGATCGAGGGACCGCGCGGCGCGAAGATCGCGCTCATCATCTGCCATGACGGGATGTTTCCGGAGATGGCGCGCGAATGCGCCTACAAAGGCGCCGAGATCATGATTCGCACGGCGGGCTATACCGCGCCAATCCGCGAGTCGTGGCGCTTCACCAATCAGTCGAACGCGTTCTGCAATCTGATGGTCACGGCCAATGTCTGCATGTGCGGGACGGACGGCTCGTTCGATTCCATGGGCGAGGGCATGATCGTCAATTTTGACGGGGCGGTCATCGCCCACGGCACCACGGGGCGCGCCGACGAGATCATCACGGCGGAGGTCCGGCCCGACCTAGTGCGGGAGGCGCGCCTTCACTGGGGCGTCGAGAACAACATCTATCAGTTCGGCCACCGTGGATACACGGCGGTGAAGGGTGGCGCGCAAGACTGCCCCTACACTTACATGCACGATCTCGCCGCCGGTTGTTACCGCCTGCCGTGGGAAGACGATGTGAAGGTCGTAGATGGCACGTCCTGCGGATTTCCCGAGCCGACCCGTTCGTACGGTGACGCACAAACTCCAGGAGCAAAGAAGTTGGTGGAGTGAGGGGCGTTAAATATGGGCACCATCGAGGGCTCTCAGACCCAGCTTTCTGAGGTACGTGCCAGTCGTCTTACTATGAACTCACCGGCAGGATTCTGCTCGTTCCACATCGTTCCTAAGGCCGCGACCGCTCTTCCTAGCCTGTGTGGCACCCACGACGGGATGTCGGCGAGCCGGGTCGTGTAGCGCGACGAGCGTTTGTCGAACTGTGTGGACCAGTTTCGCTGCGCCCCAAAGCCGGCTGTGCCGGGCACCACCGCCCCGCGCCCCCAGCGGCGGTTACAGGCGTCAAGAGCGTCCATCAGCGCCTCACCCCGCTCGCGGTCGAGACCGTCGAACAGCGCCCGCTGTGAGGCCGTGAGTGTCACAAGATCGACGGTGATGACCCCTGCCTTCGAGTATCGATAGCCGGCCTTCCAGATCCGCCGCACGCCCGCCGTCGCCGCCCTGATCAGCACCAGGGTGTCGGACGTCGCTTCGTGCAGGGTGACAACGGCGCAGGACAATCCTTGACACTCATCACATCATGCAACTATCGAAGTTGCATGAAACGGGATAGTCGATTGTCGGGCGTGCTTCACGTCCTTCTCCACATGGCCGAATTCGACAGGACGATGACGTCCGAGCGGCTCGCCCTAGTGATGCAGACCAACCCGGTCATCGTCAGACGAATCATGGGCAGGTTGCGCGATCTCGGCTTAGTCGCCTCGGCTAAGGGACATGGCGGTGGATGGCGCCTGTGTTGCGACTTCAACCGCGTGACTCTGCACGATGTCTACCAGGCCCTCGGCGCCCCTGAGATTTTCGCAATGGGTCATCGTAGTGCAGAGCCCGCGTGCCTCGTCGAGCAGGCCGTGAACGCCGCCCTCGCGACGGCCTTCGAGGAGGCGGAGCGCGTGTTGCTGTCGCGCCTCGGCGACGTGACCCTCGAGGCGCTCAGCGTTGATTTTAATGCTCGCCTCGCCAAGCGCCAAACTCATCAGCAGGAAGCCCGTCCCGATGGTGCATAGCGAACGACTGGGGACCCTCGACTTCGTCGCCGCCTTCGACGATCCCGCGGCAGCCGCAAAATACTCGGAAGGACCGCGGCGCTTCGTGCCCGGCCTCGATGCGCTTCACCGGATGACCGCCATCCTGCTCGCCGAGACGGCCCCCCGTGACGCGCGGGTTCTGGTCCTCGGCGCCGGCGGCGGATTAGAATTGCAGGCCTTGGCCGAGGCCCAGCCGAACTGGACTTTCATCGGCGTCGATCCAGCACGGGAGATGCTGCTGCAGGCGGAGCGAACACTCGGCTCTCTGATTGAGAGGGTGACTCTGGTTCAGGGATATATCGACGATGCCCCAGCCGGTCCCTTTGACGCCGCCGTTTGTCTTCTGACCCTGCATTTCCTTGATGCCGCCGAACGGGAGGCCACGGTCAACTCGATCCGTCAGCGGATGAGACCGGGGGCTCCGTTCGTCGTTGCCCACGCGAGCTTCCCGCAAGCCGAGGAGGAGCGGGGACGCTGGCTGAAACGCTACGAGGCCTATGCGGTCGCCTCGGGCGCGGAGCCCGCGATGGCACGCAAGGCCCGCGCTGCCGTGGATGCGAGCCTGCCCGCCCTAGGCCCCGAGGAGGATGCCACCATCCTCCGCGCTGGCGGTTTTCGGGACGTCGCCATGTTCTATGCCGCCTTCACTTTTCGTGGCTGGATTGCACGAGCCTAAGGCTAAGGTCCCCGGACCGAAACAGTTCGGCGAGCACCCGGTCACGAACGTGCGCAACGTGATGAGCCCGCATTGGCGCCCCTGGCTCAAGGTGGCCTCAAACATAAAAAAGGCGGGCCCGAAGGCCCGCCGATCCATTCCCATATGACAGCATGGTGGAGGACTTACGCCACACGGAGATTTGGATCAGTCAATGTCGCAAACAGCCCTCTTGGTCGTTGGCGCGAGGGCGACACGCCATTCCTCCGGACAGCGGTCACTGCGCGGGAGAACGGTGCTTGCATCCGCCCCAACAGAGCGGATGCAACGGGTCGAGGTCGGTCAGTTCGGCAGCGTGAAGACCGTCAGCTGACCGCCGAGGTTGGTGTAGCTCGATAGGGCAGCGTAGCCACCCACCGCGCCGAGCCCGGCATTCGGGTCCGTGAGACCGGCTGCGAGGCCGATGCCGGCCCAGCCACCGACACCTGACAGGATGGCGAGGTGCTGCTTGCCCTTGTGGGTGTAGGTCATCACGTTGCCGATGATGCCGGAGGCCGTCTTGAACTTGTAGAGTTCCTTGCCGGTCTTCGAATCGACGGCCTTCAGATAGCCTTCGAGGGTCCCATAGAACACCACGTCACCGGCGGTGGCGAGAGCACCCGACCATACCGAGAACTGCTCTTGGTTCGACCAATTGATCTGGCCCTTCAGGTTGTCCCAGGCAATGAAGTTGCCCATGCCGCCGTGGCTGTTGGGAGCCGGGTACATCGAGACGGTCGCACCGACATAGGGCTGGCCCGGCGTGTAGCTCACCCGGAATGGCTCATAGTCCATGCAGACATGGTTGGTGGGCACGTAGAACAGCTGGGTCTTCGGCGAGAATGCAGCGGGCTGCTGATCCTTGGTGCCGAGCGCGGCTGGGCAAACGCCCTTCGTATTGGTGTCCTCGCCGTTCTGGTCGGTGGAGAACTTGGCCTGGACGAGGGGGCGGCCATAGGTAGGCGACGCCTTGTCCAGGTCGATCTTCGAGGCCCAGTTCACCACCGGATCGAACTTCTCGGCCACTAATACCTCACCCGTGGCGCGGTCCAGGGTGTAAGCGAAGCCATTACGGTCGAAGTGCGTTAGGAGAGGGCGCTCCTTGCCGTCGATCTTCTGATCCGTGAGGATCATCTCGTTGATGCCGTCGTAGTCCCACTCGTCGTGCGGGGTCATCTGGTAGACCCACTTGGTCATGCCCGTATCGGGATTGCGAGCGAAGATCGCCATGGTCCACTTGTTGTCGCCCGGACGCTGCTTGGGGTTCCAAGTCGAGGGGTTGGCGGTGCCGTAATAGACGAGGTCGAGCTTCGGATCGTAAGAATACCAGCCCCAGGTCGCGCCACCGCCGGTCTTCCACTGATCGCCCTCCCAGGACTTCAGGGAGGAATCCCGACCAATCGGTTTGCCGAGCGACGTCGTCTTCGCCGGATCGACGATCATGTCGTCATCGGATCCGACGCTGTAGCCGCGCCAGACGCGATTACCGGTCTTCGCATCGTAGGCGGTGATATGGCCGCGAATGCCGTACTCGGCACCGGAGATGCCGACGATGATCTTGTCCTTCACCGGCAGCACCGTGGCGGTGTTGGTCTCGCCGATTTTCGAATCCCCGTTTTTGACCGACCAGTTCACCTTGCCGGACTTGGCGTCCAATGAGACCAGGGTGGTGTCGGCCTGATGCAGGATGATGGCGCCATCCGCATAGGCCAGGCCGCGATAGACCGTGTCGCAGCACATGACCGGGATCACGGACGAATCCTGCCTCGGCTCGTACTTCCAGAGGATCTTGCCCTCGTTGTTGAGGTCGAGGGCATAGACGATATTGGGGAAGGGAGTGTGGACGAACATCATGTCACCGATGACGAGCGGTGAGCCCTCGTGGCCGCGCAGGACGCCGGTGGAGAAATTCCATGCGACCTGCAGGTTCTTAACGTTCCCGGCGTTGATCTGGTCGAGCTTCGAGTAGCGGGTGTTGGCGTAGTCGAGCGTCTGCAGCACCTGCTGGTTGGGGTCTTGGCTGCGCTTGAGCACGTCGTCATTGGCGAGCCCGGCGGTGGCACTCGCAACCGCGAGGCCCAAGCCGAGAAGGCAAGCATGTTTCATGGAATTCCTCCCGTCGCCGGCTGCCTTCTTCGACTATCTCGCGGAGCAGCCCGACGACGGAAACGCTATTGGCCCGCCCGGTCCCCTGGTAGGGCAGGATCCCCGTCGGCAGTCGGGCATTTTGCCTGATCGTGGCCTTGACCACTTGCCAGCATCCGGCAGTTGCGTCCCTCTCCCTCGCTGGATGCGGGGAACACCACGGCATGGGTCTGCTCATCGGATTGATCCTGCGCGTCCTGGGCGTAGTGATGCTTTGCTTGGCCTGTGCCACAGCCTGGGTCGTCGCCGAGGTGCACCAAGGCATCCGAGAGGAGACCGCGGCCTCCGCCGACAGGGTGGTCCGTGAAGCGCAGGAACTCGCCTGGCGGGAACTGACCTGGCGCGGCAGCGCCGGTCGCTCCGCCAAATATGCCTTCCCGGATTGGCGCAGCTCGCACACCCTGCGATTCATCAGCCCCGGGAACTGCGTCGCCCTGACATGGGAGGGCGAGGCCACGCTTCAGCAATGCAGTGGCTTGGAGACCGCGGGTAGGCCCGCTCCGGCGTGGTTCGAAACGTTGTATCGCGGGGCTTTCGGAGTGATCCCGCCGATCCGCCGCGCGGTGATCCTGAATCGTAGGGAAGCGGGGATCGTGGTCACTACGCCCGACCGGGGCGCGGCCGTGCGACAGGTCTGGCGACAAGTGCGGGTGCTGATGGCCGCCGCCGCCGCCATGGCTGGCGGTATCGCTATCCTGGCCACTTTCGTAATCGGTGTCGCGCTACAGCCGGCGCGGGTGATCACCCGTGGCCTCGGCAAGATGGAGAGGGGCGATCATTCCACCCGCCTACCCCCGTTCCGAGCCGGGGAGTTCGACCGCATCGCGCGTGCCGTGAACGCCCTGAGCGAGCGTCTCCAGCACACTACGGCCGAGCGGATGGCGCTGACCCGGCGCCTCTTTGCCGTTCAGGAAGAAGAGCGCCGTGCACTCGCACGTGATCTTCATGATGAGTTCGGACAATGTCTGACCGCCACGGGAGCCCTGGCGAGCGCAATCGAAGCCGAGGCTGGCGAACGTTCGGAGTTGCGTGACGACGCCCGCTCGATCAGCCGGATCACCCGTCATATGATGGGCACGCTGAAAGGGGCGCTGGCACGCCTGCGGCCCCCCGACCTCGACGAGTTCGGCTTGGAACACAGCCTCCGCCGCCTCGTCTCGACATGGGAGGGACGAAGCGCGAAGCCCGCCGCTTTCAACCTGAGCTTTGCCGGTGACTTCTCGACATTGAGCGCACCGGTTGCGCTCAGCATCTACCGGATCGTGCAGGAGTGCCTTACCAATGCAGTTCGTCACGGAAAGCCGACTCAGGTGAATGTCAGCCTTGTTCGGACGCCGGACATGGTAACGCTCGGCATCGTGGATGACGGCGGTGGCGACGCGGCGCTGGTGGAGACCGGCAGCGGCCACGGCGTTCTCGGCATTCGCGAGCGGATCGGGGCTCTCGGCGGAACTTTGGCCATCGTCCCCGCCCAAGGCGGCGTACGGATCGAAGCGACGATTCCATGTCCGTCGGAGGCCATTCATTCTAGCCCACGGAACGATAGGAAGGTCCATCCCGAAATGAAGTTAGAGGGGCTTGCCGCGTGAGCGAGACCTGCATCCTCCTCGTCGATGACCATCCTGTCGTTCGGGAAGGGTATCGTCGTCTACTGGAGCGTCAACCTGGATACCGTGTCGTGGCCGAGGCGGAGACGGCATCCGATGCCTACCGAGCATACAAGGCCATGAAACCGACATTGGTGATCATGGATCTGTCGCTGCCGGGTCCTAGCGGCCTGGAGGGAGTCCGTCACATCAGGCAATGGGACTCGCGCGCCCGCATCCTGGTGTTCACCATGCATCAGGGGGCGGCCTACGCCCTGAAAGCCTTTGAGGCGGGAGCCTCAGGTTACGTCACCAAAAGCAGCGCCCCCGAGGAACTGGTTAGATCCGTGGCCATCGTGGCACGCGGCGGACAGGCAGTCAGCGCCGACATCGCACAGGAGCTTGCAGCGGAACGTCTCAGCGGCAAGCGCTCGCCGCTCGACGAGCTCGGCCCCCGGGAAGTCGAGGTGCTTCAACTCGTGGCATCCGGCATGGCCACGGAGGCCATCGCCAAGGCGCTCAACCTAAGCCCCAAGACCATTCAGAACTACCATTATGGCATCAAGGCGAAGCTGGGTGCCCGCAATGACGCGCACCTCGTCTGGTTGGCAATTGCCGCGGGCCTCATCCGACCGAGTGGGTTATCTGGCGACGCCTGACGCAAAAGCAGAACGACAAGAGTTTAGTCATTTCTTTCACTGCTCCGGTATTATCAAAGAGACATGGCGGCACAACTCATAGGCAGCTACCTTAGCTGAAAACCAACCTAAACTTGACATTAGGATGATAATCTTATAATATGCTGGTCGCTGCGAGGTGTTTCGCAGCTGACCGGATGCCCCCGATGACCCTGCTTTTGCGACCCCTACCGCCACCCGAGCAACATCGGCAGCAAGCGGGTGCATCCTCCCCATCACACTCAACGCGAGGCGGCCTCCGGGCCGCCTTTGTCGTTTCTGGAGCCCTTTGATGACCCTGATCACCGCAACCAGCACAGCCGCCGCCATATCGCCCGGCCTGATCCTGTTCGGCCGCGACGAACGACAGCGCCCCCACGCCTCGCGCTTTGCCGCTGGCGAGAGGGCCGAGGCCGAGCGTGCCGCTGGGCTGATGGGCATGCACGTGCTCGAGATCAGCGACGATACCCAACACAGCCTTGCCGCCGGCTTACCGAAAGGACGTCTGTTCGGGAGCGGCAAAGCCTTCGTGCCGTTCGTCAAAGCCGAGGTTTTTGACCGGCTCGTCGCGGCGGTCGGCCTGCCCGACGTTGCCGTGCCCATTAGGGCCGCAGGCAAAGCCGCCAGTGCCCCTCCCGGCTCGGGCGGCGGTGCCGGTGACGCCTCAAGCGCCGGAGGCCCCGGTGGTCGTTTCAAGGCGCCTGCCGATTGGCCGGCCATCGAACGCGGCTGCCTCGTGCTCGCCTGCGCCGGCCCTCAGGAAGGCTGGTTCGAGGCAATCATCATGTACACCAAGGCCGACGATGCCTTCGAGCTTCAGTGGCGCGACTGGCCGGACGATCCGCTGATCACTCGGCACCGCAGCGAACTCGGCTTGCTCCCGCCCGGCGCTGTTCAAGGCGCGAAGCAAGGGGCATGAGCCAAGTTGCCCCCATCAGTGTCGAGGCGGATCCCGCCTCGACCACCCGCACCGAACGCGTGCGTGCCCTCAACGATGCCTTCCGCCAGAGCTTTGCCGGCGGGCATGTGCTGCTCTCGCGCGGGATTGCCAGCCTGCCAGAGGAACAGCGTCGCGAAGCCAAGGCGGCGGTGCAAGCGTTCGAAGCCTTCAGCGTCGCCGAAGACCCGTATAACGAGCACGATTTCGGCGCCTTCGATCTCGCCGGGCAGCGATACTTTTGGAAGATCGACACCTACGACCGGGCCATGACCGGGCACTCGCCTGACCCGGCCGACCCGGCGGTGACGGTGCGCGTGCTCACGATCATGCTCGCCGAAGAGTACTGACAATGCTTCGTCAGCGCTCATGCCTTCGGCTTACGCCCTGGACGAAGCGAAGCCGGCTTCTCCGCGCCGGCTTCCGGGATGACGAAAAACGCCGAGATGTGTGCATCAAGCACAGCTGCCAAACCTTCGAGCGTTTCGACGGTGCTGTTCTCTCGACCACGTTCGATACGTCCAACGTAGGACGGCTCGCAGCCGGCGAGCAGGCCGAGCGCCTCCTGCGACAAGCCCTTTGCCACCCGCAGGCGTCGCAAATTCCAACCAACCAAATCGCGCGCATTCATCCGGGGCGACAGCGCACCGGTTGCAGACCATCAATCCAGGCAATACAAGTTCATGAAAAGGCGGCGATGCTCGGCCGGCTGTCCGCCGGCTGCCATTCTCACCGATCCAAGCACCCTTCCGGAGACCGAACGATAATGAACTCGTACCTGAGTGCGATGCGGAGCTTTCGCGACTTCACCGGTCGCACGTCGCGCGGCGACTATTGGCGCTTCATTCTCGTGTACCTCGGCATCGCGCTCATCGCCCTGATGCTCGATGCGGCCTTCGCCACAGGGAACAAGGATGGCGGCCTGTTCATCGGCCTCGTCCACCTGATCCACCTCGTGCCCCAGGTGGCCGCCGGCATTCGACGGATGCACGACACCGACCATTCGGGCTGGTGGTTGTTGCTCAGCCCCGTCGCGCTGGTCTTCGCCTGCTTTGCCGGGACGCCGGGGCCGAACCGGTTCGGGCCGCCCCCGGTAGCCGGTGCCGTGCCCCCGTCAATTGGCACTGCCACAGCAGGCCACTCGTCAGCTGCGCCGGTCGCCCCGCCTCAGCGTGACGTGATCGCCGAGATCGAGCGTCTGGCGCAGCTTCGTGCCGGTGGCAGCCTGTCGGAGGCTGAGTTCGAGGTCATGAAGGCGCAGGCCCTGTCGCAGGCGCGCGGCGCGTGAACGACGACACCGCCTGGGTGCTGGTCGCGGTCACCGTTTGCGTCGCGATCTACGGCCTGCCCTCGATTATCGCTTTCCATCGGGGCCATCCCAATCGCTGGGTCATCCTCGCGGTCAACGGCCTGTTCGGCGGAACGCTCGTCGGCTGGGTCGCGGTGTTGGTCTGGGCGCTGCACGCGGTGCAGCGGCCGGAGCAGCCCGGCGCCTCGCAGGGCGGTGAGTCGGGGCTGAACCTGTTCGTCAACGACACCCGGCGGGTCGCCCTCGTGGCGGCCCCTCACGGGGAGGTAGTCGGAAGCGTGCGGCCCGCCCTGTCACCTGCCGATGCCGTGCGGGAGCTCGAACGCCTCGGCGATCTCCGTACCGCCGGCCACATCGACGAAGGCGAACACCGCGCGCTGAAAAGCGCGGTGCTTCGCCGGCTGTAGCCTGCTCAGGGTCGGCACATCGGTCAGACCCATTCCCACGCGAGATGAGAAGGAAACCGAATGCCGTACCGTCGTGTCTACACCGCACTCATATCAGCCGTCGCGCTGGCTGCCTCAATCAACTTCGCCTCGGCGCAGTTTGGCCCATCCACCGCGGAGGAGAAGCAGCGCGCCCTCGAAGAGATGCTGGCAGAAGCCGCCAAGCCCACGACGATGTTGCTCGACGCCTACCGCAACTACCTCGGCGCTCGGCAGTGCTTCGATAGCCGCGCCGGCTTCGCCGTCGTCTATCTCACGCCCCAGCAGATGGAGGAGGCAAAAGCGCAGGTGAAGGGCATCGAGGCGGCGCTGGTGAAAAAGGAACCCGGCCTCGCCATCGACGAACGCTGGGAGACGGCCAATCGCGAGGAGGCGGCGGCGAACGACGATATTGCCGAGCTGGTCTACACTGGCCGGGGCAACGTCAAGGAACGGACTTATACCGAACAGGGGCGCCGATTTTGCGCGATAGCCACGGGCTGGCTGCGTGAGCGATACGGCGATCTCTACCCCGATAGCCGCAGCATGAAGAAGGACTTCTGATGCGCGCCGCCTTGATCGGAGACGGCGTCGGGGCGGTCGTGACGCACACCCTGCACAGGATGCACGGGATGCACGGGATCCACGCCATAACGCCTCGCGCCAGGATCGCGCTGCTCTCGGTCGCTTTGGCCGGGGCATTCCTTCCGGCCCGGATCGCCGGGGCCGTCGAGTCGGTCGCTCCTGTTACGATGCCCCCGATTTGCGAAGTGGATCGAGAATGCCGTCTGCCGGAGGCGACCTTTGCGTGCAGCCTCGACGTCGCGCTGGCGATTGCCCAGGCCGGGTCGGATCGGGGGCGGCAGACTGGCCTTGCCGCGGTCCAGGCTGGGACCTGTGAGATCGTCCCGGCCCATCGGTGGTTCACCGTCGAGGCGACGAAATCGGCGCAAGTCATGTACGCGACCGACAAGGGCCGGCACGTCGGCTATATCCCGATGGGCGTGTTCGCTCCCGCTGGCAGCACGACGACCTGCCGGGGGCCTGGCTACTGCGCCGTGCGGCCGGGACCGCCAGCATGGGCATGCCCGAGCGCGACCGATCTCACACTCGGCTCACCGGAGGCCAAATCAGCGGCAAAGTGCGTTCAGGTAGGTGAGGGCAATACGGGCGAGGTCGGTTCAGCCGTCGCCAGCACCGGACCCATCGCCGTGTCGTTCGGCAGCGGCGGGCCTTTTCAATCGAGCTACTACCTCGCGCCTGGGGATCTCGTCGGCATCGCCATCACACCCCGACCGACGCCGGCCGAGCGCGGCTGGTGCAAGCCGGGCGACTGGTGCGTGACCAGCGCGCCGACCCTGTTCTGCGCGGACAGGGCCGCCTACGAGCACATCCTGACGACGCCGGTAGGCGAACCGCGTCGCACCGCGATCACGAACGAGCCGGGCTGCCGCATCGTGATCCGGGGCAACCCGATGAAGCCGGGGGGCATCCCCGCTGCCGGCGACCCTGCCAAGCTCGTGGCGGTCGAGCACCCCGTGTTCAAGAATGGCTGGGCCACCGCCGAGGCCTTCAAAGTCGTATCGTTCAAGCTGCCGCTACGCTTCACGGAGCGCCTTTCCGACATCAAGATCGAGCCCGATCACAGCCCGGCGCTCGCGGCGACTGCTCTCACGGGTCAGGGTTCCGGCGCGGCCACCGGCGTGTTCCGTGCAGGGCCGAAAGAACGGCTGAGCTACTGCAAAAAGGTCAAAGGGGACGAGAACCGGGACGACGTCGCTGCCTGCGTCGCGAGCATGCCGGACGAAACGCAAACAGCTAGAGCAAATTGCTACAGAAAGACGGTTACCCTCCATGGCCGAAGCTATCGCCTCGCCGAAAAGCCTTCAGGTTCGCCGGCCGACATCCATATCGATGCGGATCGGCAATGGCTGCTTCAGGATATCGCCAGCGGTGAATGGCTCGACGGCTCTACCCGATCCAATGAGGCGACCGTTGCGACTGCCTACAACGCCCTGTGTCCCGGCACGATGCCCGAGGCGTCATGGAGCGTCGTCTACCGTGATCCTCAGGCACGGTACCCACGCGAACTGCTGGGGCGCTGGTTCGACGACCGACGCGCCTGCAGAGATCCCCAGCGGAATCAGCCCGACTATGACGAGTATGGCGTGCTGACGATCTCACCGCAGGAACGGAGTGGAACGCGCAACTTCGAGTTTCCGCAGAGGATCAACGCCATTCGGCGCGTCGGCCAGGCCTCCTGGGAGGTCGATGGCTCCCACGCCATCGACGATGTCGAGCAGCCGGAGATCTTCGGGACCACCACCTATACCCTCACCCGTGGTGGGCTTGCCCTGAAGAGGGACGGTACTACATCGAGCTGGGTTCAGTGCCGCTAATGGGCATCGTAATTATAACACTCCCATTTTCGGAGAGAATATCAACGACACGTCGGCTCGAACACAGGTCTTATGAAGCTTGTTTGTCTAACAAACCGGCGGAGATCAGAGCACAGATGGGGCAGGTTTATGTGGTCTTTGATATATAACCGGCATTAACTAGGCGTTTTTGCTAAAGCACATCAGATCTATTTCATCGAGGGTTCGCTTTGTAGACAAGCGAACCTCATGTATTAAATCATCCAGATCGCGTTGGGTGTTGCAAGCGTCCTCAAGCTTCCGACAAAGATCCGATAATTCTATGAATCCAAGCATGCTTGTTGCTGAAATCATTGCGTGAGCGTCTCGAGCAAGTTTTTCCCGATCAGAAGAAAAAGCATTCGCAATGAGGCGTTGATTCAACTCGTCAGCAAGCAGATCAAGAAGTTCTTGCGCCTTTAGGTCGCCAACTGTATCACTTAATTCTTCGAACGTTTCACGATCAATGGTCGGCGTTCGCACTTTGGGTGCACTGTGCCTTGGCGCCCAGCGCTCGATGACCTCCAATAACCCAGATCGCTTGAAAGGTTTTCCGACGTGGTCATTCATGCCCGCAGCAATGAATTCGGCAATTTGATGCGGGAGTACATTTGCTGTCATAGCAATGATCGGCATGTTCCCGTTCGCGCCTTCCATCGTGCGAATGTGACGCGTGGCCGTCATGCCATCCATACCAGGCATCTGAACGTCCATTAGCACGAGATCGTAGGTTCTCGCCGCCACTGCAGCTATTGCCTCGATGCCATTGGCGACGATATCGACCTCATGACCTGCATGTTTAAGAATCGCGCAGGCCAATTCTTGATTCAATAAAACGTCTTCGGCCAGAAGTAGGTGCATACCCACGTGGACGACGTCAGCTGCAATCGGCGAAGCCGAAATTACTGGTTGAGTGACGGTAGGAAGCTCGACCTCAAACCAGAACGTGGAGCCACAGCCTTTAATACTCTCGACCCCGACCGCCCCACCCATCAGTTCGATCAAACTTTTCGTTATGGCGAGGCCGAGGCCAGTGCCGCCGTAGTCTCGACTAATCGACCCATCCACTTGGCTGAAGCGTTGAAAGAGACGGCCGAGCTTCTCCGCCGGAATGCCAATCCCGGTATCGTGTACCGAGAAGCGCAGCCTGACGGCACCGCCAGCTTCGCGTCGCGCACTGATGGATAGCGAGATGAAACCAACGGCTGTAAACTTCACAGCGTTGTTGAGCAGGTTGAGCAATACCTGTCGCAAGCGGTCTTGATCTCCCACGATCCAGGCGGGCACAGCCGTCTGCATCTCGATGCTGAAGCCCAGCCCCTTACGCTCGGCCGAACCACGCACGATGGATACGGCGTTGTCGATCAAGGCTTCGAGGGCGAACGGCTCGTTCGAGAGTTCGATCTGTCCAGCCTCGATCTTTGAGAAGTCGAGGACATCATTGACGACAGTGAGAAGAGCGGCTCCCGCGCTACGAATACGCTCGACATGCTGACGTGCACTTACGCTGAGACCATGCTCCTCCCCAAGCAGGTCGGCGTATCCAAGCACGCCATGAAGCGGCGTACGAATTTCATGGCTCATCGACGCCAGAAAATCGGACTTCGCTTTGCTTCCGGCCTCCGCCAACGAGCGCGCGGCTTCGGCCTCCGAGGTTCGCTCATCCACTCGCTGACTCAGGGTCGCGTTTAGGTCGCGTAACGCCCTCACGGCGATTTCCTTTGCCGTATTGTCGCGTAAAGTTAGGACCGCGCCGATCTGCTCTTGGTGTGGTCCGCGCAATGGTTGCGCACTGCCGACTGCCACGACCTCCGACCCATCCGGCCTTACGATACGCCAACGCGCATCACATACGGTCTCACCGCGCACCGCGCGGGCCAGGGGAAGGTCTCTCGGTGGGTGGGGAAGACCGTCTTCGGTGAACAAGTGGTAGGTATCGCTGTAGGAGTCTGGCTCGATGTCGAGGCGGGCGACACCATGGATTGCGGCCGCCGCTGCATTGACAAGCGTGATTCGCCCTGCTGCATCCGTAACGATGACACCTTCTGCCAATTGCGCCAGGATCGCTGCACTGGTCGCAGCCGTGAAATCTGCCCGCGCCTGCGCTTCATGCAACTGCGCTTCGACGAGAGTTCGATAACGCGCCTCACTTTCGCTGAGGGCGGCCTCCATGACCTTTCGCTCGGATATATCACGTAGTGTCGCGACGTACCCGTCTGGATCACCGGTGGTGGCGTCGTGTGTCAAGTTGAAGGAAATCTCAAGCCATATCCATCGCCCGTCGCGATGCTTGTAGCGTTGGCTGGTCAGGGCACGCTCGACCCGGCCCCTTGTGAGGTCATCGAGGACAAGGCGGTACGCGGATGAATCCTCGGGGTGCACGAAGTCGAGCGGTTTTGTCCCAATCAGTTCTTCCGGGGCATAGCCGAGGATCGTCGTCACGGCGGGGGACACATAACGACGGCACGTCGAAAGATCGCTCCAAATTGTAATGTCGGTCGCGTTCTCGGCCAGCAATCGATAGCGGTGTTCACTCTCGACCACAGCTCGCTGTGCGGATCGATGCTGCGTGACGTCGCTAAAAGTGACAACCCAACCGCCATTTTTGAGCGGCGACCGTCTCAGCTCTAGAGTGATCCCGCTGGGCTTCAGCCAGTCGTAGACCAAAGGCAGTCGTTGAAGGTCGCCACTCAACATCCCGAGCCGGAGTTCCGGCGCGACGGTTGAGAAATCGCCTCGAACCCGGTGAAAGTCATGAATGGCTTCGAACGATGCGCCCAGGTGAAGAATCTCCGGAGGCAGGTCGAGAAGTTCGGCAGCACTTTTATTAAAGGCGCTAACACACATGCCGGCATCGAGAACCACAAGGCCCTGATCCATGCTTTCGAGGGTTACATGCAAGAGTTGGCCAGCATCGTAAGCGTGCTGCTCGAACTGCACGAGCTCAGTGACGTCGAGCAACATTCCGTGCAGGGCCGTTAGGCGAGCATCCGTATCGAGCTCTGGCACGCCCTGGATAATAACGTCGCGCACTGTCCCATCGGGGCGGATGATGCGGGCGCGGCGCTGATACGTCGTTGAGAAACCGCCGGCCAGAATCCGCTCCACTCGAGCGAGGACGTATTCGCGATCTTCAGGGTGATAGCAGTCAAAATGATCAGCAAATGAAACAGTGCGATCTGCGGGCATTGCCCGGCCAAATACCCTTGCCAATCCATCCGACCAGGACACCCTGCGAGTCGTTGGATCGATTCGCCATTGCCCAAAACCCGCGGCATCATCATTATACGTCTTCGGTAATCCGAGCCCGCTCATGGCATTCGTATCATAGACCAGATTGAAGCCGACGCGATCAAGAATATGCACGAGCTGAACCCAAATTGACCCACGAGAAACCCGTTTGCTCGTGGACAGCGGCACGACTGCGCTGCGCCAGTGCCGCTAGATTCGCGAAAAGAGGTTCACGCTTCCTTGCAGCAGCGCACGCAACCCTACGAATCTGCTCCCGAATTCGAGGGGTTCCTCTGCAACACATAATTAAAAGATCACAAATAAGTGTTGTCATACGCCTGCCCCCAACACAGCTCGCTAAAATAAATCCTTTATGAATAAAGAATTTATCAAGTAATATTTTGTATTGCGTCCATGTTGGCTTCTTTAACTATCCGATAAACCTGCATGCGGGAGCAGCCCAAGGCCGTCGCAATCGCAGCAGCCCCATCGCCTGCCGAAGCCATCGCCTTGATCCGTTCGCGGTCGAGGCGGCGCTTGCCGCCGGCATAAGCACCGGTGCCCTTCGCGCGTACGATGCCCTCGCGCTGGCGCTCTTTGATGAACCGTCGTTCCATTTGCGCGACCATGCCGAGCACGGTTAGGACAACATGGCCTATCTCACCTCGGGTCGAGACATGCGGGTCGAGCACGGTGACGTGGGCGCCGCGCTGCTCAGCCTCGTGAATGAGATTCAAGACATCTCGCGTGTCGCGGCCGAGCCGGTCCAGGCGCGTGACCACAAGTTCGTCGTCCGGCCGTAGGAACTCCAGCACCGTCGCCAACTCGGCCCGACCATCACGACTGCCGCCCGAAACCTTCTCAGAACGGATGACCCCGCAGCCTTCAGCCTTCAGCCGGGCAACCTGCCCGTCGAGATCCTGATCGAGCGTACTGACACGGGCGTAACCGATGCGGGCCATGGTTTGTAACCTCAGGGTGTAAGCCCGAGGCTACCTTGTCACAAATAGCCGGTGTCAACCCAGATGTTACGATGATCGACGCCGACGATGTTACGTCACGCCAGGGTATACCCCAAAGTGACACATAAGCGACCTACCAGCCGAGAGCAATTATCTGCGTATGGGTCATGCCTGTCACTATAGATAGCTTTCCACGAGGATCTCAACAACTCTCGCACTAGTAAATGCAGCGTATGCTTGAAATTCGTCGTTCTTCTGCCCGTCAGCGAAATCGCATGCTGATTTTAACGATATAGCCATTGGTCTTGGCTTAGACGAAAACTCCGCAGCCGCCATGACACCATAAGTCTCCATCTCAATCCCAAGTAGCTTACGATGTTGATCGCGAATTCGCTCCTTTGTTACCCCATCGGCAAGAACGGACGCGCCTGAAGCCATGGGCCCTAACCGGACTGATAAAACAGAGGCAGGCCTCTGTCCTTTCCAAGCACTGCGAATTTTCGCGAGCCGTTCCTCGTCCGACGCAAGTCTACGGATTTTCCCACGAAGCTCCTCACGCAAGAGAATTTGATACGGCGCAGCATAAAATACTATTTTGTCCGCATCAATTGCAAACTTTCCGCTTCCCCAGTCCCAAGACGGGTCTGCCACAAGAACATCCCCGATCTCTGCTTGACCTCTTACAGCTGCCGCTATCCCCGCGTGTATGAGGAAGCGAGGCTTGAACCTAGCGATCATTTTAGTTGCAAGTATACTTGCAGCCGGCATGCCAACGAACGGACTACTAGCAGCTACGATCCGTCCACCATCCTGTCGCTTAGCCTGCCCGAGAAAATAAGATGTGTCATCATCCAGGAAGTTTTGTTCTTTCCAATCCCAGTCAAGGTCTAGAATCGCAGAGAGCTCGGGCCGCTCCAGCGCCGTAATAATAGCAACGTCAACCAAATACTCACCTGAACTAACAGACGGTTCTATAACTTGCGTAGCAATATTGTATTCAAGCCATCGCTGAAGTGGAGCCTCCCACCCGTCAGATTCGCTTTCGTACAAAAATATCGGCACTAATCCTGCATTGAATATAGGCTGTGCACTCTTTAATTCCCCGTCATAAGCGGTTACACCGATAACAGCCCGAGGCTTCTGATACTTACCTCTTTCTGAAATTTCTTCCAACAACGCAGCCCCTTCACCGGACCTAGGCGCCTCGTCAAGCCGCCGAGGTATATTGAGATCCAGCAACAACAGATCATAATGGATTGTCCTTAGATTTGACCTTGCTTGGTGTGAACAACGAACATCCGAAATATCCTCTTCCTTGACCCCACTTCGAATGAGAACAGTATAAAGACGACGAAGTTTATCACCGTCATCCTCGACAATTAAAACCTTCACTTCGGTAAAACCTTCTCTAAGTGGTCACTTATACGGTTTTTCCAGTCATCTTGTGACGCACTGTAAAAAACAGCGCCAATAAAATGCTGGGGAAACTCGTTTCCTAGCTCTTCAGCTAAAGTTTCAAGGCTTTTTGCGTTAGCCTCACTGGAGAAAGAGTCGTATTGTGTTACAACTAGAACCCTAACGTCAGCACCTCGACGAGACAGTTGGTATAGAATATCCCGCCCACCGTATGAACGAAACTTCCCACCCTCGGTACTGCTGATTTCCCCATCGTAGTTTGGCAAACTCATATCAAGCAGTACCAATATTGGTTTTAGTTCTCTTATGGCCTTTAACCCACTCGTGTAAGATTTACGATGCTCGACCAATAATCCCTTAAACTCCACAGACAGAAACGAAATTATTTGCCTGGCTTTATTGTCATCATCTTCGACCAAGACAATCATCACGCCAGCACCTTCTCTGCATTGAGCATTATCGTCACCTCGAAATTGTTGCCGCCCACCCCAAAATCAAATTCGTGTTCAAGGCCCAGATCGGTAGTAAGAATTTTGCGTAATTTATGGAATCCTGTCCCACCTTCGGTAACCAATCTATTATCCCCACCCTCAGACAATGACTGTTTTATACCAGAAACGCGCTCATTCAGGAGCGCAAAATCTGTATCGATGGGAAGAGGGTTTGATACAGAAATCGAGTAAATTTTGTCCGTGCGAGCTAAATCAACCCTTGCCTGCGCCACCTCGCCTACTACGGAACCCTGCCTCGTATGCTTAACGATATTTTCGAATACGATGAAGAACATATCGACCAAACTTGCTAACGTTCGGCCTTTGAGATGCGGTCCTTCTGCCGTTTTTTGCTCGACGAACAAGACATTAGAGCCAAAACAGTTTTCGATACTTTTTGCAGCAATCTCAATTGCTAGATCTATTCCATAATCAGGGTTCTCGCGAGCGGCTGAAAGTGTAAACCAGGTAGCAACCCTCTCAAACGACAAATCAACCGCGACCTGTGCGTTTGCCACTGCAGCTTCGAACTCACTTCGAAGCACAGCAGAATGCGCTTGAGCTGCTGAGTCTCTAAGTGTCCGAAGATATCCACTCCAATTCTGGCGATAGTTCGTTTGTAATTCTGCCTGGACACGAAGCAGCAAAAGCTCAAGTTTCCGGTTTAATATATCAAAAGTGATATTCAGAAACTCACCAAAATCAACGGGATTCCTGTCAAGGAAAACCTCAAAAGCCATTAGATCCGTTGTATTAGGCTGAAAATTGAACCAGCCCTGACCGCTAGTCGTACTGCGCAGACGAAGTTTTTCGCTATTTAGCAAGAAAATATCGTCATCGATTCGTTGGGAGAAGCTTTTTAATGCGTCTTGCACCCAGTCATCTTGCGTTATGCCCAGTTCAGCAGCGCGCTCGATCCAGTGAGGCTGGTCTTTATAGGCAACGGCTCCCTTCTGACAGATAAGATTATTCTCTTCCAGCGGGCTTCGTAGATGCCCTTTCAAGGTACCGTGCCTTATTCGTGTGCTTAGGTAAACGTCTAGGCCATAATGGCTGTTCGAAGCGTACTCCGCCCAAATATTAACTATTAAATAGTGGAGTATCTTACTCGGATTTTCTTGTGCGAACGTCAATTTCATATCACCATAAAGATCGTCATCCCGGTATTTAATAATCTCGCTTTGTAGAATATCCTCCATTTCGCCGCTTGCTGCTTTTTCACGACGAAGGACCATCATTCGATCAAACTCTGGTCCTACGGATGCAGTCAAATGCGATTTAAGTCCGTCAACATCCACGTAAATTTTGCTTTGCTCGATACTACGGAGACCGTCGTAGATCACCAACCATCTAGTTAGCGCTTTGATTTCGGACAAGTAAACACCGGCATTGCTTGGATCAATATCGGCTAGAGACTGACAAACTTTTATACGTTCTTCTTCGAGTTCGCGCACGCTTTGAAACCGATCTGAATCACTCAGAATATCGGAGGTGCAAATACGATGTAGATAATAGATTCCACCTTCTCGGTTTTGACTGCATAGAGAATGCGATGCAGACGACGGAGAGTCGTAACCCAGTCCCTCCCAAACATCCTCAACGGCATAAGACCTATATCTTGTGTATTTGTTGTCTACATGGTCAACGCCGATGTCTAGTAGAATCGCATAGGGTAGAGTGCTTTTGAAGTCCGAGGACGTGTGTAGTAGAGCTTCGATGACCTGTTCAATAGGCAGCGATGCGTAGGATTCACCGTCTCTTAAATGGGCGGCAACAATGACCTCCGCAGCAGCTTCATACTCACCACGGATTGCTAGGATTCTGGCTTTATTTGCTGGAACGGCTAGTAACTGATTTTCTAAATGATGTGGCATGTTATTCAGATACAAAAGAGGGTCTTTAGTTCCACCACCACGCGAACATTTAATAAACTCAACATATAAATCAAGATAATTTGTTGTTTGCGCTGTACTACCGCCCCTCAAATTACGAAACATTTCGATTGAGGGTCGTTTTCCGTAGATTTCCTCAAGTGAATTCAGGTAACTTAGAGCGCAGTCAGTAGAGGGCATAAATTCCGCCAGGTCGGGCAAATTGAATCCACTTAATATAACGCCTCGGGCACTCCCAAATATGCTTAAGGTACTTACTCCAAGCCAAACACGCCGAGCGATTTCAAAAGTACTGCATGGCAAATCTAGATCTGCGAGCATGGTACATAGATGCTCGATGTGTATGGCGCCCAGTTCCCGTCCGCCGGTGTTTGTCACAAGTGCCTCAAATGATCTTTTTAGGTCACAAATCATATCAGTATTCGTTGGCGATTTTTTATTCCAGCCTAGGGCTTGCAAGAAATTCCACCCACGACCCTCGGTTAGATTTAGCTGAGCCTCAACGATAATATCGTAGGCGTCTAACAATCTTTGGTTTTTCTCACAGAAGACGATAGCGGGTGCATGATTTCTGTCGAAATGGAGAAACGCTGCGACCTGTGATTTTAAGGGGCCATGTGAGAGAGTGACCGCGCATTCAACAGCAAGATTGATATTATTCTCGGCTCCTGTATCGATCAGCATCGCGAGCGCTCGGTACAGGGTCTGATGCATATCATCGTATGAGGAATTTGTTTCGTGACGGACAATGTCCTCTATGTGCTGCACCGATTTCGAATTGAGGGTGTAATCGAAGGGCGTTAGTTTTTGCCTGATATACACTGGTAGAGAGGAGTACGCAGTGGTTGCCTCAGGAATTTGACTGCGAATATGTTGCACCGTTGAGCCTGGCGACGACCGAAACCCAAGGTAGAAAATCAAAAAGTAGGCATACCCATTTATTCCGCCGGCTTGCCGAATACTTTTGTAAATCGTATTGTTCGAATCCGCTCCGTAAAGCTTTTCCCTAGCCAATAGCTTGATGGAAAAGCTCCAAAGCGATACCCCTTTCGTAACCTCGTGTCTTTCAAGATCTTCCAAAACTTTTGGATAATTCCCTTGCAAGATTTCGTCGGACACATTTTGCTTAAGAGCTATAAACTCAGCTGCGTTGCTATCGAAAAATTTAATTATCTCTGACGACCATTTTACTTCGATATCAAGTCCTGCGCTGTTTAAGGGCTGAACGCGCTTTAGCTGAGATGCGGTTTTTGGCCACAAATCGCCTAACAATCTGAGCTTATAAAAGGGCGATTCAAAGAAAGCAGAGATGAAAGCCGGGTAATATCTGGGATTTGTATTTTGCCTCAGCTTCGAGAAAGTTGTTCTCAGACGTGTTGGATTCCCTCTGAGTAAGTTGTGAGCTTTTGCGACTTCCTGTTTGATTAAGTACTGGGTTGAATTGGCACCTGGAGATTTTGCTTTTTTGGCCATCGTGTGTCCCATTCGCTGAATGAATTATATCGCGCATTGCCGTCGGCGTGCAACTGAATCGTGCGGCCAGCGCGCCACGATGTGGCCTACCCTTAAAGAGGCAGCTTACCCTTTGAGAAAGCTACATGCGATATGAGTATAGCCTTGAAGAGATGGTGAAGTCATTCGGCGATACCGCTGATTTGTACATCAGCTACCTTAAATCGCACTGCGCCAAGCTACGGGTTTTGTCGAATTTGAGTTGATACAAAACTTTGCGGGTGGAGTAGCCGGACTTGACCCGCCACCGTCTGAGACGGCGATGTGTCCGCGGGCTTATGAAGTCTCGTTCGCCTGCCGCTTAGCGAAGACACAGGAGTGGTCGGCTTCTTCCAGAACGGATCGCTGCGTCCCTATCCTCAAAACCTCCAGCTCGACCTACTTGTGTTCTTAACTTTTTATCTACAGCGCCACCATGGTTTTGCCGCCTCTTTCGGCATGCAGCCGCAGCTTGCTGGTGAGCGCGGCCGGGAGGTGTCGGAGCGGTTGATCAACATCCTCAGCCGTGACCTCTTCGCCAATGTCGCCAGACCGGCATACTGCGGACGCCCGCCATAGCCGTTCCCGAGTGCGTTGCGGTGAGTTTGGGCTTGGAGCGTTGCCGGGCAGGGAATGGTCAGATGCTGTCACTTTTACCCGTAGTCCACATGAACGTGTCGCAGCCATTATGGCAAAGGATGCGTCCTGCGATCACTATGTCCTCACACACGTGATGCTGAGGGCTCAAGGCTATCTAACTACGCCTGATACAAGCCATTCAAAAATGTAGGGATAATTTTGAGGACAAGGGCGAAAGGCCAGACGGTTTTTATTATTTTTTACATCGCTTCGGCATTTGGAAATGACGGCGTGTGATCACTTTTCTCCGCTGCCGATGTTTATTGGCAGTGTAGGATCGGTTTTACGGACAAGCTCCTTGAGTGCGTCGGACCACGAATTGAGCGCGTGTCGCTTCTCTTTTGCGCGATCATAAAGATCATAGTGGCGGCCTGTAATATCGCGCCGCTTATGGTTTAGAACTGCACTAACATCCTCGGCCGGATACCCAAGGGCTGCTAGGCGGGTGGCGACGGTTCGCCGCAAATCATGGGGGGACGGCGGTTCGGACGCCCAAGTCCGCGAAGCTTCCGACGCGCCTCCTACGCTGCCGCCAAAGCGTTGCATCGCAACGCTGAGAGCATGTCCCGTTATTGGCTTACTGCTTACTGAAGGAGAGGGAAACAGAAACTGACTCGCGTCGCCCGACAAAACGATGGCCTCAGACACGGCGTCTCGGGCAAGCTCAGAAAGGGGCGTGAAGTGTGAGCATCCGTTCTTTGATCTCGTTGTCGGCAAAACCCACGCGGCACGTTCTGAATCCTCTATGTGGGAGAACTCTCGGCGTTCTGCCTGCGCGATCTCACTTACACGAGACCCCGTGAGAAGTGCAATCCTTAGTGCCAGCCCAACACGGTGGGAGACTGGCGGGCTAATAATTCCGTGCCAAAACAGGAACACCTCGTCGTCCGAAAGCACCCTTCGACCGATGTTCTCTGCCGCGCGCTTACGCAGCCGCACACAGGGGTTCGCAGCCATTAGGTCCGCATCAACAGCGAAGCTAAACACCGAGCTGATGAGTGCCTGAACCCGATTTGCGTTAGTTGCGGTTCCCGCCGCAACCATTCCTTCACACAGGTCTATAACGTCGCGGCGCTGGATCTCATCGTATCGCCGGCTGCCCCATTTGGGCAGGACATGTAGCCGGAGGTTTCGTTCGTCAGCGGGGGCTGAACGCTTAAACCGTCGGGCGTGCTCCTCGAGATACCGGTCGCTAAGTGCCTTGAAGGTACTGGTGTTCGACGCCTGCCGCTCACGTCGCTTCTCTTCGACAGGGTTGAGACCTGCTGCAACTGAGCGCCGCAATCCGTTGGCTCGTTCCCGAGCGTCTGCGAGACTCACTTCAGGGTACGACCCTATCGTGGCTCGTGTCACTCGGCCGGATCGGGGGTCACGAAAGCGGAAAGACCAAGATCTAGCGCCACCCGACGTGACACGAAGCTCTAGTCCTTTGCAGCGGGTGTCGCTCACCTCGATACGACCGGATTCGGGAAGGGGCATGCCACGAACAAGAACGTCTGTAAGGGGCTTCTGCATTGAACGAGCCGGGGGCACACGGGGGGCACAAAACGTGGTTGATGGTAGCGCACCCCCTTGGACGTTGATAGACTAAAAATATAACGGAACGAACGACTTGGGCATGTTGGTCGAATCCAGGAATGTCCAATTCAGTCCGAGGTTACATGACTGAAAATCGCAGTGTCGGCGGTTCGACTCCGTCCCTGGGCACCATTCTTTTTCTGAATATCTTTAATGGCTTGAATAGCGGTTGCGGCTCTCTCGAATCATCACTTAGCAGTGGTTAGACAGGGAGGTTAGACAAGTGTCTTAGGTGTGCCGGCCTTGGTACCAAGCGGATTGAGCCTGTTCATCGCGTCCGTCGTCGCCACTTCTTTCTTGGCTCGATCGCTGTAGAGCTGCGCCATCGTCAGGGTCCTCTGCCCCAGCACGCGCCGGATCGTGTCCAGGTCGCAGCCGGCGTCCGCCAGCAGCCCGCCGAGGGTGTATCGCAGGCCATGGATGGTCAGGCCCTTGGCGACCAGCCCCTCAGCTTGCCCTTGACCTTGATCCACACCGCGTTGAAGCCGCTTTCTGTCCATGATTTGCTGCGTGATGTTGCCGCGATCGTCGGGTGAGGGTCCCCCGGATTTTGGTCCGGCCGGAAGGTGAGCTTCCGGGTCTCATTCTGCGGCCTGCAGGGCCGCCGCCAAGGCAAATTCCTGGGGCATTCGCCACCCCAGGGCTGTGTGAGGACGGCTCTCGTTGTAGTGCCGCCGCCACGTTTCGATCTTGCTCCTCGCGTCGGCCAACGACAAGAACCAGTTCGCGTTCAGGCACTCGTCGCGCAGGCGGCCGTTGAACGACTCGACCAGCGCATTGTCGGTCGGCTTGCCAGGGCGCGAGAAGTCCAACGTGACACCGTTCTCGTAGGCCCAGCGGTCGAGTGCTTTCGAGACGAACTCGCTACGCGGCCCTTCGGTTCAGGCCCGTTATCGACCTGAAGCGCGCTCGGTGCTCCGTGCAGCAGTGCCAAGCGTCCGACGACAGCCACGACCTGCTCGCCTTCGATGCCTTGGTCGACCTCGATCGCCAGAGCCTCCCGCGTGAACGCATCGACGACCGTCAGGGCCGGCAGCCGGCGGCCGTCGAACAGCGCGTCGGAGGCGAAGTCCATCGACCACCGCTCGTTCGGCCGGAGCGCGGCAGGCTGACGCTCCCGGTGTGCCCCGCTGACGTGCCGGCGCGGCCGCCTGAGCCGCAGGCTCAGCCCCTCGTCCCGGTAGAGACGGTGAACCCCTCTCATGGCTCACTCGCCAACCTTCCCGGCGCGGCAGGATGTAGATCCGGTGGTAGCCGTAGCGCACCCGGCTCTTGGCTAGATCGCAGATGCGCATCCGCGGCGGTGCCTGATCAGGCTTGGTCGAGCGGTAGCGCATGCTCTCGACCGGCCGACGCCGAGCGCGACGCAGCTGCGCCGCTCACTCACCCCGTGCGCCTTTTGAACCTGGTGCACGAGGTCGCGTCGCCGAGCAGGCGTCAGAACCTTTTTTGCGAGCACGTCCTGCAGGATGTGCTTGTCGAGGCTCAGATCGGCCATGAGCTGCTTTAGCTTGCGGTTCTCCTCAAGCTGCTTCAGCCGCCGCAGTTCGCCCGTGCCCAAACCGCCGTAGAGCTTCTTCCAGCGGTAGAATGTCTGCTCGGAGAATGCCCATCCGGCGCAGCACCTCCGCGACCGGCGTCCCAGTCTCGGCCTGCTTCAGCGTGAAGGCGATCTGCTCTTCGGTGAACCTGCTCTTCTTCACGGCTCCGCTCCTCCCGTCAGGGTCTCACCAAACCGGAAAACTCGCACTTAAGCCGGACCAAAGCGATGGGGGGACGTCAAGTTGCGCTCACCCATACGCGGCGAACGCAGCGCAAAATCTGGCATTTTCCACTATGACACATTTGCCACCGTGTTCCACTTAAATGGCGGCGGTTCCAAATTATGTGTCGCGCTACAAAAAATTGGCGCGCCAGACAGAATGAAAATACGAACGTATATGTCATTGTCCTACAACGATAAAACGTTGGCGTCACACACTCAGTCCCTCGATATACGGGTTATTCATTGGTTGTCGTGGACGACCGTGCGATAGCCTATCAGCTGGGTGTGCAGTCCCGCGGTGTGGTGGCATCAGTTTAGCTGAGGCCAGCGTAGATCGGGAGGCGTTATGGGACAGGTTCTTCGCGGCTGCGCCACGACCACGCACGCGGTCAGAGCAGCGCTACAGCGATCGAAAGCTTCGCTCAAGGAGCTTGCCGCACAGCATGGACTGAACCCCAAGACGGTCGCGAAGTGGCGCAAGCGTGCCTTCGTGCATGACGCGGCAATGGGACCGAAAACGCCGCGCTCTACCGTGCTCACGACCGCAGAGGAGGCGATCATCACTGCCTTCCGCCGGCACGCCCTCTTGCCGCTCGACGACTGCCTCTACGCGCTCCAGTCCGCCATCCCGCACCTGACCGCCTCGGCCGAAGAGGCATGCAACGGGGTCCGCTCCAACCCGAAAAACTCCCCGGCGAGATGGAACCCGCGCACGACCCAATTGCCGTCGCGTCCGACTTTGATCGTACGGACCATCCCGGTCACCACCCAGTAGACGACATCTCCAACGTCACCGTCGACTTAGAGGGTCGTGCCGGACGCGAAATGATCGACCCGTCCAAGGGCGGTGATGCGAGCCCGGCTGAGGTTGCCGGTGGCCCGAGCCAGGGCGGCCGGCCACGGAATGTGCGGGCCGGGAGCGGGCACGATGTGACCATACTACTGCATGATGCTCCCCCTTCGCGAGACCGATGAGATCGCGCATCGCGTAGCTTTCACCATCCGGAGGGCACCTAGGGAACATCCCTGATCCGTCTCGTCGTGGCGCGGCTCCGTCGGGATCGGCAAGGATCGCGCGCGCGACGAGGCCGCCGCGAAGATCACCCACTCGGGGTACCGATGCGGATGCGCCGAAGGCACGGCCCGATATCCGCCACCGGAACTGATGCTCGTCAGTGCCGAGGCGCCCCGCCTCGTAGTGAGATGCGCAAGGGCCGCTCCGCGGGCTGTTCGGGAGATTCAGGATGGGACACGTCTTAGCGCCCGGGGTCACGGCGCCCGATTTCACGCTCCACGTCACGCCGGACCAGACTCTCTCCCTGGGCGATCTGCGCGGACGGCCGGTCGTTTTGGCGTTCTATCCCGCGGATTGGAGTCCGGTCTGCGGAGATCAGATGGCGGTCTACAATCAGGTGCTGCCGGAATTCCGGAGGCACGAGGCCGAAGTCGTCGGCATCTCCGTCGACAGTGCCTGGTGCCATCAGGCCTTCGCCGAGACCCACCATCTCCATTTCCCCCTGCTCGCGGATTTCGAGCCGAAGGGCGCGGTTGCCCGGCAATACGGGGCCTACCGCGACGGTGAAGGCGTCTGCGAGCGGGCGCTGTTTGTGGTGGATCGCGAGGGGCTCATCTTCTGGAGCTACCTCTCCCCGATCGCCGTCAACCCCGGTGCGGACGGCATCCTTGATGCGCTGGATCGGCTCGAAACCCAGGAGACAAACGATGTCCGAACTCAGAGTGCCGGTGTCGGCGGCTGACCATGCCCGGGGTGGTGCCGACGGGCGGGTGGTGCTCGTCGAGTACGGTGATTACGAGTGTCCGTATTGCCGCGTCGCGCATAGTGAGGTCCTGCAGCTCGGCAGGCACTTCGGCGACGACCTCACCATTGTGTTCCGCCATTTCCCGCTCACCGAAATCCACCCGCTCGCGGAGCCGGCGGCGGAGGCCGCCGAGTTCGCGGGGGCCCAAGGTCGGTTCTGGGACATGCACGATGCGATCTACGCGCATCAGGACCGGTTGAGCCTGCCGTTCCTGCTCGGCGCAGCCCGGGTACTCGGCCTGTCGGAGCGCGATTGCGCGCTCGCCCTCGAAGCGAAGACCTATGCCCCGAAGATCGCGCAGGACTTTCTGAGCGGCGTCCGGAGTGGCGTCAACGGGACGCCGACCTTCTTCATCAACGGCCGTCGGCATGATGGTCCGTTCGACTACCGGCATCTGGCAGCGGCCGTCGAGTCTGTGCGGTTCCGGGCCTAGCGCGCGGAGGCAGTGAAGGTCGGTCGGCCCCACGCGGCCCACTGCATAAGAACATCGATCCGGTCTCGATCGGTCTGCAATGCGCAAACCTGAAGGAGTATCTCCCATGGCTAAGGTGATCGGCATTGATCTCGGCACGACGAATTCGTGCGTCGCCGTGATGGACGGCAACAAGGCCAACGTGATCGAGAACGCCGAGGGCGGTCGCACGACCCCGTCGGTAGTGGCCTTCACGGAGTCCGGCGACGTTCTGGTCGAGCAGGCTTTGCAGGCGCAGCCTGACATCGTCCGCCGGCAG
The DNA here is from genome assembly GCF_020662345.1 of Methylobacterium sp. W2. Taxonomy (GTDB): domain Bacteria; phylum Pseudomonadota; class Alphaproteobacteria; order Rhizobiales; family Beijerinckiaceae; genus Methylobacterium. The sequence goes on along the minus strand of NZ_VMOA01000056.1, from coordinate 1,828 downwards.
ATCGTCGAGGCCTGCGCGGTGCAACGCCGATCCTGACGTCGAACTGACCGGCGTCAGGGCCGCGCTGCGACGGACCGGCTATTTTTAGGCGATTATATCGTTGACACATACAGACTGGCGGTCTAGCTTCTGGATCAAGGAGTTAGCCCGATGTCCGCCCTTTCCGCCAAGTTTTTCCACGATGAGGCTGCCGCTTTCGAGAAGCTGGAAAGCCTCCTGTGGTCGGACGGCCCCGTGTGCGCTCACTGTGGCGGCATGGGTCGGATCACTCGCGTCAAGGGCGGTCGGATGGGTCTGCGTCGTTGCGGTGACTGTAAGAAGCAATTCACCGTCACCGTCGGCACCGTGTTCGAGTCCAGCCATGTGAAGCTGCATCTGTGGCTTCAGGCGGCACACCTCCTCTGCTCCTCCAAGAAGGGCATGAGCAGCCACCAGATCCACCGCATCCTGGGCGTCACCTACAAGACGGCGTGGTTCATGACCCACCGTCTGCGCGAGGCCATGCGCGAAGGTGCGTTCGTGCCCTTCGGCAGCGGTGGCGGCATTGTCGAGATCGACGAGACCTTCATCGGCAACGACCGCACCGTGAAGCCCAAGGGCGAGAAGAAGGGCCGTGGCTACGCTCACAAGCACAAGGTGCTGAGCCTCGTCGACCGTGATACGGGCCAGAAGCGCTCCATGGTCGTGGACGACCTGAGCGCCAAGACCCTTCTTCCGATCCTCAAGGAGAACATCGCCAAGGAAGCCCGCGTGATGACCGACGAGGCGGGCCAGTACGGCAAGCTCTCTGCGACCTTCACTGGCGGCCACGGCTTCACCCGGCACGGCCAGGGCGAGTACGTCGACCTCGTGGACCGCATGATCCACACGAACACGATTGAGGGCGCGTTCTCCGTCTTCAAGCGCGGCATGAAGGGCGTCTATCAGCACTGCGGCAAGCAGCACCTCCACCGCTATCTCGCCGAGTTCGATTTTCGGTATAACAACCGGGTGAAGCTGGGCTGCGGTGACGCCGAACAGGCCGAGCGGGCGCTTAAGGGTATCGTTGGCAAGCGCCTAACGTACCGCTTGGCCTGATCAAACGACGATCCCGGTGAACTAACTAGCGGAACGCAAGGGGCGACCGACTCCCACACTTGGACATTCTCAGCTACCGTGGCGCTATGCCATTGCCGAGGCTCCTTGCTGCCGAAAAACGCATTCCATTCGCCGTAGAATGGGTGAAGCCTGAGTCGCCAGATGGCTACGCTCGCTTCCTCACCTCTTTGGAGATCGACGGTGTTATTGAAACGAGCGTGACGCTCAGTGTCGGTGCTTACGTTCATCGTCCGGACAGGCACGTGACCTTTGAGCTTTCCGCTCGCAGTTTATCAGGTCAGCGTCAGATACGCATCGAACGAGTAGACTGGCGAGACATTAGAGGCGGTCACAGCAACCCTCGTTTTTGCCGTGGCCCCTGGTGTGGGCGACGGGTCCCCGCTTCTCATATCCATGCTTTCAATCTGAACTGGGTCGAGGCCGAAAGGCGCATGCGGCGAGGCAAACTAAAGTGCGCTGAGCCCTTGGAGCCGGAACCGCAATCCTATGAAGACCTTAGGTCCTTTGTTGGAAGACGCTTGAATATTAATAACATAGACATTGTGCCCCTGACCTGACCGGCTGGCTTTGGACCGGGCTGATTGAGAGGATCAGTCAGGACTGAAGGAGCTGGACATGAAGCGAGGTCAGAAGACGGGTGCGGAGCAGGTGGTGCTGAAGCTGCGCCAGATTGAGGTGCAGACGGCCCAGGGTAAGAGTTTGGCGATAGCGTGCCGGGAGGCGGGGATCT
>NZ_VMOA01000055.1 GCF_020662345.1 Methylobacterium sp. W2 | reverse complement strand
CGCCACCTCCGGCCGGCAGGCGTCCCCCGACGCCCCGGTCCAGACCGCGTCGACGACCAGGAAGCGGAGGGCGATGGGCAGCGCCCAGGCGAGGATCCCGAGGATGGCGAGCGTCGTCAGGCTGTTGCCGAGGCTCGAGAACAGGTTCCGGCGCAGCCATCCGAGGGGGCCGCCGATAGCGGCGGGCGGGGCGCGCGAGGCGACGAGATCGGTGCGGACAAATCCCTGCATCCTCAGCGCTCCACCATGGTCACACGGCGATTGTAGAGGTTCATCAGGAAGGCCGTGGCGAGGCTGAGCGTGAGGTAGACCGCCATGGTGATCGCCACCACCTCCACCGCCTGGTTGGTCTGGTTGAGCACGGTGCCCATGAAGACGTGGACGAGGTCGGGATAGCCGATCAGCACGGCCAGCGACGAGTTCTTGGTGACGTTGAGATACTGGCTGGTGAGCGGCGGCACGATCGCCCGCATGGCCTGGGGGACCACCACGAGGCGCAGGGCCTGGCCCCGGCTCAGCCCCAGGGCGGCGGCCGCCTCGCCCTGCCCGCGCGCGACGCTGGAGAGGCCGGCCCGCACGATCTCGGCGATGAAGGCGGCGGTGTAGGTGGAGAGCCCGAGGACCAGGGCGGCGAATTCCGGCAGGATCGGCAACCCGCCCTCGACATCGTAGGGGCCGCGTGCCGGCCAGTGGAGCACGACCGGATGGCCGGCGATCCCCAGTCCGATCCAGGCGAGGCCCGGCAGGAGGACCAGCAGGGCGAGCCCCGGCCGCCAGACCCGGACCGGGGGCAGGCCGGTCTCGGCCGCGCGGCGCGCCCGCCGTCGCAAGACCAGCAGAGCGACGATGCCGGACAGGACAGCGATCGGCACCAGCCAGGCGGCGCCTGAGAATTCGGGGGCGGGCAGGACGAGACCGCGCTGCGAGACGAAGGCGCCCCCCAGGCTCGCGGGAGCCTCGGCCGAGGGCAGGGCCACCCGCACGGCCACGTACCAGACGAGGAGCTGCAGCAGCAGCGGCACGTTGCGGACCGCCTCCACATAGGCGGAGGCCAGCCCCCGCGCGAGGAGGTTCGGCGACAGCCGGGCGATGCCCACCACGAAGCCGATCAGCGTGGCGAGGACGATGCCCAGCGCCGCGGCCAGCAGCGTGTTGCAGAGCCCGACCAGAAACGCATCGAGATAGGTCGAGGTCGCGGCCGCATAGGGGATCAGCCGCTGGCTGATGTCGAACCCGGCATTGCGCGAGAGGAAGCCGAACCCGGCGACGATGCCCTGTTTCGCGAGTTTCTGCGCGGCATTGGTGGAGGCGACGTAGACGAGCCCGGCGACGGCGAGCGCCAGGAGGATCTGGAGCGCCACGGCGCGCAGGGAGGTCTTTCGGGATTCAGCCATGACGGACTCCTCCGCGCGCGGCCCCTCTCGCCTCTGCGGGAGAGGGGGGCCTTCGCGTCAGCGAAGGTCGGGTGAGGGGAGCGCCCTCTCCGGAAAGACCTGTGCCGGCCCCTCTCCCGCCCGCTCCGCGGGCACCCTCCCCCGCGAAGGGGTTAGGGTCGCGCTCCCACACCCCCCTCACCGGATCGGAGGCCCGTATTGCAGGCCGCCCTGGTTCCAGAGGGCATTCAGGCCGCGCGGGATCTTCAGCGGGGTCTGCGCGCCAACGTTGCGCTCGAACGTGTCGCCGTAATTGCCCACATGGCGGACGATCCGGTAGGCCCAGTCGGTGGTGAGGCCGAGGCCCTCGCCGTATTTGCCCTCGAGGCCGAGGATGCGCCGCATGTCGGGGCTGAGGGCGGTCTTCCGCCTCTCCTCGACATTGCTCTGGGAAATCCCCGCCTCCTCGGCGTCGATCATGGCGTAATGGGTCCAAGCGACGAGATCGCGCCATTGGTCGTCGCCCTGGCGCACGCCCGGCGCGAACGGCTCCTTCGAGATCGCCTCGTCGAGGATGACGTGCTCGTCCGGATGCGCCGTCTTCAGGCGTTCGCCGTAGAGAGAGGACTTGTCGGTGGAATAGGCGTCGCAGCGGCCGGATTCGTAAGCGCCCAGCGTCTGCTCGCTATTGGCGAAGGTGACGACCTTGTATGTCAGCCCGCGGGTGCGGAACCAATCGGCGAGGTTGAGCTCGGTGGTGGTGCCCTGCTGCAGGCAGATCGTCGCCCGGTCGAGCTGTTTCACCGACGTGATGGCGAGGGACTTACGCACCAGGAACCCCTGCCCGTCATAGAAGGTGATGACCGGGAAGTTCATGGCGGCGGTGTCGCGGGACAGGGTCCAGGTGGTGTTGCGCGACAGGACGTCGATCTCGCCCGATTGCAGGGCGGTGAAACGCGCGGCCGAGGATTGCGGGATGAACCGAACCTTGGCCGGATCGTCGAAGATCGCCGCCGCCAGCGCCCGGCAGAAATCCACGTCGAGCCCGCGCCACTGGCCCTGGCTGTCCGGAATGCTGAACCCCGCGACCCCGCCGCTGACGCCGCAGACGAGATGCCCGCGCGCCTTCACCTGGGCGAGGGTGCCTTGGGCGGGACCGTTCTGGGCGAGGGCGGGAGTGATGCAGAAGAGCATGACTCCTCCCATCCAGACCCTCATCCTGAGGTGCTGCAAAGCAGCCTCGAAGGAGTCCTCCAGCCAGCATCGAGCGATCCGGAGGGCTCCTTCGAGGCCGCCGCTGCGCGGCGTCACCTCGGGATGAGGCGGGCGGGTCGGATGAGGCATCGACGACGCCGGGAGACCGTTGATCATGCCCGCGCATTGCAAAGGATTGGGCACTGCGGTCAAGGGCTTCCGCTTGACGCCACCGCACAGGCCGGGCTCAGGTTGCGGCGCAACCACCCTCCCCCCATACCGGTTTCCATGTCGAACACCCCTCCCCGCGATCCCGCCCGTTTCGGCCCGGCCACCCGCCTCGTCCATGCGGGGCGCGACCCCTCCGCGCAGCACGGTTTCGTCAACACGCCGATCTATCGCGGCTCGACGGTGCTGTTTCCGACCTATGACGACCTGCAGCACCGGCGCGGGCGCTACGATTACGGCACCAGCGGCTCGCCGACGATGGATTCGCTGACCCAGGCCTGGAGCGAGCTCGCGGGCGCGAAGGGCACGGTGCTCACCCCCTCGGGCCTGGCCGCCCTCACCGTCGCCCTGATGAGCGTGGTGAGCGCAGGCGACCATCTCCTCGTCACCGACAGCGCCTACCGCCCCACCCGCATCTTCTGCGACGGGGTGCTGAAGCGCTTCGGCGTGGAGGTGACCTATTACGATCCCCTCGTCGGCGCCGGCATCGGCGACCTGATGCAGCCGAACACCAAGGCGGTGCTGGTGGAGGCGCCGGGTTCGCAGAGCTTCGAGATGCAGGACGTGCCGGCCATCGCGGAGGTGGCCCGTGCTCGCGGCGCGGCCGTGATCATGGACAATACCTGGGCGACGCCGCTGTTCTTCCCGCCGCATGAACGGGGCGTCGACATCGCCGTGGAGGCGGGCACCAAGTATCTCAGCGGCGGCTCCGACCTGCTCCTCGGCCTCACCTCGGCGAACGAGCGATACTGGCCGGCGCTCCACCGCACCTTCGAGCATTTCGCCATGTGCGCCGGGCCGGAGGATGCGTTCCTGGCCCTGCGCGGCCTGCGCACGATGAATCTCCGCCTGCGCGAGCACGAGCGCCAGGGCCTCGCCATGGCGCGCTGGCTCCAGGGGCGGCCGGAGGTGCTGCGGGTGCTCCACCCGGCCCTGCCGGAGGATCCCGGCCACGCCATCTGGAAGCGCGACTTCTCCGGCTCGTCCGGCCTGTTCGGGGTGGTCCTGAAGCCGGCCCCGGCGAAAGCCGTGGCGGCGATGCTGGACGGACTCGAACTGTTCGGGATGGGCTTTTCCTGGGGCGGCTTCGAGAGCCTCGTCATCCCCTTCGATTGCCGCACCTACCGCACCGCCACGCGTTGGGAGCCGGGCGGGCCGGGGCTGCGCTTCCATATCGGTCTCGAGGAAATCTCGGACCTGCAGGCCGATCTCGATGCCGGCTTCGCGCGGTTGCGCGCGGCGATGTGAGGCGCTCTTCGTAAGACACGGCGCACCGTCATCCCGGGTCGCCGAAGGCGAGACCGGGAACCAGAACCGCTGCCGGTGCATCGCCTTGCGCAGCCGGCGCTTCTGGATTCCGGGCTCCGCTACCCGGCCCCGGAATGACGGCGGATAACGATCGTGAGGGGGCTTTCCAGAACGGAGAAAGGGTTTTTCATGGCGCCAGCCAGGTTCCCGCCCAGCCGTCGCCGTCTCGCGTCCAGGCGGCGCGCCGATGTCCCCGCCGATCGAGGAACAGGAATTCGAGCCGGGTCGCGTTGACCACGACCGCACAGAAATTCGGCCGGCCGGCGGCGATGCTGGCGTCGGTCTCCGGCAGGGAATAGGCGTCCCCCGAGGCAAGTTCGGCCCCGGGCTCCGGTGCCACGCCGTAGCAGACGAGGCTCATGGCGAGCGATCCGGCCCAGGCGGCATCCGCCAGCGCATCGTCCGTATGGAGCACGGCCGTACCCGAGACCCGGATCTGGACCTTGCTTACCGAATCGTAGCCGTGCAAAGCCGCCCGGCCGGACGCGGCGATCTCGGCGGCTTTCCGCGAGCGACGGTCGCAATGGAAGCGCAGGCTCCCTGCCCCGGAATCCGCCTCGCGCAGGACGATGGTGCGCACCTGCGGCGCGCCCGCCTCGTCCACCGTGGCGAGGGCCGGCATGTGGAAGGCGTTGCGGCGGAGAGCCGGCCCGTCCTCCAGAAGCCGCCAGAGATGGGCCAGACTCGCATCGAGATCGTCGAAGAACGCCGGCAGGGGTGTCATGGAACCGCGTCCGCCCCGGGCTTGCGCCGCTTCTCCTTGAGGATCAGCGCGACGTTGCGGAGATAGATGCCCGTCGAGAGGGCCTGCCCGAAGATGATGACCGGCTCGCGCCGCACCAGCCCGTAGACCAGGGTCATCAGCCCGCCCGCGATGGAGAGGAACCAGAACGAGAGCGGCATGACGCTGCGGCCGGCCTTCTCGCTCGCCAGCCATTGCAGGATGAAGCGGGCGCCGAACACCACCTGGGCCAGGATGCCGAAGACGAGCCAGCCGTCGAACTTGGTGACGAAGATGTCGTAGGCGTAGCCGCCCAGGTCTTCCGAAAGCTGCATCAGCACGGGTTCAGGCCTCCCCACCGGTCACGAGAGCGCTCTGCGCCGAAGTGGATGCCGGTTCGGTAAAAAAAGAGCGCGGCAAAACAGAATTCTAGAGCTGCTCCCGCCCCAACGTGGTCGGGCGCAGCTCCGGCGCGACCTCCACCGCCTCGGGCGAAGGCCGCTTGCGGCGGATCAGCCACCAAACCCCCGCGAGATCGAGGAGCCCGACCCAGAGGCGGTCGAACAGGCCGTAATTGGAGCGCCCAGTGAAGCGGGGCCGATCGACCACGTCGGCATGGACGACACGGTAGCCCTCGCGGGCGACGAGGGCCGGCATGAAGCGGTGGAGCGCATCGAAATAGGGCAGCGCCCGATACACGTCGCGGCGGAACACCTTCATGCCGCAGCCGGTATCGCGGGTGGAATCCTTAAGGATGCGGCCGCGCACGCCGTTGGCGATGCGCGATTGCAGGGTCTTCAGGCGCCCGTCCTTGCGGCCGACGCGCTGGCCCTGGGCGAGGCCCGTGCTCCGGCCGCCCTCCTCCAGGGCCGCCACCAAAGCGGGGATGAAGGCAGGATCGTTCTGGCCGTCGCCGTCGAGGGTGGCGACGAGGGCGCCCCGTGCCACGGCGACGCCAGAGCGGATCGCCGCCGACTGTCCGCTGCTGCGGGCATGGCGGACCACGCGCAGCCAGGGCCGGCTGCGGCGCAGATCCGCGAGGATCGCCCCCGTGGCGTCGGTGGAACCGTCATCCACGTAGATCACCTCGAATGGGTCGAGGCTCGAACAGGCGCGCTCGATCTCGGTGACGAGGCTCTCGACATTGCCCGCCTCGTTCTTCACCGGGACGACGATGGACAGGCGGATGGAGGAGGCTGTGTCGGTTTGGGTCACGGGGTCACCGCATAGGCCGAGAGGTCGATCCGCCGGCCGCTGTTGATGTTGAAGCCGGAGACCCGGCCGACCGGGGCAGCCTTACCGCTTGTCTCCGCCCGCCGGAACTCGTCCAGGAACGGCTCGGTGATGAAGACGAGGCGGCAGCCGCCATGGGCTAGGAACGCGGCCGCCTCGGCACCGGTGTTCATCATGGCGAGGTCGGTCCCGATGAGGAAGACGAGACTCGGCTCGCGGTAGCCGAGGCTGGCGACCTTCGGCGCGGCGCAGGGCAGCCCGTCACGGAGGGCAGCGAGACGCGGCGAGACCTTCAGCGCCGCGAGCACCGGCTGGGTCAGGCCGAACACCGCTGGCGAGAGCAGGGCCGAGGCGAGGACGGCCGTGACCAGGGCCCGTTCGGGCAGGCGGCGGGCGAACAGGAGGAAGGCGAGTATCGCGGCCGCCGACGAGGCCAGCAGCAGCGGCAGCCCGGCGACGGGGATCACGTGGTCGAAGGTCCAGGCCACGCCGACGAGACCGAGGGTCAGCCCGACCGGGATCAGCACCACCAGGGCGGCCACGGCTTTCGCTCCCCGCCTGTCCGAATCGAGGGCGCCGCGCGCCACGGCCAGGATGGTGAGGATCGCCACGGCCGGCATCAGCGGCAGGACGTAATGCGGCAACTTCGTCGGGACGGCCTCGAACAGGATCCAGGCGGGCACGATCCAGGCGATGAGGAAGGCGACGGCGTCGTCGCGCCGGCTGGCGAAGGCGAAGGGCGCGCTCAGCGCCGCGAAGGCGGCTCCCGGCCAGAAGGTGGCGAAGAACACCGCCAGATAGGTGCCGGGCGGCGCGCCGTGTTTCTCGGCGGCCCCCCCCACCTTGCCGAGCATGTCGTGGCCCACCGCCTCGCCGAAGAACGCGCCGCCGCTCTTCCAGGCGATGGCGACGAACCAGGGGGCGACGATGGCCAGGGTCAGCCCGAGGCCGAGGCCGGGACGCAGGTCCATGAGCCAGCGGCCGGACCGTTCCTTCACCGACAGCGCGAGCGCGGCGAGCCCGACGAAGAGCGGCACCATCGGCCCCTTCACCAGGATGCCGATCGCCATGGCCAGCCAGAACACCAGAAGGGTCGTGCGATCGGGCCGGCCCCGCGTCCGGCCGGGCGTGATCCGCCCGAGCCAGACCCGCGCCAGCGCGCCCATCGCGGCAACCGAGCAGGCGGTGAGGAGGGCGTCGGTCTTGGCGAGGCGCGCCTCCGCCGAGATCATGATGCAGGCGGAGAACAGGAGGGCGGCAACGAGCGCGCCGCGGCGCGGCAGGAAGGCGAGGGCCGCCCAATAGGTCAGCAGACTCGCCAGCAGCGCACCGATCAGCGAGGGAACCCGGTAGAGCGCGATGGTGGTGCGGGCGTGGTCGACCCCCAGGGCCTCGGCCCCCTTCACCACCGCGGCCTGCGCCCAGTAGATCCCCACCGGTTTCTTGTGCCGCGCCTCGCCCTGGAAGCGGATGTCGACCATGTCGCCGGTCTCGATCATCTGCTTCGAGGCCTGGGCGAAGCGCGGCTCGTCCCGGTCCATCGGCTGGAGCGAGACGAAGCCCGGCAGAAAGCAGGCGAGGCAGAGAGCCAGGAGCAGGGCGCAGGCACGGGCATGGCTTGCGGAGGCCGCTCCGATCAGCCCGTCGAGGAAGCCCGCGTCTTCGCCGGGCGGGACGGCATGTCCGGCATCGGCGGTTCTCATGAGACGGGAGGAGTTGGGGCGGACATGGGGCGGCTCCGGGCCGACGGTCAGCCCCTGACGATCGGTCGATGCCGCGACGGGCGGCGGTGTCGATGATGCGGGCGGGAAAGTCAAACGCGCCCGCATCGGGCGAGGGCTGCCAGGATCACGCAAAAGCAGCGAAACGACGGCGATACTCGCCGGGCGTCGCCGCGATCCGGCGCAGGAAGACCCGCCGCAGGGTCTCCTCCGCGCCAAAGCCGCAACGTTCGGCGATGCGCTTCACCGGCAGGTCGGTGTCTTCGAGAAGCCGGCGGGCGGCCTCGAAGCGGATGCCCTCGATCGCCTCGGCCGGGCTGCGGCCGGTATCGGCGCGGTAATGCCGGGCGAAGCTGCGAGGGCTCATCCCGGCCCGGTCGGCCAGGGCGGGAATCGTCAGGTCGGCGCAGAGGTTGTCGGTGATCCAGGCGTGGAGGCGACCGAACCGGTCGTCGCCGCCCTGAAGCGAGAGGGCGGTGCTGAACTGGGCCTGCCCGCCGGGGCGCTTGAGGAACACAACGAGGTGACGCGCCACGGCCAGGGACATCTCCCGCCCGAGATCGGCCTCCACCAGGGCCAGGGCGAGATCGATGCCGGCGGTGACCCCGGCCGAGGTCCAGAGCGCGCCGTCGCGGATGAAGATCGGGTCGGCCTCGACCAGGGCCTTCGGATAGCGGGCGCGCAGCGCGGCACAGCGGGTCCAGTGCGTGACGACGCGGCGGCCGTTGAGGAGGCCCGCCGCCCCGACGAGGAAGGCCCCGGTACAGACCGAGGCGACGCGGCGCGACAGGGCGGCCCGGCCCGACAGCCAGGAGACCAGGCCGGCATTGTCGAGCTGGGCATCGACCCCTCGCCCACCGGCGACAATCAGCGTGTCGATGGAGCCGGAATCCGGGATCAGCCCCTCGGCCGTCAGCGCGAGACCGGACGAGGTAACGACGGAGCCGGCGCGTTCGGCGACGACGCTGACGCGATAAGGAGCCGACCGGCCGGCATCGGCCGAGAGGTCGTTGGCGGTGGCGAAAACCTGGAGCGGACCGGCCACATCGAGGAGCTGCACCCCCGGATAGGCCAGGATCGCCACGGCCAGGGGCAGTTCTCCGAGCGGAGGGTTTGGCAGGATGCGAGGGTTTTTGGTCATGTCGGCCGGCAGCCTGCGCCGGTATCGTCGGATCTGTCCAGCCGCAGCCTTTTCGTCGCCCCCTCACGGAGACCCTTGCCATGCCGCAGACCGAGATCCGCTTCGAGATCGGCCTCCTGACCTTCGAGGGCGTGCAGCAGCTCGACCTCACTGCGCCCTACGAGGTCTTCGCCTCGCTGCCCGGCGCGCGCGTCCATCTCGTCGGCCTCGACCGCACCACCGTCACCAGCGCCACCGGCCTGCCGCTGACGCCCACGACGGATCTTACCGCCTGCCCGCCCCTCGACCTCCTCTGCATTCCGGGCGGGATCGGCGTGAACGCCCTGATGACGCACGCGCCGGTGCTCGATTTCGTACGCGCCCAAGCCGAGCGGCCGATCCTCGTCACCTCGGTCTGTACCGGCGCCCTCATCCTCGGGGCGGCGGGCCTGCTGCGGGGCAAGCGGGCGACGACCCATTGGGGCGCCCTCGATCTGCTGGCGGCGTTCGGGGCAATCCCGGTCGACGAGCGCATCGTGCGCGACGGGCGGATCATTACCGGCGGCGGCGTCACGGCCGGCCTCGATTTCGCCCTCGCGGCGGTGGCGGAACTCGCGGGCCGGATTGAGGCCGAGACGATCCAGCTGGCCCTCGAATACGCGCCGGCCCCGCCCTTCTCGGCGGGCCATCCCGGCACGGCCTCGCCGGAGGTGGTCGCGGCCGCCCGCGCGCGATTCGCCGCCTCGCGCGCCGCCCGCGAAACGATCATCGCGGGGATCACCCGGAACGGGCGGTTCTGAGCCTCAGGCGTCGTCGGGCCCGGAGGCGAGGGCATAGACCGCGTCGCCGAGGCGCTGGAACGGACCGTCGGCCCCTGAGCGCTTCCACAGCCGGGTGTTGAGGGCCGCCACCGGATCGATGCCGGGGACCGACAGGCCGCGCAGAGTCAGACCCTCCAGGATCTCCGCGGCGTGGAGGGGACGACCCGCCTCCTCGAGGATCTCGGACGCCGCCTCCATCAGGAGACGGCCCTCGCGCCGGGCCTGCGACCGGTCGCCGCCGGATTCGGGGGCAGGCTCCTCGTGTCCCGGAAAATCCGGTCGCGGGGCGATCGGGGTCGGATCGCCCCGCCCGTCCCCCGCCCCTCCGGCGGGTCCGGATATCTGGCGGCCGATAGCGAGGAAGAGCGTGAGGTCGGCGATGGCCCGCTCGATGCGGGCCCGCTCGCGATGGAGATCGGAGAGGCGCGCCTCGGCCTCGGTTTCCGTCAGGAACATGTCGCACCTCTAGAATATTCCAATTGCGGAATATCTAGCAAAGGGCCGATCGGAATGGAATATTCCCTATCACAATTTGGAAGATGCCTCAGCCCGCGAGAGCGCGCCTTGATGGGCCGGCTTTCGCCCCGCCGAGCCTGGGCGGCACCAGCAGAGCACTGGGATGGGCAGGCTGGAGCATCATGCCGGCCTCGTCGAGGGAGACGGGCAGTTTCGGGAACACCTCCTGCATATGGGCGAGATCGGCCTTGAAGGCCTGCCGGAAGCTGCGGATGCTGGCATTGTCGGCGCCGAACTGGCTGTGCAGATTGGCCCAGGTGAGCCGCAGCGGGCGCTGCAGCACCCGCAGGCGGTAGCCGAGCCAGAACAGGAGATCGAGCTTGCGGGCCGAGCCGGCAAAGGCGCGGGCCGCGCGGATATCCACCGGCAGGGCATGCTGGATCAGGTTGTCGTAGAAATCCTGGTGGAACTGGACAGTCTTCGACCAGACCTGCCCCTCCCCGGCTCCGTGCGAGAGCCAGAGGTCGAGCTGGCGGAAGGGCGGCACATTGAGGGTGCTGGCCTTGTCGCTGCCGTCCCACAGGCCGATCTGCAGGGTGCAGGCGGCGAGCCGGTTGAGCTGCTCCTTGAACTGGCGGATCGTGCCGCGTTCGCCGCCGGTCACGGCAAATCCCATCTCCTTCATGAAGCCGGACAGGCTGTCGGCCACGGTGATGGTGGGGCTGCGCTGGCGCACGGCCTCGGTGCAGAGATGCAGCAGGACGAGGCGGGCCTTGGGGCCATAGGGCAGACCCTGGAACTCCATCTCGCCATTGACCGGGTTCTTGAGTCGGCCGGCCAGCAGGCTGAGGGAATTCCGTCCGTATTCCCGGAAGAACTCGCGGTCGTCGCCGGGATCGCGATAGGGCAGGCCGCAGAGAGCCAGCACGCTGTGGATGTGCTGCAGGTTCTCCGGCAGGGTCGGCTCGTTCTCGATGACCTCGCGCACCGCATCGCGGCGGCGCTTGTCGCGGGGCATGGCGCCACGCTTGTCGGCGGCCTGACGCAGGGTCTCGGCCTCGGCATCGCGGGCGCGCTGCCGGTGGAGGATGTGCTCGACGATGCTTCCGAACAGGAAGCTGCCGCGACCGGCCGCGACCTCCTCGAGAAGGTCGGGATCACGGATCTGGCCGAGCTTCTCCTCGATCCCCATGACGCTCATCGATACCGGCAGTTCCCACCTCTGACTGTCCGCCATCGCATGATTCCGGCGTCAGGAGTCGATGGGCCCGGATCTTATCCCGACAATCCACGGCCTGCCCCGAGGATCTGGTGCCGCTGCCGCTTCGATCCCACCGCCCCGGACGCCGCGCTTTTCGGCGTCAACGCAGAGTTCGATACGGGCCTGCATTCCGGACTATCCCCACACTTCACCGATCAACACCGTTCTCCCCGCAGAATTCCATACGGATCGACGCAGAATCCCATACGGATCGGAGCCCGGCGAGCGCAGAATCGGGTACGGCCTCACGCAGACTTCCATACGGAGCCGCGCAGAGTTCGATACGCGAACAGGGCTCAACACGTTGTCAGGGAAGGGGAATTTGGCGTCCCATATAACTTGCTGAACTGACTCTCTAAAAAGATGTTACTGATATCTTTCCTATGGGTCCGGAGGTCGGTTCGCTTTACCGAACGTCGGGGTTTTTGATCGATCATTTGGAATTTTCAGAATTCCTCCCCTCCTCATCAACAGGATCGGCACAGAAACCTGTCCACCGAGAAAGCCCGAGGGCGGAGGCTTGAGACAAGTGTGACGCCTGGCCTAACCCTCGCTCGAGACCGTCCTTTCCGATCCAGGTGCGCCCGTGACCTTCCAACAGCCGATCGAGACCCTGCTGCGATTGATGGCGGCCCTGCGTGATCCCGAACGGGGTTGCGCCTGGGATCAGGCCCAGACCCTCGAAACCTTGGCGCCCTACACGCTGGAGGAAGCCTACGAGGTGGTGGACGCCATCGAGCGGGGCGATCTCGACGAGCTGAAGGGCGAGCTCGGCGATCTCCTGTTCCAGGTCGTGTTCCAGGCGCGGGTTGCCGAGGAGAGCGGAAATTTCGCCTTCGACGACGTGGTCCGGGCAATCTGCGACAAGATGATCCGGCGGCATCCGCATGTATTCCAGGCGGATGGGTCGCTGCTGCCCGACGGCGCCGACCGTCTGAGCCTGGCGCAGCTCGACGCCAACTGGACGGCGTCGAAAGCGGCCGAACGGTCGGAGACAACCGGGCGATCCCAACCAGCCGGGGGTGATCTCCTCGGCTCCGTCGCCAAGGCCCTGCCCGCCCTCACCCGGGCCGAGAAGATCAGCCGCAACGCGGCGCGGCATGGTTTCGACTGGCCGGACGCGGCATCAGTCATCGCCAAGATCCGCGAGGAGGTGGACGAGGTCGCCGACGCGCTTGGGCGGGACGACCCGGATCACCTCGCCGAAGAGATCGGCGACCTGCTCTTCGCGGTGGTGAATCTTGCCCGACATTCCGGAATAGACCCGGAATATTCCCTAAAAAAAGGGAATATCAAGTTCGAGCGGCGCTTCCACGCCATGGCGGCTTTGATCGGGGAGGATGGGGCAAGCCTGGAAGAGGCCAATCTTCCCGCCATGGAGGCGGCCTGGCAGCGGGTGAAGCGCTCGGAAGCTTGATCCCTGGTTCGCAGCGGGATTGTCGGCCGCCCTCCCCTTATCGCCGCCCGAGCGGCCAATCGACGATCCGCGTCGCATGAAGCGCCCACCAGACGAGAACAGGTTGGAGGGCGAGGCGCGGGCCGTGATACCACCAGCTGTCGGGCAGGCCGGGCACCGGGATGCCCTCGATGGCGTGCTTGATATTGGCCGGAAACACGCAGATCGCGTAGGCGGCCAGGGCATAGCCGGCAGCGCGGCGGGTGCGCGCGAAGACCAGGCCCGCCACGCAAGCGAGCTCGTAGAAGCCCGTCAGGATGACGACCTGCCTCGGCCAAGGTACCCAATCGGGCATGATCGGCAGGAACTTGTCGGCGGCGGCGAGATGGAGGAGGCCGATGCCACCATAGAGGGCGGCGAGGCCGAGCCGCGAGAACAGGCGGCTTCGTATGATGGTGCGCGGCCTCACGCCACCTCCGGCGGGACGCCGCATTCCTCGGCGATGAGGAGGCGGAGCGCCTGGCTCAACGCGGCGACGGTCCCGTGCGCGCCGGGAAACGCCGTCGTCCCGATCGCCGTGACGGTGGAGAGGCCGCGCAGGGAATTGGTCATGACCACCGCCTCGGCGGTCAGGACCTCGTCGAGGGCGAGGGAGCGTTCCGCGGTCCCGATGCCCAGCGATTCCGCCAAGCCGAGAACCTGCGCCCGGACGATGCCTGGCAGCACGCCGTCCGAAAGGGGCGGGGTGACGAGGCGCCCGTCCAGGACCGCGAACAAGTTGCCGGTCCCGGCGCAGGCGAGGTGGCCTCTGGTGTTGAGGAACAGGGCCTCGTCGAATCCCCGTGCCCTCGCCTCCCGGGCGGCGAGGATCGCGTCGAGATAGCCCAGCGTCTTGATCCTCGCGGCCGGCGAGGTCTCGTTGCGGCGCATTCCACTCGGATACAGCGAGACCGGCGCGAACCCCGATCCCGCCCGGCGCGGTGCGGCGGTGATCCACCAGACCGGCCGGGCCGGCTCCGGCGGGGCGAGGCCACGCGGGCCGGAACCGCGCGTCACCGTGGTGCGGAGCGCGCCGTCGCCGATGGCGGCAGCGACGAGGCGCATCGCCTCCCCCATGGCCTCCCGGTTGATGGAAAAGCCCAGATCCTCGGCCGAGGCGGCGAGCCGGGCGAGATGCGCCTCATGGAAAGCGATGCGGCCGCCGAGGCAGAGGGCCGTGTCGAAGATTCCGTCTCCAAGGGTCAGGCCCCGGTCGGAGAGGTCGAAACCGTGGCGGCTGCCCTCGTGGAGGGCGCCGTCAAACCACAGCATCGCGGGTCTCCCGCCACCGGCGCGCCAGATCGAGGAAGTTGCCGAACACCGCGTGGCCGTTCTCGGTCAGCACCGATTCCGGGTGGAACTGCACACCCATCGTCGGGTGGCGCCGGTGCGACAGGGCCATCACCTCGCCCTCCCCCGACACGGCGTCGATGACGAGGGATTCGTCCATGCCGGGCTGAGGCGTCACGATGAGGGAATGGTAGCGGCCCACCTGCATCGGGTCGGGCAGGCCCGCGAACAGGCGCGCGCCGTCATGGTGGATCGCGGTCGCCTGGCCATGGAGCGGCCGCGCCGCCCGCTCGACCCGTCCGCCAAACGCCGCGCCGATGGCCTGATGCCCGAGACAGACGCCGAGGATCGGGATCTCGCCGGACAGGGCCTCGATGGCGGGCAGGGTCACGCCGGCCTCGTTGGGGGTGCAGGGGCCCGGGGAGAGGATCAGCGCATCGGGGGCGAGCGCGCGGATGCCGGCGACGTCGACGGCGTCGTTGCGCAGCACCCGCACCTCCTGGCCGAGCTCCTCCACGTAGCGCACCACGTTGAAGACGAAGGAATCGTAATTGTCGACGACGAGGATCATGGAGCCCCGCCCTCGTTCCGGTCGGGCTCGAAGGCGGCGAAGACCCGCGCCGCCTTGGTCAGGGTCTCTTCGTATTCGGCGGCCGGGTCGGAGAGCAGCGTCACTCCTCCTCCCGCCTGGAGCACGGCGCGGGCTCCGTCCATGAACACGGTGCGGATGGCGATGGAGGTATCGAGCGACCCGTCGAATCCGAGGGCACCGATGGCCCCGCAATAGAGTTCGCGGGCGTCGCCCTCGATCTCGGTGATGATGTCCATGGCCCGCAGTTTCGGCGCCCCGGTGATCGAGCCGCCGGGGAAGGTGGCGGCGATCAGGTCGATGGCGTCGTGGTCCTCGCGCAGGGTTCCCGTCACCACCGAGACGAGATGGTGGACCGAGGCATAGGATTCGAGCCCGCACAGGACCGGCACCCTGACGCTGTGCGGCTCGCAGATGCGCGAGAGGTCGTTGCGCAGGAGATCGACGATCATGATGTTCTCGGCCCGCTCCTTGATGTTGGCCTGGAGCGCGTCGCCGAGAGCCCGGTCCTCGGCGGAATCTTCCACCCGGCGCACCGTGCCCTTGATCGGCCGGGTTTCCACCGCCCTGCCCTGCAGCTTCATGAAGCGCTCAGGGCTGCTCGAAGCGATGGTAAGAGCACCGAAGGACAGATAGGCGCCGAAGGTCGCCGGGTTAGTCTCGCGCAGGCGGTGATAGAGCGCGAAGGGATCGTATCCCGCCGGCAGCGCCGCCTCGAAGCGTTGGGCGATGTTGGCTTGGTAGATGTCCCCGGCCCGGATGTAGTCGCGCACCCTCTCCACCGCCGCCTCGTAGGAGGTCCTGGTGAAGTTGGAGCGCCAGGCCAGGGGCGCCGCCTCTGCCACCCTCCCGGTGCCGCCACCGCCGGCCGCGAGCAGCTCGGCGAAACGGTCGAGCCGCGCGCGCGCCCTCTCCGCCCTTGCGGAATCCGCCGCCTCCGGAAAGCCGGTGGCGACGAGCCGGCAGGTGCGGCTGTCATGGTCGATGGACAGGACCGTGTCGTAGAGGTTGAAGGCGATGTCGTCGGTGAGGCCGGCGCGGCGGGCCGGGGGCGTCACCCGCTCCAGGCAGGCGCCGAGATCGTAGGCGAAGTAGCCGATGGCCCCGCCGGGAAAGCCGATTCCCTCGTCCTCGGCCAGCCGGTAGGGCGCGAGGCAGGCGCGCAGGGCTTCCAGCCCGGACCCATCAAGGGGGCGTCCGTCCAGCGTCGCGCGGCCTTGCGCGTAGCGGAACCGCCCGAACGGATCGGCGGCGACGATCGAGACGCGCCCCAGGGTCTCGTGGCGCATGGCGCTGTCGAGGAAGGCCAGCCCCGGCAGGGACGAGAACGCCTCCGCCGCCGCGACGGGATCGATGAAGGGGATCTCGCGGGTCCACATGATGCTGTCGGACTTAAGAGCTTCGCGCGGGCTGGGACACGGGCCCCTCCTGCGGCATGGTTTCCTGATAACGCGCCACAGGTGACACGGGTCGCGGTTCGACGGAAGCCGTGCGGCTTGCATGGGCCGTGCAGGCTGGCGGCATGGTACCCGGAACCGCCGCCCTCGCAACCGCGCGAGGATGGGCGTATAGGGAGGCCGCAACCCGGCACCCTCCGCCCCGAGAATCACGGCCGGTCGAGTTTTCCTCGGCCGCGACCGACGAGCGACCATGACCGTACCCGTCACCGTTCCGACCCCGGCGAAAGCCGCGCCCAAGATCTCGTTCGTCTCCCTCGGCTGCCCCAAGGCCCTGGTGGATTCCGAGCGCATCCTCACGCATCTGCGGGCGGAAGGCTACGAACTCGCGCGCCGGCACGACGGCGCGGACGTGGTCATCGTCAATACCTGCGGCTTCCTCGATTCGGCCAAGGCCGAATCGCTCTCGGCCATCGGCGAGGCCATGGCCGAGAACGGCCGCGTCATCGTGACGGGCTGCATGGGCGCCCAGCCCGAGGAAATTCGCGAAAAGTATCCGAACCTGCTCGCGGTGACCGGGCCGCAGGCCTACGAATCGGTGGTCGCCGCCGTGCACGAGGCAGTGCCCCCGGCGCACGACCCGTTCCTCGATCTGGTGCCGCCGCAGGGGGTGAAGCTCACCCCGCGCCATTACGCCTATCTGAAGATTTCCGAGGGCTGCAACAACCGCTGCACCTTCTGCATCATCCCGTCCCTACGTGGCGATCTCGTCAGCCGGCCGGCGGGCGACGTGCTGCGCGAGGCCGAGAAGCTGGTCAAAGCCGGCGTGAAGGAATTGCTGGTGGTCTCGCAGGACACTAGCGCCTACGGCGTCGATATCCGCTACGCCGCGAGCCCCTGGCGTGACCGTGAGGTGCGGGCGAAGTTCTACGATCTCTCCGCCGAACTCGGCGAGCTCGGCGCCTGGGTGCGGATGCACTACGTCTACCCCTACCCGCACGTGGACGACGTCATCCCGCTGATGGCCGAGGGCAAGATCCTGCCCTATCTCGACATGCCGCTGCAGCATGCGTCGCCGTCCGTGCTCAAGCGCATGCGCCGGCCGGGCAATCAGGAGAAGCAGTTGGAGCGCATCCGGCGCTGGCGCGAGATCTGCCCGGATCTCGCCATCCGCTCGACTTTCATCGTGGGTTTCCCCGGCGAGACCGAGGCCGAGTTCGAAGAGCTGCTGACCTGGATCGGGCAAGCCAAGCTCGAGCGCGTCGGCTGTTTCGAATACGAGCCCGTGGGCGGTGCAGTGGCCAACGGGCTCGGCGATCTCGTCCCGCCCGAGGTCAAGGCCGAGCGCAAGCGCCGCTTCATGGAGGCGCAGCAGGGTGTCTCGATCCGCCTGCAGAAGGCGCGCGTGGGCAAGCGCCTGCCCGTCATCATCGATGAGGCCAATGGCGGCATCGCCAAGGGCCGCTCGAAATACGACGCGCCCGAGATCGACGGCAACGTCCACGTCACCTCGCGCCGGCCGCTCCGGGTCGGCGACATCGTCACCGTGAAGATCGAGCGGGCCGACGCCTACGACCTCTACGGCAGCGCGGTCTAGGACCGACTCGACCCGGGCGCGGCGAGGGGATGGAGCCGCATCGGCGTTTCCCGGCTCTACCCGCCCTCGATCGCTCCGCTCATCATCCGCCTGACACCCGCGTTCGCCATGTCGGCCCAGGCCCGCTCCACCGATCCGTCCATATCGATCCCCCGCACCGCATCCTCGATGACCGTGACGGCGAAACCCGCTCGGGCCGCGTCGAGGGCCGTCCAGAGGACGCAGTAATCGGTGGCGAGGCCGGTGAGGTAGAGATGCGAGAAGCGTCGCTCGCGCAGGTAGCCCGTGAGGCCCGTGCTGGTGCTCCGGTCGGCCTCGACGAAGGCCGAATAGCTGTCGGTATGGGCGTGATAGCCCTTGCGCATCACCAACTCGGCCCAATCGGCGTGAAGCTCGGCCGAGAAACGCGCGCCGGACGAGCCCTGGATGCAATGGTCCGGCCACAGGACCTGCGGCCCGTAAGGCAGGTCCACGCTCTCGAAAGCGCGTTTTCCGGCATGGCTGGAGGCGAAGGAGACGTGCCCGGCCGGGTGCCAGTCCTGGGTCAGGACCACGTGCGGAAACCGGGCGGCGAGGCGGTTGATCGGGTCGATCACCGCATGGCCGTCCGGCACCGCGAGGGCTCCTCCGGGCAGGAAGTCGTTCTGGACGTCGACCACGAGGAGAAGGTCGCGTTCGCCTGGGGCCTTCATCTACCTCGTCCTGTCGTCGGGGGATCCCGAGATCGCGGTATCCCTGGCTCACGGAATACTTGGATCAGGGGATGCTCGGATCACGGGGTCATGATCGTGGCGCCCGTGGTCTGGCGTCCGGCCAGATCCTTGTGCACCTGCACGGCGTCGGCGAGCTTCGCCCGCGCATGGACGGGGATCTTCACCGCGCCGCTCGCCACCACGCCGAACAGATTCTCGGCCATGGAATCGAGGGTGGTCCGCGTCCCGGCATGGGCGAACAAGGAGGGGCGTGTCGCGAAGAGCGAGCCCTTCTGGCCGAGCACCGCCAGGTTGAAATTCTCCACGGGGCCGGAGGCGGAACCGAAGCTCACGAACATTCCCAACGGGGCGATGCAGTCGAGGGAGGCCGGGAAGGTGTCCTTGCCGACGCCGTCATAGACGACGCGCACGCCCCTGCCTTCGGTGATCTCCTTCACCCGCGCGGCGAAATCCTCGTCGCGGTAGAGGATGACGTGGTCGCAGCCATTGGCCCGCGCCAGCTCGGCCTTCTCGGCCGAGCCTACCGTGCCGATAACGGTGGCGCCGATATGCTTGGCCCATTGGCAGGCGATGAGGCCGACGCCACCGGCAGCGGCGTGGAACAGAATCGTGTCGCCGGGCTTCACCGGGCAGGTGCGGTGCAGGAGATACTCGGCGGTGAGGCCCTTCAGCATCATCGCCGCGGCGGTGGCGTCGTCGACCCCGTCTGCGAGATGCACCGCCGCGCTGGCATTGATCACCACCTCCTCGGCATAGGTGCCCTCGGCCGAACCGTAGGCCACCCGCTCACCCACCCGGAAGCCGGTGACGCCATCGCCGATGGCGGTGACCACGCCCGCGCCCTCCTTGCCGGGGGTGAAGGGCAGCTGCGCCGCCTTGTAGGCGCCCGAGCGGAAGTAGATGTCGATGAAGTTGACGCCGATGGCCGTCTGGCGGACGCGAATCTGACCGGGGCCGGGCTCGCCCACCGCCACCTCCTCATAGCGCATCACCTCGGGCTCGCCGTATTCGTAGACCCGGATCGCCTTGGGCATCGTCGTCACTCCTCGTCTGTTCGATGGACGCGACATAAGCTGCCGGTCTTAAGGGGCAAGCCCGGCGCTGCCGATCCAAGCCCGGCGCTGCGGATTGAGGTGCCCGGCCGGAGGCGCGGGCGGCATGGCCATTGCGAAACATCGCCCGCCTCGCGTGAGATGATGCCGGGCGGCGGCGTTCCCCGGCAACCGCGACACAGGGTGGCAGCGTTCCATGGAAGAGATCGTCTGGATCAGGCCCGCCGATTACGACCCCGCCGTCATCGCGGGGCTCGTGTTCCAGCCGGAGCCGGGCCTTCCCGCCTTCGAGGTCATGAACCGCTGCCGGGTGGTGATGATGTTCAAGGCCGGGTCCGTCTGGGAGATCAGACCGTTCACGCAGCTCACCCTGAAGATCGTCGAGGATCCGGCAGGGTGAAGCGCTCTGACGCCTTTCACGGGAGGCGGGACAGTTCCCGGTCGCGGCGAATCGCCAGAAGATCCAGAACCGCGAGAACGAGCCAGGGTCCTGCGATCCCGATGAAGAATGCCATGGTGAGCTCTCCTCTCCCGGCGATCATGCCGCGTCGCCGGATCGGACGATAGGGCACGATCCGGCAGTCGGCAAACGGGGTTTCGGGCCTGTCGCATCGCCCCGCCCGCGGGCGGGGTTCAGGGCCGTCCGGCGGCGTCCAGGATCAGCTTGGCGATCGTGTCGGGCTGGGAGATCAGGGACAGGTGGCTCGCCTTCACCTCGATCGTGGTGGCGCCCATTCTCTTCGCCATGAAGCGTTCGAGATCGGGGTCGATCGTCCGATCCTCCGTGGAGACCGCGTAGAAGCTCGGCTTCGATCGCCAGGCCGCCTGGGTGGTCCTGCCCGCCAGTAGCGCCTTCGCGAACGGCTGCTGCACCGCGTAGAGCACCTTTGCCTTCGCCTCGGGAAGGTCGCCGGCGAAGTCGCGCAGGAACGCCGCCTCGCCGAGCCGCCCGTATTCTCCGTCGAAGACGATGCCGGCGCTGGCGGGCGGCGTCGGAAACGTCTTCGCCAGGGCCGCGTAATCTTCGCCGGCATCCGGCGCACGGGCCGCCACGTAGACGAGGGCCGATACGTTCGGATCGGTGCCGGCTTCGGAGACGATCATGCCAGCGAAGGAATGGCCGACGAGTACGGTGGGGCCATCCTGGCGCGCCAGCACCCGCTGCACCGAGGCCACCGCCTCGTCGAGGGTGGTCAGCGGGTTCTGCACGGAGGTGACGGTGAGGCCCGCCATCTGCAATCGCCCGATGACCTCGGACCAGCACGACCCGTCGGCGAAGAGGCCGTGGACGAGGACCACGTTCCGCGCCGGCGGTGGAGCCGCCTTCGCTGGGTCCGCCTTCGCCGGGTCCGCCTTAATCGTGTCAGCCTTGGCCGGGTCCCCGCCAAGCGGGAATACGGCACCGGCGGCCGCGAGTGTCAGGAAGGTTCGACGATCCATCGGAAGTCTCCCGTTGTATCGGATGTCGCGGCATTGGCCGCCCGCACCTTGAGAAAGTCCAGACCCCCGGTGACCGCGATGCCGCTGGCCGAGCCTTAGACCAGCCCGGTTAGGTAGTAGATTCCGATGACGAGGAAGACCGCGCTGGTCTTGAGCACGGTGATCGCGAAGATGTCGGCATAGGCCTGCCGGTGGGTGAGGCCGGTGACCGAGAGCAGGGTGATGACGGCACCGTTATGGGGCAGCGTGTCCATGCCGCCACTCGCCATGGCGGCCACCCGGTGCAGCACCTCCATGGGGATATGGGCCGCCTGCGCCGCCGCGATGAAGGTGGAGGACATGGCGGCGAGCGCGATGCTCAGCCCCCCGGAGGCCGAGCCAGTGATGCCGGCCAGCGCCGTCACCGTCACCGCCTCGTTCACCAGCGGGTCGGGGATCGCGGATAGGGCCTCGCGGATGACGATGAATCCCGGCAGGGCCGCGATGACGGCGCCGAACCCGTATTCGGAGGCGGTATTCATGGCCGCCAGTAGGGAGCCCGCCACCGCCGCGCGGCTGCCCTCGGCGAAACTCTTCGAGACCGGCTTCCAGGCGAAGACGAAGACCGTGAGGATGCCGGCCAGCAGCGCCAGCTCCACCGCCCAGATCGCGGTGACCGACGAGACCGTGGTGACGATGGGCTTGTCGAGCCCCGCCAGCAGGGTCTCGGTCTTCGCCCCATAGAGGCGCGGGATGAGCGCGGTGAAGGCGAGGTTCGAGAGGCCGACCACCACGAGCGGCAGCAGCGCCACCAGGGGATGCGCCAGGGCTTCGTCGGAGACGGGCGTCGGCTCGTTGGTGTGGCCGCTGCCGTAGCCCTCTCCCCTGGCCTTGGCCGAGGCGATGCGCCGGTCGAGATAGGCGACGCCGGCCACAAGGATGAAGGCGGCGCCGATCAGTCCGAGCCAGGGGGCGGCCCAGGTGTTGGTGCCGAAGAAGGTGGTGGGGATGATGTTCTGGATCTGCGGCGTGCCGGGCAGCGCGTCCATCGTGTAGGAGAAGGCGCCGAGCGCGATGGTGCCGGGGATGAGGCGCTTAGGGATCTCGCTCAACCGGAAGGCTTCCGCCGCGAACGGATAGACCGCGAACACGACGACGAAGAGCGAGACGCCGCCATAGGTGAGCAGGTTGCACACCAGCACGATGGAGAGCACCGCCCGGCGCGCGCCCACGAGATCGATCACCGCCGTGACGATCGACCGGGAAAATCCCGACAGCTCGATGACCTTGCCGAACACCGCCCCGAGGAGGAAGACCGGCAGGTACAGCTTCACGAAGCCGACCATCTTCTCCATGAACAGGCCGGAGAAGACCGGCAGCACGGCGGACGGGTCGGTGAGGAGCACGGCAAGGAGCGCCGCCACCGGGGCGAACAGGATGACGCTGAAGCCGCGATAGGCGACGAGCATCAGGAATCCGAGCGCCAGCAGCGCGATGGCGAGGCTCATGACGACGCTCTCATGATGGGGCAACCTCCGGCACTCAGCCCCTGTCGGGGCGCGCAGCTGATGCTAGAAGCCGCAGCGTGGCAATGCCACAGCGAGGTGACCCGAGACGGACGGCACCTATTTGAAACGGCAGCGGTCCGGTCGGTGCCGCTTCGACTGGTCTGGTGAGGGCGCCCCTCGCCGAGGAGCGATGCATGGATTCGTCCCCTCCCCGTTTCGACGTGGCCGTCGTCGGCGCAGGTGCCGCCGGGCTCGGCCTCGCCCTGGCCCTGGCCCGCGAGGGCATCGCCACGGCCCTCGTCGGCCGCCACGCCCCCGTCGCCGATGGACGCACGGTCGCCCTCCTCGACGGATCGGTGCGCTTCCTCGACGCGCTGGGGGCCTGGGCGGAGGTGGCGCCCCATGCCGCGCCGCTCGCCGAACTCCATATCGTCGATGACACGGGCAGCCTGTTCCGCCCGCCGCCGGCCCGGTTCGTCTCCACCGAGATCGGTCTTCCCGCCTTCGGCTGGAACGTGGAGAGCGCCCGCCTCGTGGAATCCCTCCGGGCGCGGGCGCGCTCGACCCGCGGCCTGACCCTGTTCGAGAGCGACGCGGTGGGGCTGGAACGGGATGCCAACGAGGCCCGGATCATCCTGGGAGAGGGCGCGTCCGTCGCCGCCCGCCTCGTCGTCGGCGCCGACGGCGCCCGCTCGCGCATGCGGGAGCAGGCCGGCATCGCCACCAGGGACTGGTCCTACCCGCAGGCCGCCATCACCACGCTGCTGGCCCATGAGCGCCCGCACCGGGACGTCTCCACCGAGTTCCATACCCGGCAGGGGCCGTTCACCCTGGTCCCCCTCCCCGGCGGACACCGCTCCAGCCTCGTCTGGGTCGCTGGCGCGGGACCGGCGCGGCGCCTCTCCGAACTGGAGGATGCCGACCTCTCGCGCGCCATCGAGGACCAGGCCCAGGCCATGCTCGGGGCCATGCGCATCGACGGGCCGCGCGGCCTCGTGCCCATGCGCGGCCTCTCCGTCGCCTCTCCGGTCGGGCCTCGCATCGCGCTCATCGGCGAGGCGGCGCACGCCTTCCCGCCCATCGGCGCACAGGGGCTCAATCTCGGCCTGCGCGATGCGGCGGCGTTGCGCGACAGCGTCCTGGCCGCGATCTCGGACGGGCGCGATCCGGGCTCGCGCCATGCGCTCTCAAGCTTCGCCCGCTCCCGGTCGCTGGATGCCCGCCTGCGCACGGCGGCGGTGGACACCCTCAACCGCAGCCTGCTCACGACCCTCGTCCCCGTCGACGCCCTGCGCGGCCTCGGCCTCCTGGCCATGACCACGATCGGACCCTTGCGCCGCATCGTCATGCGCGAGGGGGTGCTGCCGCGCCTCGGCGCACCTTCGCTGATGCGGTGACGATCAGCGCCGGGCGAGGCTCGTCGGCGTCTCCGCCGACCCGAGGCGGTCTCCCGTCGATCCGGTGGGGATCGAGGCGGCGGGTGTTCCGCGGCTGAAGGCGGTGCCGTCGCGCCCGAGGCTCTCGCCATGGGCGAACAGGGCCTTCATGTAATCCTGGTCGAAGGGCGCGGACGTGGTGCGCGTGAACCGGTTGTCGATCTCGGCCACCTCGAGATCGAGGCCGTTGCGTTCGGCGAAACGCTCCGTCAGGGCCAGCGCCGCGCGGGTCTGCGCCTTGATCGCGGCCGACATCGACCGCCCGAGCACGCTCAGGGTCGTGCGGGTGGCCATCTGGAAGTCCGGCGTCACCGTGTTGTTGACGACGAGGTAGACCGTGCTCGTGGGAAGCCTCACCCTGGCCTTGCCGAGGATCGCGGCTTCCGGTGCCAGGTAGAACGGCGCCGTGGTGCCGCCATCGACATGCATCTCCTGGAAGCGCTTCCCGTCCGTACCGACCGCGTCGATCATCACCGGGGGGAACACGCCCGGCACCGCCGAGGAGGCCAGGATGATGGAGCGGAACAGGTCGAGCGCCTTGGGGCTGCCCTCCGCGGCGATGGCACCCATGTCCCACAGGACCGGGCGCTCGCTGTCCACCGCCGTGGTCGCCACCAGCAGGCGGCGCCCCTTGGCGTGCTCGGCGGCGATGTCGGCGAGAAGCTTGCCCGTCACCATCCGGTCGATCCGGCGCTTGAGCGGCCAGGTATCGGTGAGGGCCTCATTGGTGCCGCCGAACTCGAACACGTCGGCGGCGGAGATCTCGGTATAGGCCCGCGCCAGCGTCGCATCGGCGCTGGAGCCGAGGAAGGCGAAGGGCGCGATCATCGCCCCCGTGCTGACCCCGGTGATGATGCCGAAATCGGGCCGGTTGCCGGCCTTCGACCAGCCGTTGAGGAGGCCGGCGGCGAAGGCCCCGTTCTCGCCGCCGCCCGACAGGACCAGCCATGGATCGGCCGCCGCGCTCGCCCCGTCGATGAGGCCCTGGAACGCCTTGGTGTCGTCGGCCGCGATCCGTAGCTGGCCCTTCAGGCCCTCGGGCCGGGCCTCGGCGGCGTCGCCGGCCGTGAACGGTACGCGCTCGGATGCTCTGGCAGGCGATGCCTTGGAGGAATCCTTGGGGGAAGCGGATCTCGCCGGGGTGCCCGCATGGGCCGGAGCGGCGTCGCCTGGCGCGGCGACGCTCAGCATCGCGACGAGGCTGGCTGCGTAGAGGAGACCGTGTCGGTTCGATGATCCGGACATGAGAGAGTGTCCTTGGTTCGTCTCGAAGCGCCCGCCTCTGCTGCGAGAACCCGGCGTGTACTGGCCGGTTCCGACCCACTGCACGAGCCCCTGCGTCGAACATGCGCCAGCGCACGTCGTTGGGAAAGCGGTCTTCTTCTCAAACCCGCCTTTACGTGGGTGGTAACCTTGACTAACCGCTTCGAGGCTAGAGCCTCATCCCGAAAAGTCCGACCCGAGTTTTCGGCAAAGATGATGCGCCTCCAACACCCTGAGGCATCGTCCTGAATACGATATTCAGAGCGATGACCCAGTCCGACGATTGATCGACACACGGAGCCCGAGACCCCATGAAATTGCCGCGCCGCTTCTTCCAGCCCCTCGCCACTGGCGCCCCGGCCCCGTTCCGTGACCTGCCGGTGAAGCTCGAGCGGATGATCCACTTCGTGCCGCCCCACAACGACAAGGTCCGCGCCCGCGTGCCGGACCTCGCCGCCACCGTGGACGTGGTGCTCGGCAACCTCGAGGATGCCGTGCCGGTCGACCAGAAGGAGGCGGCGCGCAAAGGCTTCGTCGCCATGGCGCAGGCGACCGATTTCGCCGCGTCCGGCACCGGCCTGTGGACCCGCATCAACGCCCTCAACAGCCCCTGGATTCTCGACGACCTGTTCGAGATCGTGTCCCAGGTCGGGGACAAGCTCGACGTGGTGATGGTGCCCAAGGTCGAGGGTCCGTGGGACATCCACTACATTGATCAGCTGCTGGCCCAGCTGGAAGCGAAGCACGGCGTCGGCAAGCCGATCCTCGTCCATGCCATCCTGGAGACCGCCGAGGGCGTCGCCAACGTGGACGCCATCGCCTCCGCCTCCCCGCGCATGCACGGCATGAGCCTCGGCCCCGCCGATCTCGCCGCCTCGCGCGGCATGAAGACCACCCGCGTCGGCGGCGGTCACCCGGATTACCGCGTCATCGCCGATCCGACGAGCGATGGCGCCGCCCGCGCCTCGGCCCAGCAGGACCTCTGGCACTACACCATCGCGAAAATGGTCGATGCCTGCATGGCCAACGGCCTCAAGGCTTTCTACGGCCCGTTCGGCGACTTCTCCGACGGGGATGCTTGTGAGGCTCAGTTCCGCAATGCCTTCCTCATGGGCTGCGCCGGCGCCTGGACCCTGCATCCGAACCAGGTCGCCATCGCCAAGCGCGTCTTCGCACCCGATCCGGCGGAGGTCGCCTTCGCGGTGCGGATCGTCGAGGCGATGCCGGACGGCACCGGCGCGGTGATGCTCGACGGCAAGATGCAGGACGACGCCACTTGGAAACAGGCCAAGGTCATCGTCGACCTCGCCAGGCTGGTGGCCGAGAAGGATCCGGAGTTGGCCAAGACCTACGGCCTGAAGTGACCTCTGGTATGAAGTCATCTGCGGCCTGAACTGAGACGGTCTCCGCTGGCTCCCCCCTCCCCGCATGCGGGGAGGGGGCTTCATGCCCCCTCGTCGGGGCATGAAGCGAGGCGGCAGCCCAAGGTAAGGGGGTGGCTCAGGCACAGCCTCGTTCGTTCGAACCCCCTCACCGTCGCTCCGGGCTTCGCCACCGCTTCCCGCAGCCACACTCTCGAAGCGATCGGCCGGATGCCGTCCGAGACCTGCGGCCTGAGACGGCTCCCTGCGATGCGGCGTGGCAACGCCGCCGATGACAACCAGTCCGACGCGTCCTATTTTGGCGCCATGACCGATCTCTCTCCCACCGGAACCCAGACACGCACCGCCAAGTTCGGCCTCGGCGCCGTGGTGCGCCACCGGATCTACCCGTTCCGCGGCGTCGTCTTCGACGTGGACCCGATCTTCGACAACACCGAGGAATGGTGGCTGGCAATCCCCGAGGAGGTCCGGCCGCGCAAGGACCAGCCGTTCTACCATCTCCTCGCCGAGAACGCGGAGAGCGAGTACGTGGCCTACGTCTCCGAACAGAACCTCGTTCCCGACACGTCCGGTGAGGCCCTGCGCCATGCCGGCATTCCGGAGGTGTTCGAGCGGGATTCGGACGGCGCCTACCGCCTCCGGAGCGCGCACGCGAACTGAGTGCCGGACGGCCCCCCACGGCGTGGGGCGCCATCGTCGAAGGTGCGCATGAAAAAGGCCGGGCTCGCCGCCCGGCCTTTTTCATGCGTGAACGGGTTTGGGGCCCGGTCTCAGGGCTTCGGAGCGGCATTTCCGGCAGCGGCGCCGGCGGCGTTCTGCTTCTCGAGGTTCTTGCGCATGTCTTCGCTGCGCTTCTCGAGTTCGGCCTGGAGCTTCTTCTGCTGCTCTTCCAGCACCTTCGGGTCCACGGCCGGGCCGTCGAAGGCCTTGCCGAAGCCGGCCAGCGGCACGGCGAAGGTCACCTCGCGTTGGGCCTGGTTCTGGACGCTGATGTTGAGGGTGGTGCCCTTCTTGAGCGCATTCACCAGATCGGCGCCGACATTGCCGGCCTCGGCGAAGCAGCCGTTGGGGAAGCACACGGCGAACTTGCCCGGGGTCGCCTGCTGGCCGTCGACGGTGAAGCGGATGCCGGGGCTGAGGAGCAGGCCGAGCGGCAGCAGGTAGCGCACCACGCGCACGCTCTGCTGGGCGTTCTTCATGTCGTAGACCGCCACGGCGAGGACCGGCTGGCCCTGGTCGGAGACGAAGTCGCGCGTGGTGTAGCAGACGTCGGTGCTGGTGTTCTGATCCTTGCCGCAAACCTTGGTCCAGTCGGCCTGGGACGGCTCGGACTTCACGGCGACGATCTGCGGGCCGGCCGGCTGCTGAGCGGCCGGGGTCTGGGTGGCCGGAGCCGCCGGAGCCGGGGCGGTCGGAGCGGGGGCCTTGCCCTTCGGAGCCTGGGCGAAGGCCGGTGCCGCCAGGCCCGCATTGCCCATCATGCCGGCCAGGGCGAGAATCGCGGCGGCGCGCATCGGGCGCGCGGGACGGTTGGCAAAGAACATCAGCTCTGACCCCTTGGATATCGCGAATGACGAAGGAATGCTGCGGCTCTGGAGCCCAGCAAGGCGTTTCCTGAACTCGATGGTGCGGATCGAAATCCGCGGACGGTGTTCGGTCGAGCCCTCGCCGCCCTGGTCCGTGCGGTCAAGCCCTCGGCGCGCGCAAATTGCCCGTTCCCGGAGCTTGGATGGCCAACCTGGCCCACCAAGGCACTGGACGGGGCGCTCAACGCCTCGAACCCGCTCGAACGACCGGGCGGCCTGCTTCCCTGCGGAATGCGGCGAAGACATGACACCTGCCTCGTCCGGAGGAGCGCGATCGTCCCCGTTCGGCCTCCCTGATACGGGTTGCGTGCCCACGCGACCGCGCGGCGGCGAGCGTCCGCCGAACGCGCTGGTTCCAGCCGCCGGCCGGGATCAGTGCCGCTGGGTCTTAAACAAGGTTTAACCCTAATCGTTCATGACCGAAGGGCACGAGGAGTCGATGCGCGCGGGGAGTTGAGCGGAGGTGTCGGCGCAGCCAGCGATCATGTCCTTTCGTGACGCCCTCCCCGTCGCCATACCGGCGGACAGGCCCGCCGCGCCGAGCCAGCGGGCGGAGACCCTCAGGCCCGGCCTGTGCACCTTGCTGGCGGCGACCGCCCATGCGGATCCCACCCGTGTCGCCTTCGTCGATCCGAAGGACAAGGCCGAGTGGTCCGGGCGCGGTCCCATCACCTGGACCTATGGGGCCGCCGCCGAGATCGTCGCGCGCCTCGCCAACGGAATGCGGCAATGGCGTCTGGCTCCGGCGAGCCGGGTCGGCCTCCTCGCCGCTCCCGGATCCGAGACCCTGCTGTCCTACCTCGCCATCGAAGCCGCGGGCCACATTCCCTGCCTCCTGCCCCTGGCATGGGACGAGGATGCCCTGGTCTCCGGCATCCAGGCCGCGGGCATCCAGGCCGTGCTTACCCAGTCCCATGTCGCGGGCAAGCTGCCGGCCGAGTGCCTGCGCCAGGCGGCGGTGCGCTATTTCGGCCTGCGCTACCTCGCCGCCTTCGGGCCGGACGTGCCAGACGGCGTCATCAGCCTCGACGGCATGGTCCTCGACGGACGCGGCGGCCCGTTCGCACCGGAGAGCGCCGGTCTCGTCACCTTCGCCGCCGCCGATCCCGCGCAGCCGGTCTATCGTCCCGCAGACGCGCTGATCGCCACCATCGCCGTCCATCTCGCCACGGCCCGGATCGCCCCGCGCGAGCGCATCCTGACCCTCCTTTCCCCCGTCGACCTGAGGGGCCTCGTCACCGGTCTCGGTGCCGCCCTCGTGGCGGGGGCCGACCTGGAGATGGTCGTGCCGTTCGATGCCGGCCGCTTCGCCGAAGCGCTGGCCCGGCCGGGGCCGACCCATCTCGTCGCGCCGGCCGCCCTCGAACGCAATCTGGCCGCGAGCCGCAGCCCGGACGGGCTCGACTCCATCGTCCTGACCCATCGCTTGCCGACCCGCCTTCAGGCCCGGCTGCTGGCGCCGGCCTCCGGTCATGGTCCACGACGGGTGGTGGATGTCCTCGCCTTCGACGAGTCGGCCCTCCTCACCGCCTCGCGGGCCGACGGGGATCTCGCTCATTTCCTCGCGGACGCTCACCCGCTGGCACCGTTTCCGGCCCTGCTCGATATCGCTCGGGACGAGGACGGGCGATTCGCTTTCCGGGGTCGCGCCTCCAAGGCCAGCCCCTTGCAGCGCGGGATTCCACCGGACAAAGCCGCCGATCTCTGGAATACCGTACCCTTCGCGGCGAAAATATTTGCCGGCCGAGCAACCGAGATCGTGCGCTGCTGACCGTCTCGGCATCGAGTCGTGCCCGAAATCCACCGCTTTCGCAGAATGGTGAACGGCCAGCGCGAACGGCCATGGTACAGGCTGTTTGGTCAATGGAATTCGTCTTCCAGTACAGTATCTTGCAGCGCTCTGCTGACGTGCGATGCGAAGGATGGCGAGGGCGTGACGTGGCCGTCCAACCTCGGACCGTCGGCCGGGTGGCAGGAGTGTTTTCGCCCCACAGCCGGCGAACCATCCGGGTTGACGTGTGTTATCGCACAGGTCCCTTCCCAAGGGGCGATTGATGGGCTAACCCTGACAGTCATGAGTGCGCTGCAACAAGTGTTGGTCGTCGATGATGGTCACCGCGCCATCGATCACTCCCTCGCCGCCGAGCTTGCCGAGCTGGGTTATGCGAGCGTTACCGCATCCCTCGAGGCCGCCGACGACGTTCTCGCCGTCATCGCCCGCCCCGCGGCCATCCTCCTTCAGACCTCGTCCCGCCTCGACCCGGCCTATGCCATGCTGTCGGAGCGCCTGCGCGAGCAGATGCAGCAGGCGGGCATCCCCGTCATCGTCATCGATGGTGTGACGGGGCGTGGCGGCGGTTCCGCGATCGACCTGCAGAGCCGCATCGGGCCCTATGTCCTGAACGAGCCGGATCTCTGACACCGACGATGAACGGGTCGTCGTAAGCGGCTGATCGAGAACAAGAGTTTATTCACGAGGCGGGCCGTTGGGCCCGCCTTTTTTCGTGGTCCGGCGTGATGCCGCTCAGGCCGCCTTCTTCTTCGTGGCACGGGCGATCTTGGACAATTCGCGCAGGATCGAGGTCGTGATCTTCAGGCGCTCGGGGATGGAATCGAGCTCGCGGATGAACACGATGCTCATGTCCGGGCGCACCTTGGCGAAGGAGGCCTGACCGCCGACGAAGGCGACCAGTCCCTGCGGATTGGCGAAGGACTTGTCGCGGAAATGGACCACGACCCCCTTCGGCCCGGCCTCGACCTTTTCCACATTGGTGTCGCGGCACAGGATCTTGATCGTGACGATCTTGAGGAGCTGCTCCACCTCCGGCGGCAGCGGCCCGAACCGGTCGATGAGCTCGGCGCCGAAGCTCTCCATCTCGGCGTCGTTCTCCAGGGTCGAGAGCCGGCGATAGAGGCCGAGGCGGACGGTGAGATCCTCCACGTAATCCTCCGGGATCGTGACCGGGGCGCCGAGCGCGATGGTGGGCGACCACGCCTCCTCCACCGGCTCGTCGATGCCGGCCTTGAGGGCGGTGACGGCATCCTCCAGCATCTGTTGGTAGAGCTCGTAGCCGACCTCCTTGATATGGCCGGATTGTGCGTCGCCGAGGAGGTTGCCGGCGCCGCGGATGTCGAGATCGTGGGACGCGAGCTGGAAGCCCGCGCCCAGGGTGTCGAGGGTCTGGAGCACCTGCAGGCGCTTTTCCGCCTGCACGGTGAGCTGCTTGTTGGCCGGCGTCGTGAACAGGGCGTAGGCGCGGGCCTTGGCGCGCCCGACGCGGCCCCGCAGCTGGTAGAGCTGGGCGAGGCCGAACATGTCGGCCCGGTGCACGATGAGCGTGTTGGCCGTGGGGATGTCGAGGCCGGATTCGACGATGGTGGTGGAGAGCAGCACGTCGAACTTGCCTTCGTAGAACGCGGTCATCACGTCCTCGAGCTGGCCCGCCGCCATCTGGCCATGGGCCACCGCCACCTTGGTCTCGGGCATCTCCTGGTCGAGGAAGCGCTTCACCTCCGCCAGGTCCTCGATCCGCGGCACCACGTAGAACGACTGGCCGCCGCGATAGCGCTCGCGCAGCAGGGCCTCGCGGATCATCAGCGCATCGAACGGGATCACGAAGGTGCGCACGGCGAGGCGGTCCACCGGCGGCGTCGCGATGATCGAGAGCTCGCGCACTCCGGTCATGGCGAGCTGGAGCGTGCGGGGGATCGGGGTCGCCGAGAGGGTGAGCACGTGGACATCGGCCTGGAGCGCCTTGAGGCGCTCCTTGTGGGCCACGCCGAAATGCTGCTCCTCGTCGACGATGATGAGGCCGAGATCCTTGAACGCCACGTTCTTGGCGAGCAGGGCATGGGTACCAACCACGATATCGACGGTGCCGGCGGCGAGCCCCGCGCGGTTCTGCTTCATGTCGGCGGCGGAAACGAAGCGCGAGAGCTGCGCGACGTTGACCGGCAAGCCCTTGAAGCGCTCCGCGAACGTACGAAAATGCTGGCGCGCGAGCAGGGTGGTGGGCACCACCACCGCCACCTGCTTGCCGCCCATGGCGCCGGCGAAGGCAGCGCGCAAAGCCACCTCGGTCTTGCCGAAGCCGACATCACCGCAGACGAGGCGGTCCATGGGACGGCCGGCATTGAGATCGGAGAGGACGGCGTCGATGGCGGTGGCCTGATCCTCGGTCTCCTCGAACACGAAACGGGCGGCGAATTCGCCGTAGAGCCCGTCCGGCGCCTGCAGGCGGGGGGCCTGGCGCACGAAGCGCTCGGCCGCGATCTTGATGAGCTGGCCGGCCATCTCGAGGATGCGCTTCTTCATCTTGGCCTTGCGGGCCTGCCAGGCACCGCCGCCGAGGCGATCGAGGGCGACCTCGGCATCCTCCGAGCCGTAGCGCGTCAGAAGCTCGATATTCTCCACCGGCAGCAGCAGCAGGCCGCCGGCATACTGGATCTCCAGGCAATCGTGGGGCGCGCCCGCCGCCGTCACCGTCTTCAGGCCGACGAAGCGGCCGATGCCGTGATCGGCATGGACCACGAGGTCGCCCGCCTGGAGCGCCTGCACCTCGAGGATGATGTCCTGCGGCCGCTTCGACTTGCGCTTCTGGCGCACCAGCCGGTCGCCGAGGATGTCGCCCTCGGAGATCACCGCGAGCTTGTCGACGGTGAAGCCGGATTCCAGGCCCCAGACCGCCACGGCGACGTCGGTGCCGCGCTTCAGGGCGTTCACCGCCGTGAGCGTGTTGATGGCGACCGGCTTCTTCAGGCCGTGATCGGCGAGCACGCCGCAGAGGCGGTCGCGCGAGCCGTCGGACCAGGATCCCAGGATCACGTGATGACCGGACCCCTGGAGCTCCTTCACATGGGCGACGGCGGCGTCGAAGACGCTGGCGGTCTCGTCCGCCCGCTCGGCGGCGAAGCTGCGGCCCGCCTTGCCGTCGCAATCGATGGTCAGGCGGTCCGGGCTTTCGGGCACCGCGAAGGGCGAGAGCCGCGCGACGGAGGAGGCGGCCACCCGCTCCTTCCAGTCGTTCTGCGTCAGGTAGAGCGCCGAGGGCCTGAGCGGCTTGTAGGGCGCGACGCCGGTGGACGGCGTCTTCATCGCCTCGGCGCGGGCGTCGTAATAATCGCGGATCAGGGTGAGGCGCTCGGCCACCGCCTCCTCGGCCTGTGCGTCGAAGACAAGCGGTACGCCGGGCACGTAGTCGAACAGGGTGTCGAGATGGTCGTGGAACAGCGGCATCCAGTGCTCGACGCCGGCATAGCGCCGTCCCTCGCTGATCGTCTCGTAGAGCCGGTCGTCCCGCGTCGCCGCGCCGAAGGTGGAGATGTAGCCCTGGCGGAAACGGCGGATCGTCTCCGTGGTCAATTGCACCTCGCTCATGGGAACGAGGTCGAGGGAGCGGAGAGACCCGACGGTGCGCTGGGTCTCGGGATCGAAGGCGCGGATCGATTCGAGGGTATCGCCGAAGAAGTCGAGGCGGATCGGGTTCGGCAGGCCCGGCGGCGACAGGTCGAGGATGCCGCCGCGCACGGCATATTCGCCCGTGTCCCGCACCGTCCCCGTGCGCAAGAACCCGTTGGCCTCGACCCAGGCGGTGACGGTGTCCATCGGCACCACGTTGCCGATCGCCGCCGAGAACGTTTCCACCGCGATCTTCTCTCGGGGGGGCACCCTCTGAATCAAAGCGTTGACGGTGGTGCAGAGAATGCGCGGCTGCTCTTCGGACGAGCGCGAGCGCGAGAGCCGCGACAGGGCGGTCATCCGCTGGGCGGCGATGGCGGAATTCGGCGAGACCCGGTCGTAGGGCTGGCAATCCCAGGCCGGGATGCTCATCACCTCGATCTCGGGGGCGACGAATTTCAGCCCGGTCTGGAACGCGTTCGAACGCCCGGAATCGCGGGCCACATGCACCAGAACGGCCGGCCCCTCGAAGCTCCGGGACAGGGCGCGGGCGAGATCGGCCACCACCACCGCGTCGAACCCTTCGGGCACGTTGGCGAGCGTCGGGCTGTCGCCGCACTTCAGCGCCTCCAACGCCCGGGCAAGCGCACCGGATTTCGGCAGGGCGAACCGCGCCGTCTGGGGCTTCGG
>NZ_VMOA01000054.1 GCF_020662345.1 Methylobacterium sp. W2 | reverse complement strand
CGGTTTCCACCGCGCCGATCAGCGGGTACTCGGTCCAGCTCGGGGTGCGCACCAGCGAGGCCGAGGCGCAGGCCGCGTTCAAGCAGATGCAGGGCAAGTTCAGCCAGCTCTCCGGCAAACCGGCCCTGATCCGTCAGGCCGAGGTCAGCGGTAAGACGATCTACCGCGTCCGCGTCGGACCCTTGGCCAAGGCGGAAGCGACCACCCTCTGCACCGAATTGCAGGGCGCCGGCGGCCAGTGCTTCGTCGCCAAGAACTGAGCCACCGGAACTGGGCGTCAAAGCTGAGGTCCGGGAACCGGGCCTCGTGAACCGAGCGCCCGCGATCCGGGCCTGAGAACTCGAGACCGACGAAGCCGAAGCAACGACCCTGAAGGCGATCGTCGACGCCTCGCATCCCGGTGGCGCTCCGTGCGCGCCCCGCCCATCCGAGGGCCGCCGCGACCGGGACGAGCAGGGACGGACGTCCCTCGGATCGTCTGTCCATTCCAGCCGAGCAGCATACCCCATGACCACTCGCGCCCTGATCCTCGGCTGTGCCGGCCGGACCCTCTCGGACGAGGAGGCCGCGTTCTTCCGCGACGCGCAGCCCTGGGGCTTCATCCTGTTCAAGCGCAACATCGGCTCGCCGGACGAGGTGAGGGCGCTGACCGATGCGCTACGCGCCACAACGGGCCGGGCCGACACGCCGATCCTGATCGACCAGGAGGGCGGACGGGTGCAGCGCATGGGGCCGCCGCACTGGCCGTCCTATCCGGCGGGCGCTCGTTTCGGCCGGCTCAACGGGTCGGGCACCGCCATGGCGCGCCTCGGCGCACGGCTGATGGCGCACGATCTCGCCTCGGTGGGGATCAACGTCGATTGCGCGCCCGTCCTCGACGTACCGGTAGCCGGTGCCCACGACATCATCGGCGACCGCGCCTATGGCACCGATCCACACGCCGTCATCGCCCTCGGGCGCGCGGTGGCCGAGGGGCTGATGGAAGGCGGCGTCCTCCCCGTGATCAAGCATATTCCCGGGCACGGTCGCGCCGCCTGCGACAGCCACAAGGATCTGCCCGTGGTCGAGGCCGAGGGCGTGAGCCTCGCCGCCCACGACTTCGTTCCCTTCCGCGCCCTGGCGGACCTGCCGATGGCGATGAGCGCCCACGTGGTCTATGCCGCCCTCGACCCGCATCATCCCGCGACGCAGTCCAGTGTGGTGATCGGACAGGTGATCCGCGGCCTGATCGGGTTCGACGGCCTGCTCATGACCGACGACCTCTCGATGAAGGCGCTGGACGGCACCTATCGCGAAAAGGCCGAGAAAGCCTTTGCTGCCGGAATCGATGTCGCGCTTCATTGCAACGGCGATCGGCAAGAAATGCGCGCCGTCCTGGAGGGCACGCCGATCCTGTCCGGCGAAGCCCTGCGCCGCGCCGAGGCCGCCCTGGCCCGCCTCGCACCGCATGCGGATTTCGATGTCGCCGAGGCGCGCTCGCGTTTCGAAGCGGGCCTTTCCGCCCAGGCCTGAGATCGACGCTCCCGGCGCGACCAGCGCGCCCATGACGCACTGCACAATTGCCTCAGATGCCGCGAATGCCGTGGCGAGAGACCCCGTGGTTCTTGTGTTCGCTTCCCGCGATCCCTAGTTTCCCGACAATCCGTCGTGAGAGGGCGTCGCTGGGCAGGCGACCGCATGGGCGCAGGAGTTTGCCATGGGCAGCATGAGTATCTGGCACTGGATCATCGTCGCGGGCATCGTGATGCTGCTGTTCGGGCGCGGCAAGATCTCCGATCTGATGGGTGACGTCGCCAAGGGCATCAAGGCCTTCAAGAAGGGCATGGCCGAGGATGAGACGCCTGCTGGGCAGGCACCGGCCGTACCGCCGCCGAGCAACGGCGAGCCTGTGCGCACCTTGCCTCAACAGGGCGAACCTGCCACCGCAAGCCACGTCTCGGCCGACCGCAAGGTCGTCTGAGCTCTTTCAGGCGACATCGGCGATCCCGCACGGGATCGCCTAGAGTTCGTGTGAGCGAAATCGCCCGGACGGAGATCGGCCTTGCGTGAACCATGCTAGGTCGTCGGTCGTGACGAGGCATAGGCCATCGGCCGCGGGACGAGCGACACCATGTTCGACATGAGTTGGGGCGAGGTGATGCTGATCGGCGGCGTCGCCCTCATCGTCATCGGGCCCAAGGACCTGCCCAAGGCCCTGCGCACCGTTGGCCAGGTCACGGGCAAGATGCGTCGCATGGCCGGTGAGTTCCACGCGCAGTTCAACGAGGCGATCCGCGAGGCCGAGTTCGACGAAGTCCGCCGTGAGGTCGACGGCATCAAGCGCTCCGCGAGCACGATGGGGCCGAGCTTCAATCCGGTCCAGACCATCCGCGACGAGATCCGTGGCGCCGTGGACGGTCGCCCGCAATCGAGCACGCAGCCCCTGGCCAACGTGGCCGCCAAGCTCGCCGAGAACGACCCGCCCGCGCCCTCCGAGCCGTCGATCCAGGCTCCCGCATCGGCCGAGCCGGCAAACGTCGAGCCACCGCCCCCGCCGGACTACGCGCTGCCCGATCTCCCGCCCCGGACTGCCGTGGCCCAGACCGACCCCTCCACCAAGCCTACCGAGCCCGGCGCCACCTCATGATCGATCCGGTCGACGAATCCGAGGTCGAGGCGTCGCGCGCGCCGCTCCTCGACCACCTGATCGAGTTGCGCTCGCGGCTGATCAAGTCACTGGCGGCGTTCGTCGTGATGTTCTTCGCGTGCTTCTTCGTCTCGCGACACATCTACAACATCCTGCTCCACCCCTACGTCTCCATCGTCGGCCCGGAGAAGGCGCAGCTCATCGCGACGCACTTCCTCGAACAGGTGTTCACCAACATCAAGCTCAGCGTGTTCGGCGCGGGCTTCCTTGCCTTCCCGGTCATCGCCACACAGATCTATGCCTTCGTAGCCCCGGGCCTCTACCGCAACGAGCGCCAAGCCTTCCTGCCCTACCTCGTCGCCACGCCGATCTTTTTCGTGCTCGGTTCGCTGGTGGTGTTCTTCCTGGCGATGCCGCTGCTGATTCAGTTCTCGGTGAGCCTGCAGCAGGTCGGTCAGCCGGGAGAGGCGACGATCTCGCTGCTGCCGAAGGTGGACGAGTATCTCTCGCTCATCATGACCCTGATCTTCGCCTTCGGGCTGGCGTTCCAGCTGCCGGTGATCCTCACCCTGCTCGGCCAGATCGGCGTCATCGACACCGTCTTCCTGCGCGAAAAGCGCCGTTACGCCATCGTCCTCGTCTTCGTGGCGGCCGCGATCCTGACACCGCCCGACGTGATCTCGCAGCTGTCCCTGGCCCTGCCGATGCTCCTCCTCTACGAGGCCTCGATCTTCTCGGTGGCCCGCGTCGAGCGCCGCCGCAAGGCTAAGCGGGTCGCGGAAGGGCTGGAGCCGTAGTCGCCACATAAGTCCCACCCACCACCTCATCCTGAGGTGCCGCGTGAGCGGCCTCGAAGGAGGCCTCCAGTCCGCATCGCTGGTTCTGGAATCCTCCTTCGAGGGCTTCGCTGCGCTGCGCCGCCTCAGGATGAGGGGGTATAGGGGATACTCCGTCGTCTCATGCCCGGCCTTGTCGGGGTCGCCTCGATGCTGCAAAGCGTCGGCGACTCACAGCGAACCGAGCCGCCCATGCACGACATCCGCGCCATCCGCGAGAATCCGCAAGCGTTCGACGACGCCCTGCGCCGTCGCGGCCTCGGCGCGCTCTCGGCCGAGCTGATCGCCCTCGACGACGCGCGCAAATCCGCCACCTCGGCGGCGCAGGCCAATCAGGAGCGGCGCAACGCGCTCGCCAAGGAGATCGGCGGCGCGAAGAAGGCGAAGGACGAGGCGCGTGCCGCCGAACTCATGGCCGAGGTGGCGCGGCTGAAGGAGGAGGGGCCCGCCCTGGAGGCGGCCCAGACGGAGGCCGGCAAAGTCCTCGACGACCGCCTCGCGGCGATCCCCAACCGCCCGAACCCGGAGGTGCCGGAAGGCGCCGACGAACACGGCAATGTCGAGCACCGCGCCTTTTCCGGCAACCGGACCAAGCTCGCCACCGGCCGCCAGCATTTCGAGCTCGGCGAGGCCTTCGGCCTGATGGATTTCGAGGCGGCCTCGCGCATGTCCGGCGCCCGCTTTGTGGTGCTCAAGGGCCAGCTCGCGCGGCTGGAGCGAGCGCTCGGCCAGTTCATGCTCGATCTTCACACCGGCGAGCACGGCTACACGGAGGTGGCGCCGCCGATCCTGGTGCGTGACGAAGCGATGTTCGGCACGGCGCAGCTGCCGAAGTTCCGCGACGACCAGTTCCGGGCCGGAGAGGAGCACTGGCTCATCCCCACGGCCGAAGTCCCGCTGACAAATCTCGTACGCGAGAGCATCCTTTCCGAGGACGAGCTGCCCTTACGCTTCACCGCGCTGACCCCGTGCTTCCGCGCCGAGGCCGGTTCGGCCGGGCGGGACACGCGCGGCATGCTGCGCCAGCACCAGTTCAACAAGGTCGAGCTCGTCTCGATCACCACGCCGGATCAGTCCGCCTCCGAGCACGAGCGCATGCTCGGCTCGGCAGAAGCCGTGCTGAAGAAGCTCGACCTGACCTACCGGGTCATGACGCTCTGCACCGGCGACATGGGCTTTGCCAGTCAAAAGACCTACGACATCGAGGTCTGGATGCCGGGGCAGGAGACGTTTCGCGAGATCTCGTCCTGCTCGGTCTGCGGCGACTTCCAGGCGCGGCGGATGAACGCGCGCTACCGCCCGAAGGAGGGCAAGGGCGCACAATTCGTGCATACCCTCAACGGATCGGGCGTCGCGGTCGGCCGCGCCCTCATCGCCGTGATGGAAAATTACCAGAACCCGGACGGCAGCGTCACCATCCCGTCGGTTCTCAAGCCCTACATGGGCGGCATCGAGAAAATCGAAGGGCTGAAGAGCTGATGCGCATCCTGGTCACCAACGACGACGGCATCCATGCGCCGGGCCTCGAAACCCTGGAGGGCATCGCCCGGACCCTATCCGACGACGTCTGGGTCGTGGCGCCCGAGAGCGACCAGTCCGGCGTCTCGCACTCGCTCTCACTCAACGACCCCCTGCGCCTGCGCCAGGTCTCCGAGAAGCGCTTCGCCGTGAAGGGCACGCCCTCCGATTGCGTGATCATGGGGGTGCGCCACATCCTCAAGGACCACGGGCCGGACCTCGTCCTGTCCGGGGTCAATCGCGGCCAGAACGTCGCCGAGGACGTGACCTATTCCGGCACCATCGCGGCGGCGATGGAGGGCACCATCCTCAACGTGCGCTCCATCGCCCTGAGCCAGGCCTACGGTGCGGGCGGGCGTGGGGCGATCAAGTGGGCCTGCGCCGCCCATCACGGCCCGGGCGTGGTGAAGAAGATTTTGGAGATCGGGATCGAGCCCGGCATCGTCGTCAACGTCAACTTCCCCGATTGCGAGCCCGAGGAGGTCGCCGGCACCGCCGTGGCCGCGCAGGGCATGCGCAACCAGGCGCTGCTGGCCATCGATGCGCGCCATGACGGGCGCGGCAACCCGTATTTCTGGCTCGCCTTCGCCAAGGCGCGGTTCGAGCCCGGCCACGGCACCGACCTGAAGGCCATCGCCGAGAATCGCATCTCGGTGACGCCGCTGCGCCTCGATCTCACCGACGAGCCCACCTTGACGCGCTTCGCCCAGGCCTTCGCCGAGTGAGACGCTCCGGCCTTCGCGCAAAGCTGGCGCGACCGCGTATCAGCGCCCAACCGCGCGTCGTCGACCCTGCGCCGGATCGCGGACGTTCCGGGAATCGGAACGTCCGTACCCAGCCGTGAGACGACACCCATGACGATGGAAGGCTCGGTCGAGGATGCCGCCTTCGTCATGGCCCTGCGCGGCCTCGGCGTGCGCGACACCGATACCCTGCGGGCGATGGAGCGGGTGCCCCGGGCCCGTTTCGCGCCCCGCGAGCACCGGGATCTCGCCCGGCGGGACGTGGCCCTGCCGCTACCCTGCGGACAGACCATGTCGGCGCCCACCGTGGTCGCCACCATGCTGACCGCCCTGAAGGTGAAGCCCGGCGCCCGCATCCTCGAGATCGGCACCGGCTCGGGCTACGTCACCGCCCTGCTGATCCGCCTCGGCGCCGCCTCCATCCTGAGCATCGAGCGCTACGCCACCCTGGCGGAGGATGCCGTCTCGGCCCTCGACCCGGAGGACCGGGTGATCGCCCACGTGGAGGTCGGCGACGGCCTCGATCCGGACGTCGCGGGGGAGGGTACGTTCGACCGCATCCTGATCAACGGTGCCCTGCCGGCCATGCCCGCCCATCTCGACTCCCTCCTGGCGCCCGGCGGCAGGCTGGTGGGCGCTCTCGCAGAGGCGGGCAGGGCACGCCTCGTCCTCGTCGATCGGGGCGGGGAGGGGGCCGTCGTTAAAAATCTCGGCGGTCAATTAAGGCTGGCGCCCCTGACGCCCGGCAGGGCCTTCGTTCTCTAGGCGGCGGGCGCAGGCCCGGCCCCGGGGACCCAAATCCCTGATCCGCCACGATCTTATCGCCGGGCATAACTGTGACCGACTTGGATGGAGCCGGGACGTGCCTGCCAGGAAAGTTCCTTCTGCGCCGAAAACGTGGTGAACGGGAACGGTTGTTTAACCTGAATCCCGTTTGAATGACGTCATCAAGTTGCGTCAGGCAAACAGGTGCGTCGATGCGGGTTCGCGGGACTGGTCTAGGGTTGAGGACGCTGTCGCGTTTCGCGCTCATCGGTGTGATCGGCGGCAGTGCCGCCGGATGCTCAACCGATGCGTCGCGATTGGGCGACCCCTTCGGGAACCCCTTCGCCTCCAATGTTTCGAGTGAGCCAAGCGCCACGGGCAGCCTGCCCGAGGACGGCGAGATGGCTCCGGCTCCGGCGGTGCGGACCCCCAGGATCCAGTCGCAGGCCATCGGTGCGCCGATGTCGCCGCGTCCGCTGGCCGCGACGCCTCCCATGGCCACGGGCCGCGTCGCCTCCACCGCGCCGTCCTCCGGGATGGTCTCCGGCATGAATCCCTCGGGAATGAATCCTGCGGGCATGAATCCGGATGCCGGCCGCGGCATGGTCGCGACCCCGCGCACCGTTCCTGCGGCGCCCCCGGCCCGCCTCCCGCTCAATGCCGGAGCCAAGGCGGCGGAAGCGAGAGCCGCCGAGGCAAAGGCCGCCGAAGCCAAGGCTCGCGCCGAGGCTGCCCGTGCCGAGGCCGCGCGGCAGGACAACGTCCGTCAGGAAGCCGCCCGCAAGGAATCGGAAGCCCGGACGCTGGCTGCGGCCAAGAGTGCCGCCGACGCCAGGAAGATCGCCGAGGCGAACAAGGCCTCGGAGGCCAAGCGGGCCGTGGAATCGAAGAAGCTCGCGGAGGCCAAGCTCGCGGCCGATGCCAAGCATGCGGCCGAAGCCAAGAAACTCGCGGACGCCAAGAAGGTCGCTGACGTAAAGAAGGCCGCCGAGGCGAAAAAGCCCGTCGAGGTCGCCAAAGCCGAGTCTCCGAAGGTCGATCCCACCAAGGCGAAGGCCGAAGCCGCCCGCAAGGCCGCAGACGCCGAGGCGAAGCTCGCCAAGGCCGAAGCCGCCAAGGATGCGGCCAAGAAGGTCGCCGAGGCCAAGCTGGCCGAAGCGGCGGCAGCAAAGGCCAAGGCTGCGCCCGTCAAGGTCGCCTCCCTGACGCCGGTGCCCGAGAAGGCCGAGCCCGCCAGCACCGGCTCCGTCGCGGCTCCCGCCGCCGAGCCCGACCAGTCGTTCCGCTGGCCTGCCAAGGGCCGGGTGATCTCGGGCTACGGCACCAGCGGCAACGAGGGCATCAACATCGCGGTGCCCGAGGGTACGGCCGTGAAGGCCGCCGAGGACGGCACGGTCGCCTATGCCGGCTCGGACGTGAAGGGCTACGGCAAGCTCGTGCTGGTTCGCCACACCAACGGCTACGTCTCGGCCTACGCTCATAACGGCGAACTCGACGTCCGTCCTGGCGAGAAGGTTAAGCGCGGCCAGACCATCGCCAAGTCCGGCGCCTCGGGCAACGTGACCTCGCCCCAGCTCCACTTCGAGATCCGCAAGGGCGCGACCCCGGTCGACCCGATGCCGCATCTGGCCAGCAACTGATCGTTTCTCGATCGTCCACACGACCCGCGGCGGCTCCCAGGAGCCGCCGTTTTCGTTTATGGGGATCCACCTGAT
The DNA here is from genome assembly GCF_020662345.1 of Methylobacterium sp. W2. Lineage (GTDB taxonomy): Bacteria > Pseudomonadota > Alphaproteobacteria > Rhizobiales > Beijerinckiaceae > Methylobacterium. The sequence goes on along the minus strand of NZ_VMOA01000054.1, from coordinate 28,201 downwards.
CCCTACCCATCCACCTCATCCTCAGGTGCCCGCATCCGCGGGCCTCGAAGGAGCGCTCAGCACCCACTGCGCGAACCGGAAGGCTCCTTCGAGGCCTCCGCTACGCTGCGGCGCCTCAGGATGAGGCCGTGGGTGGGGAAAAAAGGGGCGATCCGCCGTTTCGGCTGGGAGTAAGCGAGCCCTCAATCCAGCCGCTGCCCCAGCCGCCCGGCCAGGTCCTGGATGAATTGGAACGCCGTGCGCCCGGAGCGCGAGCCGCGGGTGGTGGCCCATTCCAGGGCCTCGGCCCGCACGAGGTCGGGATCGGCCTTCAGCCCGTGACGCTCGACATAAGCGCGGATCATGGCGAGGTACTCGTCCTGGCTGCATTTGTGGAAGCCGAGCCAGAGGCCGAACCGGTCGGAGAGGGAGACCTTCTCCTCCACCGCTTCGCCGGGATTGATCGCGGTGGAGCGCTCGTTCTCCACCATCTCGCGGGCGAGGAGATGCCGCCGGTTGGAGGTGGCGTAGAACAGCACGTTGTCGGGTCGGCCCTCGATGCCGCCGTCGAGGGCGGTCTTGAGCGACTTGTACGAGGTGTCGTCGCCGTCGAAGGACAGGTCGTCGCAGAACACGATCCAGCGGTGCGCGTCGCCGCGCAGGGTCGCCATCAGGTCCGGCAGGGCCTCGATGTCCTCGCGGTGGATCTCCACCAGCTTCATCGGCCGCTCGCCCTCCGCCCGCTCCGCGTTGATCCGGGCATGGGCCGCCTTCACCAGGGACGACTTGCCCATGCCGCGCGCGCCCCAGAGCAGGGCATTGTTGGCGGGAAGTCCACGGGCGAAGCGCGTGGTGTTGTCGACGAGGATGTCGCGGGCCCGGTCGATGCCGGTTAGCAGATCGATCTCCACCCGGTTGACCTTCGGCACCGGGATCAGGCGGCGGTCCGATCCCCAGAGGAAGGCATCGGCCGAATTCAGGTCCAGGGCGGGTTTCGCGGCCGGGGCGGAACGCTCCAGGGCGGCGGCGATCCGCTCGAGGACGGGCAGGATCGCGTCGAGCATCGCCCGGTCGGCAGGTGGGGTCGCGGTCATGGCGTCTCGATGCTCCTTGGATGCGCTGTCGAGCGCGTCCATACGGACAATGCGATGGAAAATCACCGGTGCGGCATCGGGCGCGGACCATCCGATCCGCGCATCCTGCGGACGCGCCGTTGCTTTAGCCAAGTGCATGGCTATAGTCCGCGCGCTTTTCGACCTGTCCTGACGCGCCCTCACCCGCCTGCGCGCGACTCCCCAGGACCGGCTCAGCCCAAGGAGTCACCCGCTTGATTACCCCCGCCTTCGCGCAAGGGGCCACCGCGGCCGCTGGCGGAGCGGACATCGCCTTGCAGGTGGTGCCGTTCGTCCTCATCTTCGTCATCATGTACTTCCTGATCCTCCGCCCGCAGCAGCGCCGCGTGAAGGAGCATCAGGCCCTCGTGAAGAACGTGCGCCGGGACGATACCATCGTCACCACCGGCGGATTGGTCGGCCGCGTCACCAAGGTGGCCGACGAGGCCTCCGAGATCGAGGTCGAGATCGCCCCGAACGTCCGGGTGAAGATCGTCCGCACCATGATTTCGGAAGTCCGCGTCAAGGGCGGCCCGGTCAAGGCGGTCTGAGATCCCAGGGCCGTCCCGCGTGGCGGCCTTGTGCACCGCTTGAAGATGCCGGTGCAAACATCGGCATCGTAAGAAGAAACGGAACGGGCGGATGCTGCGCTTTTCGAGAACCAAGATCGTCGCGACGCTGGCCGTCATCCTCATCGGCCTCAGCCTCGCCGTGCCGAGCTTCTTCTCGGCCGAGCAGCGCAAGGGCTTCATGGCCTCCCTGCCGGGCTGGTTCCCGAGCTGGATCGTGCCACAGCGCGCCATCGTGCTGGGGCTCGATCTCCAGGGTGGCTCGCAGATCCTCCTCGAAATCGACCGGAACGATCTGATCCGCTCGCAGACCACGGGTCTGCGCGACGACGTGCGCCGCACCCTGCGCGAGGCCGGCATCACCCCCGAAGGCGGAATCCAGCTGATTCCGCGGGGCGTCCAGATCCGCATCTCCGATCCGGCCAACCGCGCCAAGGCCATGCCGAAGCTGCGCGAACTGTCCCAGCCGATTTCCAACGCCATGGTGGCCCAGGCCGGGGGGCAGACCCTCGACGTCACCGACCGGCCCGACGGCACGATTCAGCTCCTGCTCACCGATGCAGGCCTCACCGACCGCACCCGCCGGGCCGTGACCCAGGCCATCGAAGTCATTCGCCGCCGCATCGATTTCGGCGGCACCAAGGAGCCCTCGATCCAGCAGCAGGGCGCCGACCGCGTCCTCGTCCAGGTCCCCGGCTTGCAGGACCCGCAGCAGCTCGAGGATCAGCTCGGCAAGACCGCCAAGCTCGAATTCCGCATGCTGGCCGATTCGCCCTCCGGCGACGTGGACATGCTCACCAACAAGGACGAAGGCGGCGGCAAGGTGCCGGTGGAGCGCCGGGTCATGGCCGATGGCGGCGATCTCACCGATGCGCAGCCGGCTTTCGACCAGCAGAGCCACGAGCCCATGGTGAGCTTCAAGTTCAACCTGAAGGGCGCCCAGCGCTTCGGTCAGGCGACCTCGGAGAATGTCGGCCGCCGCATGGCCATCGTGCTGGACAACGAGGTGGTCTCGGCCCCGCGCATCAACACGCCGATCACCGGCGGCTCCGGCCAGATCACCGGCAACTTCACCGTCAAGCAGGCCAACGACCTCTCGATCCTGCTGCGCGCTGGCGCCCTGCCGGCCAAGCTCACCGTGGTGGAGCGCCGCGTCGTCGGCCCCGGCCTCGGCAACGATTCGATCGAGGCCGGCAAGAAGGCGACCCTGGTCGCCGGCGCCCTCGTCATCATCTTCATGTTCGCCACCTACGGCGTGTTCGGCTTCTTCGCCAACATCGCGCTCCTCGTCCATGTGGGCCTCATCCTCGGCCTGATGTCGGTGCTGGAAGCGACCATGACCCTGCCGGGCATCGCCGGCATCGTGCTCACCATCGGCACGGCGGTGGATTCCAACGTGCTAATCTACGAGCGCGTCCGCGAGGAGGTGAGGGCGGGGCGCTCGATCGTCTCGGCCCTGCAGGCGGGCTTCGACAAGGCCTTCGCCACCATCATTGATTCGAACTCGACCATGGCCATCGCCGCCCTGATCCTGTTCTTCCTCGGCTCCGGCCCGGTGAAGGGCTTTGCGGTGGTGTTCATCCTCGGCATCCTCACCACCGTCATCACGGCGGTGACGCTCACCCGCATGATGATCGCCCTGTGGTACAACTACGCCCGACCCAAGGCTCTGCCCTTCTGAAACAAGGCTTTGCCGTTCTGATCCGAGCCCCGTTTCCCTGAGTTCAAGACAAGGACGCTTCGCTTCTTATACGATCGGTTGGTCCACCACCCCGTCATCCCGGGGCCGCGGAGCGGAGCCCGGGATCCAGACGCACAAATGGTGATCCAGCGTCACGCCGGCGGCGGTTCTGAATTCCAGGCTCGCCTGCGGCGCCCCGGAATGACGGGATGACGGCGGCACCGATCCGATCGTCCGAGACCGGGTATCGTCCACGAAAGACCGAGACCGAACATGCGTCTGCTCCGCCTCTGGCCCGATGAGTCGCACGTCGACTTCATGCGCTTCCGGCGCTTCACCTTCCCGCTCTCGGCCTTGCTGTCGGTGGGGACGGTGATCCTGTTCCTGACGGTCGGCCTCAATTTCGGCATCGACTTCAAGGGCGGCACCCTGGTGGAGCTGCAGGCGAAATCGAAGACGGCCGACGTGGCCTCCGTACGCCACACCGCCAACAGCTTCGGCTTCGGTGAGACCGAGGTGCAGGAGCTCGGCGGCGACGGGCAGATCCTCGTCCGCTTCCCGCTCCAACCCGGCGAGCAGGGCCAGACGGCGGTGATGCAGAAGGCGCACGGCGCCTTCGACGCGGAATACGAGTTCCGCCGCACCGAAACGGTGGGGCCGCGCGTCTCGGGCGAGCTCGTTCAGTCGGGTACGCTCGGCGTCGTTCTGTCGGTGCTCGCGGTGCTCGTCTACCTCTGGTTCCGCTTCGAGCGGGAATTGGCGCTCGGTGCCATCGTCGGCACCCTGCACGACATCGTGCTCACCATCGGCATCTTCGTCATCAGCCGGATCGAGTTCAACATGACCTCGATCGCGGCGATCCTCACCATCGTCGGCTACTCGCTCAACGAGACGGTGGTGGTGTTCGACCGGACCCGCGAGCTGATGCGGCGCTACAAGACCATCCCCACGGTGGAGCTGCTCAACCTGTCGATCAACTCCACCATGTCGCGCACGGTGATGACGGCGACCTCCGCCTTCCTCTCGCTGCTCGCCTTGGTGCTGTTCGGCGGCGAGGCGATCCAGGGCTTTGCCGTCGTGATGCTCGCGGGCGTGGTGATCTGCACCTATTCGGCGATCTTCGTATCGACCCCGGTGCTGATCTATCTCGGCCTGATGCTGTCGGGCGTGAAGTCCCAGAGCCGTCCCACCGGCGGCCGCGTGCCTCAGGCGGCGGAGTAGAGATGGCGGAGGGCAGCCTGCACGATGGGTTCGTTCCCGGGCGCCACCTCATCGACGCCTACGGCAACGGCGGCTTTCGCTTCGCCGACATGTCGCATCGCGGCTCGATCCTGGTGACGCCGGGGGGCATCAGGGCCTGGGATGTCCTGGAGGCGAAGGCCATCGACCGTACCGCCCTGCGCCCGATCGTGGCCGAGGCGGGGGCGGTCGAACTCCTCCTCATCGGCACCGGCCTCGACATCGCGCCGTTTCCGGACAGTCTGCGGCGCTGGCTCAAGGACAACGGCATCGGCCTCGACGTGATGCAGACGGGGGCCGCCGCGCGGACCTACAACATCCTGATGGCGGAGAACCGCAAGGTCGCCGCCGCGATGATCGCGGTCGCGTGACCAGGACCGAGACCAGCCCCGGAACCGCCGACCCCCTCGCGTTCGCCTTCGAGCATTGCGAGTCCCTGGTCCGCGAGGGCGACCCGGACCGCTACTTCGCGACCCTGTTCGCACCGGCAGCCTTCCGGCCGCATCTCTTTGCGCTTGCCGCCTTCAGCCTCACCATCGCCCGCGTGCGCGACGCCGTCACCAACCCGATGGCCGGCGAGATCCGCCTGCAATGGTGGCGCGACGCGCTGCAGGGCGAGGCGAGGGGGGACGTGAAGGCCAATCCCGTCGCCGCCGCGTTGGATGACGCCATCGTCAGGCGCAAGCTCGGGCGCCAGCCCTTCGTCGATCTGATCGATGCCCGCGTCTTCGACCTCTACGATGACCCGATGCCGCGGGTGAACGATCTCGAAGGCTATTGCGGCGAGACCGCGTCCTCGCTCATCCGCCTCGGCGGGCTCGTCCTCTGCGACGGAGCGGAGCCGGGGGGCGCCGCCGCCGCCGGCCATGCCGGGGTCGCCTACGGCGTCGTCGGATTGCTGCGGGCGCTGCCCTGGCACGCCCGCAACGGGCAGGTCTACCTGCCGACCGATATCCTGAAGGATCACGGCGTCACCCGCGAAGACATCGTCACGGGACGTGGAGGCCCCGGTCTCCTCGGAGCGACCGCCGACCTGCGGGCCCTAGCCCGGCGCCATCTGAAGGCCTTCGAGGACGCGCGAGCCACCATCGCGCCTGCCGCTCGGCCCGCCTTCCTACCGACGGCTCTGGTGGAACCGAGCCTCGCGATGATGGAGCGGCCGGGCTACGACCCGTTGAACACCGCTATCACCCTCCCGCGCTGGCGGCGGCTGTGGCGGCTCTGGCGCGGATCGCGGAAGACCTAAAGCCTACTGTCCATCCCCCCTGCGGCGTCGCGCAGCGGCCTTGAAGGGGGGCTCCAAGAATTTCAGATCAGGCTGGAGGGCTCCTCCAAGACCCGCTGACGCGGGCACCTCAGGCGGCAATCTCGCCTACGGGATGAAAGAAAAGGCCCCCCGACATCACTCTGTCGGGAGGCCAAGGCTTCAGCGCGCCTTCTTCGTCAGCTTCTGCGCGATCTCGAACATCTCCTGCGGGGCGTAGTCCGGAGTGAAGGCCGAGGGGACACCGGTGAGCTGGTGGATCTTGCCGCCGTCGGGCATGCCCTCGACCACCGACAATTCGCCCGGCGGATCACCCGGCAGGGCCATCTCGCCATTGCCCCAGATGCCGGCCATCTCCGTGTAGTCGCCGGGGCTGAAGGTGTAGAGCCGGCGGTGCGAGCCCTCCTGCAGGTACTTCTGGCATTCGGGGATCTTGTCGAGGTTGATGTTCGGGGTCGGCAGGAACTTCTCGATCTCGACACCGGTGATCTTCTTCAATGCCAGGGCGTAGGCATGGGCGTGGACCGAACCGCGCACGAGGAGATAGCCGCAGACCTCTCGGCCCGTGGGGTCCGTCAGGGTCTCGTAGACGCGCAGCTTGTGTAGGCGGGCGCCGCATTCGAGATGGAAGTTGTGGAGCAGGTCGACAACCACGTTGCCCGTGGTGGTGATGAAATCGTTGTTCCAGGAAGCGCCATTGCTGTTGACCGGCGTCACGCCGCCACCATTCGACAGGAACGCCGCTGCAAGGCGAATGTCCTTCATGTCCTCGAAGGGCGCGCCCGAGATGTCGCCGCCATCCTTCTCGTCGCCGTCATTGTCGGGGCCGTTATTAAGCATGGCGACGCCATTGCTCACCAGCTCCACATGGCCCAGTTCCTCGGCGGTGATCGCGGCAACGAGGCTATAAAAAGGGCGAAGCTTAGACTTGCTGCGAAAGTTGAAGCTCTGGAACATGTAGTTCCCAAGCGTCGACATCTCGCCATACTTGCCGCCCAGCAATTCCTGCAGGGCCGCGGCGGCGTTGGGATCTTTCCTTTTGGGGGCAGGAAGCTCGGCTTGTAGTTTGTCGACGCGCATGAACATAGATGATTCTCCGTCTCGCCACGCAATGAATACGATTGGGAACGGTCGCCAAGTCGGCATGTTCCGCCGCCACGGCACTTGGTTGCGCGGGTCCGGACCCCGCCTGGAGAGCCCCGGCCGAGAACCGCAGCCTTCGCGCAACAGCTTTTGAATACAAGATTCCCCGCGTTGAGCCGGTCTCACTGCTCTGCTAGCAACGATGTCAAGACCTCGACGTGAGATCGGGGCCATCGAGGAGTGCGACGCCCGTGAACACCTGGAATCAAGTCTACGACCCGTTCGGGAGCCCCTGGCTCTCGACGCTGGCCGCCTCCCTGCCGGTCATCGCCCTGCTCGGCATGATCGCCAGCGGCAAGGTGAAGGCTCATATCGCGGCCGTCCTCTCCCTGGTCCTAGCATTCTGCGTCGCGGTGTTCCTGTTCGGCATGCCCGCCGACCTCGCCACCCGCGCCTCCGGCTACGGCATCGCACTCGGCCTTTTCCCCATCGGCTGGATCATCCTCAACGTCATCTTCCTCTACCGCCTGACGGTGGAGAAGGGATGGTTCGCCACCTTGCAGCAATCGGTGGCCGGCATCACCACCGACAGGCGGCTCCAATTGCTGCTGGTCGCTTTCGCCTTCGGTGCGTTCTTCGAGGGCGCGGGCGGCTTCGGCACCCCCGTGGCGGTCACTGGCGCCATCCTGATCGGCCTCGGCTTCTCGCCGCTCGCCGCCTCCGGCCTGTCGCTCATCGCCAACACGGCGCCGGTGGCCTATGGCGCACTCGGAGCGCCCATCGCCGGCCTCGCCTCGGTCACCGGCTACGACCCCTACATCCTCGGCGCCATGATCGGCCGCCAGCTGCCGTTCTTCTCGGTGCTGGTGCCGTTCTGGCTCATCTGCGTGTTCGCGGGGTTCCGCGGAATGCTGCAGATCTGGCCCGCCATCCTCGTCTGCGGCGGCTCGTTCGCGCTCGCCCAGTTCGGCATCTCGAACTACGTCAACCCGTGGATCGTCGACATCGGCGCGGCGCTGGTCTCCATGGGCGCCCTGGTGCTGTTCCTGCGCTTCTGGCGCCCGGCCGTGATCTGGACCTCGCCGGCCCTGCGCGGCAACGATCCGTCCATCGGCTACGTCACCACCGTCGACGGCCCCAAGGCCGCCGCCGCCACCCGCACCGCCACCTCTTCCGAGATCCTGCTGGCCTGGGTGCCGTGGATCATCCTCTCGGTGATCGTGGCGATCTGGGGCACCAAGTTCTTCAAGGACATCGTCGACCCGATCTTCATCTGGAACTATCCGGTTCCGGGCCTGCACAACGTCATCATGAAGGTGCCGCCCGTGGTGGCCACCGCCCATCCGGAGCCCGCCGTCTTTAAGTTCGCCTACATGTCCTACACCGGCACCGGCGTGCTGTTCGCGGCCATCCTCTCCGGCCTCCTGATGCGGTTCTCGCCCTGGCGCCTCGTGACCGCCTACATCGAGACGATCTGGGTGCTGCGCTACTCGCTCATCACCATCTCGGCGATGCTGGCACTGGGCGTCCTCACCCGTTACGCGGGCGTCGATGCCACCTTGGGGCTCGCCTTTGCGGGCACGGGCATCCTCTACCCGTTCTTCGGCACGTTGCTGGGCTGGCTCGGCGTCGCGCTCACGGGGTCGGACACCGCCTCCAACGTCCTGTTCGGCGGCCTGCAGAAAATCACCTCGGAGCAGCTCGGCCTGTCGGGCATCCTCATGGCCTCGGCGAACTCGTCGGGCGGCGTCATGGGCAAGATGATCGACGCCCAGTCCATCGTCGTCGCCTCCACCGCCACCGGCTATTTCGGCCAGGAGAGCAAGATCCTGCGCTTCGTGTTCTGGCACTCCATCGTGCTCGCCTGCCTCGTCGGCGGGCTCGTGATGCTCCAGGCCTACGTCTACCCGTTCAACGCGATGGTCATCCATCCGTAAGGGCGAACCGACAGGCTGAATCCATGACCCGTCCCGGCGATGCCGGGGCGGGTTTCATTTTTGTCGCGCCGCGCGAGGAAGGAGCCCTCCGGCAAAGAGGGATCTTGCCCTTGTGCCCGCGCGGCTCCACCACGGAATCCATGTTCTTCCGCACGCTCGCCTCGCGCTACTCCCTGTCGAACCTGCCCGCGCAGGCGACCGCACGCCTGCGTCTCGCGCCGCTGGTCCAGGCGGATGCGGAGGCGGTCCAGGCCCTCACCGACGATCAGGCGATCACGGGGGCGGTGGATTTTCTGCCCGATCCCTTCACCCTCGACCATGCCCGCCGCCTGATCGGCAGGGGGAAGCCGACCAAGGATTGCTTCCTCGGGGCCAAGGCCGGCGGCGTTCTCGTGGCGGTGGTCGGCCTCCACCTGCGCGGCGAGCACGCGGTGGAGCTCGGTTACTGGGTCGGCGGCGCCGCCCGGGGCCAGGGCTACGGCAGCGAGGCGGTGACGGGGGCCATCGCGATCCTGCGCAAGCGCTTCCCCCACCGCTTCATCGTGGCCGAGTGCCGGCCCGAGAACGAAGCCTCGCGCGGCCTCCTTCTCAAGACCGGTTTTCGCGATACCGGCGACGAGGGCCACCGGCCGGGCCGGCGCATCTTCTCGCTGGATCCGGTCTGATCAAGAGATATCGGCAGCGCAGCCGCGGAGGGACGCGTGACCGAAGACGGCAAAAGAAAATTCGTTGCCAAGCGGTTCAACGAGCACGTCAAGCTTCTCGCAACGCTCTTCAACGCCTTGTCGATCGCGACGTTCGGCGCCGCCTTCGTCGTGCCGCTCGCGCAAGGCCAGTATGGCGTGCTCAGCGGCGGACATTGGATTTTGATTTTCGCGGCCCTCGCACTACATTTAGCGGGTCACGCTGCCCTCCGATTCATGCGCAGTGAGGATTGAAGCTCGATGACGCTCTCCCTGCAGATCGCCGGCCTCGCCGCCCTTCTCATCGTTGGTGGATTGTCCGCGCTCAAGCTCGCGGCGATGGATTTCGACCGGCGCCACCCGCGCCGCACCGAGCCCGTACCGCGCGATTGATCGTAGACTGATCCACAGCCAACGGCGCCTTCCCGATGGCGCAATTGCAGATGGTGGGCGTCCGGTCGAACTGGGCCGAAAGCGTTCCGCTGAAAAAGCCGAGTCCCGCTGTGAGTCCCTTCGCCCCGCACGCGGGGAGAGGGGAATGCCCACGCGCCGTCTACTCCGCCGCGATCGACACCGCCTCGCTTCCCATCCACGCCGCCAGATCCGCCCGCGCCCGGTCCGTATAGGCGCGCTTCTTCGCCACCGCCTTTTCCGGCCCCTTCAGGCGCTTGCCGCCCTCGCCCTTCGGGGCATGGGCGAGGGGCGGAAACAGGCCGAAATTGACGTTCATCGGCTGGAACGAGCGGGGGCTCCCAGCCTCCTCGGCGGCGATGTGACCGCCGGTGATGTGGCCGATGAGGGCGCCGAGCGCCGTAGTGGCGGGGAGCGGCGCCAGGGTCTCGCCGCGGGCCTCGGCAACGGCGAAGCGGCCCGCCATCAGGCCGATGGCGGCGCTCTCGACATAGCCCTCGCACCCCGTGATCTGTCCGGCGAAGCGCAGGCTCGGCCGCGCTCTTAGGCGCAACGTCGCGTCGAGGAGGCGGGGTGAATCGAGATAGGTGTTGCGGTGGAGGCCGCCGAGACGCGCGAATTCGGCATTCTCCAGCCCGGGGATCGTGCGGAACACCCGGACCTGTTCGGAATAGGTCAGCTTCGTCTGGAATCCGACCATGTTGTAGAGGGTACCCAGCGCATTGTCCTGGCGCAGCTGGACGATGGCGCAGGCCTTCACGGTGGGATCGTGCGGGTTGGTGAGGCCGACGGGCTTCATCGGGCCGTGACGCAGGGTCTCGGGCCCTCGCTCGGCCATGACCTCGATCGGCAGGCAGCCGTCGAAATAGGGGGTGGTCGCCTCCCATTCCTTGAAGCCGATCTTGTCGCCCGCGATCAGCGCCTGGATGAAAGCGTCGTACTGCTCGCGGTTCATCGGGCAGTTGATGTAGTCGGCGCCCGTCCCGCCCGGTCCGACCTTGTCGTAGCGCGACTGGAACCAGGCCTTGTCCATGTCGATGGAGTCGCGGTGGACGATGGGCGCGATGGCATCGAAGAAGGCCAGCGCCTCGGCCCCGGTGAGGCCACGGATCGCCTCCGCCAAAGCGGGGGAGGTGAGGGGGCCGGTGGCGATGATGGTCCGGCCCCATTCCTCCGGCGGCAAGCCCGCAACCTCCTCGCGGGCGATGGTGACGAGAGGATGCGCCTCGAGGGCGGCGGTGACGGCGGCCGCGAACCCGTTCCGGTCCACGGCAAGCGCGCCGCCGGCCGGCACCTGGTTGGCGTCGGCCGCGCGCAGGATCAGCGAGCCGAGCGTCCGCATCTCCTGATGCAGCAGGCCGACGGCGTTGCCGTTGGCGTCGTCCGAGCGGAACGAGTTCGAACAGACGAGCTCGGCCAGATCCTGACCGTGATGCGCCTCGGTGGCGCGCACCGGTCGCATCTCGTGGAGCACCACCGCATGGCCGCTCTCGGCGATCTGCCAAGCGGCCTCGGACCCGGCGAGGCCGCCGCCGACGATGTGGATGGGGGAGGTGTCTGCGCGGTCCGTCATGGGCACGGGATAGACCCGCGCCCCGTCCCGATCAATGCAGCTGGGGCGAGACCAGGAAACGCTCGCGGTCGCTCGACGTCACGACGAGCTTGATCGGGCGTCCGTCGCGCTCGATCGTGAGTGGCACCCGCACCCCCGCTTCTCCGAGGGCCCAGACCTGACGGAAGAACCCGGCGAGATCCTCCACCGGCTCGCCCGCCACCGCCGCGAGCACGTCGCCGACGCGCAGGTCCGCACTCTCGGCGGGGCCGTCATCGGCGAGCCCCATCACCACCACCGTGCCGTCGCTGTCGCTGGCATAGAGGCCGAGCCAGGGCCGGGTCGGGCGGTCCGCCCGCCCGCGGGTGGTCAGATCCTCGAGGATCGGCGGCAGCAGGTCGATGGGCACCACGAGGTTGATCGCCTTGGGGCCTTCCGCGCCGCCCTGCTGCAGTTGCAGGGAGCCGATGCCGAGAAGGTCGCCGGCCGGGCCGATCAGCGCTGTGCCGCCCCAATGCGGGTGCGAGGGCGCGGTGAACAAGGCCTCGTCGAGGACGTATTCCCAGTAACCTGCAAATTCCTGCCGCGCGATCAGCTCGGCGGCGACGCAGCGGGTGCGTCCGCCGGCTCCGGCCACCACCGCCTTGTCGCCGATCTTCAGGCTGGCCGAGCGCCCGATGGGGAGCGGCGGCAGCGCCAGGTCGCCCAGGGCCTGGACGAGGCCGAACCCGGTGACGGCGTCGAAACCGACCACGTGGCCGGGGACCGAGCGTCCGTCATGCGTCGTCATCCAGACGCTGTCCGCCTCGGTGACGAGATAGCCGATGGTAAGGACGAGGCCGTCTTCGCGGATCACCACGCCGTTGCCGGCCCGTTCCGTGCCCAGGGTTTCGGCAGTGAACGCCTCCGGCGGGATGCGCGTTGAGAGCGACACGATCGCCGACAGGGCCCTGTCGAGGTCGTACGCGTAATCGCCGGCCTTGGGCTGCACGGCGGCGGGAATTTTCCAGTCTCCGTGCGACGTCATGAATCCCGTGTCCTTGTCCTGCACCCGATGTCAGAAACGGGAGATAGGTCGCCGGCTCCCCGTCGAACACCCATCCCTTCAGCCTTGCCATCACCCTTGCGTATCTCGGCTCTGAGGGAGAGGTGCGCCGATCCACATTGATTGCGCGCCACGCAGTAGCCGGCGCGCCTCCGCTCCATTAAGAGTCGTCTGCAACGTTCCCGCCAGATCGAACGGTCGAATCATGTCGCGCAGAGAAGACGCTCCTAGCCTTGCGTGACGACGCGGCACTGGCGCGCCTGATCGCGGCCGTGGCATCCGGCAACGAGCAGGCCCTTCGGGCTCTCTACGATCTCACCGCTCCGAAACTTTTCGGCATCGTGCTCCGTATCCAACGGGATCGCGGCATGGCCGAAGACGTGCTCCAGGACGTCTACCTGCGTATCTGGCAGAGTGCCGGTTCGTTCTCTCCGGAGGCGGGCCGCCCTTTGTCGTGGCTCTGTACCATCGCCCGCAACCGGGCGATCGACGGGGTCCGCCGGAAGGGCGAGGTCCAGGGGCCGGTGAGCGAGGACGGAGAGGACTGGGTGGAACGGTTGGCCGATCCCCATGACAGCGAAGCTGCGATTCTCGGGCGCGACGCCCTGCGCACCTGCCTGTCCCGCCTCGACGAGACGCAGCGCGACTGCATCGTGCTGGCCTATTGCGAGGGACATTCCCGCGAGGAGCTCGCGGCCCGGTTCGAGCGGCCGGTCAACACCATCAAGACCTGGCTGCATCGCGGGCTGTCCGCCCTGCGCGGCTGCCTGGAGGGGCCGGCATGACCGAGGACCCCGCCGAGCGCGACCTGCGCGCCGCCGAATACGTCATCGGCACGCTCGACGCCAACGAGCGCGCCGCCATGGATCTCGAACTCGCCGTCGATCCCGCCGCACGCGCCGCCGTGCAGGATTGGGAGCGTCGCCTGGCGCCCCTCGCCGCCGCCATCCCCGAGATCGAGCCGGGCGAGGGCGTGTGGCAGGCGATCCTGCGCGCGTTGCCCCATCGGACATCCTCCTCTCCGGCGGCGAACGACAACCGCGTGGCCGCCCTGTCGCGCAAGCTCGGCCTGTGGCGGGCCGCCGCGGCGGGAGCCGGGGCGCTGGCGGCCGGGCTCGCTTTGTTCATCGCCGTCGCCCCCCGCCCCGGTGCGGAGGGCGAGACCCGCTACGTCGCCGTGGTCAGCAGCGGCGGCGAGGCGCCCGCCCTCATCGTCAGCATCGATACGGCGGCGGGAACCGCGCGGGTGCGCCCGGTCGGCGCCGAGGCGCCGGCGGGCCGCAGCCTCGAATTGTGGTATGTGGGAGCCGACAAGACGCCGAAATCCCTCGGATTGATCGGCAAGGATGCCGCACGCTTAGCCCTGCCCGCCGGGTCCGATGCGGCGCGGCGTGGGGAGGGTGTCTTTGCCGTCTCGGTGGAGCCGCCGAACGGCTCGGCCACAGGCCAGCCCACCGGCCCCGTCGTCTATACGGGCAAGCTCATCCGCGATTGAGGGCGTCCCAGACGGGAACCTGCCACGATGGAGCCCTCCCATGCCGCGCTTTGCCGCGAACCTGACGCTGCTCTTTACGGAACACGCCTTCCTCGACCGCTTCGAGGCCGCGTCCCGTGCCGGGTTCACGGCGGTGGAGTTCCTGTTCCCCTACGCGCATTCGCCGGAGGCGATCGCCGGGCGACTCGCCGCGCACGGGCTCGACCTCGTTCTGTTCAACATGCCGCCGGGCGATTGGACGACCGGCGAGCGGGGCCTCGCCGCTCTGCCTGACCGCTTCCACGAGACGGCCGCCGGGATCGAGACGGCGCTCGCCTATGCGCTGGCGACCGGCTGCCCGCGCCTGCACATGATGGCGGGCCTGGCAGACGGACGCGACAGCCGCGCCGGGCAGGCTTATCGCCGCTCCCTGCGCCACGCCGCCGGACGTCTCGCCCACCACGGACTCGATCTTCTGATCGAACCGATCAACCGCCGCTCCATGCCGGGCTATTTCCTCGACGATGTCGAGGCCGCAGCCGATCTCGTGGCGGACCTGCGCGCGGAGGGTCTCACCAACCTCAAGCTCCAGTTCGACATCTTCCACTGCCAGATCCTGCACGGCGACGTGACCACGCGGCTGGCCCGCCTGCTGCCGATCATCGGCCATGTCCAGGTCGCCGGCGTGCCGGCCCGCCACGAGCCGGGGACCGGCGAAGTGAACGACGCCTTCGTCTTCGCCGAACTCGACCGGCTCGGATATTCGGGTTCGGTCGGGTGCGAGTACAATCCGCGTGGCCGAACCGAGGACGGGCTCGGCTGGCTGAACGCCTTTGCGGGTGGATGAACGCGGATTTAGCGCACTTGCGCCGGTTCTCCCTCAGCCCCTGTAAAGCATACCCCTACCGCATCGCACGGTTCGCCACCGACGGGCGCGACCAACAATTGTTTATGACATGCCATCGTGATTAGGGACTGGCCCGGCCAGATTAAACGGCCAAGCTTCTTCTCCCCACGGGACAGATCGATCCATGGCCGACCTCTTCAAACCCGTCGCCCTGACGGGGAATGCCGTCGTGGACAGCCTCATCATCGGCGGGGCCTGGAACGCCGCGACCCTGACCTACGGGTTCAAGGCGCAGGACATCGATGCGAACGGGATCGATGATTTCGACGAAGGCGATTGGAAGGCGTTCTACAAAGAGATCTACGACAACGTCAGCGGCTTCGCGGCGGTCGATTTCGTCGAGGGGACGGTGGAGCAGGCTCAGCTGATCCAGCGTCTCGATGTGGGCGGAGGCGGCGAATCCGGTACGCCCTCCCCGGGCGTGACCTCGCTGGAAACCGCGGTGGGCATCAACCCGGACAGTGTGAAAGGGGCCGCCGACGTGGTTCGCCTCGGCACCTATTCCGAAACCTGGATCCACGAGATCGGTCACAGCCTGGGCCTCGGCCACCCCCATGACGGAGAGAACGGCAAGCTGCCGGGCGTCGTCAAGCCGGGCGATTTCGGCACCGGCAATCTCAATTCCCAGATCTATACGGTGATGGGCTACACTTTCGCATTCTGGGGCGAGGACAACCCGTTCACCCCCGAGCCCGACGAGAACACCGCGCTCAACGCCCAGCCGGGCTCCTTCGGCGCCATCGACATCGCGGCTTTGCAGCATCTCTACGGCGCCCGTGCCCACAACACCGGCAACGACGTCTACCGCTTCAGCGACGATGTCGACGCCAATCGCGGCTACACCACGATCTGGGATACCGGCGGCTCCGACACGATCGCCTATGATGGATCGAGCGCGGCCAAGATCGACCTGCGCGCGGCGACCCTGAAGGCCGAGATCGGGGGAGGGGGCTGGCTCTCCACCTCGGAAACCCTGACCGGCGGCGTGACCATCGCCAACGGCGTCTCCATCGAGACGGCGAGGGGCGGGTCGGGCGACGACATCCTCATCGGCAACGACGGCGCCAACCGGCTCGACGGTGGACAGGGATCCGACCGCATGAGCGGCGGCCTCGGCAACGACACCTATGTGACGGATGGCCTCGACACGATCGAGGAGGCGGCCGGGAGCGGGACGGACCGGGTGCTGAGTTCGGCCAGCCATCGCCTCGGAACCTATGTCGAGAACTTGAAGCTTCTCGGCACGGAGGCGCTGGACGGCATCGGCAATGCCCGCGCCAACGTCATCACCGGCAATGGCAGCAGCAACATGCTGACGGGCGGAGCGGGAAACGACGTGCTGACGGGTGGGGCGGGCGAAGACACGTTCCTGTTCCGGACCAAGGCCGGCACCGCCAACACCGACCATATCCGCGACTTCTCCCTCGCCGACGACGTGATCGCACTCTCGGCCAACGTCTTCGCCGGACTGACGGCCGGTCCCCTGTCGGAGGCGTCGTTCAAGGATGTCGCATCGGGGTCGCTCGATGCGGATGACCGCGTTCTCTACGACCGCGACACGGGCCTCCTCTCCTACGATGCCGATGGGAGCGGGGCCGGTACGGCCCTCGCCATCGCGGTGATCGACACGAAGGCGGCGCTGACCTTCGCGGATGTGCTGGTGGTCTAGATAGCCGTGTCATGCGTCGGTCCGAGGCGCGACCTGACGATGACGAACGGGACCGGCTGATCCCCTCTTCTCACTCCCATCCCGAAGTGCCGTCCGGAAGACGAGGCGATCGTCCCCAGTTTCCACGGGGCGGAGGAGCCTGAAACTTTCCACCCGTCTTGTCCGTAGCCTTGCGAAAACGGGGAATGCCTTCTGCGATTTCGGAGGCACGCATGCGATTGATCTTAGGGTTATTTGCGGGTTTGAGCATTCTTTCGTCGCCCTGCGGCGCTCAGCCGGGGCAGAACCAGCCGACCGTTACGGCCCGGCAACGGGAGGCCGTCAGCGAGGAGCGGGCGGCCGAGGTCAGGGCCGCCATCGCCGAGGCGCGAAAGCGCCAGGACAAGATCGACCGGGAGAACACCAGTCTTTGGCTGCGCTGGACCTACGCGGTCTGTATCGGCTGCGGCCCGATGCCCCGGACGTTTCGCCCGGTCCACACGCATCCGTTGCGTGTGCTCAGCGGCGTTCCGGCGGCCCTGGACGACGAGCGCGACAGGCGGAGAAGCCGCCGCGCCTGACGCCGCACGGGGCAGACCTCACTTTTTGGCAGGATCGGTGCGCTTCAGGATCGCCTCCATCTGCGCGATCTCGGCTTCCTGTGCCTTGACGATGGCCTCGGCCAGGGAGCGGACCTCCGGATCCTTCGAATACTGAAGCGCGACCTTGGCCATGGCCAGGGCGCCCTTGTGATGCGGGATCATGCCGGCGGCGAAATCGCGGTCGACGTCGCCGGAATAGCGGATCTCCATGTCGCCGTGCATGCGCATGCTCGCTTCCTTGAAAGCACGGGTCGCCGGGGTGTCGGCGGCCTTGCCCTTCGTCGGCGTCTTCGGCCCGTCGTCATGGCTGTGGGAATGGGTGGTGCCGTCCTCGTGGCGGTGCTCGGCGGCCGCGAGGACCGGGGAGGCGAGGGGCAGAGCCAGGATCGCGGCCAGGATCGCGGGGAGGGCTGTCTTCGTCATTCGAGTTTCCTGTCGTCAGAAGGTTGCGGGCGGGGAGGGCAGTGCCCCCGCCACCAGGGAGGGGGTTTCGTCGCCCTGCGCCTCGCGCAGGCGGGCGAAGGCGGGTCCGCCGAAGCGCAGCATCAGGACCGGCGTCAGCACGGCGTCGAGGAGCGTCGCGCTGATGAGGCCGCCGAAGATCGTCACGGCCACGGGGTGGAGGATCTCCTTGCCCGGCGCGGTCCCGTCGACCAGCAGCGGCACCAGGGCGATGCCTGCGGCCAGCGCCGTCATCAGCACCGGCACGAGGCGCTCGTTGCTCGCCCGCAGGACCAGGGCGGGTCCGAAGGGCAGGCCCTCGCTGAGGCCGAGATTCAGCACGTGGCTGATCTTCAGGATGCCGTTGCGGGCGACGATGCCGGTGAGCGTCACGAAGCCGATCATCGAGGCCACCGAGAGCGGCAGGCCGGCGATGGTGAGGGCGATGACGCTGCCGATGAGGGCGAGCGGCACGTTGCCCATGACGATGAGGGCCAGCACGCCGGAGCGGTAGCGGCTCGCCAGCAGCGCGAAGACCAGGGCGAAGGAGACGAGGCCGAGGAGCCCGATCCGGCGGGTCGCCTCCCCCTGCGCCTCGAACGCACCTTCGAGGCGGGCGCTGATTCCCTCCGGCAGCGTCGTCCGTGCCAGGGCCTGCACGATGGCGGCAGCGACCTTCGAGCCGTCGGAGCCCGGCACGGTGTTGGCCTGGACCACGATGCGGCGGCGGCCGTTCTCGCGCAGGATCTGGTTGGGCCCGTCGCGCTCGGCGATGTCGGCCAGGGCATGGGCGGGCACCCAGCCCGACGGCGTCTCGATGAGGAGGTCGCGCAGGGCGACCATGGACCGGCCGCTCTCGGGCAGGCGCAGGACCACGTCGAAGCGGCGCAGGCCGTCCACCAGGGTCGAGACCACGCGGCCGTTGGCAAGGTTCCCCACCGTCTCCACCACTGTGGCGGGGGAAACGCCGTAGAGCGCCGCCTTGGCCGGATCGACCCGTATCTCGATCTGTGGCACGCGCACCTGCCGCTCGACCTGGAGATCGGCGACGCCGGGAATGCCCGACAGGGTCTCGCGCAGGGATTCGGCAGTGCGACGCAAGGCGTCGAGATCCTCGCCGAACAGCTTCAGGGCGATCTCGGCGCGGACGCCGGAGAGCATGTGGTCGAGCCGGTGCGAGATCGGCTGGCCGACATTCACCGTGACCGGAAGAACGGACAGCCGCCCCCTGATGTCGGCGACGATGGCCAGGCGTTCGCGCCCGCCGGGCTTCAGGCGGATCTCCAGATCGGTGGAATGGACGCCCTCGGCATGCTCGTCGAGCTCGGCGCGTCCGGTGCGGCGCCCGACCTTGTCCACGTCGGGAATGTCTAGGAGCAGGCGCTCGGCGATGGCGCCGACGCGGGCGGATTCGGCAAGCGAGATGCCGGGGGTGAAGGTGGTGGTGACCGTGAACGAGCCCTCGTTGAAGGTCGGGAGGAAGGCGCGGGGCAACCGGCCCGCGCCGTAGCCGGCGGCAGCCACCGCGACGATCGCACAAACGATGGCGAGGCGCTGATGAGCGAAGGCCGTCTCCACGAGGCGCCCGTTGGCGCGCTTGAGGCCGCGGATCAGCCGGCTCTCGGGATGGTCGAGGCTCTTGAGGCCGGGGAGCAGCCAGGAGGAGAGGGCGGGCGTCAGGGTCAGCGACACCACGAGACTCGACAGGATGGCGATGATGTAGGCTTGGCCCAAGGGCGCGAACAGCCGGCCCTCAATGCCCGACAGGGCGAAGAGCGGCACGAAGACGAGGCAGATGATGATGGTGGCGTAGACGATGCCGGAGCGCACCTCGTTCGAGGCGTCCACGATCACCGCGAAGGACGAGCGGGGCGAGCCCTCCGCCCGCAAGCCCTCCGCCCGGTTGTCGCGCAGGCGCCGCAGGATGTTCTCCACGTCGACAACGGCGTCGTCCACCAATTCGCCGATGGCGATGGCGAGGCCGCCGAGCGTCATCGTGTTGATCGAGAGGCCAAGCAGCGAAAACACCGTGGCGGTGGCGAGGATCGAGACGGGGATGGCGGCGAGCGAGATCAGCGTGGTCCGCACGTTCATCAGGAAAGCGAACAGCACCACGGCCACCACGGCCACAGCCTCGATCAGCACCGTGATCACGTTGCGAAGCGACGTCTCGATGAAATCCGCCTGCCGGAACAGGACGCTGCCGGCCTCGATCCCGTGCGGCAGGGAGGGGCCGATCTCCTTGAGCGCCGCCTCGACCTCGCGGGTCAGGCGCACGGTGTCGATGCCCGGCTGCTTCTCGATGGAGACCACCACGGCGGGCTGGCCCATGAAGCCGCCGTCACCGCGCTTGGGCCGGGCCCCGAAGGCGATCTCGGCGACCTGCCGCAGGTAGACCGGACCGCCCGGCGTCGTGACGACGAGATTGCGCAGGTCGTCGAGATCGGTGGTGCGGCCGAGCGCCCGGATCAGGACCTCGCGCCCGCCGGCCTCGGAATAGCCGCCGCCGGCATTGCCGCCGTAATTCTGGAGGGCACGGGCCAGAGCCTCGTCGCTGACGTCGAGCGCCCGCATGGCGGCGGGATTGGGCGCGACCCGGAACTGACGCACCTCGCCGCCGATGGGGATGACCTGCGCCACGCCGGGGATGGAGAGCAGGCGCGGGCGCAGGGTGAAATCGGCGGTCTCGCGCACCTGCATCGGGGTCGCGGTCTTCGACGTGACGGCGACGAGCAGGATGCCGCCCATGATCGACGAGACCGGCCCCATCTGCGGCACCACGTTGGGCGGCAGTTCCGAGCGCGCCAGCGCCAGCCTCTCGTTGACGAACTGCCGGTCGCGGAACAGGTCGGTGTCCCACTCGAACTCTACCGTGACGATGGACAGGCCGATGCCGGAGACCGAGCGCACCCGGCTGACGCCGGGCAGGCCGTTCATGCGGGTCTCGATCGGGTAGGTCACCCGCTGCTCCACCTCCGTGGGAGCAAAGCCCTCGGCCTCGGTCAGGATCGTGACCGTGGGCCGGTTGAGGTCGGGGAGCACGTCGACGGGCAGGCGCGCGAGGGACAGCGCGCCGGTGAGGACCAGGGCGAAGGCGAGCGCCACGACGAGCAGGCGGTTGCGCAGGGATTGCGCGACGATGAGGCCGAACATGAGCTCTCTCCTCAGCGGATCTGGTCGAGGAGTTCGGCGCCCTGGACGACGACGCGCCGTCCCGGCTCCAGACCGCCGGCAATGAGCGTGCGTTCGGCGTCGACGGGATCGGTGCGGACGGTGCGCGCCACGAAGCGCTCGGCGCCGACATGCTCGTAGACGACGCTGCCGCCCTCCGCCCGCAGGATGCCGGAGCGCGGCACCGCGAGACCGGTCCGCTCCCCCGTCAAGGGGGCGTGGACAGTGACGAACTGGCCGAGCCGCAGGCCAGCCGGATCGCCCGCCACCGCGAATTGCACCGGCACGGCCTGGTTGCGGTCGGCGAGACCGGCCCCGCGATAGGTCAGCGCCATGCCGCGCCCGTCCCCGAGCCGCGCCGTCGCCGCGCCCTCGGGGGCCAGGGCCTCGAAGCTCAGCGCCTCGACCCAGAGTTTGCCCGGATCGACGATGCGGAAGACGACGGTGCCGGGGGCGGCCATGGCGCCCGCCGTGGCGCTCGCCTCGGCGATGACCCCGTTCACCGGCGCGACCAGGGCCTCGGGCGAGCCGCGGACCGTGTCGAGGGCGGCGCGACGGTCTTTGAGCCCGTCGCGTTCGGAGCGGGCATCGTCGAGCTGGGTCTGGGCCACGGCGCCGGTCCCCGCCAGACGCTCGAACCGGATCACGCGCCGGTCGAGGATCGCGATCTGCTGGTCGAGTTCGCCCTGGCGCTGGCGCATGTCGGAGACGTCCACGGCCTGGACCGGCGGGGTGACGGTGGCGAGCACTTCGCCGCGGGTCACGCGGGTTCCCAGACGCGGGAAGCCGTTCGCCGGAGGGGCCAGACGGCCGCCCACGGAGGATTGCACCACGCCGCTGGCATTGGGATCGGCGATGACCCGGCCGGGCAGGGCCACGGTGCGGGCCACGCTCTCCGTCGCCGTCACGGCGGTGCGCAGGACGAGAAGCCGCTGCAGGGATTTGGGCACGAAGATCGATCCGTCGCCCAGGCGTCTGGCCCGGTCGGCGCCGCCGGAGGGAGGGCTCGCCATCATCCCCCCCTCGGCGGGCGCGGCATCGTGGCCTTCATGGGCGAGGGCGGCGCTGCCCAGCACGATCGTCGCCGTGACCGCCAGGACGACGACGATGGGAATCGTGCGCCGACGCCGGAACAGGACGACGGCGCCGAGGCCGAGCAGGAAGCCCCCGGCGGCGGTGACGGAGGGCGGCTGGTGGGTCAGGCGTTCGACCAACGAGGCGGCGGTCGCCGACTCGGACGTCGCCGCCGCGGCTTTGGCGGCCGGCAGGTCGAGATCGAGGGAAAGGATGTCGGTGCTGCCCTCCGCCGTCACCGCGACGAGGAGGTCGTGGTGCTCGGATTCCTCCAGCCAGGGCGCCGGGAGCCGGTAGCTGCCATCGGCCTGGAGCTCGGCCTTCCTGCGCCCGTCCGGCGTCGAGAGGGCGAGGGTGGCGTCGGTGACCGGCGCATTGGTCTCGAACGTGTCGAGATAGAAGACGAGATCGTGGCCCTGCACGGTGGCGACGAGTTCGTAGCGCTCCGACTTCGCCTCGGCGCGCGGCGCCGCCGCCGCAACGGGCAGGGCAGGGGCCTCGTCTCCGTGGGAATGGCCCTCATGGGACAGGACCGCGCCGGACAAGCCCGCCCAGGCGATGGCGCACGCCGCGACGAAGCGCAGGGCTGCCGGAAAAACGATGGACATGATGGGAGAACCTCGACGCCGATGAAGCAGGGACGGCTTTCCGCGCGGCGCCGGCAGGCAGCCGGGCGCGGAACGCCGTCGTTACGTCAGGCGAAGGGTCTCGGTGGTTCGGACGGGGAATCCGGGGCGACGTCCGTGCGGGCGGACATGGCGCCCACGGGAACGGGACTGGTCAAGCCGGGTGCGGATGCGGCATCCCCTTCGGCCGGTGCCAAGCCGATGGCGCAGCAGCAGGCGGCTCCGCAGGGGCCGGTGCAGCAGGGACTGGCACAGCCGAGATGGGGTTCGGCCCGCAGGACGGACACGATCACCTGCATGCCGGGAGCGACGACATCCGCCTGGACCGCCAGCGCGTCGAGGGAGATCGGAGCCTGAACCCGCTCGATAGGGGCACCGCCATCGTGCCCATGGCCCGTATGGGCGCTCGCGGGCGACGACATGCCGAAGCCGGCGATCGCGAGGATCACCGTCATCAGCCAGAGCGCAAGGCTCCGGTCCAGATTGCGCCGGAAGGGTTTCATGTCGGCGCAGAGCGTAGCATAGGGCATGCGCCCGCGACAGGGCCGATCGCAACTCGGAAGGCTAGACGCGTGAGACAGATCCTCGTGATCGGCATCGGTACCGGAAATCCGGAGCATGTCACGATCCAGGCGATCCGCGCCTTGAACACGGTGGATGTGGTCTTCGTCCTCGACAAGGGCGGCGAGAAAGCCGACCTCGTCGCCCTGCGCCGGGAGATCTGCGAGCGCTACATCGAGGACCGCCCCTACCGCATCGTCGAGGCGCAGGACCCGGAGCGCGACCGCAATCCGGCCGATTACGGCGTCGCTGTCGAGGATTGGCACGGTGCCCGCGCGGCTCTCTACGAGGCGATGATCGCGCGCGAGCTTCCCGAGGACGGCACCGGCGCCTTCCTGGTCTGGGGCGACCCCTCTCTCTACGACAGCACCCTGCGGATCATCGACCGGATCGTGGCGCGGGGGCGCCTCGCTTTCGACCA
The DNA here is from genome assembly GCF_020662345.1 of Methylobacterium sp. W2. GTDB lineage: Bacteria > Pseudomonadota > Alphaproteobacteria > Rhizobiales > Beijerinckiaceae > Methylobacterium. The sequence goes on along the minus strand of NZ_VMOA01000054.1, from coordinate 4,721 downwards.
TCGGGTGATTCCCGGCATCACCAGCGTCCAGGCCCTGGCGGCGAGCCACCGCATCGCCCTCAACCGCATCGGCGCTCCGGTCCAGATCACCACCGGGCGCCAGATCGCAGGGGGACTGTCCGCCGAGGCCGACACCACCGTGGTGATGCTCGACGGCGACCCGACTTTCGCCCATCTCGACCCGGACCTGACGATCTATTGGGGCGCCTATCTCGGCAGCGACGACGAGATCATCCTCTCGGGCCGCCTCGGTGACGTCGCCGCCGAGATCCGGCGCGTCCGGGCCGAGGCGAGGGCGCGCCACGGCTGGATCATGGACATCTACCTCCTGCGCGGGCCAGCGGATTAGGCAGAATCCTCGCCCTCAATGATTGCGCGGTCGCTCGCCCTTCTCGAGATGGCCGGCCAAGGTGAAGCCGATCTCCTGCATCAGATCCTTGAGAAGGGCCGCCAGTCTCGGCTGGTGGAGGTCGGCCGCGAGGTCGTGCAGGGCGATGGCGTGCTCCGCCATGCGGTTGGCCGCCTGCTCGGCCCGTTGCCAGGGCCGGTGGAGTGGCACCCCGTCCTCGGTGTGATCGATGGCGATGCCGAGGCCTCTCGCCCGCCCGGCGGACTCGCCCCCGTCGATCCGTCCGCGCAGGCCGAGCCGGCGTTCGCCTCGAACCGTTCGGAACACGATCTCGAACAGGCCGCCCGCCTCGATGGCGGCATGCAGCGCGTTTTCCACGCGAAGTCGGTCCTCGGCGAGGATCGTCGCAAGGAAGACGTCGAGCCTCACGCCCGCCGCCACCGGAGCGAGACCGAGCAAGTCCGCGAAAGAGGCCGAGAGGACGATCCGGCCGGCCCCGACGTCGTAGGACCAGACGCCCACGACACCCGAGGCATCGAGCGCGGCCAGGAGGCCGTCCGTGTCGCCGGTGGAAAGGCTCGTGCGCGCAGGCATGGATCTCCTGGGCCGCCGGGGCGGATCGCTGAGGACGAAGAAACGTGTGACCGTGGACCGACACGAGGATGGAATCGCCCTCGCACCGAATTTACCTGAGGTTTATAAATCTTCGGTAATCCACGGTACCCGCCGCAACTTAGCCGCTGAAATGCGTGATTGGAAGCGCTAGACACGCCCTGCGGGAATTTTTGGCAACCTGAGATTGATAGAGGCCCTGCGGTTGAACGGGGGCGGGATCGTCCATCGTGACCGCGATCCCGGTTGACCGCACCTGCCGATCCCCGGCCGCGCTCTTAACCACTGGTTTACGCCAAGCCGTTGATTTCGTTGGCAGTCGTTCCCGGCCACGGATACCGTCAGGTGTAGACGTTCCTAGCTCGAAAAACGCGAAAGCCCGGCGCGGAGTGATCCGGCCGGGCTGATTTGAGTGTGGTGGAAGATCGTTTGCTGAACGTACAGTGGTCCTACGCGGCTACCTTATAGTTCGATGGGTCGGACCCATCGATGCGCAGCGGTGCGGTCTCCGCACTAGGCACGCACCAGCCAGCGATCTCGCGCACGCCAGCCTCGCGCGGAAGCTTGAGCGCATCGATTGCCGCGAGGCGGATGATCGCCTCAGCATTGCTATCGATCTCGATCTCGTTCCGCTCCCACCGGCTTACGGCCAGCGGTTCCCGATGCACCATTGCTGCGAGCTGCGCCTGCGTGAGGCCCATCTCGGTACGCAGGAAGCGGAGCTCAGGCCCGGTGATGGCCGAGCGCTTGTCTACGATCCCGTGGGCGATGGCCATGTGGAGGCCATTGATGTTTGGGATCGTCACGCATTCCTCGCCAGCGTCATCTTCGACGAGGTTCACCCCCTCGATGTAGACATTGTCGAGACCGCTCTCCTTGTAGCGATAAGCGTTCATAGGTTCCCTCGTTCTATCCGTGGGGGCCAAGAGTGGCCCCAAAACTTGCTTTTTTATCTCCTGCACCAATCCCTCACTTCTCGTCTTTCCACATTACGGTGACCAGTTTGATAAGATTGGCGCCGGGGTCGGGTACAGCGATGACGCGCACTATCCGATTGCCCGAGTTGGGCGATCGGCTTTCGATGCGGTACTTGAACAATCCTGGTCGAGTCGCCTCGACCGGGTGCTCGTAAACGAAACCATGTTTCAGCACGTAGGATGCATCGCCGATGAACAGGTCGCGGATGTCGAGTTGGTCGCGAGCATGTCCAGAAAACGTCAGATTGAGCTTGTCGCTCCTCGCCAGTTTTCTAATTTCGTCGGTCGCATCCGCTGGCTTCCATGGTTGAAGTTTCGCCACCCGTTCCCCCGGCGTTATGCGAAGCACTTATCACGGTGATAAGTTCCACGCCACAGATAATAGGTGGTACGCCGTGTGCAAGAGCACCGCGTGTCCGTTGGGCAACGCTGCAGTTTGCCGGCCCAAGCGATAAACCCGCCGGGCGCAGAGCCAGGCGGGTCTGTCGTCGTGTATCCGGGGACGGCTATGCGTGGGCGTTAGGTTGGCGATATCAGCCCTACAGCCCCTGCACGGCCCGCCAGTCAGCTGCCATCCGCTCGCGTGTCTCGAAGCTATGACGCAGGGCACTACCCTCCTCGCCTCGCCCTGCGGGGCGCGAGGCCATTTCATCGATCCGTTTGGCACCGAATGCCAAACGCAGCTCGCTCATCCAGGCCATGTCAGCTTCCGTGAGCCACGCTTCAGCCCGAGCCACCATATGGTTTGCCCTATCGCAGGATACGTAAAATGCCATGCATCCCAATGATGCATCACGCCTAGCGTTGCGGTCCGATGCCGTACGAAAAACCCGCCGCGGCGTGAGCCGGGCGGGTGGAGTGATGGCTTGATGGAGGAGCACCCCTTGGGAGGAGTGAACCTATCCTCCCGCTCTTGGTATACCAGCGTCAAGCCCCGAACGTGAACAAGTCACTGGGGCCGGCTTCAATCTGGGCAACGGTCACGTCGTGCAGGATGATCTTGTTGGTGCCCTCGACGCCCGCGAACGTGACGATGGTGTCCTGGCCGTTGTGAAACTCTTTGAGCGTCGCTCCAGTGGCCCCGGCGATGTGTACGGCAATATGGTCCGCGTTGACGTCGAAGCCGTAGACATTGTCCCGTCCGAAGCCGGCTTGGTAATGGAAGGTATCCGAGGACGAGCCCGCGAACAGTTTGTCGCCCCCAGCTCCGCCGTCAATCGCATCTCCGCCCTTGCCGGCCGTGATACGGTCCGCGCCGGACGTACCAAGGATCTCGGCATGATGGCCTAACGTGGACTGGGAGGTGACACTCTGGCCTTCCGTAACTGCGCTCATATCGATGTGAACGCCGCCCCGCACGTATATCTGCTCGATATTACCGATGCTACCTTTGCTTAACTCAACGTAAGCAAAGTCAAGTTCGCCCGCAACGAAGAAAAGACTGTCTTTACCGTCGCCGCCATCCAGCATCGGGGCGCCCATTCCTTCTGTCAAAGTAGCATTGCCCGAGATGACTAACCGGTCGTTGCCTCCCATCCCTAGCAAGGCATCGTTCCCGCCGTTCCCGCGTAGAGCGTTATTGCCATCATCGCCTTGGAGGAAATCATTAAAGCTCGACCCTGTGATGTTCTGGATGTTGCTATACGTGTCGCCCTCAGCGTCTCCGAAATGGCCAACGTCCGAAAGCACAACTACGACGGCTTCGGAAGAGCGCTCATACGTAATTGTGTTGATGCCAGTACCGCCGTCAAAGATGTCTGCCCCTGCACCTCCGTCGAGGATATCGTTGCCTCCCCCACCGTTCAGTGTGTCTGCGCCAGAACCCGCGCGCAAAATGTCGCCGAAGTTACTACCAGTTATATACAAAAACCCTGTATTGTCCGATAAATCCAGAGAGATTGAATATTCAGATCCAGTCATAATCTTGTTGGACTGATCTGCAGGATCGCCGTCGAAACGTTGACTATCGATAAAGTACGTACCATAGATGCCATAAACACCATCGTCATTCATAATATATCGATCATTGAAAAAGGGGCCTAATGTATGATTTCCGCCTGGCCCATCATAATAGTTTAGTGCATTTTGTCTTAAAACTACCGTATTACCGGGATCATAATCGCCATTATATGTAAACGAAACTGAAGCCATGACCGCATCCCCCGATTGATTAAAATTGCCCGATGCGTATGCAAAAATGAGCGACGAACGCTAAAACAGTAATGGTTTACGTTCGCTTACGGCGGCCGATCCACTTTATCCAATCTCAAAATGGCGCGCCCTCCACCTTGAAGCGAACCACCGTCTCGTCCCGCGTCAGCGGCCAAACGTACTGATGGACGAGGTTGCAGGAGTAGACCGGCACCGCACGGTAGCTGGCATCCCCGGCCTCGAAGTAGCTCGGCACGTCCTCGACGAAGGTGATGACGTGCTCGCCGAGGCCGCGCGGCGGGCGCTCGTAGTCCACGTCCGCCAGCCACTTCCGATGCGTGTGAGCGTCGTAGAGGACGCGGTCGACGTGCCCTCGGCAGTCCCGCAGGTACTTCACAGTCTGCCGGATGATGAGCTTGCCACCTGGCTTCACGACGGGCGTCAGCACCTCCGTGCGACTCACCTCAACCGGGATGTGCCGGTCTTGCGCGTAGTAGGCGAACGTAGCGGCGATCGTTAGAATGGCCCCTGAGATGATCCCGAGACAGGCATAGCCGAAATAGCGCCAGATCATCGTGGCATGCCCCTTACGAACGAGAACAGATCCCACCCCATCTTGGCGGCAGCGATGG
>NZ_VMOA01000053.1 GCF_020662345.1 Methylobacterium sp. W2 | reverse complement strand
CCCGTCCCCCTCACGCCCCACGCCGCAGCGGCGCCCGGCGCGCCCTCCTCGCCCTCGCCGCCCTGCCGCTCGCGGGCGCCGACGCCCTGGCGCAAGCCGCCGAGGACGGCGTCACCCTGCCGGAACTCTCCGTCGTCGGGGAGGCCGGCCGGAGCGGCTTCGGCGTCGCCTCGCCCCAGGGCTCGGCCCCCAGCGTCATCGAGCAGCCCGTGGGGCAGGTGGTGACCCAGGTCGGGCGCAGCGGCACGATCGGCGACCGACCCGCCAGCGATATCGGCTCGGTGCTCGTCAACAGCCCCGGAATCACCGTGCGCCAGGGCAACGGCGCGCGCGACGTCGTCATCTCGATCCGGGGCAACAACGCCCGCTCCACCGGCGTCACCAAGAACATGGTGGTCCTGGAGGACGGGTTCATCCTGACGCAGCCGGACGGCGCCTCCCGCTTCGACCTCGTCGATCCGCGCGCCTATTCCCGCATCGACGTGTTCCGCGGTCCGCAATCGGCCCTGTTCGGCAATTACGCCACCGGCGGCGCGCTGGCGTTCCGGACCCGCACCGGCCGCGAGATCGATGGCTACGAGATCGGCACCGATGCCGGCAGCTTCGGCTATCTCAGCAACTCTTTCACCGTCGGCGGCGTCAGCGGTCCGGTGGAGATCAGCCTGTTCGCCAGCGACGCGCGCGGCAACGGCTACCAGGACCATTCCTCCTACGACACCCAGACCATCAACCTGCTGGCGAGCTACACTCCGACCCCGGACAACCGCTTCACCCTGAAGGTGATCAACAACCAGGTGAACGCGGACCTTCCCGCCCGCTCCTCCCTCGACCAGTTCGGCATCAACCCCTACCAGCGCGGCTGCGCGGCGGCGGCCACCGCGGCCCCCGGCTGCACCCTCACCGGGCTCTTCGCCAATGGGGCTTACGGCACGAGGATCCCCGTCACGGCCGATGAAGGCGGCTTCGGCCGCAAGGACCGCCGCACCATCGTGGCGGCGCGCTGGGAGCACGATATCGACGCGCAGACCACGTGGCGCACGCAGCTCGGCTTCGACGAGCGCAACTTCAACCAGCCCTTCTATACGACCTCGTCGCGGGGCTCCTATCCGTCCTGGAACTTCCTCACCGACCTGACCCGGCGCGGCGACCTGTTCGGTCTCCCGGCGGTGGGCTACGTGGCGCTCGCCTACAACACCATCGACAACCACATCACGACATACAACCGCGCGCCCTATGGCGGGCCGACTCTCGGCGCGCTGATCGGCGAGCAGGAGGCGGTGCAATCGAATCTCGGCGGCCGTGCGCGGACGGAGGTCGCACTGTCTGACCAATGGACGGGTGTCCTCGGCATCGCGGCGGAGAACACCACCATCACCGGGCACAATCTCGCCTACGGCTATTCGGCGACGGCACGGACGACGACGGTGGCCACGACCGACCGCAGCTTCCTCAACGTCGCCCCCGAACTCGCCCTGGTCTACCGGCCGAACGGCGCCTGGGCGTTCCGGGGGCGGGCCGCCACGGGCTACACCACGCCGGCGGCGAGCAACCTGTTCATCACACCCGCCGGTCTTCCGGGCAGCAACACCCAGCTCCAGACCCAGGAGAATCTCGGATTCGACCTCGGCACTGATTGGACGCCCACGGAGAACCTGCGCCTCAGCCTGACCGGCTTCTACGAGTTCTTCCGCAACGAGCTCGTCTCGCAATCCCCCGGCGCCGGGTTCCTGAGCTACACGTTCAACGCCCCGGCCTCGGAGCATCGCGGCATCGAATTCGCGGCCGACTGGGCCTTCTCACCCGGATGGCGGGCGGTGGCCGCCTACACGTTCGACGACCAGATCTATACGAATTACACCGAGCAGCTCAGCGTCTGCTTGGTCAATCTCACGTGCCCTGGACGAGGATCGATCACGACGCTCTTCGACCGCGCCGGCAACGCCATTCCGGGGGTGCCCGCCCACCAGCTCCTCGCCCGCATCGGCTACGATCAGCCGACCGGGCCGCTCGCCGGCCTCGGCGCCTATGTGGAGGCGGTGGTCCAGGACGGGTTCTTCATCGACAACGCCAACCAGCTGAAGGCGCCGGGCTACACCCTCGTCAACGCCAACGTGCATTATGCGGCCGACCTCGCCGGCGGCTACGCCAAACGCATCAGCCTCTATGCGGAAGTCCGCAACGTCTTTGACGAGACCTACATCTCCTCGGCCCAGAACCTCGCGAACACCCTCAACACCACGAGCGGCCTGCAGAACGGTGCCGGTGTGCTCGCCGCCACCCCGGGCTCGGTCTTCGCCGGGGCGCCGCGCAACGTGGTCGCGGGGATGAGGCTGTCCTTCTGACGATGGCGACGGGCCGGATGCGGTATCCGGCCCGTCGCCATCGGGGCAGATCATGAGATCGGCCTATCGGCAGGTTGCCGTCACCAGGTCACCCGTGCCGTCACCATGGCCTAGAACGGCTCGCCCACGGCCACCAGCAGGTTGCTGGCCGCAGACGACGTATAATAGGTCTCGTCGAACAGGTTCTTGAGGTTGAGCTGGATCGTCGTCGCCCGCCCGTTCACCGCCGTGCGATAGGCGAGGAAGGCATCGCACACGAGGTAGTGAGGCATGGTGAAGGTGTTGGCGGCATCGCCCGGCCGCTCGCCGATGTAGCGGGTGCCGAAGCCGGCCTCGAGGAAACCAGGACCGAGGCGCAGAGAGCCGAGTTCGGCCGCCTGATTCACCGCGCCGAACTGGTGGGTGAGGAAGGCGGACGCCGTCACGCGCGGCGTGTTCTGAAGCTCCTTGCCCGCGAGCACCGGGTCCTCGGTCACGAGCGCCTGGGTGAAGCCGTAGCTGCCGATCACCGCCCAATCGGGCAGGATCTGGCCGGCGAAGTCGAGTTCGAACCCGCGCGAACGGGCCTTGCCGGCGGTGGTGGCGATCCGCGTTCCGTCCACCACCTGGGTGACCAGCACGTTGGCCTTCTCGACATCGAACATCGCTCCCGTCACGGTGAGGCCGGGCCCGAGATCCGCCTTCACGCCGACCTCGTAGGCCTCGCCCTCCTCGGGGGCGAGGGAGCCGTTGGTCTCCAGATCGGTGACGTTGGGCCGGAACGAGCGGCTGAAGCTGCCATAGAGCGAGAGATCGGGCGTCAGCTTGTAGACGATCCCGGCGCGCGGAACCGGCGTCACGCCGTTGATGTCGGTGGTGACCACGGAAGGCCGCCCGGCATAGGCGAGCTGGTCGTAGATCTGGGCGCTGACGCCAGCCACCAGGATGAGCTGGTCGGTGAGATGGACCGAATCCTGGAGATAGAGGCTGGTGTTGTTGAGCCGGTCGCGGACGTCGCTCCCCGTGAGCGAAACCCGGTCCGACGGTCCGAGGCGACCATAGATCGGGTCGAAGACGTTGAAGCCGCCCTGATTGACGCCGCGAATGGTGGTCTTGCGGAAGTAGTCCACCCGCTCGTACATCGCGCCGGTCAGGATGTCGTGCCGAAGGCCGAAGGTGTCGACCCGTCCGGTCAGGTCGAGGCGTGCCACATGCGCGTTGAAGTCGCCGCCTTGCGTGGAATCGGCCCGTCGGGTCAGGAAGCCCGTCTCGGCATTGTACGAGACCGCGCGGACCTGATTGTCGTCATAGCCGAGATGGCTGAAACTATAGCCGAAATGCAGCCGCCAATCGTCGTTGAAGCGATGCTCGATATCGAGGCTGGCGAGATGGCTCGTGGCGTCGACGCGGCTGAAGCGTTCGTCGAAGCGGCGGTCGCGCGGGACCCGTAGGGGCCGGCCGTTGCGCGGATCGAAGACGGTGCCGCGGTCGAACGGGATATTGTAATGCGAGAACTCGTAGGCCACCGTCACCTTGGTGTCGTCACCCTTCCAGGTGAGCGACGGGGCCACGACCTGCCGTTCGATCGCGCCGAAATTGCGCCAGTATTGATAATCCTGGAAGTCGCCGACCACCCGGTAGGCGAGGTTGGTGCCTTCGATCGGCCCGGTCACGTCGGCCTGGACGAGGCCGCCGCCGAAACTCGTCCCCGTGATGTTGAGTGCGCCATGCGAGGCGAATTCGGGACGTTTCGAGACGAGGTTGATGAGACCGCCGGGCTCCGAGATGCCGTAGAGGAGTGAGGCGGGGCCTTTCAGCACCTCCACCTGCTCGATGGCGTAATTGAAGTTCTGCTGCAGGACCGTGCGGCGGCCGTCCCGCAGGATCGAGCTGTCCCGCGTGGTCCCGAATCCGCGGCGGATCACGCCTTCCTGCGTGCCGCCGAGGCTGTTGGCCTGGGCGGTGCCGCTGACGTTGCGCAAGGCCTCGTCGAGGGACAGCACGCGCTGGTCGCGCAGGACCGTGGCGGGCACCACGGCGATGTTGGCGGGCGTATCGAGGAGCGAGGTGTCCGACCCGGCCCCGAAACTGGTGCGCCTGGGCTGGTACCCTATGGTGCCGCGGCCATCGCCGTCGACGGTGATCTGATCGAGGGACACGGCGGTCGGGGACGCGGCCTGCGCCGCCGCGCGGCCGTTCTGGGCCCAGGCCGTGTCGGCGAGGACGAGCGCGGCTCCGCCCGCGAGCAACCAGGGAAGGCGGCTGGCGGATCGGCGGTCGAGCCTCGCCGGTTGAGGCAGGCGTCCAGTCTGGTCTAGCATCGTCTACTCCTGAAACACTTGAGAACGACGAGTATAATCAAAGTCACGTCCTGACAATATCGAGTATAAACATTATAATTACTCTAAATATGCAGTTTAACGATATTTCATTATGCGTTATTTTTCATGTGATAAAATATTTCATCAGTCAGTAAATCTCCGACCGCTGATCTTCACTGCACAATAGTTTGTTCAAAAAGATAACGAGGCGATGTTCGGAGAGTAGCGGGCAACCCCAGGGAGGTGCGAAGGATTGGACGCATCGCGGTTCTGGTAGCACGAGGAAGCCGGGCGGATGTGTCTCGCGCTCCATGCCCCGATCGAACATCACGGCCCGTGGGCCATGGGCAGCGGCCTCGCGGAAGATCAGGGTGGTAACCGGAAGATCACATCTTGGCGGGAACTGGTACGGGCCGCGCCGACACCTCGGCAAGGTTGTAGCCTTCCCATGCGGAACGGCTTAGGGCGGTCGGCAAAGCTGGCGGTCTCCTGAGAGCTGCCGCGACGGAGGAGTTTCGGATGATCAGACGCGGCTACAAGGGGGCCCTCATCGCCGCCGGCCTCGGTGCCCTGGCCTGCATGGCCGGCACGGCACAGGCTGCCCAATGTGGCAACACGGCCAGCGGTTTCGAGGCGTGGAAGACCCAGTTTGCACAGGAGGCGAAGGGACGCGCCAGCGCCGCGAGCCTCGCCGCGCTGATGGAAACCTCCTATTCCGGCGCCACCATCTCGGCCGACCGGGGCCAGAAGAGCTTCCGCCTGACCCTCGACCAGTTCCTGGCCAAGCGCGGCGGCCCCACCATCGTTGCCCGCGGCCGCAAGTTGAAGCAGACCAATGCAGCGTTGTTCGACTCGATCGAGCAGCGCTACGGCGTGCCGGCCGGTCCGCTCCTAGCAATCTGGGGCATGGAGACGGGCTTCGGCGCGGTTCGCGGCAACATCAACACGCTGTCCGCCGTGGCGACCCTCGCCTACGATTGCCGCCGCTCGGACTTCTTCACCGACCAGCTCTACGCGGCCCTCACCCTCGTCGATCGCGGCATCCTCACTTCCGCGACCCGCGGCGCCGCCCATGGCGAGGTCGGCCACACCCAGTTCCTGCCCAAGAACGTGCTGACCTACAGCACCGGCGGAAGCCTCGACAGCGCTCCCAATGCGCTGAATGCCACCGCCAACTTCCTGAAAGGCCACGGCTGGAGGGCCGGAGCGGGCTACCAGCCGGGCGAGCCGAACTTCGCGGCGATCCAGGGATGGAACGCGGCCACCGTCTACCAGAAGGCGATCGCCCAGCTCGGACGCCAGATCGACGGCGAGTGACGGATCACGGGGCCTTTCGGGGCCCCGTTTTCATCGGGCCGGGCTTTTCGCGCCGGGGGCTCGCTCGGGGCTGCTGCCATAGGCCCACCTTGACTTGGCCTCTGCCTGATCGATCTTCCGGCTTCGACGATGGCGTCGCAGCGGGACATACTCCATGGCCGGGATCGTTCTCGCAGGGTTGATCGGGATGGTGGCGGGTCTGCGGACCATGACCGCGCCGGCGGCGATCGCCTGGGCGGCGCATCTCGGCTGGATCTCCCTCGACGGAAGCTGGCTCGCCTTTCTCGGCTACCGCTCGACGGCCGTCATCCTCACCCTTCTCGCGCTCGCCGAGTTCTTCACGGACATGCTTCCGGCCACACCGAGCCGCACCGTGCCCGTGCAATTCGCCGCACGGATCGCGAGCGGCACTCTCTGCGGCGGCGCGATCGGGATCGGTCTGGGACAGCCCGTCGCCGGAGCCCTGGCGGGCGCGGCCGGCGCCGTCATCGGGACGCTGGGCGGCGCCCGGGCGAGGGCGTGGATGGCCGCCTCCTTCGGTTCGGACAAGCCAGCGGCCTTCACCGAGGATGCCGTCGCCGTCCTCGCCGCGATCCTCGTCACGAGTGCGCTCTAGCGCGGCCTTCGAGCCTCGCCCCCGATCCGGTTTCTTCGCATCCTCTCCGTGACCAGAGACAGAATTGTCCTGGTCGAGGACCGGAAACCCGATTGGTGCGTTGCACTTCGTCACCACGCCTGACACCAGGGCGCTCCGTCGTGGGGAGCGACCATTCGGGGCCGGGCGGGGAGGGGACGATGCTTCTTCCACCCATCCGCCGAGTGCCCGGACCTGTCCGGCGCCGGCTTTCGACGGAGGCGGGGCAGGGACGTCGTGACAAGGTTGTCGTGACCGGGCCGGCAGGCACGGAAACTGATGGTCAGACCACAAGCGATCGAAAGTGAGGAATCCTGGCCTCCCGAACGATTGCTCACGCAAACGCAGACCCGACGCGTCGGGTCGACATGATGCCGGAGTTCCATTGATGGCCAAGATCCTGCTGGTGGAAGATCACGAAGAGATCTGGGACTTCCTGTCCCGCCGTCTCAAGCGACGCGGCTACGACGTCATCCTCGCCCATGACGGCGAGGCCGGCGTGCAGCAGGCGCGCGCCGGTCGCCCGGACGTGATCCTCCTCGATATGAACCTGCCCATCCTCGACGGCTGGTCGGCGGCCCGCGCCCTGAAATCCAGCGGCGACACCCGGAACATCCCGATCATCGCGCTCACCGCCCATGCCATGCTCGGTGACCGCGACAAGGCGATCCAGGCCGGCTGCGACGACTATCACCCCAAGCCCATCGACTTCTCCAAGCTGCTGACCCAGATCGGCGCGGCCTTGGGCGGCGCGGAAACCCCGGCCTGACCGCCGGTCCGATCCGAGACTTCGCGCCTCCCGCTGGGACGGGGCTTCCACTGACACGCGTCGAGACGAGAAGACCCATTCCCCATGAGTGACGATCCCATCACCGCGCGCCTGCTGCGGCAGGCGATGCCGGTGTTCACGATCCTGGCCTCGTGCCTACTGGTCGTCACCATCGCGTCGATTCTGTACTTCGGCCGCGACATCATCGTGCCCGTGGTCCTGGCGATTCTCCTCGGCTTCGTCCTGGTGCCCGCCGTGCGCCTCCTGAGACGGGCCTTGGTGCCGCGCGCCGCGGCGGCGCCCCTTGTCGTGGTGGCCGCTTTCGCGGCGATCATCGGGGTCGGGCTGCTCATCACCACCGAGGCGGGTCAGCTCGCCTCCGACCTGCCGCGCTACCAGATCACGATCCGCGAGAAGATCGCCTCGGTGAAGGAAGCGACATCGGGGAGTGGAACCCTGTCGCGCATCGTCGACATGGTGCAGGACCTCGGCGAGGAGCTGCAGCCCGCGCCCCCCAAGGACGAAGACCTTCCGGGCCGGTCCGGCAGCCGCGCCAATCCGCTCCATGTGGTGATGACCGCCCCGCAGGCCGCGCTCACCACGACGCTCGGTGCCTTCGTCGGGCCGATCCTGCACCCGCTCGCCACCGCCGGCCTGATCCTCCTCTTCACGATCTTCATCCTGCTGCAGCGGGAGGATCTGAGGAACCGCGCCATCCGGCTCGCCGGCTCGGGTGACCTGCGTCGCACCACGGCGGCCATCGACGACGCCACCAACCGGCTCAGCCGGTTCTTCCTCGCGCAGCTCGCCCTCAACATCGCCTTCGGCGCGGTCATCGGCACCGGCCTCTGGTTTATCGGCGTGCCGAGCCCGATCCTGTTCGGCGTGCTCGCGGCGATCCTGCGCTTCGTGCCCTATATCGGCGGCGCCATCAGCGCCCTGCTGCCGCTGATCCTGGCGGCGGCGGTGGATCCCGGCTGGTCGATGGTCATCGCCACCGCGCTCCTGTTCCTCATCGTCGAGCCCATCGCCGGCCACGTGGTCGAGCCGCTGCTCTATGGCCATTCCACCGGCCTCTCGCCGCTGGCGGTGATTCTGGCGGCCACCGTCTGGACCTTCCTGTGGGGACCGATCGGCCTCGTCCTCGCGACACCGATCACCGTCTGTCTCGTCGTCCTCGGCCGCCACGTGGACCGGCTCTGGTTCCTCGACGTCATCCTCGGCGACCAGCCCGCCCTGGCGCCCCCGGAGATCTTCTACCAGCGCATGCTCGCCGGAGACCCGGCCGAGGCGATCGAACAGGGCCGGCAGGTGCTGAAGGCGCGGGCGTTGGTGACCTATTACGACGAGGTCGTGCTGGCGGGCCTTCGCCTCGCCCAGGACGACCTCGCCCGCGGGGCCCTCGACCGGTCGCGCCAGAGCGAGGTCGGCGCGGCGATCCGCACCGTGGTCGACAGGCTCAAACTCGCGCCGATCAAGCGGTCGGGCTCGGCCGGCAGCGCCGAGGCCGCCGCCGCCATTGCCGCCGCCGGGCCGGATCGCAGCAGCGCCGGCATCGTCCTGGCGCGGGGCGACCTCGCCGCGAACTGGCGCGGCGCCACCCCGATCCTCTGCGTCTCGAGCCGCGGTCCCTTCGACGAGGCGGCGACCCTGATGCTGAGCCAGATCCTCGGCCGTCACGGCCTCGCCGCCCAGATGACCTCGCTCGCCGACCTGCGCGCCGACAAGCGGCCCGAACGCGCGGACGAGATCGCGATGATCTGCTTCTCCTATCTCGAACCGGTCAGCCTCTCGCAGATCCGTCTCACCGTCCGGCAGGCCCGCAAGGAGCTTCCCGACGTAAAGGTGCTCGTCGGGTTCTGGCGCGAGCGCGACCCCTCGACCCTCGACCGCCTGCGCCGGACCACCTCCGCCGACGTGCTGGTGACCTCCCTCAACGACGCCCTCGACGCGGCCCTGCGCTATGCCGCACCGGGGCGGGCGGGACGCGGCTGAGGCCATGGCCGATCGCGATCCGACCCCCGCCCACGCCGCCACCGAGGGGCTCCTGGCCCGTATCGCGGAAGCGGACGGGCAACCCTTCCGCGCCAATGACGAGCGGCTCGCTTTGTCCGGCCTCCGGGCCGGGCGCGAGGCCCTGCTGGCGCGCATCCCGCCCGGCGCGGCGGCGCCCCCATGGTGGGACGCCAGGCATCGCGGCCTCGGCCTGTGCCGCGCGCATCTCGATGGGGCCGACCTCGTCGAGGCCGACCTCTCCGGCGCCAACCTGTCCGGCGCCTCCCTCGTCGGGGCGCTGGCCCGCTCCGCCCGGTTCGAGGGCGCGATCCTGGAGGAGGCAAATTTCAGCGAGGCCGATTGCAGCGGCGCGAACTTCACCGGCATCGTCGGCGGCGAGGCGCATTTCTCCGACGCCATGCTGGAGGATGCCGACTTCACCGGCGCGACCATGCGCTTTGCCCGGATGCAGCGCGCCCTTCTCGACGGGGCGACCTTCGCCCGCGCCGATCTCTGGGGGGCCGATTTCACCGGGGCGGATGCCGATTACAGCCGGTTCGACGGGGGCCGTCTCGACGAGGCGAACCTCGCCGACATGAACCTGACCTTCGCCAATTTCGACGGGGCGAGCCTCAAGAAGGCACGTCTCACCGACTCGCGCCTGCGCGGCGCCAGCCTCTCCGGTGCCGCCCTCGACGGGGCCGACCTCTCCGGGGCCGACCTGTCCGAGACGAACCTCGTGCGCCTCAACCTGATGTCTTGCCGCCTGCGCCATGCCCGGTTCTCGGGCGCGCTCCTCACCGGCGTCCGCTTCCGGGTGGACCAGCTCGGCGGCGCGGTGGGCGAGGAGATCGCGGGCGAATACGAGGCCGCGCAGGCGAGCTACCTCGCCATCGAGCACAACATGAAGAGCATCGGCAGCCATGACGAGGCGAGCTGGGCCTACAAGCGCGGCCGTCGCATGGGCCGGCTCCATGCCGGCGCCGAGGCGCGGGCGGCCTGGGCCCGGCGGACCCGGTCACCCAGAACCTGGAAACCCGTCCTGCAATCGGGCTATCGCTGGGTCGCCGACCGGTTCGTGGAATGGCTGTGCGATTACGGGGAGAGCCTGTCGCGCATCGCCCGCGCCTTCGTGATCCTGATCTTCGTCTTCGGCGCCCTGTTCGGCATCGCCGGCGGGCTGATCCCCGAGGGCGGAAACGGAAGCGCGACGTACAATCCCCTCGACCTCCTCAGCTACAGCGCCCTCAACATGATGACGGCGAACCCGCCGGAAATTGGCGTCAAGCCGGTCGGGCGCTTCACCAACCTCCTCGTCGGGATCGAAGGCGCCGCCGGCATCATCCTGATGGGCCTGTTCGGCTTCGTCCTGGGCAACCGGCTGCGACGATAGGCACCCGCCGGAAACGCCGTCCCCGCACACCACCGATCCGTCATCGACATCACCGCGAGCCGCACCGATGGACACCCCGACCTCTTCCCGCCGCCTCTGGCGCTGGCGCGGCCCCAAGGCCGTTCCCACCGCCCTGCAGGGGATCCCCGGCTCTCCGGTGGCCTTCGGGCTGTTCGCCGTCGCCGTGGCCGCCGGCCTCGCCAATTACGTGTTCGCCGAGCGCAGCCGCACGGAAGCCTCCCGACAGCACGACATCATCACGCTGAACGAGCGCCTGCTCTCGACCATGAAGGATCTCGAGACGGGCATGCGCGGCTACACCCTGACGGGGATGCCGAACTATCTCACGCCCTACAAGCGCGCGGTCGACACCCTCGACGGCCAGATCGGCGAGCTCGACCGGCTGGAATCGGAATCCGCCGATCCCGGAACCGCCCGGCGCCGGGAATTGCGGACCCTCATCACGGGTGAGCGCGATTTCGCCCGCCGGGTGGTGGAAGCGCGGGATGCCAGCGGCTTCGACGCGGCCGTGATCCTGGTTCGGACCGGGGAGGGCAAGCGGATGATGGATGGCATCCGCGAAGCCACACGGGTCGGACAAGACCATGCCCGCGACAGCCTCGCCCGCTCCGAGACGACGGAATTCTGGCGTGGGCTGATCCTGTCCCTCGTCTGCGCGGCCTCGGCGCTCGCCGCGATGGGACTGCTGGGCCGCATCGCCCTGCTGCGCCGGCGCGACAGCCAGCGTATGACGGCGCTCCTCGACGGAGTCCTCGCCAATGCCCCCGTGGGCCTCGGCTTCCTCGACCACACCCTGGCGATCCGCCACATGAACCGCGCCCTGGAGACGATGAACGCGCGTGGTTTCCAGGCCTCCCTCGGCGGCCCGATCTGGGCCGCGATCCCGGAGCTCGAAGACCTGCTCCGTCCGAAATTCGAGGCGGCGCGGGACAAGGGCCTGATCACGCCCGATATCGACGTCGCCGTGCCGACCCCGAGTGCGCCGGGCGGCGTTCGCCATCTCCAGATCAGCGTCTATCCGCTGCCGGGCTCGGCGGGACTCTCCGACGGGACGGTGGACGGCGTCGGCTTCGTCGTCACCGACGAGACCCTGCGCAAGCTCACCGAGGAGCGCACGCGCCAGAGCGAGCAGCGCTTCCGCTCCCTCACCGAGGCCACCTCCTCCATCGTCTGGGCGACCCCGCCGGATGGCGGCTTCACCGTCGCCCCGTCCGAATGGACGCGCTTCACCGGCCAGAGCCCGACGGAGGCCGCCGGCCACGGCTTCCTCGGCGCGATCCACCCCGACGACCGCGACAAGACGCAGGCGGCCTGGGACCATGCGGTCTCGCACGTCACCCTCTACGAGATCGAGCACCGGATCCGCCGTCATGATGGCGTGTGGCGCCACATGGCCGTGCGCGGCGTCCCCATCCTCGACGAGGCGGGGACGGTCCGCGAATGGGTCGGCGCCCATACCGACATCACCGCGCGGAAGGAAGCCGAGCAGGCGCTGGAAGCCGCCAAGGAATCGGCGGAGGAGGCCAACCGCGCAAAGAGCCAGTTCCTCGCCAACATGAGCCACGAGCTGCGCACGCCGCTCTCGGCGGTGATCGGCTATTCGGAGATGCTGCAGGAGGAGATGGAGGATCTCGGCCAGGAGAGCCTGCTCGCCGACATGCGCAAGATCGAGGCGAATGCCCGCCATCTCCTCGGCCTCATCAACGACGTCCTCGACCTCTCGAAGATCGAAGCCGAGCGCATGGAGATCTACGCCGAGGACTTCCCCGTCGCCGAGATGGTGCGCGAGGTCGCCTCCACCGTGGACGCCCTCATCGGCAAGAAGGGCAACGCCCTCGACCTCGACCTCGCCGAGGATCTCGGGCTCGCCCATACCGACCAGACCAAGCTGCGCCAGTGCCTCATTAATCTCCTCAGCAACGCGGCGAAGTTCACCGAGAACGGGCGGATCACCCTCTCAGCCGTGCGCGAGGGTGATCGCGAGGACGCCTGGCTCGTCTTCCGCGTCGTCGATACCGGCATCGGCATGAGCCCGGAGCAGCAGGCCAAGCTGTTCGAGCGCTTCACCCAGGCCGATGCCTCGACCACGCGCCGTTTCGGCGGCACCGGCCTCGGCCTCGCCATCACCCGCGCCTTCTCCACCATGCTCGGCGGGCAGATCGACGTGGCGAGCCGCGAAGGGGAGGGCACCACCTTCACGATCCGGATCCCCGCCCGCTACGTCGAGGTGCAGCCCGCCTCCGCGATCGCCCATGACGGCCCCGCAACGGCGCCCTCCGGCACCGCCAAGGGGGATCAGGTCCTGATCATCGACGACGATCCCGCGACCCGCGATCTCCTGACCCGCTATCTCGAGAAGGACGGCTTTCGCGTGGCCAGCGCGGCGGACGGGCGAGAGGGCCTGGAGCGCGCCCGCGCCCTGCGCCCACGGGTGATCCTCCTCGACGTGACCATGCCGCGCATGGACGGCTGGTCGGTGCTGCGGGCGCTCCGCGCCGATCCCGATCTCGGGGCGACGCCGGTGATCATGGTCACGGTGCTCGACGAGCAGAGCCTCGCCTTTTCCCTCGGCGCCACCGACTACCTGCACAAGCCCATCGAATGGGGACACCTGAAGGAAGCAATGGAGCGCTTCCGGGCCACGGGCTCCGATGGCCCGGTCCTCGTGGTGGACGACGATGCCGATGTGCGCGAGCGGATGACCGCGATGCTCACCCGCGAGGGCTGGCGCGTGACCTCCGCCGAGCACGGCCGGGCCGGGCTGGAGGCGGTGGCGGTAAAAAAGCCCTGCCTCATCCTCCTTGACCTGATGATGCCGGAGATGGACGGGTTCGGCTTCCTCCGCGTCCTGCGGGCGAAACCCGAATGGCGCGACATCCCGGTGGTCGTGCTCACCGCCAAGGACGTCACCGCCGACGACCGCCGGCGTCTGGCCGGCCAGGCCGACCGGGTGCTGCAGAAGGGCCAGCTCAGCCTGTCCGACCTCGCCGACGCCCTCCGCTCCCTGGTCACGTCGTAGAGCACTCTCCGCCGAAGTGGATGCCGGTTCGGCGACAAAGAGCGCGGCAGAACAAAGGCCTGGAGATGTGCCCCGACCCAACGTGGTCGGGCGCAGCTCGAGGCGGGCGGAGCGCCGTCACACAGCCGGTCTGCCGCGGTGCCTGCGCGCGCGCTGCGCGCTGGGCAGGCTGTCCGGCACGAGGGTGGCCACGACGGGGTTGGGGAAATGGTCGAACGCCGCGCCCGTGGCGGCATCGACGCCGATGCCGATGATGCCGCCGGCGATGACGTTACCCGCCATGCCGGCCGCCCCGGTTCCCACCACCTTGGTTCGCACGGGAATGGTCTCGGGCTGGAAGCCGGGCTTGACGAAGGTGACGTCGAACTCGTCGGAACGGTCGACATCGAGGGAGCAGGGCGTGGCCGGGCAGGCATAGCCCTTGGTGCTGGTCATCGTGGCGCCAGTGGGCTCCGTCTGGAACGCCATCTTCTCGGAGGTTCCGCGCGTGATGCTGCCGCACGCTCCCAATCCGAGCACACCGAGACCCACCGCGGCCATCGCCGCAGCCCTGACAACCCGATCCATCATGACGTCCCCCCCACGCGCCGCATTCTCAGTCGGCAAACGGTTGTGGCGTGACGGGTCTCGTCCCGCAAGGGTAGCGGCGCGCACCTTCGGCTCCGGTACACAGGCCTCCGCCGCATAGTCGCGGCGTGCCTCCCAGGGGAGAGACGGTTCAGATCGTCTCGTAGGCGAAAAGCAGCGTGATCGTGGACAGTCCGAGGAGGCCGATGACGAAGCAGATGTCGGCGACACGCTCCAGCCGAAGCGCGAGGGGACGGTCGTCGTCAAGGCGCATAGAGAGATACGAGGCGGCCGCACTGACGAGGAACAGGATCGCCGTCAGGGACACGGCCTCGTCCACGTGACTCGGGCCGATCTGGGCCTCGGCGATCTTCACCAGCCCGACCAGCGTCGTGCACACGCCGATCATCGTTCCCGCGGCGGGCAGGATGTGCTGGGACAGGGCTCGGGCGCCGTGCACGCCCCTCGGGCTTCGTCCGTTCATGCGTGGCTCCGGCGCCTGGAAACGTTCAGGCCGGATCGACTATCGCATGATCGATGTCAGGTCTTCGAGACCTCGTCCCGCCCGGACCAAGGCACGACGATAGCGAAAAGGAACCGCCGGCCGGATGTTCCCGGCCGTGCGGCATGCGATCAAATCGCCTTCTGTGGATCGACGGTCCCGGTGTCCGTCGCGCTCCCGTCGCCGGCGGCCTCGTCGAAGGCCTGTATCCAGGCGGCGTGATCGTCGCTGCCTTCGGAATAGGGACAGCTGTCGCGTGTCTTGCCGTAGAGGCGGGCGTTCCGGCCCTTGATGAAGGGGCTATCGCTCGCGGTGGCGCCGTCGCTCATGGCTCGTTTCCCATCCCGACTGTTTCTGGAGCCGGGGAAACGCGACAATGGGGAGGAGGATCGATTCCATCACGCCCCTGCGACGAAAAACCCGCCGCGGCGAGAGCCGGGCGGGTAAAGGTGGAGTCTCTTAGCCAGATCAGAATGGGCTCAAGCGCCGTGGGTTCCCTCATCCGCCGCAAGCGGACGGTTTCCGCCACATGACCTCTGCGGCTTGCGCGGAGCTCATGGGAATGGCAGTCCCGTCGACATATGCCGTAACAGGAAGCCGCCTTGTCCGCGCAACTGCAGACGATAGCCGGGATCGTCATCTATCATCCCGACGAG
Organism: Methylobacterium sp. W2; assembly: GCF_020662345.1. GTDB lineage: Bacteria > Pseudomonadota > Alphaproteobacteria > Rhizobiales > Beijerinckiaceae > Methylobacterium. The sequence goes on along the minus strand of NZ_VMOA01000053.1, from coordinate 21,143 downwards.
GCGAACCTCCTTCGCCTCGTCGGCGCGCTGGCGCCCGACGTGCGGGAGATCGTGATCTACGCCAATTCCGCCGTCTCCTCGCAGGATGAGGACCGCCTGCGCGCGGCGGCGCAGGGCACGGACCTCTTCGTGATGCGGCCCGGCGGCAATCTCGGCCTCGGCGCCGCTTACAACGCTCTCTTGGACCATACCCACCGTCAGGACGGTGCCTTCCTGTTCCTCCTCGATCAGGACAGCCTGCCACCGACGGGTACGATCCCGCGGCTCGCCGCGATCCACGCGCGCCTGTGCGAGGCAGGCGAGCGGCCCGCCATCGTTGGCCCGCGACCGACGGATTGGTCCGGCAAGCCGCTGCGATCTCCGCCCCAACAGGGAGGCAGCGGAAACGCGGCGCATGCGTCCCGCGTCCAGTTCGTGATCTCGTCAGGTTCCCTCGTGAATTGCGAGGCAGCGCGCGCCATCGGTCCGTTTCGCGCGGATTTCTTCATCGATGCCATCGACGTGGAATGGTGCATGCGGGCCAACCACCGCGGTTACTCCATCTGGATCGCGGAGGACGTCCCGATGGCGCACGAGCTCGGCCGCGGCCGGATCCGGCTCCCTTTTGGTCTCACGCCAACGGACCAGCCGCCGCGACGGCTCTACACCTTTCTGCGCAACCAGTTGGCGATGCTTCGCATGCGCCACGTGCCCGTCGGCCACAAGGCCCGGACGCTCGTCCTCCTCCCCCTGCGCATCATCGTGTATCTCCGGCAGAACCGCTGCTCGCGCGAGGTCCGGAAAGCGCTCTGGCGCGGCGTGATCGACGGCGCCCGAGCCGAACTCGGCCCTCCGGAAACCGCGCTCGGGAGGTCGGCCCGCCGGCAGGACAATCGCGAGACGGCATTGAAACGGCCCGAGTAAAGCCTGCAGGCGGAGCCACCCCCGTCCGGGCGGCGATGACGACGGCCGTTTCGGCGCCCGTCTGTGGCTATTCCACCGCCGAAAGCATCGAACTGCATTCTGCCGCTCCGGCTCTTGCATCACTTCAGGATTCGACCGTCGAGACCGCGAACGCTGAAGCCATCGGCCCAGGCCGAAATCGTGAAGCACCGCTCGATTGCATGGTGGAGGGTTGCGTCGAGCTGGCGCGCCTCGGGTTCGAAATCCTCCGGGCGGAGCTGGAGCTGCCGAAGGCGCGCAAGTGCCGCCGGCCGAAACCAGAACATGGACCCCTCGAAGAAGCCCAGACGGACGGCGTCGTCCGGCATGTCCATCTGCCGCACGATGGCCCTGACACGCGCTTCGTTGGCCATCCAGTAGGATGGCGCTGCGCGGTAACAGGCCTTCCAGCCGATCAGACCGGTATCGGGCGTTTCGAACGCAGCCAACAGCCGAAGAGTCGCGTTGCGACCGCCCGCCAGCATGGTGAAGAGAAGTTTGCGTCTGATCTCGCCGTCCAGCAGATGCGGACTGCGTTTGGTGTGCAGCTTCAGGACCGCATCATAAGGGTCGAACGTCCCGGCATTGAGCAATGCGATGAAAGGGGCGATGTCACGACCCCGATTCTCGCACGGGTGGAGGATCGCCCCTGGAATGCCCTGAAGCAGATGCCGAGCCTGCTTGATCCTTTCGCTCGGAACCGTGAGGTGAAGCGGAGCCCCACCGGGCAGCGTTGCCCAGCAAGCCAGGATCTCGGGCAAGAGATCGAGGTAGTACACGTGCGCGACGACGGCCGTCCGAACGTCGGGATGACGCGCAGGCGCGCCGAACCGCACCACCGCCTGTCGCAGGCGCTGGCCGGCCGGCGATACGAAGGCGGCGCCGAGCGTCAGTGCAGAAATCTTATGATAGACGTGGCGGCCATAAGCGCGAGACCGGAATCCGAGACGGCCGATGGCTGTCAGGCGTGCCGGAAAGGCCATGAGCAGGGTCTTGTTCCAAGTGAGAAGCCGCGTCGTCGAAGGTCGTCCATGCCCTCCTCAGTAAGGAATTTCGTTTTCTATTCCAAGGTGTGAGCATGATCGCGAGAATCGCGGACCCTGAAGGCAACCCGAAATTTCGAGCGGTCCCTTTGCCGTGACGGAGGGATCGGTTGGACAGAGGCCTCCGCATTCATAGAGCGCTGAAGTCGGAGATCTATTGAAGGACACAAGCGGAAATGTCATGCGCTCGCCGCATTACCGCACAATGTTTCACGATAGCATGGATCATCCGATTCAGGCTGCGAGGAGGTTCCGTAGTCTTCAGAAAGACTTCCAATGCAGTCAGGCCAAAAACCAACCTTGACTGGGTTCCCATAAGTTACTCACAGTGCATAGCCTAAACCGCTTATAAAGAGGAAAACACGATTTCATCCATGATCGCGATATGATCTAGTTTAGCAAACCCGCTTCGTGTGCCGTTCACCACCTTGGATCACTAGATGTTTGATAAGCTCTGTTTGTTCGCACATTTTGACCAAGATGATTTGGTCGCAGATTACGTGATCTACTACCTTGAGGCAATTCGGGCAGTCGGATTCGAGATTGTCGTTATATCGACTTCGCGTCTCTCTATGGAAGATGTTTTCCGCCTGCAGTCCGTGGCTCACGACGTCCTTCTGCGCGAGAATAAGGGACACGACTTTGCCTCTTGGGCGCTGGGCATCGAGCGTTATGCCGAGCTTGTCTCCGGGCAGTTGATGATCGCAAACGACAGTGTCTACGGCCCGATCGGCGACCTCAACCGGACACTCGAACGCCTGACGAGCATACCGGCAGACTTCTACGGAATGATCGAGAGCGCCGAAATAGCGCCCCACCTACAAAGCTGGCTGATCGTCTTCGAGCCTGCGGCACACTTCAGTGCAGCCTTTAGAACCTTATTCAGACAAGATTTCTATAAAATGTCAAAAATCGAAATCATTCGAAATGGCGAGATAGGATTATCTCAAAGCTTATTATCGCACGGATTTCGTATGAGATCCATTTTTAATGGCCAATTCAAAAATGGGGAAAATCTCAAAATACCATCGAATTTCAGTCATTTCCTATGGCAAGAAATTATAGAATTTGAAGACATACCTTTCCTTAAAGTCGAACTTCTACGTGTAAACCCCTCTCGTATTACGTCACTTGACACGTGGAAAGACGTCGTCATGGGACGAAGCCCAGACCTTGTGCCGATGATTGAAAACCACCTTGCCCGCACGTCAATTGGCCGGCAGAACAATGCTTTGCCCATTCGTGACCTATCGATATTTCGCAATAAATTACAGCATTACATTAAGCACGATTATACTCACGCTTCAGCCGGACACACAATATTAGTAAGACTCAATTTATTATATTTTTGGTTGCAAAGATTATGGCCCGCTATTTTACGTCGATCATCTTATCTTACATCGTGCATTCGGATCTCTATTATCAATATTTTTAGCAAGAAGATTAAGAAATAAGTTGCAACAATAACAGATCGCACCAAAGATTCTCGATATGATATGGATTGGGTAAATGATTTAGATTTGCGCGGTCGTATTGAGGCGAGTATTGAATCAAGGTTGGCGGGCGGAGGGTTAAATGTTTGATCCCAGGATTTGATGGTGCATACTTCACATCGGAGTGGAGGGACGCGCGATGGGCCAGATTCGTCACGGCAGCGCCACGACGACTGAGGCTATCCGTCGAGCGATCCAACATAGTCAAACGAGCCTGAAGGTGCTTTCGAAGCGCTAAGGGATCAACCCGAAGACGGTTGAAAAGTAGAATAAGCGGACCTCGGTCGCCAACCAGCGCACGGGGCCGAAGGATCCGCGTTCGACGATGCTGTTACCCGAGGACGAGGCGGTCGTCGTCGCCTTTCGCCGTCACACGCTCCTGACGCTCGACGCACCTGCAACGAAATCGACCACCGCCTCACCAAGCCGCGCCCCCCCCTGGACCAACGGTCAGGTCGAGCGGATGACCCGAAGGGCAGCATGAAGCAGCAGACCGCAGGATCAAAGACCCGACGGTTAAGCTCCACCACTACGGCAGCTCCGCGCTCTCCTCACCGGCTTTCTTAGCGTCTACAACCTCGCACACTGCTGGAAGCCTCTGCGGGGTCTCACGCCCTACGAGGCCATCTGCAAGGTATGGTCCGCCAGCCCAGCCGCTTCAGGTCAGACCCGCTCCACCAGATGCCGGGACCAAACATCTAGCTGACAGGTGATAATCAGCGATTGCCGGGTTGGGTCGGGTTGCGGCCGCCAACCCCGAACCCAAGAGATCTCCCATGACTGACGAGATGATGGCCCTGCACAGCCTCATGGGGGAGAGTACCGCCACGGATCCGCTACGCGCCATGATCGGTTCTGCGGCCAGACGACTGATCTAACGCACCGGGTATCGTGACAGGAACCGGCAGACGCGGGCTGGATCAACGCGAGGCGGCAGCGCCATCCAAGTTTGCTTGATGAAGAACGTGCTCGCCAATGCCGGCGGCTGTGCCATGTCGATCTATATCGCAACCGCCTTTTTCCCCCGGAGGACGCGGAGGCAGCCCGTCTGCGACAACGGCGGGGCGCAACCAGACCGGCCCAAGGCGCCCGAACTCGCGACCCCGATGGATAAGGACAAGCCTGACATACTGGGATACACGCCGTCTCAATTGCCCCACGGGTCAAGCTAAAGTCGACCGCCTCAACGGCGAGATCGAGCCAGACCAAGGCCGTCGGCATCTTCCCTGATGAAGCGCCCTCGGTTTCGGAGGCTCCAACTTTAAGAGAATGGCGCCATGAAGAAGCGACTCCCATCTTATTCGGGAGGTCCGTGCCCGAGCAGTGCGAATGATTCTGGACCACCAGGGCGATCATGCCCCGCAACGGATTACAATCAACCCGCCGTCGAGTTCTCCACTCTCGAATGGGTAGACTGGTTCAACACCCGCCGCCTGCTCGAACCGATCGGGACCATTTCTCCCGCCGAAGCTGAAGCGCGCTTCTGTGCACAGGCCACGGTGCAAACCTTGCCACCGGACCCAAGCCAGATGACCTTCAAGAACCCCGGAGAGATTCAACTCGTCTCCAGCCCAAAACATCATCCCGGACACCAGCCGACGATTATGCTGGAGATAGGCTGACCTCAATCCAACAAATGCTTCCACCAAGTAAGTGCAACGATTCATTTTAAATTTTGGGGGAACTCATCATCGTAAGCGACTTAGTGGTGGTTTTCAATTTTTCGATCTCGCTTTGGAGATCGGCCTCATGCCCACTAAATTCGGCACGAGCCTCTGTGCTTTCGGAAGATACACCAAGCATCCAATTCGCTTGCTGCTGCAATTCATACCACCGCTGCTTGATCAATGATAACCGACGCTCAGACAGGGGCAGTCCGTTCGGCAAAGGCTTCTTCGGCCTTTCCAAAACAGCGATGAATTCAAGCTCGTCACGCTCAAACATGTTGGTTATGCGCCAATTACAGAACTTTAACGCCTCAAGTTCAAGCATGATGAGAGAAAACGATGCGGGGGTGAATGTCCAACCATGAACATCAACGTAATGATCGTGATTTTTATCATCATATGCATCGATAGAATCCCAGACCGATGGCAGATCATTTAAAAGCCGAGGTCGGAACTGCAGCTTTTTTTGCCATGAGGGGGCATTCGAAGGCGGACGAGTATCGTACATCCCGGCATCAAAGACAGAAGACCAGCTATGGAGAATGCGCTTCTCCCGATGCGCGGCGATCACTTGCCCGGTCGTACTGAATGGCCGACTGCAATCAAAGCACAACCTCAGATCAGGCACGGCAAGCACTATACGAGCGTCATCTCCGAGCATTACATCGGCGCTCTTAAAGAATGCGATTGGATCTACGATGTGCTCGATGACATGACTTGCTATAATCGCCGCATAACTTCCGCGCTTCTCCGTTGGAAATACGGACTCAAGAGGTCCCCCTGCCCATATCACGTCAACCTCTTCGATCGCATCGAGATTTAACTCTGCGGTATTCCCATACTTTTCGATAAGACCTGACCGATCAGTGTGGTCGACAATTGTCGTTGCCCAACCTGCGCGCTTGGAAGCGACCGGCGCGAAACTGGGCCCAATCTCGATGATATCGGATTTTCCTAAAACGAGATCTTTTAGAATGAACTGATTTCTATCCATCGGCATCCCCAATTCAAGTCTACTGATTTATGAAAGAACCCGGTCGATAAACTGCCTTAACAATGGCGCACATACATTTAGCGAACGATCTTGAAGAAGATAATCTCTGGATTGCCGGATAATGCGCTGTCGCAAATCCTCGTCAGCTAGAAGTCGAAAAACAGAACTACCAAATTCTTCGCGCGAAACTATCAATGCCGTTTCTCCATCCTGGAAGCTTGCATAGACTGGATGGAGCATTGCAACAGTCGGTATGCCAGCAGCCGCATAGTCGAGTATCTTGATATCGGATTTCGCATCATTGAACGGGTTCGACATCAAAGGAGCAATCCCCACACGCCATTGAGTCGCCGCCATCATCTCATGAAATTTCTCATATCGAGGCTCCGTCGGGAGAGTGCGTGTCGTCATTCTCCGAGCGAAAAGTTGGTCGATTCGTCGGTCGTCAGATACTCCGCACAACTCTATCTGCGTAGGGCCGGGATGCCTACTCGCGGCGGCCTCAATAGGGCTAACGACCGCCATTAGGTCCTCGAGATGCGATGCGGTTCCAAAGTAGCCCACCACATTTGGTGACGTCATACGCGTGAGAGGCTGGATAATTTTTTCATCAAGCGCATTTCGCCATAGAAAGACATTCGGGTTCAATAGAGAAAGTCGATCACGAAGCACTTCGGTAGAAGTGGTAATCAGATCTGCTTCTCTTAGCAAAAACCGGATCTGTGAATGCGCACCTGCAAGCATTCGTTCAACCGCCGGGATAGGATGACGACTCAAAAGGTCATCATCCATGTCGTAGATTAAACGGGCTCCTCGACGCTTGATCTCCCTTACGACACCGGAAACACTTGCTAGTCCCCCTTCGACAAGTCCTTTGCGCTGCATGACGACCACATCGATTCGGCCCGACGGCAATGTCAGACCAGATGTGACGTGAATGACCCGAGACAGCGATTCGTGACCATACGGCCTCAGAAGCCGTATTTCACCACAGCTCCAAACCGGTCCTAGAACAGGGGTTTCAGGAATGAGATGCACATTGATCATCAACCGAGGACCTTACAGAGAAGATTATATGCTGCGATTTCCGGAGGATGAGAGTTGGCTACTCGCATTCCCTCCCGACGCAATCTCATCCGCAAGCCCGCGTCATTTACTAGGCGGCGAGCGGCGCGGTGACAGGCTGACTTGTCCTGGGTGTCTACCACTAGTGCTGAAACTTCGTGGCGGCAGAACTCACTCGCCCCTCCTTTGACCGGTACGACGACAGCGGCACCGCTTGCCATGGCTTCCAAAACCGTGAGACCCATCGCCTGCCAAACGGAGAAATCGAGAAAGACATCCGCATTACCGAGTAATTCCGAGACTTGATCCGGCTTCAGATGCCCATAGCAGTGCACATCCTGAATTGGGATATTAAGTGTGGCGATTTCCGCCGCACTGGCGCCGAAGCATGAAACAATGACCCTTTCCCCAAACTCACCCTTTAACTCATTCAAAACCGTCAAGGTTATCTGTGGGCCACGACGAGGTGTAGAAGGACGGATCATTGCAACGACATGGACGGCCCTGGGTCCGTCGAGTCCTCCATCTGTGGCGGGCGCAAAGTGCGCGAGATCCACGCTGAAGCCGATACAATCCGGCGCAATTCCTCCAAGCCCTACCACCGCAGCGCGGTTCCAACTGCTCTTCGTAATCCGCTTTATGTCTGGACGGGTAAAATAACTGTCCCGTGCCACGGCATACTGAGCGTCGTCTAAATCAAAAAACAGTGTTTCCAAGTCTTGAATATAATATCCCAATCTCGTTTGCGGAGGCAGATCATCGAGCAAAGGCAACCAATAAACTGAATGGTATACAGTGGCTAAAATAGCGTCGAATTGAAACTCATGTGCCGCCGCAGCAATGCCTGCCGATGGATTATGTCTGTCAATGGCAATCATTGGTATATCGAGATGGCCGTAGTCTCTCGTAAACCCAGACTCCAGATCATTGACATTAATGATCCACGTATCGACACCAAACTTCCTTGCAGCCATAGCCTCTTGAATAACGACATTGGAACCGCCACCAGCCTCGGCGACAGGAAGGACAAATGCAATGCGTTTACCTTGAAACAGCCCCATTCCCTTATGCGCAATTTCGTCCTGAACAAGCGAGGCACGGATCCTCAGTCTCGTATGATGGAGCCGAATGTTATCGCGGAGTTGCGCAACATAAGGCTGGATGAACTTTTCAGAATCATGCTTCTTGAGCAGGGCCTCGTCTGCGTTCCGAGCAAGAGCGAGGCGCCGATCGTGACCATAGGAACGTGATTGGTGGTGGAAAACATAAGCATCATCGGCGATTGCAAGCTTCCAGCCCTTCTTGCGCGCGCGTATACAAAAATCATTCTCTTCGCCGTAACCAGCACCGAAGGTCTTCTCGTCAAAAAGTCCTACATCATCCAGGGTACTCCGACGGATGAGCATGCAGAAGCCATTAACGAAACCTACTTGTATCCCATTTCGAAGCGAAATATCCGAGACGATACGCGCCATTGCATTTGCACTGTAGTTGGCTGGAAGCTCGTTGTCAGCCCAGTCACCATTGACGAAAAGTTCGGGTACCGATTGCCACGACGCGCAATTGCTCAAAGGGCCAACGATTCCAAGCTTTTCATCCGCCAGGGAACAATCCACCATCCGATCGAGCCACGCCCCCGTCACTTCTGTATCGCTGTTCAATAGGACAACAAACGGAGCCGAGCTGGCGCGTAAGCCGGCATTTGCCGCAAAGGTGTATCCCTTGGCAACTTCGTGCCGCACGAGTGTTGCCCCATGAGCAAATACGAATTCATCTAAATACGTACGCGTGGGAGCTGAGCTTCCGTCATCAACTATAATGACGCTGTACGGAGGAAGCGTGTGCTGAATAATGCTTTCAAGGCAACGCTTTACGTCATCTATCGCATTATGGACACAAATTATAATGTCAACGTTATCTAAACGTGGCTTTGGCTCTGGCGATGCTCGTGATCGCCGAACGAGATTCCCAACGACAAGGGAACTTTCCTTTAGGCCGAACCGAGCGAGCTTGCGAAAAATAGCTTCATCAACTCGGATGCCGCTTCGCTTCCAATAGGCGTTTAGCCGAGTGTGAAGCTGAAGGGTTAGTGTCCACCAAGCCAACTTTACCGCGCGTCGTGTCAGGCGGGCAAGTGCAGGGGCTGCAACACCCATTGCTCTCAGTGGAGCGGTGATACGCCAGGATTCGCTGCTTTCAATCGCCTCAAGACGGCGAGACGAAATCTTTGAGCTTTGATATTTATCGTGCAACTGAATAATTTCACGCTCAATTTTGTCAGTCGCGGCGCTTTGATTTTCATTTATGACCGCGAGCATGCTAGCAGTATTATTGATAATGCTTCTTAAATCAGTATTTTCTTTATAAAGAATAGTTATCTTATTTAGTGACTGATTATATTCATCTTCAAGGGCGGCTTTCTCTGAGGCGAGCGCGTCTCTCTCTGAAGCTAAAGCGGCTCTTTCTGAGGCAAGAACGCCTCTCTCTGAAACTAAAGTATCTCTCTCTGAAGCCAGGGAGACTAATTCTGAAGCAAGAGAGAATCTTTCTGATCGCTCAGCATCGATCTGTGCTGTGAGCGTCTCAACCTTACGTGTCGTAATTGTAGAGCCCCATTGTAGCGAAACACTTCGCCCTAGATGTGAATATGCCGCTCTAATAGAAGTAGCGGCGGATACATTTGCGTTCATTATCGAGGCTATCCCGCTGGGAATGCACTCGCCGACAGCGAGCACGCCTAATCCGTGCCCATGCAAGAACTCGAACGACGGGTACCGTTTTGTCAACTCATCCCAGAAGCGCCAGACGCCAAAGCTACGCTCTTGAACACGCGTATCATGGAACAAAACTATGCCGCGGTCTGACATCTTCGGTAGCCAAGCAGCAAAATCATGCGTGACATCCTCGTATAAATGTCTTCCATCAATATGCATCAAGTCTATGCTTTTATCGTCAAAAAACTCAATCGCCTCGTCAAATGTGCAACGATTTAGCTTTGAAAATTTCGAGTATTTTTCAGCGTTAATCGCTGAAACGCGTTCGTAGACCTCTTCTCCATATTGGCCGGCGTGAATATCACCGACCCAGCTATCAATCGCATGGCATAGGGTCGAAAGGCCGAGTCGCTTTACGGCCTGACATGCAGCAAAGTATGAGAAGCCATTATGGGTTCCCAGTTCGACAAAAATCCGAGGTTTGAGGGCTTCGATTAGCCAGAAAACGAAAGGAGCATGTTCATGCCAAGCTGACTCTACCAATTCTTCTGGCGACCAAAATGAAATATTATCGATAGAGTCCGTCCAACGATCGCCGGATACTAAAAGATCTTCTTCCTGCAACATCTGATCTTGCTCTGATTTTACCATCACGCTCTTTCTCGACTTGCTGCAACCCATGAATATGGCATGCGATTGATGTCGTAAGTTCGGTCGATGCTTGGTTTGGAGGCGTCTGGAACGTAGCGATGGTCTTATCTTGAACACCCGACCAAATCCAGCGTTAGCTGAATCGCGTACTCGGATCCGCTCTTTATGCTAGAGAGGCAAACTGCAGACCCTCTCACATTTTTAGAAGTCGACCATTCGATCGACTTAACATTGATGGGCGGGTTCGAGTATCACAAGACAATGCCGAACTGGGCTTCCCGGCATGAAGGGCTTGTGGTAAGGCGTGAGGATGAATCAGACAGGACTACATTGGATGGTATAGCATTCGGAATTTTAGCCGTTACTTTGTTTCTATCGAGGTTGCAGTGGATTGAGGGACCCTAGGATTTCGTCATACCCTCCACCGGCTTCTGAAAGCGGCCTAGACTCACGGTTGTCGAACGGATCGAGCGATCTGGTCCGCTTACTTTCGTCCAGCATTGGTCTTTCCCCGGTGGCGCAATCTCTATCGGCACTTGGGAAAGCGCTTTCGAGACGAGAATTGAAAAGGCGACGTACGAGCATGGCTTCATCCCTCGAGAAGTCATAGCCTTTTGAACTCAGCGAGATTGAGACGCGGGAGAGCGAGTTTGGGCGGTCCTGCTCAAGCCGCCCCATCCTCCGCATAAGCCGCCAGCACCTCCTCCGGCGCTCCGTCCATCATCAGCGTGCCGCCCTTCATCCAGAGCGTGCGGTTGCAGAAGCGCTTGATCGAGGCGTTGTCGTGGGAGGCCAGGAACATGATGCTGGCCTTCTGGATCATGCCGTGCAGCCGCTTCTCGGCACGTTCCGCGAAGGCGGCGTCGCCGACGCCGATCACTTCGTCGAGGATCAGGATGTCGGGATGGACGGCCGTGCTGACGGCAAAGGCGAGCCTCAGCATCATGCCGCTGGAATAGGTGCGGATCGGAAGGGACAGGAACTCGCCGAGCTGACTGAACTCCTCCACGTCGGGGACGATCGCCTGGGCCTCTTTGTGGTTGAGCCCCAGCATGATGCTGCGCATCTCGATATTGTCGTAGCCCGAAGCATCCGTATCCATGCCCATGGACAGGTCGATCAGGGATGAGATGCGCCCCTCGATGGTGGCGGTGCCCGAGGTCGGCGGATAGACGCGGCTGAGCACCCGCAGGAGCGTCGTCTTGCCGGCGCCATTGCCGCCGACGAGGCCGATCCGGTCGCCATCGCGTGCTTCGAAGCTGACCGCGTTCAGCGCCTTGATCACCTGAACGCTGCTGTCCCGGTCGTTCTGCAGGCCGCCGCCCACCGTGCGCCGCAGGATCTCGCTTTTCAGGGCACGGCCGCGGGAATTGTAGACGGCGAGTGCGACGCTCGCCTTGTCGAGGACGATATGAGCCATCCTGCCCTCAGAGCCAGTACACGACGCGGTGCGAATATTTCCCCGAGAAGGCCAGGGCGACGAGCCATCCGACGACCAGCAGGCCGAGCAGGATGACATAGGACATCGCGCTCGGCAGATGGCCGAGCAGAGGCTCACGCATCACGTCCAGCATGCTGGCGAAGGGGTTCAGGATGAGAACGGGATGGTCGACCCGCAATTGCGAGGGCTTGAAGACGACCGGCGAGACGAAGAACGCGACCTGAACGATGCTCGCGACGATCTGCGGAATGTCGCGGAACCGCGCCGACAGGATGGCCAGGAGGTAGCCGATCCAGGCCAAGTTGGCGAGGACGAGCAGCAGACCGGGAACGAACAGCAGGATGTGCCAGTCGATCACCGTGCCGGTGACGAGGAACAGGACCGGCAGAATGATCAGGTTGTGGGCGAAGATGAAGAGGTTCCGGGCGATCGTCCGCAACAGGTAGGTGAAACGCGGCAGCGCCACCTGCCGGATGATGCTGTCGTTATCGGTGAAGCTCAAACAGCTTTCGTTGATGGTCTGTGCCATCAATCCCCAGAGCACGAGGCCGGTGCCGAGATGCGGCAGGTAATCGGCCATGGAGGTGCCGAAGAGCGACGCGTAGATCCCGCCCATGCCGAAGATCATCACGGCCATGCTGAGGGTCAGCCACAGCTGGCCGACGCGCGAGCGGCGATACCGACGGATCACGTCGTTCTTGGCCAGCATCCACCACATGCGCCACGCGCCGAAGCCTCCGACGACGTCGGCAACTCCTCCTGCTACCAAACCCATGCGGCCTCTTTCCCGGAGCCCTGCTCCTGCGGAGCAGCCGTTGCCGGCCCTCCAAAAGCACGCGCCCGCGCGCATTGGCAAGTTTTGGGTCGCCGGGGGCAGGAGATCCGGACGGGAAAGGGTGCCGGGCCGCGCGAGTCGAAGCGTCTCAGGCCGCCTGCGCCGCGTCGTCGGCAAGGGCGAGCAACGTCTGGCGCAGCCAGCGATGAGCCGGGTCGTTGTCGTAGGAGGCGTGCCACAGCATCGAGATCGCCACCTCGTCGAGGGCGACCGGCGCGGGGCTGACGGTGAGGCCGAGGGTTCCGGCAAAGAGGGTGGCGAGGCGCTCCTGCATGGTGGTGAGGACGGGGGCGCTGCGCACCAGGAAGGGCACGGCGAGGAAGCGCGGCGTCGTCACCGCGAGGTCGCGGCGCAGGCCGAGGAGGGCGAGGGCGTCGTCCACCACCCCGTGCGCCGTTTCCTTCAGGCTGGTGAGCACGTGGGGAAAGCGCAGGTAATCGTCCAGGGAGATCGGGGGCTCGAGCCCGACGAGCTCGGCATTGAACAGGCAGACGTAGCGGTCCCGGTAGAGCAGCCGCTGCTTGTGGTGGGTCTGGCCATGGCTGAACGTGCCGATGCCGAGATCGACCCGGTCCGCGTCGAGTTCCTGCAGGATGCGGATGCGGTCGATGGAGCGCAGGAGCAGGCTGATCCCCGGCGCGTGTTCGCGCAGATAGGCCAGAAGTCGCGGCCCGAGCAGAACCTCGGTGGAATCGGGCAGGCCGATGGTGAAGGTCCGCGTGACGCTGCGCGGATCGAACGCCTCGTCGCGCCGCACCAGGGACTGGATCTGGCGCAGGAGGGTGCGGACGGGCGCGGCGAGCGCCAGCGCGCGGGGGGTGGCGCGCATCCCCTCGGGGGCGCGGGTGAGGAGTTCATCGCCGAAGGTGGTGCGCAGGCGCGCAAGGCTGCTGCTCATGGCCGACTGGCCGATGCCGATCCGGGCGGCGGCGCGGGTGACGCTGCGCTCGGCGAGCAGGGCGTCGAGGGCTACCAGCAGGTTGAGGTCGATGCGGGACAGATCGACATGGTCAATAGTCATTATCGATCCAATCTGTTTGATCCATGATGCACCGCACAGCATCTTCGTGTCATCGGCAAAGGCGCACCGCCCCTGCCCAGACAGCGAGACCCGACACCATGACACTCCGTACCCTCATCACCGCCGCCGCCCTTGCCACCGTCACCGTGGCCGCCGCCACCCTCCCGGCCTCCGCCGAGACGATCAAGCCCCTCGACGGCGGCAGCGTCTCGCTGGGCGAGCTCTCGGGCGTCGCCTACTACACCGCCGAGCCCAAGGGCTACCGGGTGGTCGTCACTCTGGCCCGCACCGAGACCGGCCGCGCATTGCGGTTCGAGGCGGTCCTGGCCAATGGCCAGAGCGTGACCCTCTCGACCCCGCAGGAACTCGGCGACACTGCTGACGCCATCGAGATCAGCCGCACCGGCGACACCGTCGCCGTCAACCGACCGCGCCCGAGCGTCACCCGCGAAGCGGCGGCGCAGAATTAAGGGAGAGCCCGGCATGGCCGGGCTCTCCGAACCGGAAAGATCTCCCCGCCGGCGATGACGGGGAGGTTCTTTTCGTGTTCGTCACCACACCGGCACATGGGTTAAGAGCCGTGCGGAGACGCGCATCGCCGGGGATGCGGATCGAGGTAGACGGAACAGATGGCAGGCCTGAAAGACAAGCGCGGCTTCATCGACAAGGACAGGCTCGACCTGTCCGAGCGGCAGGCCGTCGAGCATTGGATGAAGCGCTGGGGCATCACCCGCGACCAGCTGACGAGCGCCCACCGCAAGGTCGGACATATGATCAAGGACATCGCAGCCGAACTCGGCAAGAAGCGTTAGAGGCAGGAAGCATTAAGCTGGACAAGGCGGGGGCGGGCCGGTGGCGGACAAGAAACACTTCTCGCTGCCCTGGCGCAGTCCGCTCAACGACCGCCGCTACGCGTCCCAGGATCCCGCCCGCTTCCCGGACCTGCACGCCCTCGATGCCCTGGACCGCGGCCGCTTCCGCAAGATCGTGAGCTGGAACCTGCTGCGGCGCACGGGAGCCAAGGTCGACGCCATCGTCGCCCTGGTGGAGCGCGAGCGGCCCGACCTGCTGCTGATGCAGGAGGCGACCAAGGACATCGCGGTGATCGAGGAACGGCTCGGCGGCGTCTATGCCTGGGCGCCGCTGCCCGGCCGCATCCATGGGCTCGCCATGTGGAGTCCGCATCCCTGGGCCTCCCCGCCCGTGGTCGTCGCCCTGCCGTCGGGCGCCGTCGTCGACCGGGTCTGCCAGATCCTCGATTTCGGCGAGTTCGGTGTCGCCAACGTCCATCTCTCGCATGGGCAGGTGCTCAACCGGCGGCAGTTGCGGCGGATCGAGCAAAGCCTGCCGGCGCGCGCCGCGGTGATCGGCGACTACAACCTCGTGGGCCCTGCCCTGCTGCCGGGGTTCCGCGATGCCGGGCCGCGCATCCCGACCCATGCCATGGTCGATCTCGTGCCCCTGCGCATCGACCGCTGCCTCGTGCGCGGGCTCGCCTGCCTCGGCCGCACGGTGCTGCCGCGCGGCGCCTCCGACCACCGGCCCATCGTGGTGCATCTCGGCCCCGCGCCGGCCCAGGCGGGCGAGCGGACCGTCAGAGGTATGGCAGCATTAGTCGTACGGCTGCGTCGCGCAACCGCACGGGCAAGGGCCGCCGCGCGAGCTCCTCGACCGTCAGGCGGGCGTCCATCTTCGTCCGCATGAAGGCGTCGAGGCGTTCGGCGAAGGCGCGGTCGTAGACCTCGACGTTGAGCTCGAAGTTCAGGCGGAAGCTGCGCATGTCCCAGTTCGCGCTGCCGACGAAGCTCCATTCCCCGTCCACGACGAGGAGCTTCGAATGGTCGAAGGGCGGCTCGTCGAGCCAGATCCGCACGCCGGCCTCGAGCAGGGGCGCCACATGCGCCCGCGTCGCCCAGTCCACGTAGCTGTGATTGCTCGCCCGCGGGATGATGACGTCCACGCGCACGCCCCGCGTCGCGGCGAGCGCCAGGGTCGTGGACAGGATCTCGCTCGGCAGGAAATAGGGGGTGACGAGGCGGATGCTGTGCTGCGCGCAGGTGATCGCCGACATCACCGCGAACTCGATCTTCTCGATATCCGCATCCGGCCCCGAGGTGACGACGCGGGCCTCGATCTCGCCCGCGGCGCCGAGCGGGGGGAACCAGCGCGGACCGTCGAGCTCCTCGCCCATGACGAAGGCCCAATCGGCGGAAAACGCCTGTGACAGTTGCTCCACCACCGGCCCCTCGATGCGGAAATGGGTGTCGCGCACCGGGTCCGGAGGGGAGGTGGCGACGAGGTTCTCGTCGGCGATGTTGATGCCGCCGGTGAAGGCGATGCGCCCGTCGACGATGAGGATCTTCTTGTGGGTGCGCAGGTTCAGGAACGGCATGCGCCAGGGCAGGGCGGAATGCATGAACAGCCCCACCGGCACCCCGGCCCGGCGCAGGCGCCGGGCCATGGCGGGGAAGAAATAGCCACTGCCGATCCCGTCGATGAGCACCCGGACTTCGACGCCGCGCGAGCGTGCGGTCACCAGCGCCTCGAAGAACCGCGACCCGGCGCCGTCGTTGCGGAAGATGTAGCTCGACAGGGCGACACTGCGCGTCGCTCCGCCGATCGCGTCCAGCATCGCCGGATAGGCTTCGTCGCCGTTGCGCAGGATGGAAAAGTCGTTGCCGCCCAGGAGGACGAGCCGCGTGATCCGCCGGACGGCGCGGTCGAGGGGCCGCAGGTCCTCGGGCACGCTGGCATCGGGGATGACGGGGGAGCCCGCCTGCTGCGACGGCCTCACCCGCAACTGGCGCGCCCGGCGCGAAACCCGGTTCACGCCGAAGATCGCGTAGAGGGCCGTCCCGAAGATCGGCGACAGCCAGGCGAGGCCGATCCAGCCGATGGCGGTGCCAATCTCGCGCTTGCGCAGCAGCGCATGGACCGTGACGAGAAGCGCCAGCACGATGCCGAGGAGAGCCAGGACGTCGGCCCGGATCGACCCGGTCGCCTGCAGCCATCGGTGGAGGAGGTCTTCCAAGAATCAGCCCAGCCTGAGAAGGGGATCGCGAGACACGCCCCCTTTAGCCCCGGGCGGGTGGAAAGACCTAGCGGCGGGCCGTCTCGGGGACGGCCTCAGCGGGGGCTGCCTCCGCGCGCGACCGCTGCGGGCGCAGGGTCTCGGCCAACAGTTCCACCTGTGTCACGAGGCGCACGAGAAACTCGGCGCGGGGCAGGTCGGGATGGACGGGCAGGGCGCCGGCATCCTCGGCGAGGCCGGCGAGGGTAGCGGTGATCCACAGGGTCCAGGCGCGGCACGCCTCCGCTTCGTGCCCGACATCGCCCGTGGGCTCTTTGGAAGGCTTGGGCTCGGCGGCATGGCGCAGGGCCGAGAGGCGCGCACCGATCCGGCGCAGGGTCGCATCGGCGACCATCGCGGTCTCGACTTGGGGGTGGCGCCCGGCGCGGGGCTGCTGCAGGGCACGCGAGAGGGCGGCCTCCAGGGTGTTGAGGGCGAGGCCGCTGGCCCGCGCCGCGGCCTCCGCTGCCCCGCTCCGTTCGGCTTCCGCCCGGTTCGACAGCACGGTGCGCGCGAAATCGGCATGGGCCTTCACGGCCTTCCTGAGTTCGAGGCGAACCTGATCGGGCTCCCAGACCGGCCAGAGCAGCAGGCTGCTCGCCACGGCGATGAGACCGCCGAGCAGGGTGAAGAGGGCGCGCATGCCCGCGACCTCCCAGGAGGCATGGCCGGGCTCCATCACCTCCACCAGCAGCACCACGATGGGCGTCAGGCAGGCAATAAAGAAGGCGTAGCTCACCTGCCGGGCGGCAAAACCGATGATGCTCAACGGAAAGATCAGCGCCGCGAGCGCCAGGGTGGTGGTGGCGAGGCTGGCGAGGAGGGCGCCGAACAGCCCGCCGAGCACGGTGCCGCCGATCCGCTCCAGCGCCCGCTGCCAGGTGGCGGCGTAGAAGGGCTGCATCGTCAGCACCACCGTGATGGTGAGCCAGTGGGTGAATGGCCCCGGCCAGAGCAGGGTGAGGCCGAGGACCGGGGCGGTGACGGTGCTGGCGCGGATCGCGTGCCGCAGGTTCGGCGAAGCGAGGGTGAAGTTCGCCTTCAACGGGCCGAGCAGCCGCTGGCGCAAGGGCAGGCTGGCGCTTCCCAGCAGCGTCCCGCCGGGGCGATATCCCTCCGGCGTCGAGAGCTTGGCCCCGATGCGGACGCGGTCGAGGATGCGCTCGGCCAGGGACTTGAGGGCCGGATCGGAGGCGAAGCCGCGTCCCGCCCGCGCGATCGAGCGCTCGATGCGCGGCAGGTCGAGGACGGTATCGTCGCGGATCGCCCGCGCGACCACGAGGAGGAGCGGCCGCAGGCGGCGCAGCAGGCGCCGGGTCCGGACCTGGCGGTTGGGGTTGCGGTCGGCCTCGATCCGGTCGGACAGGGCGATGAGGGCGGCGAAGATCTGCTCGGCGCTCTCCAGCCGGATCAGTGCCTGGGCGGTGCGGTCGGAAACGCGCTCGCGGCTGCGGGCGAGGTCGACGATGAGGCCGCGGGCGAGCTCGATCGCCTCGCGCACGCCGCGGCGATGGGCGCGGGCATGGTCGTCGAATCCCGCCGCGCCGGCCTCGTCCGAGGCCGCGAGATCTTCGAGATCGCCGCTGAGCAAGGCGAGCCGGCGCCAGACCTCGGCCACGGCCCTCTGAGTCGGGCGGTAGGGGTTGAGCCGCCACAAGGCGAGGGCCAGCACCGTCGCCCACAAGCCGCCGGCCAGCACCATGGCTCCGGCGATGACGGCCTCGCCGCCGGTGAGGGGTCGGTCGAGGGCGAAGGCCAGGACGAGGACGAGGACGTTGCCGGCGGTCTGCTCCTGCACGCCCCAGACCCGTGCATAGCTGCAGCAGAAGATGACGAGGGTGGCGAACGGCACCACGACGGCCGGGCCATGGGGCTGGAGCAGGCCGAACAGGCTCCAGATCAGGCTGCCGAGCACCGAGAACACGGCGAGCACCATCAGGCGGGAGCGCATCGGCCCGCCGATATCGGCAAAGCAGGTGAGGTTGGCCGCCAGCGCCATGATCAGGAGCGGGGGCCACGCCACGAACTCGTGGAGCAGGATGACGGTACCGAAGGCGCAGGCCGCCCGGATGCCTTCGATGATGCTGAGCCCACGCGGGTCGAGGGCGATCGGCAGGCGCGCGAGGTTCGATCCCGGCGTGGAGAGGGAACCCCGGCCCATCAGGAAGCCGGCCACGCGCCCGCGACGGAGGCCGTCGGAGACGGCGCCGCTCGCCTTGGCCCTGGGGTTCGGAGGGAGGGACAACGGAGACGCTCCGCCGGGCGGCATGCCCGGTGTGAGGCGGTTTAGAGCCGATCGCCGCGACGCAAAACCCATGACGTCGCCCCCGCCGGGCGGGCCGGCCCCCAGCGCATGACGACCCGCCCGGCCGCGCTGCATTTCGTATGCATTTTCACCGGCCGGGGTTGGAAGACGTCCAGTCTGGCCGGCGCCTTGCATGGGCGGTCCGGACACCGGCAATTTTGCCGATCATCGGTCGACTGAGGAAAAGCACAACACGATGAGAGGCTTGGCAGAACATCTTCGCGTTGGACTCGTGGCCGCGGCGCTGGCCGCCGGCGGCATGGCGCCGTCCGCCTGGGCGCAGGGAACGCTGCGGATCGGCATGACCGCGTCGGACATCCCGCTCACCACGGGACAGGCCGACAATGGCGGCGAGGGCATGCGCTTTACCGGCTACACAGTCTACGACGCGCTCATCAACTGGGACCTGTCGAGCGCGACCAAGCCCTCCGACCTCACTCCCGGTCTGGCCACCTCCTGGGAGGTGGATGCCGCCGACAAGACCAAGTGGATCTTCAAGCTGCGCCCCGGCGTCACCTTCCACGACGGGTCGCCCTTCACCGCCGAGTCGGTGGTGTGGAACTTCGACAAGCTCCTCAAGACCGACGCGCCGCAATTCGATCCGCGCCAATCGGCGCAGGGGCGCTCGCGCATCCCCGGCGTCGCCAGCTACCGCGTGGTCGATCCGATGACGGTGGAGATCACCACCAAGGCGCCGGACGCGACGCTGCCCTACCAGATCGCCTGGATCATGATGTCCTCGCCGGCGCAGTGGGAAAAGCTGGGCAAGAGCTGGGACGCGTTCGCCAAGACCCCGTCCGGGACCGGCCCGTGGAAGCTGACCCTGTTCGCCCCGCGCGAGCGCGCCGAGATGGCCCCCTTCGCCGAATACTGGGACAAGGCGCGGGTGCCCAAGCTCGACAAGCTGGTGCTGGTGCCCCTGCCGGAGGCCAATGCCCGCGTGGCGGCCCTCCGCTCGGGCCAGGTCGACTGGATCGAGGCGCCGCCGCCGGACGCCATCGCCTCCCTCAAGGGGGCGGGGTTCAGCATCGTCACCAACGCCTATCCGCATAACTGGACCTGGCACCTGTCGCGGGCCGAGGGTTCGCCGTGGAACGACATCCGCGTGCGCAAGGCCGCCAACCTCGCCGTCGACCGCGAGGGCATGAAGGAGATGCTCAGCGGCCTGATGATCCCGGCGCAGGGCTTCATGCCGCCGGGCTCGGCCTGGTTCGGCTCGCCGACCTTCAAGCCGACCTACGACCCCGACGCGGCCAAGAAGCTGCTGGCCGAGGCCGGGTACGGCCCGAACAAGCCCATCGTCACGAAGATCCTGATCGCGCCCTCGGGCTCGGGCCAGATGCAGCCCCTGCCGATGAACGAGCTTATCCAGCAGAACCTCGCCGATATCGGGATCAAGGTGAATTTCGAAGTCGTCGAGTGGAACGCGCTCATCAATCTGTGGCGGGCCGGCTCGAAGGCCGACGTGTCGCGCGGCGCCACGGGAATCAACTTCTCCTATTTCATCCAGGACCCCTTCACCGGCTTCATCCGCCACCTCCAGTGCAATCTCGCGGCCCCCAACGGCACGAACTGGGGGCATTACTGCGACCCCGAGATGGACAAGCTGTTCGATCAGATCCGCACGACTTTCGATCCGGCCGCACAGATCAAGGTGCTGCAGAAGGTCCACGAGAAATACGTCGACGAGGCGCTGTTCCTCATGGTTGCCCACGACACCAACCCCCGCGCCATGAGCTCGAAGGTGAAGGGCTTCGTCCAGGCCCAGAATTGGTACCAGGACTTCTCGCCCATCACCGTGGGGAAGTGATGACGAGGGTCGCCATGCATACCAACCCTTCCCCCCCGGATCTCGGGCTTGCCCGAGATCCGTCCTTGGCTGGCCAAGTCGGGCAGGGCCGACGTGGTGCGGGGGAGGGGGCC
>NZ_VMOA01000052.1 GCF_020662345.1 Methylobacterium sp. W2 | reverse complement strand
CCCACTGGATCGCCGCCCGGTCGAAGCCGAACTTCTTCTGGATGTCGGGGACGAAGAACGTCCAGCCGTATTGCAGGTTGGCGATCATCACCATGCAGATCACGCCGATCACCAGCTGACCCCAGCGGTATCCATCGGATACCCGCTCGGTCGTTGTTTCCGCCCTCGTCATTGCGTCCTCCACGTTGTTCTATTGTGCATCATTCGAGGCATTGGAGCCGGTTGACCGGCATCCGGTCCTGGAGAAAGCCAGCCCTTGGCGCTGCCAGCGTTCTGGTATGTGGAATACCAGCCTCTCTCGGACGTGTCGGCTCGTCAAGAGAGAGATGCAGAAAAATCGATTCCGCAATGCAGCAAACGGGGATTATTTTCAATAAGTCATCAAATCAAGCAATGTTTGATGCGAGCCATGCAATGCAAACAGTACTAATGGACAAATACCACCCTGCTATGCCCATGCGTGCATACTACGTCCAACACGAGCCGAAGCCGCTCTGCGCCCGGATCAGAGCCATAAAACGGTGTCGTATACTGGAAAAGCCCGTACCGGGCGGTGGATCCGTCCACGCACATTGACCCTGCACCGGGGCTCTCCGGCGCGGGCCCGACCAGGCGATGCCCATCAATGGCATTGAGGCGGCCGCTCTTCCCGGCCCAGCCACCGGCACCATAGTTCTATTTATTCCGTTGACAACAGGTATTCTGCATACCAGAGTCGTCATTCAACAAGCGATCCCTGAGGGAGGCGACGCCATGGTAGCCAGCCAGTGGACCGGCAATGGCGCAGGCCGCCTGCAATACATCCGAATGGATCGTTCGGCGCGGGACGCATTGCGGTTGCTGCGCAGCCCTGGCGTCGACGCCCTCGTCGTGATCGACGGTGACCGTGCCACGGATGGCGCCATCATCGGAATCGTCACCGAACGTGACATCTTCCGTGCCATGGCGGCGCGCGGTCTCGAAGCCCTCGACAACCTCGTTTGGATGCTGGCGAAAGAGGATTTCACCTCCGTCGACGTCGGAATGTCCCAGGCCAACAGACTGAAACAGTTCTGCGCCTATAAGACCGATCATATCGCGGTGACGGATGGTTTCGTGCTGACATCAGTCCAGAGCATCTGGAACTGCCTGGATGAGGTGTCTGGAGCCGGTGGACCGGCTCAGGCCTGATCATGAGCGCGTATTCGGCGCCGATATCCTGACCGACGCATAGTCGTAGAGCCACGTGGCGCAGACTAGATTACGCGCAATCGATCTTGGCATCACAGCATTGCATTGCAAAACAATCGCATCGCAACCGCAGGACAAGATATCCCGCACGTGATCATTGACCCACACGCGTTTTGCATTCAAAATTTATCCAAGGTACCTCGGCGTTTCGGCCTTCGAGCGAGGCGCGATTCAAACCGGGTATCGAGGCAGGGAGACGCTACGGGACCGTGCCGGTCGGCAACAGACCGGCCCTGCGCATCTCGTGGACAACAGGGTTAGCAGCGATGCGTTACTTGGCCATTCTTGAATGTCCCGTCATCTTCAGTGGTGAATCTCCCAATGGGATGACCAGCATGGACATGTGTCCCTCGGCTGGCATCACGCGCGGTCTGATCAGCCGACATGTCAAAGTGATCGATTCCAGGGTCATCGCCGTCTGCATCTGGCAGAGCGAGTTCTGCGCGAAGCTGTTCTTCGACGCGGATTGGTACGAGAAGGCGGGAGTCCTTTGGGGGGACCGCTATCAGCTGCGGCTCGAGGCCATCGACGAGGCAGCTGTCGCGTAACTCAGGCGAACGGGACTTCTCTACGACGACGCCCGGCCGCCAGCGACGGTGCTGAATCTCGGAGCGGTCGGTCATGTCCATCCCGGAGAGCAGGATCGCGGATCTGGCTCAGCCAAGGCCACAGGAGGGATACGGCCCTTGGAATCCGGGGCTCGAATCGAACCTGCCCAGGGCGTTCCTCGCCCTGGAGACGATCTTCCGGCCTGACAATGTCGAGACCACCCTCGCGGACGCTCGTGAGATGATGGACGTCAGCGGGCTTCCGTTGACGCAGCTGGTGCGGTTCCGGGCAGAGCGCCTCGTCGTCCACGAGGTCCTCATCCGCGTCATGGCCGACCTGTCGGTGCCGGTCGGCCGGACCTATGGCGATCTCGGAGTCAATTTCCGCGCCATGGTCGGCACCATCCTGCGCGACGGGGTCGCGTCCCATAAGGACGAGATCTCCGGCCTGCTCGACCGGGTCCGGAGCGAGGCAACCCAGATCCTCGACCGAGAACTCTCCGCGATGTTCATGCCTCAAGGTCCGGGGGAATCGGTCGCGAGACGGCCGTCCTTGTGGCGGACCATCCTCGGATCGCCGGAGCCCTCAAGGGGTCACAGGGAGGTCGGGACGCCGGAGCACTCGGCTGTCCTGCATCTCGACGCCTGGCAGGCGCGATGTACGACATCGTCTGCCCCCCTCGAAGCGGCGGCCTGCGCGGCTTTGCGGCACGTGGTGACGAACATCGTCAGCCGGCGCGGTTTCCTCATCCGCGACAAGACGCTCCTCTCACGTCTCGCCTGCACGCTCGTTTCGAACCAGTACGGCAGTAGCCGGATCGGACAGGCGATCGAGCCATGGGTTCGCGACGTCGTCGCCAGCGAGGGCTATCGTGTACTGGAGGCCCAGACCCGGCCGGTGGTGATGAACGTCAAGGGTGCCTCGGCATCGGGCAAGAGCACGATCCGGCCTTATCAGCGAGCGCTCGCCGGGCGGCTCGGGCTCGATGGATCGGATTTCGCGGTGATCACGCCCGACGTCTGGCGCAAATTCCTTCTCGATTACGACAGCCTCGGTCCGGCGCGGCGCTATGCCGGGACCCTGACCGGGCGCGAGGTCGAGATCATCGATCGCAAGCTCGACCGGCATATGGCGGTCAAGGCTGCCGAAGGCCGCATCTCGCACCTCCTCATCGACCGGTTTCGGTTCGACAGCTTCACCGTCGATCCCGGTGCCGAAAGCGGCAGCCAGCTCCTCACCCGCTTCGGTCATAGCGTCTACATGCAGTTCATGATCACGCCGCCGGAGGCGACGGTGGAGCGGGCATGGAAGCGCGGCGAACAATTTGGCCGCTACAAAGCAGTGGAGGATCTGCTCGCCCACAATGTCGAAGCCTATACCGGCATGCCACGCCTGTTTTTCACCTGGGCCCTGAGGACGGACAAGCAGGTCCATTTCGAGTTTCTCGACAACAGCGTGCCGGAGGGTGAGCGGCCGAGAACGATTGCCTTCGGCATCAACGGCGCGATGACCATTCTCGATCTGACATTCATCTTCGACATCGACCGGTATCGCAAGATCGATGTCTCCGCGCGGTCGGCCGACGAGGTCTATGCCGCCGCCGGCTCGATGGAGGCTCAGCACAACATGAGCTTCCTGCGCGACTGCGCTCGTCGGATGACGACGATCCGATTTGCCGATCACGGAACCGGGCGGGTCTATGCGCGGCTCGAACGCGGCCGCCTGACCCACCTTGCCGCGGACGTCGTTTCACGCGCGGCCGAGAACCCTGACCTGCACGCGGCCTTGGCCGTCATGGGTGTAGCGGACCAGTGTCCGGCCCTCGCGGAACCAGGAGAATGGCTTCGACCGGAGGACACTCACACGTTGGGCCGATGGGGCGACGCGGCCCCATTCTGACTGTCCGTGGGCGAATGCCCGTCAATCGCGTAAGCCAATGAGAGGGTGCCTTGCATGAATGCGCCTAACGCTGGCTCCCGGCGGCTATCGATCTCGGCATGCATCTGCGACATACCTGGTCGAAGGAATGTGATATATCAGTTTGCGCCGCACCATGGCATCACGATGCTGCAACGCGCCATCGGGAGCCCACCATGCTCGTCACCATCATCGCCGCCGTTCTCTGCATGATCGCTCTTCAGGTCGTTCTCGTGGTGAAAGCCGCCGATCTCCTGTCGGTGCGCCCCAACAAGACCGGTTCGGAGAGCCGCGATTACGTGGGCGGTTCGGCCGGACGCTTCACCGGCATCGCCTGATTGACCGTACCTGAACGAAAGAGCGCGGCATCGGGCCCGAGGCCGACACCGCGCTGAGTCGGGAGGAGTTTCACGTCGTGCGCGCGAGCCGGGATGTTGAGACCATCGGCTCCCGCTTCGTTCAGGAGCAGATCATTCGGCGGCGATCCTCTGGATTGCGCCGATCGCCCCTGATTCCGAGATCTTGAGCCGGTCGTTCTCGGAATAGCCGAGGACGTCGCGAAGGATCTCGTCGGTATGCTCGCCCAGGAGGGGCGAGCGCTTGACCTCGACCTGACTTGCCGAAAGTCGGATCGGGTTTCCCACGGTCAAGTATTTCCCGCGCTCCGGATGGTCGACTTCGACCACCGTGCCGGATTTCCGCAGCGACTTGTCCTCCGCGATCTCCTTCATCGAAAGGATCGGGCCGCAGGGGACGTGCAGCGCGTTCAAGGTTTCCATCGCCTCGAACTTGGTCTTCGACATGGTCCAGGCTTCGACGCGGGTGAAGATCTCGTTCAGATGCGGCAGACGCGCTTTCGGCGTCGCGTAATCGGGATGCGTCTTCCAGGTCGGCTCGCCGATGACGTCGCAGATCGGATCCCAGACCGCGCCTTGCGCGATGAAGTAGATGTAGGCGTTGGGATCGGTCTCCCAGCCCTTGCATTTGAGGATGCGGCCCGGCTGGCCGCCACCGGAATCGTTGCCCGCGCGGGGCACGGAATCACCGAATCCGATCCCCTCCCCGTACTGGCTGTATTCCTCGAGCGGCCCGCGCTCCAGCCGCTGCTGGTCGCGCAGCTTCACGCGGCACAGGTTGAGGACGCCATCCTGCATGGCGCAATCGACTCTCTGGCCGAGGCCGGAATGAGTCCGCTGGTAGAGCGCGGTGACGATGCCAAGGGCCAGATGGAGGCCAGTGCCGGAATCGCCGATCTGAGCGCCGGACACCATCGGGATGTCGGTGCGGAACCCCGTGGTGGAGGCAGCGCCTCCGACGCACTGGGCGACGTTCTCGTAGACCTTGCAATTCTCGTAGGCGCCCGGTCCGAACCCCTTCACCGAGGCGAGGATCATGCGGGGGTTGGCTTGCTGGATCGCCTCCCAGGTCAGGCCCATCCGGGCGAGAGCGCCGGGCGCGAAATTCTCCACGAGAACGTCGCATTCCTTCACGAGGCGCCACATCACCTCGATCCCCTTGGGGTTCTTGGTGTCGAGGGTGATGGACCGCTTGTTGTGGTTCAGCATCGTGAAATAGAGGCTATCCACATCGGGGATGTCCTGAAGCTGCTGGCGCGTGGCATCGCCAACGCCCGGCCGCTCGACCTTGATCACGTCCGCGCCGAACCAGGCCAGGAGCTGGGTACAGGTCGGGCCGGACTGGACATGGGTGAAGTCGAGGATCTTCACGCCTTCGAGGGCATTCATGGGGCTCTTCCGCATTCCAGGGCGTTCGGCGGAGATGGGCGCCGACCGCTCCCGCGTCTTTTGCGCGGAAGCGGTGGGGTGGGCCGAGGGGCCTACTTCTTCTTCACCACGCTCTGCGGGTTGAGGCTGCCGATATTGCCGCTCTCGGTGCCGGCCTGGGGGTCGATGACCGCGTTGATGAGCGTCGGGCGACCCGAATCCATGGCTGCGTTGACGGCCTGGGAGAGCTCGTCCGGAGTCGTCGCGTTGACGCCCACGCCGCCGAAGGCCTCCATCATCTTGTCGTAACGGGAATCCCGGACGAAGACGGTCGTTCCGGGATCGCGGCCGGTCGGGTCCGTATCGGTGCCGCGATAGATGCCGTTGTTGTTGAAGACGACGATGCAGACTGGCAGATTGTAACGGCAGATGGTCTCCACCTCCATGCCGGAGAAGCCGAAGGCGCTGTCGCCCTCGACGGCGAGGACCGGCTTGCCGGTTTCCACGGCGGCGGCGATGGCGAAGCCCATGCCGATGCCCATGATGCCCCAGGTGCCGACATCGAGGCGCTTGCGCGGCTGGTACATGTCGATGATGCCGCGCGCCAGATCGAGGGTGTTGGCGCCCTCGTTGACGAGGATCGCGTCGGGCCGCTCGGCGATGATGGTCTTCAGCGCGCCCAGCGCCCCGTGGAAGTCCATCGGCGTCGAGTTCTTGCGCAGCTTCGACGCCATCTTGCCGAGGTTCTCCTCCTTCTTGGCGGAGATGGCATCGGTCCAGGATGCCGGCGGGGCCTGCCAGTCGCCCTTCATTCCGTCGAGGAGCGCGGTGACGCAGGAGCCGATATCGCCGACGATGGGCGCCACGATCTCGACGTTGGAATCCATCTCCTTCGGCTCGATGTCGATCTGGATGAACTTCTTCGAGCCGGGGGCGCCCCAGGTCTTGCCCTTTCCGTGGGAGAGCAGCCAGTTCAGCCGCGCGCCCACCAACAGGACGACATCGGCCTCCTTGAGGACGAGCGAACGGGCGGCACCCGCCGATTGCGGATGGGTATCGGGCAGCAGGCCCTTCGCCATGCTCATGGGCACGTAGGGGATGCCGCTGGTCTCAACCAACGCGCGGATTTCGTCGTCGGCCTGCGCATAGGCCGCGCCCTTGCCGAGCACGATGAGGGGGCGCTTGGCGCTCTTCAGGACATCGAGCGCGCGCTTGATCGCCGAGGGGGCCGGCAGCTGGGCCGGGGCCGCATCGATGACCTTGACCAGTGATTTGACGCCGGCTTCCGCCTCCATCACCTGGGAGAAGAGCTTGGCGGGAAGGTCGAGATAGACACCGCCGGGACGGCCCGACACGGCGGCGCGGATGGCACGGGCGACGGCGATGCCGATATCGGCGGCATGCAGCACGCGGAAGGCGGCTTTGCACAGGGGCTTGGCGATGGCGAGTTGGTCCATCTCCTCGTAATCGCCCTGTTGCAGGTCGACGATCTCGCGCTCGGACGAGCCGGAGATGAGGATCATCGGGAAGCAGTTGGTCGTGGCGTTGGCCAAAGCCGTCAGACCGTTGAGGAAGCCGGGGGCCGAGACCGTGAGGCAGATGCCGGGCTTCTTCGTCAGGAAGCCCGCGATGGCGGCGGCGTTGCCGGCATGCTGCTCGTGGCGGAAGGAGATGACCCGCATGCCCGCAGCCTGGGCGAGGCGGCCGAGATCGGTGATCGGAATACCGGGCACACCGTAGATCGTATGGATGTCGTTGAGCTTCAGCGCGTCGATAACAAGGTGGAAGCCATCGGTGAGTTCCGGCTCCGCCGAAACGTCGACATCGATTCTCTGGGCTAAAGCGGACATCGTGTTCTCTCCCTGATTGTTTGATGTTTTGTTATGATTGGCGACCCGCTGGGGCAGGCGGACCGATGACATGACGTCCCCGTCGTACGGCGCGGGGGACGCCATGGCCGCACGTCTCGGCGAACCCGTATTTTTCTTAAGTCAGATCAAAAAAATTATGATCTCTTCAAGCAAACAGCTCATGTTCACCTTCCAGACCGCGTCTGAACTTCTCGACCCAAGCACCACGGTGCATTATGTTTTATAATGCAAATCGCTCCGTTCATGATACGCCTTGATACCTCAGCCGATCCACTGAAGCCTCGCCACAACCGCGGCCGGACTGTTTGGCGACCCGATTATCCTCCGCGTGCCGCCCATCTCTCGATAATTGGTGGCATACCAAATACCAACTGTCAAACAGATTTGCACGATTTTGCCGGTTTGGTCGAACTCCAGGGAGGACACGCGCCGCAACGAACGGGACAATGGCGAGAGCCGCACAGCCCCGGCTCTGGCGACGAGAGGCATGTCCTCCAGATCGCGATGATGAGAGGTAAGACTATTCTTGTGTTGAAGGATTTCTGTGACCCGAAGCGTTCCTTGTATTCCGAACGCGGGTTTGGCATGCTTCACACCAAGTGTGCTCGACCATATGTGCGAGTTGAAATCATTCCAGGTGCTGAAAATGGTCAAAACCGATACGTTTCAAGTAAAGCCTATCGTTGCGACTTCCAGCTTGCGTGCATTGGCCTACGACGCGCTCAAAGAAGCTATTACGAATATGAACATCTATAACCAGCGCGAGGAGGTTCGGCTCGATGAGCGAAAGCTCTCGCTGAATCTAGGTGTCAGCCGCACGCCGGTACGCGAAGCACTGACTGTACTGGAACAGGAAGGTTTCGTGCGGTTCGAAGCCAGGCGCGGCGTCTTCGTCATCAAGAAATCGAAGAAGGAAATTGTCAGCATGATCCAGGCCTGGTCGGCTCTGGAAAGCATGGCCGCGCGCCTCGCCTGCGAACGGGCCACGGACGAGCAGTTGCATTGCCTGCGCGAGCATTTCCCGGAATTTTACGAGGGTCGTCCGTCGGACCATCTCGACGAATATTCGGAAGCCAATATCCGCTTCCATCAGAAGATTATTTCGCTGGGCCAGTGCGATGTGATCAAGGACATCACAAGCAATCTCCTGATGCACGTTCGGGGCATCCGCAACACGGCCATGCGCCAGGGCGACCGCGCCGCCAACTCGATCAAGGAACATGTGGCGATCATCAAGGCGCTGGAGGCCCGCGACGCGGATCTCGCCGAACGCCTCGTGCGCGAGCACGGCCTCGGGCTCGCCAGCCATGTGGAGAAATACGGCGACTATCTCGACTGAACGGCATCGTCGCAGGCCTTTTCTCACGACGGCTGCCGAGACGGACGCGGCCGCCCGGCCCGATCGACAGGCATCAGCCGGAATCTCGACGAGATGAAACGGGCTTGCTTGGCGCGAACCAACTGCCGGGCGCCGGTGCCTCGACGGCGGCGCGTTCCAATCTGAGAATAAACTCAACCACCGCGTTAACGGAACCCTTGCAGAACACTTGCGGAACGTCTACCGTGTTCGTGTTTTGTTTCAGCGGCGTTAGTCGCGGCCATTGGCTTCAGTGGAAGAGTGATCTGTATGTTGACGCGTAAGCAGCTGGATCTTCTCCAATTCATCCAGCAACGGATGCAGGAGAGCGGCGTCCCGCCGTCGTTCGACGAGATGAAGGATGCGCTCGACCTCAAGTCGAAGTCGGGTATCCACCGGCTGATCACGGCGCTCGAAGAGCGCGGGTTCCTGCGGCGCCTGCCGAACCGGGCCAGGGCGATCGAGGTGATCCGGATGCCCGAAAGCCTGACCGGTGCTCCGGCGCCGAAGCCGGCTCCCGCTGGCGAAGTCCGCCGCTTCACGCCCAGCGTCGTCGAAGGTGGACGATCCAAGGCGACGCCGTCCGTGCGTCAGCCCATGACCCAGGCCCAGGACGAGAGCGGACGGGCCATCACCATCCCGGTCATGGGCCGGATCGCGGCCGGTACACCGATCTCGGCGATCCAGAATCAAAGTCACTCGGTGACGCTGTCTCCCGACTTCCTGTCCGGGGGCGAGCATTATGCCCTCGAGGTGCGCGGCGATTCGATGATCGAGGCGGGTATTCTCGACGGCGATCTGGTGGTGATCAAGAAGCAGGATACCGCGAATACGGGGGATATCATCGTCGCCCTCATCGACGACGAAGAGGCCACGCTGAAACGCCTGCGTCGTCGCGGTTCCTCCATCGCCCTGGAGGCGGCCAACCCCGCCTATGAGACGAGGGTACTGGGCCCCGATCGCGTACAGATCCAGGGACGTCTCGTCAGTCTGGTCCGCCGTTACTGAGGCTGGTCCGAAGGCGGCTCCGCCAACGGGTCGCCTTCGTCGATCTCCGGGTCGGTTGGTTTCGCGATCTCCGCTTTCGTCGAGTGCGTGGGCGCGATGTCGGCAACGGCCCGCCGCCACGGAGGTCGAACGTTCGGCTCGCGGGCCGATATCGCGATCGGGCCATCCGGGCCGAAGCGGACGGCCGTCGCCCCCCGTTCTGCCAGGAACGCCCGATCGATGATGAGGCCGGAGCGGCATCCCTTGGGAGCGTCCCGGCGGGCTATGACGATGCTTGCCCTCTCGCAATCCTCCGCAAAGGCTCGCTTGTCCTTGACGAGGGCCACGATGCGACCCGTTTGCGTCCCCACGGCGCAGCCGACCGCATCGCAGCGGCTCTTCGAGACGGCGGATACAGCGCCAGCCTTCCGGGAATCGCCATCCGCCTTGAGCCATTGTTCGAGGACGAAGGCGGGCGGGTTTCCGAGGATGGCGAGCCGGCCGTCATGGTCGCGCAGGGCCGCGCCTCCACCTTCTCTGTCTACATAGAGATCGTAGCGTTGCGGCGTGGCGGCGAGGGCGATGCCGAGGGCGGCCGGGGCGAGACCCATCCAGCGCAGACCTGAGACGGGGAGGGTCAGCATGAGCAGGGCGAGGGCCAGCAGGCAAAGCGCCGTGGTGCCATAGGCCGGCACGACGAGGGTGGCGTGGCCGAACCCGCTGATCCACCCGGAGATCGTGAGCATACCGCGTACCGCGAGCCCCATCGCCCACCAGACCGGCTGATCGAGGGCGAAGGGATAGGCGAGGATCCCGAGCACCGCCGCGGGCATCACCGCCAGGGACACGAGGGGCAAGGTGAGGGCGTTGCCGACGATGCCGAAGGGCTGGACGGTCTGAAAATGATAGGTCGCGAACGGCGCGGTGGCGAACTGGGCGACCATGGTCGTTGCCAGGGTGCCGAGGACCGCGACGGCGAGGAACCGCCACGCGCGGGCCAACAGGCTCGCGCCTTCCCGCGGCGGCATCCAGCGATGGAGCGTGCCGGCGCAGGCGATGAGGCCGGCCACCGCGCCGAAGGACATCTGGAAGCTCGGGCCGAGAAGTCCGTCTGGCTCGCGCGCCAGGGCGATCAGCGCGGCGAGAGCGAGGTTGCGCATGCTCAAGGCGGGGCGATCCACGAGGATCGCCCCCAGCATCACCAGGGTCATGATGAGCGACCGCTCGGCGGCGATGTCCCAGCCCGAGAAGGTGCAATAGGCGGTGACGCCGACCATGGCGAAACCCGCGGCGATCTTCTTGATCGGCCATGTGAGGGCGAGGCCCGGAACGAGAGCGAGGAGCGCGCGGACGAGCCAGAACACGACGCCGGCGGCGAGCACCATGTGGAGCCCGGAAATCGAAACCACGTGGTAGATGCCCGCCGCGCGCAGAACATCGTTGGTCTCGGCGTTGATGAGGCCGCGCTTACCCGTCACCAGGGCCGCCGCCACCGCGCCGGCCTGCCCGCCATTGGCGTCGGTGATCCGCCGGGTCAACGCGTTGCGCGCATCGTCCACGGCAGCGGCGAGCGAGACCCGCCAGGGCAAGGGTCGTGGCGGAGGCTTCACCTCGATCTTGCCCACGAGGGAGCCGACGGCGCCGATCCCGCGAAAGTAGGCATCGCGCGCGAAATCGTATCCGCCGGGCCGGGCCGTCTCGGGCGGGGGCAGCAGCCGCGCCGTCGCCGAAATGAAATCCCCGGGCTTCAGGCTAAGCGCCTTTCTGTAGGAGACGCGAACCCGCGTCGGCCGGCGATCGGACGTCAGGGTCCCGAAACTCTCCACGAGGACGATCAGGCGAGCCCCGACCTCCCGTTCCTCGAGGGCCTCCACGAGGCCGGTGAGCGGCGCGATGGTCGTCCGGGCCAGGACGGGAGCCGCCACGATCCGCAGGCGCAACACGGCGGCCGAGAACCCGAGGAAGGACGCCGCGAGTCCGAGAACCAGAGCGAGGGCAACGGGCCTCGCGCCGAGGAACGGTACGGCGGCCGAGAGGGCGAGTGCCACGAGGAGGGGCGCCGCCAGCGACGGCTCTCCGCTGGTGGCGGTGAAGCAGACAAGAATGCCGAGGCCAAACGCGACGGCGAGCCACGGAAACAGCCGGCGTTGTTCGGCTTCCTGAGCCAGCCCGCCGACGACCCAGTGCTTTGCCGACTCGATCAGAACCGACGGCGATCGCAGACGAGCCCAACCCGCGATCATCGCGCCCGTTGCTCGCGCGCTGGCCTGCGCCATCTCCCGCTGCGTCCCCCTCAGGGCTCACCCTGTTCGAGAAAGCCCGCGCGAGCGGCATCGCTTCCGCCTCGCGACTCGGCGCCACGTTTTCTTAACGTCACCGCAAACGCATGCTACATGCGCCGATCCGGGCCGGTCGATCCGCCCTCCCACCTTCACGCACAAGTTTAGCCGCCCGATGTCGTCACCCGTCGTTACGCGTTTTGCCCCCTCCCCTACGGGCTACCTGCATATTGGGGGAGCGCGCACGGCGCTCTTCAACTGGCTCTATGCCCGCCATTTCGGCGGCAAGATGCTGTTGCGAATCGAGGATACCGACCGGGAGCGCTCCACCCAGGGCGCCATCGATGCGATTCTGGACGGTCTGCGCTGGCTTGGCCTCGATTGGGACGGGGACGTGGTCTATCAATTCGCCCGCGCGGACAGGCACCGTCAGGTCGCGGAAAGCCTGCTCGCCTCGGGCAACGCCTATCATTGCTACGCCACGCCGGACGAGCTCACCGCCATGCGTGAGGCCGCCCGCGCCGAAGGGCGCCCCCTGCGTTATGATGGTCGCTGGCGCGACCGCGATCCGTCCGAGGCGCCGGCCGGCGTCAAGCCGGTGATCCGCCTGCGCGCCCCCTCAGACGGGGAGACGGTGGTGGAGGATCAAGTCCAGGGCCGCGTGACGTGGGCTAACAAGGATCTCGACGATCTCGTCCTGCTACGCTCCGATGGCAATCCCACCTACATGCTCGCCGTCGTCGTCGACGATCACGACATGGGCGTGACCCATGTGATTCGCGGCGACGACCACCTCACGAACGCCGCCCGGCAGGGACAGATCTACGACGCGCTCGGCTGGTCCGCACCGATCATGGCGCATATCCCGCTGATCCACGGGGCGGACGGCGCCAAACTGTCGAAGCGTCACGGTGCGCTCGGTGTCGACGCCTATCGCGATCTCGGCTACCTGCCCGCGGCCCTGCGCAACTACCTCGTCCGCCTCGGCTGGAGCCATGGCGATCAGGAAGTGTTCTCGACCGAGGAGATGATCGCGGCCTTCGACCTGAAGTCGATCGGTCGCTCGGCTGCCCGATTCGATTTCGCGAAGCTGGAGAACCTCAACGGGCTCTACATTCGCAGTGCGGACGGTGCCGTGCTGATCGATGCGATCGAGACGATCCTTCCGGTCCTCGCCCCCGATCGCGGATTGCCCACCGCCTTGTCGCCCGACCTTCGCGCCAAGCTCGGCGCTGCGATGCCCGGTCTTAAAGAACGCGCCAAGACTCTCGTGGAGCTTCTCGACAGCGCCTATTACCTCACCGCCTCGCGCCCCCTCGGGCTCGACGACAAGGCGAAGACGCTCCTGAGCGATGAGGCCCGCCAGCGCCTCGCCGCGATCCTGCCGGCCCTCGCCGACCTGCCGGAATGGAATGCCGCCAGCACCGAGGGTGCGGTGCGCCGCTTCGCCGAAGAGAACGCGCTCAAACTCGGCCTGATCGCCCAGCCCTTGCGGGCCGCGCTGACCGGGCGCGCGACCTCGCCGCCGGTCTTCGACGTCATGGCTGTGCTCGGCCGCGAAGAGTGTCTGGGACGCCTCGAAGATCAGACATCCACGACCTGATCACCGTCACTCAACGGGTGACAGATCGGCCCGGTTTTCGCTTGCGCGGCGGAGTGGCGAGGGGGATCGGTTGTAGGCGGTCTGCCGATCCGCTAACCCGATAGGTGTGTGAGCACCTGCAGCAAAAGTCTGTTCGTGCGCCCCGGGCCGGAGTGGCGGATGTCGCCATGCGGGCCGGCGCTACCCTCTGCCAAGGTCTGCCTTCTGCCAAGAAAGGGTCCACGTCTCCATGAGCGCCACCAGCACGATCTCCGTGGGCGACAACCAAGTCGATCTTCCGATCAAGACCGGTACGATCGGACCCGACGTCATCGACATCGGCAAGCTCCACGCCAAGACCGGCATGTTCACCTTCGACCCGGGGTTCACCTCCACCGCGTCCTGCGAATCAAAGATCACCTATATCGACGGCGATGCCGGCGTCCTCCTGTATCGCGGCTACCCGATCGAGCAGATTGCCGAGCAGGGCGACTTCCTCGAGACCTGCTACCTCATGCTGTTCGGCGAATTGCCGACGCCCGCCCAGAAGGCGGATTTCGACTACCGGGTCACGCGCCACACCATGGTGCACGACCAGATGAACCGCTTCTTCCAGGGATTCCGCCGCGACGCTCACCCGATGGCGATCATGGTCGCCTGCGTCGGCGCACTGTCGGCGTTCTACCACGACTCGACCGACATCTCGGACGATAAACAGCGGATGATCGCCAGCTTGCGCATGATCGCCAAGATGCCGACGCTCGCGGCGATGGCCTACAAGTATTCCATCGGTCAGCCCTTCGTCTACCCGAAGAACGACCTCGACTACACCTCGAACTTCCTGCGGATGTGCTTCGCAGTTCCGTGCGAGGAGTTCGTCGTCAACCCGATCTACGCGCGCGCGCTGGACCGGATCTTCATCCTTCATGCCGATCACGAGCAGAACGCCTCGACCTCCACTGTGCGTCTGGCCGGTTCGTCGGGCGCCAACCCCTTCGCCTGTATCGCCGCCGGCATCGCCTGCCTGTGGGGGCCCGCGCATGGCGGCGCCAACGAGGCGGCGCTCAAGATGCTGGAAGAGATCGGCACGCCCGACAACGTGGCGAAATACGTCGCCAAGGCCAAGGACAAGAACGACCCGTTCCGTCTGATGGGCTTCGGTCACCGCGTCTACAAGAACTACGATCCGCGCGCCCGCATCATGCAGAAGACCACGCATGAGGTCCTCAGCCAGCTCGGCATCAAGGACGATCCGCTGCTCGAAGTTGCCGTACAGCTCGAGCAGATCGCCCTGAAGGACGAGTACTTCATCGAGAAGAAGCTCTACCCGAACATCGATTTCTATTCCGGCATCACGCTCAAGGCGATGGGATTCCCGACCTCGATGTTCACGGTGCTCTTCGCGCTGGCCCGCACCACCGGCTGGATCGCCCAGTGGGCCGAGATGATCGAGGACCCCTCGCAGAAAATCGGCCGCCCGCGCCAGCTTTATATCGGCCCGGACAAGCGCGAATACGTGCCCATTGGCCAGCGCGGCTGACGCTCACCTCCAGGCTGTCTGCCGTATCCGACCTCGCTATCCGAGAGCGGACGTCAGGGTGCGAGTTGATCTTGGGTCAGAGGAGTGACCGAAGGCGGGGTGGCCAGACAGGCTGTCCCGCCTTTCTTGTGCCCCTCTCCGCGCCGTGAGCCGCCAGGAGCGTGGCCTGATCGCACTTCAAATCTCACCTTGCAAAGAAAAAAGGCCGCCCTCTCGGGCGGCCTTTCTCGTCTCGGCGATGATCCGGTGGGATCAGCGCGAATAGAACTCGATCACGAGGTTCGGTTCCATCTGGACCGGGTAGGGAACTTCGCTGAGGCTCGGCACGCGGGTCACGCGAGCCGTCATCTTGGCGTGATCCACCTCGATGTAGTCCGGCACATCACGCTCGGCGAGCTGCGAGGCGACGACGACGATCTCGAGCTGCTTTGAGGCATCCTTCACCTCGATCACGTCGCCCGGCTTCACGAGGAAGCTGGCGATGTTCACGCGGCGACCATTCACCTTCACGTGGCCGTGGTTCACGAACTGGCGCGCAGCGAACGGGGTCGGCACGAACTTCGCACGGTACACGACCGCGTCGAGGCGACGCTCCAGCAGGCCGATCAGGTTCTCGCTCGAATCGCCGCGCAGGCGGATCGCCTCGGCGTAATAACGGCGGAACTGCTTCTCGGTGATGTTGGCGTAATAGCCCTTGAGCTTCTGCTTGGCGCGCAGCTGCGTGCCGAAGTCGGACATCTTACCCTTGCGGCGCTGGCCATGCTGGCCGGGGCCGTATTCGCGGCGATTGACGGGGCTCTTCGGGCGGCCCCAGATGTTCTGGCCCATACGGCGATCGAGCTTGTGCTTCGCCTGAATACGTTTTGACATCGCGGTTCCTCTCAGCGAGTGAGATTGGTCGAGGAACGCGCCCTCCTCTTTCCGAAGCGGCCCAAGGCCGAAGCGGAACGACAGAGCGGACATTGCCGCTCACGGGTGCGCTTGAAAAAGCTGCGGGGCCTCTCTCGGAGCCCCGTAACTGTGCGCTGCATAGGCGAGAGACGCCCTCGGGTCAATGCCGAGGCGGCAACGCATTTATTGCAGGGCGAGCGGCATCATCTCCACGGCGACGTCGCCGACTCCCCTGGCGTCGAGAGACCGACGCAGGGAGGCAGTGATGCCTGCCCCGCTGGTGAAGGCCGTGAGCCCCGGAGGAAGGTCGTCCAGGGGCTTGCGCCGGGATGGACCAAGAAGCTGCGTCACCCGCCGGGCGATGGCGGGGGCCGGATCAATCCAGCTCACCTCCCAGGGGGCGAGACGCTGGAATCGCGTGAGCAGCAGGGGATAATGGGTACAGGCGAGGCAGACCACATCCGTGCGTCGCCCATCCTCACTCTCGACGAAGCACGGAGCGATCTCGGCAGCAATCGACGCGTCGTCGACCGGGTGGCCCGCGAGTTCGGCCTCGGCATAGGCCGCCAGATTCGGCGATCCGACGAGGGTCACAGTGCAATCGCCGGCATAGGTCTCGATCAGGTCGTGGGTGTAGGGCCGCGCCACGGTGCCCGGCGTCGCCAGAAGGCTGATCCGGCGCGAGCGCGTCGCCTCCGCCGCCGGCTTGATCGGCGGCACGACGCCGACGAAGGGTGTCGTGAAGCGCGCCCGGAGCGCGGGCAGCACCAGGGTCGATGCCGTATTGCAGGCGATGACGACGAGGTCGGGGGCGTGGCGCAGAAGAAGCCTTTCCATCACCGCCAGGACGCGGGCTACGAGGATGGATTCCGATAGACGCCCGTAGGGAAAGGCGGCGTCATCGGCGGCATAGACGTAACGCGCGTCGGGCCGGGCGCGCCTTACCTGTTCGAGAACGGTGAGGCCGCCGAGCCCGGAATCGAAGACGAGAATGGTCGGGGTCGGCCGGATTTCAGCCGCCAGGGCCGCTGTCATCACTCCTGCCATCAGATCGATCCGCATACGAGCCTTGCCTGGACACAGTGCGTGGATGGAGGAGTGTCGGGCCAGCAGGGTTAAGGCCGTGTCACTGAGGCATGAAAAAGGCCCGGCATTATCGGCGCATATGTGCCGCGGAGATGGGAGCAGGCGCGCGGCCGTTGCCGAATGGCGGCGGAGCCATATTTCCGCATCGTGAATGCGAGTGGAGTGATCGATATGGCAGCGACGGCGGCAATGCGCGAGACCTCGCACCACCAGGCGGACAGCGTGGCCTTCCCGCCGCCGAACGTCTCCGCAAGGCCGGTGGATCGCGCGGCCTGGATCAAGGCGTTCCGCGCCGTGCGCGACGAGACCGAGCGCCGCGCCGCGCCGCTATCGCCCGAGGACCAGCAGATCCAATCCATGGCCGATGCCAGTCCGACGAAATGGCACCGGGCGCATACCACGTGGTTCTTCGAGCAATTCCTCCTGCGCGATCACGTGCCCGGCTACCGGATCTACGATGAGCGGCTGCACTACCTCTTCAACTCCTATTATGTCGCCGCCGGTCCCCGGCAGCCGAGAATCATGCGCGGTCTCATCACACGGCCGACCGCGGATGAGGTTGCCGGTTACCGCGCCCATGTGGACCGGGCGGTCGAGCGTCTCCTGTCGGATGCCGCCGAGGCGACCCTCGATACGGTGCTGCCGATTTTGGAGATCGGCCTCTATCATGAGCAGCAGCATCAGGAATTGCTGCTGACCGATATCCTCCATGCCTTTGCGCAGAACCCCCTGAGCCCCGTCTACGATGCCGGATGGCGTTTTCCTCGGCCTGTATCGCGGGGCGGGGCCGTGGATCTGCAGGGCCGGGTCATGAAGATCGGGCACGAGGGCGACGGCTTTTCGTTCGACAACGAATCCCCGCGCCACGAGACGCTGATCCTGCCCTGTCGGATCGACAGGGGCCTCGTCACCAACGCACAATGGCTCGGCTTCATCGAGGATGGCGGCTACGCACGGCCCGAACTCTGGCTCTCGGATGGCTGGCTCGCGGTGCAGGCGGAAGGCTGGGAGGCACCGGGCTACTGGCAGCGGAACGAAGCCGGGCAGTGGTCGAGCATGACCTTCGCCGGACAGACCAGCATCGACCCGGACCTGCCCGTCACCCACGTGAGTTACTTTGAGGCGGATGCCTATGCCCGTTGGGCGGGGCGCGATCTGCCCACCGAGTTCGAATGGGAAGCCGCCGCCACGGAGGGTCTTCTCGACGATGCCTTCGGCCTCGTCTGGCAATGGACCCGCTCGGCCTACCTGTCCTACCCGGGCTACAGGCCTGTTCCCGGCGCCCTCGGCGAATACAACGGCAAGTTCATGTCGAACCAGTTCGTCCTGCGCGGGTCCTCCGTGGCGACCTCCGAAGGACATGCCCGGATCGGCTACCGCAACTTCTTCTATCCGCATCAGCGCTGGCAATTCACGGGCCTCCGGCTGTCGAACTATCGCGACTGATCTCCGTTTCCCCCTCCTGCAAAACCTTGCGTCCTTTGGCGTCCCTTGGAGATCTGCCCGTGACCATCAATCCCGTCTTCACGGACGCCACCCCCGTCTCCTCCGTCGCTCCGGAGCAGCAGTTTCTCGACGACATCCTCGTGGGGCTCTCGGCGGCGCAGAAGTTCATTCCGGCGAAGTATTTCTACGACGAGATCGGCTCGGACCTGTTCGAGGCGATCACCCGACAGCCGGAATATTATCCGACCCGGACGGAGATCGGCATCCTCGATGCGTCGGGGCCGGACATCGCCGCGCTTCTTCCCTCGCGCGCGAACCTGGTGGAATTCGGCAGTGGCTCGACGGTGAAGGTCCGGCGGCTTCTCGCCCATCTCACGGATCTGGCCGCCTACGTCCCGGTCGACGTTTCGGAGAGCTTCCTGCGGAGCGAGGCCGAAACCCTGTCGCAGGACTTCCCCCATCTGTCGATCCAGCCGGTCGCGGCGGATTTCACCCGGCCCTTCACCCTGCCCGACGGGCTCTCCGATGGCGCCGTGGCGGGGTTCTTTCCAGGCTCGACCATCGGCAATTTCGAGCCGCCCCAGGCCGCCCATCTCCTCGCCCATTTCGGGCGGGTCCTCGGGCGCGGGGCATCCCTGATTGTCGGCGTCGATCTGGCGAAGGACAAGGCCGTGCTGGATGCGGCCTATGACGATGCGGCCGGCGTTACGGCGAGGTTCAACCTCAACCTGCTCGATCGGATCAACCGTGAACTCGATGCGGATTTCGACCGATCATCCTTCGCCCACCGCGCCTACTTCGCCCCGGAGGCGTCGCGGATCGAGATGCACCTCGTGAGCTTGCGCGCCCAGGACGTATCGCTTGCGGGCCGCCGCTTCCGTTTCGCGGAGGGAGAGACGATCCACACCGAGAACAGCTACAAGTACACGATCGACGGCTTTCGCGACCTTGCCGCCCAGGCAGGATGGAACGTGGCGAAGAGCTGGACCGATGCCGAGAAGCTGTTCTCGGTCCACGCCCTGACCCGATAAGGATCAGGCTTTCTTCTCGAGCATCTGCTTGACCTGCATCAGCTGGTCCCAGACCGTGCCCGGAGTCGTGCCGAGCACATCGAAACCGGCACTGATCCCCCAATAAATCCCGAAGCAGATGATCGGAACGAGGATCCACCCCAGGATTTCCTCGCCCCGGCGTCGGCGTACACGACGACGTCGACGCTCTTCGCGCCGGGTCAGTTTCTGCGGGCGGGCCGCTACATGTGTGCCTTGGCTGGAAAGCGGCGTCAGGGGGCCCTCTTGCAGATCGCTCATGGATAGTCCCCTGTTATCGCGAGTGGCTTCAACGATCCCGCTCCAATCTCTCCCGCACCGGCTGAGCCGTGGCTGGACATCGAAGCCTGTGACGTTGCTCGGCGAGCCCCCTCGCAGGTGTCACGACCGAACGGGCGCTGATGCACTCATTCGAACGCGCTAGCTAACGACCGAGCCGGCGCATGTCGACCGCAGGACCACGCTTTTTCAGGCCGAACGCGAACGGGGCGCGGCTCCCTCGCAAGGAAGACGCGCCCCGTTCGGCAAAGTTTTGGTACGGTCAGGCCCGGACGAGAGGAACTTTCGGTACCGTACGGACACCGCCCGAACCACCCTTGTCGTCCTTCTTCGCCTCGTCCTTCTTTCGCGGAGCGGCCTTGGTCCGGCTGCGCTTGCGCTTGCCGCCGGCATTGGTCACGTCCTTCTCCGGCTTAGGCGTGACGGGCCCGGCAGGGAACTCGAAGGCCAACGCATCCTTCTGAGCCAGCGTCACGCCCTCCTTGGCCTTCTTCAGCACCACCCGCACCGCACCGCCATCCTTGAGGCGCCCGAACAGGACCTCATCGGCGAGCGGCGTCTTGATCGTGGTCTGGATCAGGCGCGCCATGGGCCGTGCGCCCATCGCCTCATCATAGCCGTTCTCGGTGAGCCATTCGCGGGCCTCGTCCGAGAGTTCGATCGTGACATTGCGGTCGGCAAGCTGCGCTTCGAGCTGGAGCACGAACTTATCGACAACCTTGGCGACCACATCCTTCGGCAGGTGTCCGAAGGAAATGATCGAGTCGAGGCGGTTCCGGAATTCGGGTGCGAAGAGCTTGTTGATCGCCTCCACATCGTCTCCCGTCCGCTTGGACTGGGTGAAGCCGTAGGCCGACTTCGCCATGTCCGACGCGCCCGCATTCGTCGTCATGATGATGATGACGTTGCGGAAATCCACCTGCTTACCGTTATGGTCGGTGAGCTTGCCGTGATCCATCACCTGCAACAGGATGTTGAAGAGATCCGGATGGGCCTTTTCGATCTCGTCCAGCAGCAGCACGCAATGCGGATGCTGGTCGATCCCGTCGGTGAGCAGACCGCCCTGGTCGAAGCCGACATAGCCGGGCGGAGCGCCGATGAGCCGGCTGACCGTGTGGCGCTCCATATATTCCGACATGTCGAAACGGATCATCTCGATGCCGAGGGACGAAGCCAGTTGCTTGGCCGCTTCCGTCTTGCCGACGCCGGTCGGCCCGGCGAACAGGTACGAGCCGATTGGCTTGTCCGGATCGCGCAAGCCAGCGCGCGCCAGCTTGATCGCCGACGTAAGGGCTTCGATGGCATCCGTCTGCCCGTAGACCACGCGCTTCAGGTTCTCGGTGAGGTTCTTGAGAACCGCCGCATCGTCCTTCGAGACGGTCTTGGCCGGGATTCGAGCCATCGTGGCGATGGTTGCCTCGATTTCCTTCACGCCGATCGTCCGCTTGCGGCGGGCTTCCGGCACCAGCATCTGCGAGGCGCCGGTCTCGTCGATCACGTCGATCGCTTTGTCCGGCAGCTTGCGGTCGTTGATGTAGCGGGCCGACAGCTCCACGGCGGCTTTCACGGCTTCGGTCGTGTATTTGAGTTTGTGGAACTCCTCGAAATAGGGCTTGAGCCCCTTCACGATCTCGATCGCATCTGGGATCGACGGCTCGTTGACGTCGATCTTCTGGAAGCGGCGCACCAGGGCGCGGTCCTTCTCGAAGTACTGACGGTACTCCTTGTAGGTGGTCGAGCCGATGCAGCGGAGCGAGCCGTTGGCCAAAGCCGGCTTGAGCAGGTTCGACGCGTCCATCGCACCGCCCGAAGTCGCACCGGCTCCGATGACCGTGTGGATCTCGTCGATGAAGAGGACCGCGTTCGGGTGCGCCTCAATCTCCTTCATCACCTGCTTGAGCCGCTCCTCGAAGTCGCCGCGATAGCGCGTGCCCGCGAGCAGCGTGCCCATGTCGAGGGAGAACACCGTCGCGTCGATGAGGACTTCCGGCACTTCCTTGTTGATGATCTTGCGCGCCAGACCTTCGGCGATGGCGGTCTTGCCGACGCCCGGGTCGCCCACGAGCAGCGGGTTGTTCTTCTGGCGGCGGCACAGAATCTGGATCGTGCGCTGGACCTCGCTCTCACGACCGATCAGCGGATCAATCCGGCCATCGCGGGCCTTCTTGTTAAGGTTGACGCAATAGGCCTCGAGCGCGTCGCCCTTCTTCTTCGTGCGGTTCTCCGTCTCCTCGCCACTTGGCCGTTCGGTCGAGGGCTCTTCCTCCGCGCCGCGAACGGGCTTCGGCTCGGACGCGCCGGGACGCTTGGCGATGCCGTGGCTGATGTAATTGACCGCGTCGTAGCGGGTCATATCCTGCTCTTGCAGGAAATAGGCGGCATGGCTTTCGCGCTCGGCGAAGATCGCCACGAGCACGTTGGCCCCGGTCACCTCCTCCCGACCGGAAGACTGGACATGGATGACCGCGCGCTGGATCACCCGCTGGAAACCCGCCGTCGGCTTGGCATCCTGGCGCCCGTCGCCGATCAGGTTGGCGAGTTCGGTGTCCACATACTCGACGAGGCTGCGTTTCAGCGTGTCGACCTCGACGTTGCAGGCGCGCATGACGGCTGCGGCATCCTGATCGTCCACCAGGGCGAGGAGCAGGTGCTCCAGCGTCGCGTATTCGTGCCGGCGCTCGCCGGCGAGCGCCAGGGCGCGGTGGAGAGCTTGTTCAAGGCTGCGAGAGAAGCTGGGCAAAAGCGGGTCCTCGTGTGGGGTGCCTATTTTTTTTCCATGACGCACTGGAGAGGATGTTGGTGTTTGCGCGCGAAGTCCATGACCTGCGTCACCTTGGTCTCCGCCACCTCGTAGGTAAAGATCCCACACTCGCCGACGCCGTTCTGATGCACGTGCATCATGATCTGGTAGGCATCGGCCTGTGATTTATTGAAAAATTTCTCGACCACGTGCACGACGAACTCCATCGGCGTGTAGTCGTCGTTGAGAAGGAGCACGCGGTAGAGGCTCGGCCGTTTGGTCTTAAGCTTGGTCCGCGTGATGATCGCCGTCCCCGATCGGCCGTCATCGTTGCCACCCGGTCCTATGGGATCGGCTGAGCGCGGCGCCGAAGGACCGGCAGGGATCGCGCCATCACGCCCAGCGGTCGCGGCGAAGTTGCCGTGATCCGTATTGGGGGAGACCAGACAACGCATCAGGTCGTCGGACATCGGAATAGCATCGACCCCATTTGTGGCAGCGGATTCCGGACGCGGATTGAGAGGACCGGCCGGCTTCCCGACTGCACGCTGGCGCCGTGCGCCTGCTCCTCCGTCAATCTATAGGCCGTTTCCCGACTTCGCCAGTCGCCTGCGCGCACTTGTCCGGT
The DNA here is from genome assembly GCF_020662345.1 of Methylobacterium sp. W2. Classification (GTDB taxonomy): domain Bacteria; phylum Pseudomonadota; class Alphaproteobacteria; order Rhizobiales; family Beijerinckiaceae; genus Methylobacterium. Next base: position 14,157 of record NZ_VMOA01000052.1, on the reverse strand, counting down.
ACACGGCACCAGAGCCGCCCGTCGAAGGCGGCATATGGCCATGCCACGGTGCTGGCGGGTGCCATCTCACACGAAAAAGGGGTGATCGAGCCGCGCTCGATCACCCCTCGATCCGCTATTTCCTCGATAGAGTCGGCGCTGATGCCGGACCGGCGCTCAGTTCGCGACGGGAAGCTTGATCTTGGCCAGACCTTCGAGGGGCTTGCCGATCTCCTTGGCGAGTTCGCCATAGAGGCCGCCGACGAGCTTCGCCTGGGCGACAAGGCGCTCATAGGACGCCTTCATGAAATCGGCCTGGATCTCCAGCGCGCTCTGAGGAGTCTTGGCCTCCGTCAGCTTCTTGAGCGTGGCGGTGCCATGCTCGAAGGACTGCTTGGTGAAATCCGCCATCTCGGTTCCGACGGTCTGGTTCGTCCGGGCGACGAGCGACACGCTCTTCATTACCGAATCGATGCCGGACTTGTCGAAGGCGGGGATCTTGTCGAAGGGCTGGAAAGTCATGGGATGCGAGATACCCTTTCGGGCATTCCTCTGGGGCCGGATGTCGACAAGGCCGATTCCCCGACCCGCGGAATCGACCAACCCCCTCTTTATGTGCAACGCACCATAGACCGTCAAGATTTATATTGCACCGCAGCGAACATGGGCAAATTGATGCTGAGGCATTAACCGGGCCGTAACCGCGTCGACCTAGCCTGATTGACAGATGTTGCGAGGTCACGGCGGCACGTTCGCCGGCCTTGCAGTGATGATGCAGTGCAAGCCGATCCCTGGGTCGGTTGTCGAGGACACCCCGTCGCGATGCGTAGCGTTCCGAGTCGCTCCCGGACGACCCATGGGCTGCCGGCCCTCATTGCGGCGGCGGCCGTACTGTCGGCCATCGCCTCCCCCGCGGATGCGCGGCGCGGCCACCATCACCGTGGCGGCGGCGGGGGCTACAACCCGCCTTATGCCGCCATGGTGATCGACGTGAAGACGGGCCGCACCCTACATGCGGTCAACGAGGATTCCCTTCGCCACCCGGCGTCGATCACGAAGGTGATGACGCTCTACATGCTGTTCGAACAACTCGAGCGTGGTCGTTTCAACCTAGACTCGCCCCTGACCATCTCTGCCTTCGCCGCCGCCCGGCCGCCGTCCAAGCTCGGCCTCCGGCCCGGCTCGACGATCGAGGTGGAGGACGCGATCAAGGCGATCGTGACGAAATCCGCCAACGACGTGGCCTGCGCCATCGGCGAGAACATCGCCGGCTCTGAACCGAAATTCGCCGAGATGATGACCCGCAAGGCACAGGCCCTGGGCATGACCCGGACCAACTACGCCAATGCCTCGGGCCTGCCCGACGCGGACCAGATCACCACGGCGCGTGACCTGACGATCCTCGCCCGGGCGATCCAGGACCGCTTCCCGCGCTACTACAAATATTTCCAGACCCGTTCTTTCGCCTTCCGCGGCCGGGTCATCGGCAATCACAACCGTCTGCTGGGCAATGTCGAAGGCGTCGACGGCATCAAGACCGGCTACACCCGCGACTCGGGCTTCAATCTGATGACCGCCGCCAAATCCGACGACCGCCAGATCGTGGCGATCGTGCTCGGCGGGAAGTCAGGCGCCAGCCGCGACCGGATCATGGCCGATCTCGTCCGGGCGAACCTGCCGCGCGCCTATGCCGGCAATCGCCAGTCCCCTCCGGTGACGGAAGTCGCCGAGCGTGGACGCCCTGCCGTGGTGGCGGACGCCACGTCGCGGACGCGGACCCAGGTCGCCTCGGCCGACGAGGAGGAGATCGAGGTGGAGACCACCGCCTCGACCCAGCCCCTCGACATCAGCCCACGCCAAACCACGACGCCCGGAAGTGCCGGTGCCAAGTGGCGGAGCGGCGCGCTCCCGGCCTCGGCTCAGGCCTATGCTCCGAGCAGCGCGCCCGCCGCGTTCCCCGGAGCCAAGGCTTCGCCCAGCGGCAAGTCCGACGCACGTCTCGCATCGGTCGATGGCGCCCGGCCCGAGCCCGCGGCCAAGGCCTCGCCGGCGAGCCGCGTCACGCCCACCGCCTGGGTGATCCAGCTCGGCGCCATGGACGATGAGGACAAGGCCAAGTCGATGCTTTCCGAGGCCCGCAGCAGGGCCGGAAGCGCGCTCTCCAAGGCCTCGCCCTACACCGTGAGGGTCGATCATGGCGGTGCCACCCTCTACCGGGCCCGATTCTCGGGCTTCAGCGAGCAGGAAGCCGCGCAGGATGCCTGCTCGACCCTGAAGCGCAACGGCTTCAACTGCTTCGCCACGCGAAGCTGACCCCCGCCATCGTGAAGGCTTCGTCCTTCGGGATACAGAAGCCCTCCTGACATCGGTGACGACGCCATTCGCGTCCTCGCCGAACCCCGTCGGCTGTTCGCCGGTCGGGGCCGATCGAGCATTTTTCTGGCAACGCGCGTGGAGTATCAGCGATGTCGGCTCACAAGCCTGTCTCGGGCCGCGTTGATGCGCGACGCCCCCTCGACCGTTCCGCCCTGGTCGGGATGCCACCGTTTCATCAGCGTGCGATGAGCCGTGCGGATTTGCTGCAAGGTCGCCCCGCTCTGAAGCCCCAGGATCTGGTGGGCCTCCTCCTGCGTCATCGACCCTGGATCCGGCGGACGGCGCGACCGCGCGTCGGAATCTCTCTCAGCGTCTACACGCCCGGCGGCCGTTCTGCCGTCGAGATACGTCTGTAGCCGGCGCGCGGCGATGCGGTCGACCTTGCGGCAGACCGCGAGGATCTGCATCAGCGCCGCTTCCGGAAGCTGTGAGAGGCGCCGCCCGGCATAGGGACCGATCTGGACGATCCCATCAGCAGTCCGCCCGTCGGGCATCACCTCGAACAGCACGATCGTGGGCCGCGCGACGGATGCGTGCCTGAACAGGCCGCGTAGCCGGACGACCAGGGCATCGACACCGTCGAGAAACCAGAACGCGATGCCCCCGAACAGGATCGCGAGTTCGATCCGGCCGCGAACCGCAGAAATTCCCGCCAGGGCGAGCAGGACATAGCCGCCGATCCGCCTCGCCAACCGCGGCGTGATCAGCCGACCCAGGCGCCGGACGAGATGGGGCTTGGCGGTCTTGGCGTACCACCACAGGACAAACAGCGCCACGAGCGCGGCGAGGATCGTCATCGGCGCATGTCGTGGTCGAGCGTGACCCGTCCGCCGATCCTGACCTGGACATCGCCGATCCGGTGGGAACCGCCCCGCGCTCCGGCCCGCTCAGCGTGGCGATCCGGACACAGGTCGCGGGGCGGGAGGCGCGCCCCCTCGGGAGCATCGTCAGGACACAGGAGCCGCGCTCCGTCCCTCGCTCCAGCCGGCATCGTGCCGAGCGCCAGCATGACGCAGACGAGGGATCGGAATAGGCGGGCCTTCGTCGTCATTGCGGTGTCTTGCGTGTTGTCGTGCGGCGTGGTTCCCACCCTACTGCACCGGAAACGGCCGTTGTGACAGCCCGGACCGGGAAAGCCTTATTGCCGCGTCTCGGCGACATCCGCCGTGGTGACCTTCACCTTGCGGATGCGGCCGTCCCGCTCGACGGCGAGATCGACGGACTTCCCGATGCCCGCCGCCTCCATCGCGGCGGTAAGATCGGCGAGGCGGTGCACCGGCTGACCACCGGCTCCGACGATGACATCGCCGATCGTGCCGGTCTGGACATCGACACCGCGCAATCCGGCTTCGGCGGCCGGTGATCCGCGCAGGACCCGCAGGACCACGACGCCGTCGATCCCCAGACGCGCGGCGGTCGCTTCCTGCCCGGCGATGATGCCGATGCCCGGATTGCGGGTGCGCCCGTTGCGGATGAGTTCGGGGACGACCCGATTCACCACATCCACGGGGATCGCGAAGCCGATGCCGGCGCTCGCGCCGGAGGGAGAGTAGATCGCCGTGTTGACGCCGACGAGGCGTCCCGCGGAATCGAGGAGCGGCCCGCCGGAATTGCCGGGATTGATCGCGGCGTCGGTCTGGATGACGCCGGACAGCTCCCTCCCCTCCCCCGTTGGGAGACGGCGGCGAAGCGCGCTGATGACCCCCGTCGTCAAGGTGTGGTCGAGGCCGAACGGGTTGCCGATGGCAAAGGCCGATTGTCCGACCTTGAGATCCGCCGAGGTACCAATGGCCAGGGGTGGCGGAACCGCTCCGGTACCGCCGAGACGAAGGACGGCGAGATCGTAGCTCGGCGCAGTCCCGACGATCGTGGCCGGGCGGACTTCCCCCGAGGAAAGGCGGACCGAGACCGACCCGCCCCGCTGGGCCGCGCCCGCCACCACGTGATTGTTGGTGACCACATGCCCGGCGCCATCCCAGACGAAGCCCGTGCCCGTCTGTGCGCCGTTGCCGCCTTCGCCCTCTTCGGAATCGGGGCTCATCAGGGAGCGGCCCTGGGCCGCGGCCTGGGCGAAGACATGGACGACCGACGGGCTTGCTCGTTCGAACAATGTCGCGGTGGTGGTTTCCGCCGGGGCCAGATCCCCCCGCGCCGTGATCGCCCGAGGGGTCTCGGCCGAGAACAGGAGGGCCGCCACATAGGGCTGCCCAACATAGAGGGCCATGAGCACCAGGGCCGCCGTGATCGCGATGCGGCCGAAGCGATCCGACATGTCACATCCCTTTCACAGCTTTGGAAAAATTCTGGACTGAGCCTGTCGCATTAACTGGTCGGTGACGCATCTCCGTTCAACTGGTTTTACGGACGGCACGATCCGGGTGCGCCGGCACACGGTCCCGTCCCGAGGTTCAAGCTACAGCTCCAATCAGCACTGTCACGGTCTACTCTTCATTATAAAAAGAGGGCGTCCCAGGGCAGCCGCCGCAAGCTTTGTGTTCAAACCATGATGCTTAAGGCGAGGGATAACGGATCGGGTTTGCCATACTCATCATGGCAATGCCCAAATTGATCGCAAAGCTGCCCTAGAGATGCTTCCATTCTCACGGAAACACGTTCCGCGCTGGCTGAACCGAATGCTGGTTCAGCCGCACAGACCCGCGGGGAACGACCCTCTCAGGTTCAAGGATAACTCGTTATGGAAACCGAAGCCCTCGAACGTCCTGCTGATCTGACGATCTGGCGGACCACCCCCGTCCCGGCGCCGCTGGCACAGCCCGCACGCTACGGCACCCTTCGCGAAGCGATCGAGGCCGCCGCAGGCGCCCTGACCGACCCGGCAAAACAGCCGTGGATCATCACCGAGGAAGGCGAAATCCTCTCGCCGAACTGGATCCGCACCTATCTCAACTGAGACGATATCCCTTCTCCGGGCCTCCTGAAGAAGCCCGAAAGAACTAGCCGCCGGCGCGGAACCGACCGCGCCGCTCGGCCGCCGTTTCGGCCGTACCGTGAAACCGGTTCGGCTGTCGGTCATGCTTTAAGACGCTGGTCGGTCTCACGACATTGCCCAGTCGGATGATGCGTTCTTTAGACTTGCACAATCCTGATGCGGGCGCCCATCGGACTCGACCGACGGACGGTGGACCGGTTCTCAGACCTGCCGGTCCAAGACGGTCCCTTGGCCTTCGGGAAGAACGGCCTTCTGCTGATCGGCGGATTGCTGCAGGAGCTGCGCAATCGCCCGGTCGCTCTCGCCTTGCTTGCGTATGAACGTCGTCTGCATCGACTCCCGCGTCGCAGCGGTCTGGTTCGAGACGATCGACTGTGCGAGGCCGGCGATGGAATCACTCATGAACACGGTTCCTCAAGGCTCCGTCGTGCATAGCCCGCTCGATCTTGCAAAAGACTGAAGAAAGCCAGTCGCTATTATTTGGAATATCCCCGTTCGATCTCGCCATGCTTACAAACCTCCGGCTTGTTCACGAGGGTGACCAGAACGTAGGAAATGATCAGCAGCAGGTACCAGGCCCCAAGTTTCTGCCAGGAAACCATCGCCCAGGTCGATGCCTGGTTCGGATACAGCCAGACCCGCGTTCCCGTGCCGATGTTTTCGGCGAACCAGATGAACAGGGCGACAAGCAGGAAACCGAGGAGAAGCGGCATTTTCCTGTGCACCCGCCAGACCTTGAAATGCACCCAGGTTCGGCCGAATAACAGCGCCGTCGCCGCGAACAGACCGACGCGGATGTCCACGACATAGTGATGGGTGAAGAAATTCACGTAGATCGCCGCGGCCAGCAGGAGCGTCGCGCCGGTGCCGGGGTGATGGGTGAAGCGGAAATCGAACAGGCGCCACACCCTGGCGATGTAGGATCCGATGCTCGCATACATGAAGCCGGTGAAGAGCGGCACGCCGGCGATGCGGAGCAGGCTGGCATCCGGGTAGATCCATGATCCGGCGGCGGTCTTGAAGATCTCCATCACTGTGCCGACCACATGGAAGAGCGCGATCACCTTCGCCTCCTCCCAGGTCTCCATGCGCAGGACGAGAAGAGCTATCTGTATCGCCACCGCCGACAGGGTGAGAAAGTCGTATCGGCTGATCGTCGCGTGCGGGGGATACAGCAGGTAGCTCGCGATGAGCAGCGCACACAGCAATCCGCCGAACAGGCAGGCCCATCCCTGCTTGATGCCGAACCGCAGGAATTCGTAGATGCCCGCCGCGATGGGTCCCCGCGCGAGAGCCCAGGCGCCGAGTTGCGCCTCGAATCCGGCGAACCGTGCGATGAGCGGCCAGGTGCGGGACGCGCTGCGGGTCGGGATGTCTATCACAATGGCTGTTCCGGCGGTGGCGCAGCCTGCCTTAGCGTAGGCGGGCGTGATGCTCGACCATATCGAGGGCGCGGGGACGCCGCTGGAAAGCCGGCATCGCCGGAGGCGGAATCGGCACTCATCTTCAAAATGGATTTGAGAGGGATAGCCCGAAGCCGGTGCTTCACTATAATGCTGCGCCATACGCCGCCGCACGAGTCCGATCACATGACGTCCCGTATCCCCGACTTCGCGAACGTCCCCTACGCGGCAGATGCCTTCGTGGCTCCCGTCCCGCCGACGGGCGAACCCTGGATGACGCCGGAAGGCATCCCGGTGAAAGGTGTTTACGGCCCGGAGGATCGTGAGGGCATCGACTTCCTCCACACCTATCCCGGCGTCGCGCCGTATCTGCGCGGGCCCTACCCGACCATGTATGTCACTCAGCCCTGGACGATCCGGCAATATGCCGGCTTCTCCACGGCGGAGGATTCGAACGCGTTCTATCGGCGTAACCTCGCCGCCGGGCAGAAAGGCCTGTCGGTCGCCTTCGATCTCGCCACCCATCGCGGCTACGATTCCGATCACCCGCGTGTCTCGGGCGATGTCGGCATGGCCGGCGTGGCGATCGATTCGATTTACGACATGCGGACGCTGTTCTCGGGCATTCCGCTGGACGAGATGACCGTATCGATGACGATGAACGGCGCAGTGCTGCCGATCCTCGCTCTCTACATCGTGGCGGCCGAGGAGCAGGGCGTGCCGCCCGAGAAGCTCGCGGGCACGATCCAGAACGACATCCTGAAAGAGTTCATGGTCCGCAACACATACATCTACCCCCCGGCGGGTTCGATGCGGATCATCGGCGATATCTTCGCCTACACCTCGGCCCATATGCCGAAGTTCAATTCGATCTCGATCTCGGGCTACCACATGCAGGAGGCCGGGGCGACGAACGACCTCGAACTCGCCTACACGCTCGCCGACGGAGTCGAGTACATCAAGGCGGGTCTCGCGGCAGGGCTCACCATCGACAAATTCGCCCCGCGCCTGTCGTTCTTCTGGGCCATCTCGACCAACTTCTTCATGGAGATCGCCAAGATGCGGGCGGCGCGCCTGATCTGGGCCAAGCTCGTCAAGGAGTTCGAGCCGAAGACCGATAAGTCCCTGCCCCTGCGTACCCACAGCCAGACATCCGGCTGGTCGCTGACCGCGCAGGACGTGTTCAACAACGTCACCCGCACGTGCATCGAGGCGATGGCGGCGACGCAGGGCGGCACCCAGTCGCTCCACACCAACGCCCTCGACGAGGCGCTCGCACTACCCACCGATTTCTCGGCCCGCATCGCCCGCAACACCCAGCTATTCCTGCAGCAGGAGAGCGGCACGACGCGCATCGTCGATCCGTGGGGCGGCTCCTATTATGTGGAGAAGCTCACCCAGGACATCGTCGCCCGCGCCTGGGAGCACCTGCGCGAAGTCGAGGAATTGGGCGGGATGGCCAAGGCGATCGAGGCCGGCATCCCGAAGCTGCGCATCGAGGAAGCGGCGGCCCGCGCCCAGGCGCGGATCGATTCCGGCCGCCAGACCATCGTCGGTGTGAATAAGTTCAAGCCCGACGACGACCGCGCCATCGAGTTGATGCGCGTCGACAACGGCAATGTCCGCATGCTCCAGATCGACAAGCTAAAAAGGCTGCGCGCCGAGCGCAATCAGGCCGATGTCGATGCGGCTCTTGCTGCACTCACCGCGGCTGCTCAGGGAGAGGGCAATCTCCTGGCCCTCGGCGTCGAGGCGGCGCGGGCCAAGGCCACGGTCGGAGAGATTTCGGACGCTTTGGAGAAGGCCTGGGGCCGGCATCGCGCCGAAATCCGCTCGATCTCGGGCGTCTACAAGCGAGAGGTGGGTGGCATGTCGCCGGTGGTCGAGACCGTTCGTCAACTCGTTGAGACATTCGAGGAGAATGACGGGCGGCGCCCGCGCATCCTCGTCGCCAAGATGGGCCAGGACGGCCACGACCGTGGCCAGAAGGTCATCGCCTCGGCCTTCGCCGATCTCGGCTTCGATGTGGATATCGGCCCCCTCTTCGCGACTCCCGCCGAAGCCGCACGTCAGGCTGTGGAGAACGACGTCCACATCGTCGGCGTGTCGTCCCTGGCCGCCGGCCACCTGACGCTGGTACCTGAATTGAAGGCAGCCCTGACCGAACAGGGACGGGGCGACGTGATGATCGTGATCGGCGGCGTGATCCCCCCGAGCGATTATCCGGCACTCTATGCCGCAGGCGCATCAGCGATTTTTCCACCCGGCACGGTCATTGCTGAAGCGGCCGTGAAGCTGATCGAGGAATTGAACGGAAGGCTCGGCTACAACGCCCGGCAGGCCGCTGAGTAGGATGACCGCATTGCGCCATCGGCATTCATGAGGGTAGCGCCAACGCCATTGCCGGACGCTGGCGCCCTCCTTTATTCTTTTCCATCGCATATTCTGCTCCGGACCGGGTTGGTTGCGGCGCACCAAGATCGTATTTCCTGGCTTCGTACCGAATCTGAAATTGTGAGTTGACGCTGATGGCCTCAGGATTTTCCGACCTCATCCATCCGGTCATCCTCTGTGGTGGCTCCGGTACGCGATTGTGGCCTGCCTCCCGCGAGAGTATGCCGAAGCAGTTCACGCCGCTGGTGACTGCCGATAGTTCGACCTTTCAGGACACCGCTCGTCGCGTTGCGAATGGAACCGCTTTCTCGCGGCCAACGATCATCACCAGCAGCGACGCCCGCTTCATCGTGGCCGAGCAGCTGCTGCAGGCCGAGGTCGAGGCGGACATCGTCCTCGAGCCGCAGCGTCGTGATTCCGCCGCTGCCGTCGCAGTCGCCGCCCTCCATGCCGCCCGGCGCGACCCGGAAGCGGTGGTACTCATCCTGGCCGCCGATCACGTCATCGGGGACACGGCTGCCTTCGTGGATGCTGCGCGCGCCGCCGCCGCAGGGGCCCGGGCCGGTCGGATCATGACGCTCGGGATCGAGCCGACCGCGCCGTCCACCGCCTATGGCTATATCCGCAAGGGCACGCCGATCGACGGGGTCGAAGGTGCGTATGAGGTCGGACGCTTCGTGGAGAAGCCTAACCGCCACGGGGCCGAGAGCCTGATCGCCGACGGCGCCCTGTGGAACAGCGGCTACTTCCTGTTCCGCGCCGACATCATGCTGGCCGAGCTGGAGACCTATGCTCCGGAAATCCTGGCCGCGACCCGCGCCGCCCTCGACGGAGCGACGACCGATCTCGACTTCCTGCGCCTGGATGCTACCGCCTTCGCGAGCGCACCGAAAACCTCGATCGATTATGCCGTGATGGAGCGGACCGACCGCGCCGGCGTCTTGCCCGTATCCTTCCCGTGGTCCGACGTCGGCACATGGGACGCGGTCTGGGACGTGTTGCCCCGTGATGCGTTGGGCAACGCCGTGCGCGGTCGCGTGGAACTCGTCGAGACCCGCGGTAGCCTCGTGCATAGCGAGGGCGAGCATCTCACCGCTGTGGTGGGGCTCGACGACATCGTCGTGGTCTCGACCCCGGACGCCGTCCTCGTCACCTCGAAGGCCAAGGCCGGCCTCGTCAAGGAGTTGGTCACGCAGCTGCGCGAGAAGGCCCATCCCGAGGCTGATGCGCATCGCCGGATGTTCCGCCCCTGGGGCTGGTACCAGCGCATCGACATCGGCGAGCGCTTCCAGGTGAAGCGCATCATGGTGACGCCGGGCGGGCGGCTCTCGCTGCAGAAGCATTTCCACCGGGCGGAGCATTGGGTCGTGGTACGCGGCACCGCCGAGGTTACCGTGGATGATCGCGTCGTGCTGGTTCACGAGAACGAAGCGGTCTACCTGCCAATCGGTTCGATGCATCGCCTCACCAATCCGGGCAAGATCCCCCTCGAACTCATCGAGGTCCAGGTTGGATCCTATACCGGGGAAGACGACATCATCCGCGTCGAGGACATCTACGGACGATAGGCGAGGTCGCCAAGGTCAGGCGGCGACGGGCCGCTCGGTCCGTCCGCGATACGACAGGGCCTCGGCGAGATGGAGGCGGCGCACCCGCTCTTCGCCGTCGAGATCCGCGAGGGTTCGCGCCACGCGCAGCACGCGGTGGAAGCCTCGCGCCGAAAGGCGCATGGTCTCCGCCGCGTTTCGGATCAGTGTTGCACCATCCGCATCCGGCGCAGCCATCTCCTCGATCAACGGCACCGGACAGGTCGCGTTCGTGACGACGCCGGTCAGGCCGTGGGCCTCGAAACGCGCGGCCTGCAGTGCCCGTGCGGAGGCCACTCGGGCCGCCGTCTCCGCCGAGCCTTCGGCCGGCGAAGGCAGGATCAGATCGGCAGCCGTGACGGCACCGACTTCGATCCGTAAGTCGATGCGATCGAGGAGCGGCCCTGAGATCCTCGCGCCGTATTGCGCGACGCAGCGGTCGTTGGGGCCGCGCCGGCAGGCATAACCCGGCTCAAGCGCCTGACCGCACCGGCAGGGATTCATGGCGGCAATCAGCTGGAACCGCGCGGGGTACGTCACTCGGTGATTTGCGCGGGCTATCATGACCTCGCCGGTCTCCATCGGCTGGCGCAGGGAATCGAGCACCTGCGGCGTGAACTCCGGGAGCTCGTCGAGAAACAACACGCCGCCATGCGCCAGCGAGGCCTCGCCGGGGCGGGCATTGATTCCGCCCCCTACCAGCGCTGCCATCGACGCCGAATGGTGGGGCTGCCGGAACGGACGGCGGCTCGACAGCGCGCCGCCCTTCAACTCGCCGGCCACCGACTGGATCATCGAGACTTCGAGGAGTTCGCGCGGCCCGAGCGGCGGCAGGATGGAGGGAAGTCGGGCCGCGAGCATCGATTTGCCCGCGCCTGGCGGACCATTCATCAGGAGGTTGTGGCCGCCGGCGGCGGCGATCTCCAGCGCACGCTTAGCGCCCTCCTGGCCCTTGATGTCGCGAAGATCCGGCAACCGTCCCGTGGGCGTGGCCACGGCCGGCTCGGGGCGTGCCATGACCTGACTGCCCTTGAAATGGTTCGCGAGCTGGATCAGGGAGCGCGGGGCCAGAACGTCCATGTCGCCACCGGCCCAGGCCGCTTCAGGCCCCGTCGCTGCTGGGCAGATCAGACCGAGCCCCCGCCCATTCGCCGCCATGGCGGCAGGCAGGACGCCGTTCACCGCCGTGATCGTGCCGTCGAGGGTGAGCTCGCCGAGGACGCAATAACCGGCGAGCGCATCGGCCGGGATGGCGCCGATGGCGGCCATCACCGCGAGCGCGATGGGCAGATCGTAATGCGAGCCCTCCTTCGGCAGGTCGGCCGGAGCGAGGTTGACGGTGATGCGCTTTGCCGGAAGCGCCAGTCCCGATGCGATCAGAGCCGAGCGGACACGCTCCCGTGATTCCGCCACCGCCTTGTCGGCCAGACCGACCACCATGAAGACCACGGCACCGGGAGCGATCTGCACCTGCACGTCGACGGCACGCGCCTCGATTCCCTCGAAGGCAACGGTGGCGACGCGGGTGACCATGGTTTCGACCTCTGAGATTAAGGCCAAGGTTAGGGTGAGCCGGCGCCCGTGACAACCAGCGCGTGCGCCCTTGCGGAATTGTCATGGAACTCCGGCAAGGCTCCGCCGTTCGCAACCGTCTGATTTCCGACCAAGGAGATGTCCATGTCGATCAAGACCGCCGGCCTCGCGGCCATTGCCCTCGGTTTCGCCCTTACCGGCACCGCCTTCGCGGACCGGGCACCGACGCCCGAGGAACTCACCAAGATCGAGGCGACCCTGAAGAAGGAAGGCTTCGTGAAGTGGAAGAAGATCGAGGTCGAGGATCACGAGATCGACGTGGACGATGCCATCGATGCCAACGGCAAGCAGTTCGACCTGGAGCTCGACCCCAAGACCTTCGCCATCACCACCCGCGAAGCGGAATAGACGTCCGGCCTCGGGAGGCGCTTGCGTTACGCCAAAGCGCCGGCCATATAGCGCTCGGGAGGTTGGCGAGGGACGTTTCACTCGCCAACCGGGTCAGGTCCGGAAGGAAGCAGCCCTAACGAGACCGAGCGGGTCTTCGTCCAGCCTCCCACCTTCGTCGATCCTCACCGATCGACCTGTCCGAGGCCCCGCGTGGCGGCATTCCCCCGACCCGGGGCCGCTCGAACCACGCAAGGCGGCATGGACGCGACTTCCGGCACACCGAGCGATCTTCCTGGCCTGCCGGGCTTACCCGAGCCCGTGCCTGCGGTGACGCCTTATCGAGTACTCGCCCGCAAGTACCGCCCCCAGAATTTCGATGACTTGATCGGCCAGGGCGCCATGGTGCGCACGCTGGCCAATGCGTTCGCGGCCAACCGCATCCCGCAGGCGTGGATGCTCACCGGCGTGCGCGGCGTCGGCAAGACGACGACGGCCCGCATCCTCGCACGGGGACTCAATTACGTCCGCGACGGCCACCCCGATACCGGCCCTACCATCGCCATGCCGGAGCTCGGTCGCCATTGTCAGGCGATCATGGAATCTCGGCACATGGACGTGCTGGAGATGGATGCCGCCTCGCATACCGGTATCGACGACGTGCGCGGCATTATCGACGGCATCCGCTATTCGCCGGTCTCCGCCCGCTACAAAGTCTACATCGTCGACGAGGTCCACATGCTCTCCGAGAAGGCGTTCAACGCCTTCCTGAAGACGCTGGAGGAGCCTCCGCCACACGCCAAATTCGTTTTCGCCACCACCGAGATCCGCAAGGTTCCGGTGACGATCCTGTCGCGCTGCCAGCGCTTCGATCTGCGCCGTGTCGAAGCCGACACCATGGTCGCGCATCTCGCCCGGATCTGCGCCGCCGAGAACGTCGAGGCAGAGCCGGAAGCCCTCGCTGCGATCACTCGCGCCGCCGAGGGTTCGGTGCGCGATGCGCTCTCGCTCCTCGATCAGGCCATCGCCCATGGGGCCGGTCTCGTGACCGGGGCGAGCGTGCGCGACATGCTCGGCCTCGCCGACAGAGGGCGGATCGTCGACCTCTTCGAGGCGGTGATGCGCGGCGACGTTCCGGCGAGCTTCGCGGAAGTGCGTGGCCAGTACGAGGCAGGTGCCGACCCGGCGGTGATCCTGTCAGATCTCGCGAGCTTCACCCATCTCGTTACTCGCCTCAAGCTGGTGCCCGAGGCCGCCGCCGCGGATCCGACCCTCAGTGCCGATGAACGTAGCCGGGGCGGCGCATTCGCGGCCAAGCTCTCGGTTCGCGCCCTGTCGCGGGCGTGGCAGATCCTTCTGAAGGCCATTCCCGAGGTCCAGGTCGCCGCAAGACCGCTGGCTGCCGCCGAGATGGCTCTCGTGCGCCTCGCCTATGCCGCCGACCTTCCGACACCGGACGAGGCGCTGAGGCAACTCAAGTCCGAGGCATTGGCGTCACCTCAGACGTCCGCGGCCCCCTCCGCCTCGCCGCCTGCCCCCAGCGGCGCCC
>NZ_VMOA01000051.1 GCF_020662345.1 Methylobacterium sp. W2 | reverse complement strand
GGCGGGGGCCGGCGGTGCGCGGGTCTGAGGTCATCGTCTGTCCTTCCGAAGGCCTCAGCTAACGTGACAGGGGGTGGTTCGTAGCTGCGACAGAATGGTGCCGGAACGGGCAAACTCTACAGGCTGGCGATCTTTTGCGCAGTGATGAAGACACCAAGAGAGATCGTCCTGCCGGGGCCATGATGAAGCTCGTCGCATGTAGCGCGCGGAAGGCCTGCGATTGATCTCGCGATGGCTCACAGACCGGCTGCGGCCCGGACGATTCGAGGCGACGGCTCTCATCGCCGCTCATGGGCCACTGGCCTATGGCGGGGCCCACAAGCTGCGCGGATCTATCGCGATGGCCAAGCCCGGTACTGGGGGGCGTGTCGCGGTCGAGATAGCGTGCGGCGAGGGACGGGAGGTCGGGTTGACGGGCGCTGACCGGTATCTCGGCCTGTAGGCCTCCTGCCAGGGATCAGGCTTTGTCACGACAGGGCGAGGGCCGTCGGCAGCTCCCTGACTTGCGTGGTGTAGCGCGGGCTTCGCATCTCAAACTTCGTCGACCACGTGCGCTTCTTCTCCAGGCCCGCCCGAGCCGGCACGACGGCCCCACGGCCGAAGCGGCGATTGCACTCGTCCATCGCGGCCATCAGCGGCGCGCTACGCTCACGGTCGAGCTGCCCGATCAGTGCACGCTGGGTATCCCCCAGCAGCTTGAGGTCGGTGGTGATGACGCCGGCCTTGCTGTAGCGCCACGGCCGGTCGCCTGGTGCCTCGCGCCAAGTGCGGGCCACGCCTTCACGAGCCGCCTTGATCAGCGCCAGCGTGTCATTCGTCGCCTCGGGTAGGGTGACCGTCGTCGAGACCGAGCGCATCGGGTCCCCGCGGTCATATTCCGACGTATGGTAGAAAACCGAGACGTGGGACGTGCCAAGGCCACCCCGGCGCAGCTTCTCACCGAGACGGGTCGCATGCGCTGAGACCGCCTGCTCCATCGTCGCCCGATCCTCGATCCGGCTGGAGAACGAGCGGGTGACAGCGCAGCCCTTCCGTTGGGCCGGCATCAGCTCAAGCGGCAGGCAGGCGACGCCGCGCAGCTCATGGATGATGCGCTCGCCGACCACCGTCATCGCCTTGCGGACGGGCCGCGGGTCGAGGTCGCGCAGATCGGCGATGGAGTCGACGCCCATGGCCTCCAGCTTTGCCAGCGAGGCCCGGCCAATCCCCCACACCTCGCCGACATGGATGCGGCACAGCCAGGCGGCCCGCTCGTCCTCGTCCGAGAGGTCGCACACCCCGCCGAGATCCGGGATCGTCTTGGCGATGTGGTTGGCGAGCTTGGCCAGCGTCTTCGTCGGCCCGATCCCGACGCAAGTAGGTATGCCGGTCCAGGCTCGCACGGTCGCGCGCAGATCCCGCGCGAGCTCTACGCGCCGGTCCTCTCGCACGTCGGACAGGTCGAGGAAGCTCTCGTCGATGGAGTAGATTTCCACCGCTGGCGAGAATTCGCGATAGACCGCATTCGCCCTGGCGCTCATGTCACCGTAGAGGGTGTAATTCGACGAGAACGCCCGCACGCCCTCGCGCTTGCACAGGTCCCGGATCATGAACCAGGGCTCGCCCATCTTGATCCCCAGTGCCTTGGCCTCGGCGGTCCGTGCCACCGCACATCCATCATTATTGGACAGGACGATCACGGGCACACCGGCAAGCTTCGGGTCGAACACCCGCTCGCAGGAGCAATAGAAGCTGTTGCCGTCGATCAGGGCGACGGCTCGGGTCATCGGACCAGCCCGGCCCGGGCGATGTGCCAACGGATTGAGAACCGGACCACGCCCCATATCTCAGCCTCGGCGGCCTCTTCGACTGCGAAGGCGGGGAGGTCCGGGTTGTCGAAGGCGAGGCGCGCCACCCGCTCCTCAATAAGGAAGCGCTTGATCGACATCTGCCCGTCGACGGCGGCAACCACGACGCTGTCGTGTACAGCCTTTAGGCTCCGATCCACCACGGCAAGGTCGCGGTCAAAGATGCCGGCGCCGCGCATGGAATCCCCGGAGATGTTCCAGGCGAACGTTGCCGGTGGGTTTGGCGCCAGCCAGCGCGGCAGTTCGAGGGAGCCCTCGAGGAAGTCATCAGCTGGTGAGGGAAAGCCAGCACAGAGCGCAGGGCCGAGGATCAGCACTCGAACGGTGCTCACGTCTTCGGCGCCGAGCTCCACAATCTGACGCACCTTCACAGCGGCGCGCTCGGCGATGGCTGTCCGGCGCGGGCGTAGCCACGTGAGATCAGCTGGTCACGCTTTGTTGCGCGCTGCTCGACTTCTGCCAAATCTATGAGGGCGTCGGCTACGGCCTGGACAAGAGCTGCCCAGGTGTCGCCGCGCGCGGCGAGCACGTACACCCGCGCGATGCGCTCAGCTTCACTGACAGGGGCTTCCGCAATTCGACCGTGCATCCGCCTGCCTCCTCCTGTGGAACAAAAGAAGAACAAACAGCTTTCATGCGCGTAGCTCAAGCTAGCTGCGCGGACAATCTTTCCCGCCTGTGCACGCCTGTGGATGAGAGAGCAAAAGGCGAATGCGAGCGGGTACTTACCGTTTCCATTGCACCGATGGCCACCATGCAGTGCTGGATTTATCTGGGCGCTACCTGCGGGCGCGGGCGGATCTGCGCGCTGAAGCGAAGCGAGTCGCCAGGACGATCATGGGTCGTTGCGCAGGCCGGCTCGACTGGTCAGCCTGGCTCGTTGACGTACACGACGCCGCCGGCCGGCACGTACTGATATTAATGTTCGAGGAAGCCGGTCCAGCCTTACAGGCGGCCTAAGGAGGACTCCACCATGGCCTTTAAAGCGAAATCCGCCTCGGAAACGAAGGCGGCCGATCTAGCCTTGGCACTCGTTCGGATTGCCGATCGAGAGGGCACGCCCGTCAACATCGGCGTCGATCAACTCCGGCGAGGCAACCCCCGCCTGACGCCTCTCGCGATTGGTCAGATGGTTCGCAAGCACCGTGACATCCTCGATGCCGGCTTGGGCGAGCGCGGATACGTGCTGATCGACTATGCCGACCAGGGACCGGGCAGGGGAATGGAATTCGAGATCGCGGCTGCCTAAGCGGACAACGACTGCGACAGAACCTCTCGCGAGCACCTATGTGAGGGCCTGCCGTTGGTGAGCGCGAGGTGACGGCGACGAGTTGGATACCTTTGCCATGCCTCACGTCAGCGATTTGACGGGCATCTGAACGGCCGCTGTCGTGGTACCTCCGGCTCCCTCGACATCCTGCAACCCGGCCCAGACCTTCCAATCCTCCCAAGCCTCACGCATCTTGGATGCCGCCTCGTCGGCAGAACCAGCGTTTCCGCCGCGCCGGAATGGCGCCACTCCGATGTCGAGATGCATACCCCACGCCCATTGCTGATCCGTCACAGGCTCGGCCTGAATGCAGTCGATCCTACCGACGATCAATGCAGCGCTGGTGACAATGTATGTCTCGCGCGGCTCCTCCAGCATCAAATTGAACGCTAGCTTTGCCATGGATCATTACTGCAACTGAGTTCGATCTGATGGGTGGGTAGTTCGGCGCGAAGCTCTTTAGCTAGTCGGGCCGTCAATCGTCGCTCCCGCCTCCAGCGCGAGCAGGGTCGATGCGACGAGGCTTCGCTGCCTGAGCCTTGCGCGGTTCCTTCTTTGCAGCGCCGCCTGACCGATCGAACAGAACGACGCCACCGCCGCATCCGATGCAAACGGACCTCGATAGGCGATCGGTGCGGGCGTCCCGATCCTTATCCTTCTTTGCCTGCCCTGCGGAATTCAGGACGTGCTGCTGGTGCATAGCCTCCATCCGCTTATCCCGATCGGCATCGGACGTGCTCGGGGATGGTTGAGATGAAGCGATGCCGGCGGGCAGCCAGAAGCCTCCCGCGACCAACACCAGGAGTGCAGAGCGCTGAAGCGTTGTCTTCCTGCGCGGCATGGTAACTTCCTTCTTTGCCCATGCCTACACCCTAATCCAACACGCACCGAATCATACTTTGGAAGCGTGCATCCCACTGGCTCAATGTGCTCGTGAGGCCAGCTGTAATTTTCCGATGATACCGGGGGCGATGACGTTTCCGCCCTCAGCAAATCGAATTGAAATTGTTCACTTCACGATATGCAGCCATTTTAATTCTCTAAGCCGCCGATATCCTGCCCTATTGTAAAAGCTCCTAGAAAGTATCTATAAGATATTAATTAGCCCTCAGAAAAATCAGCATGACCGATATCAATCAGGAATTCCAAGCAAACCACATCGAACTCACGGCCGACATCGTCGCCGCCTACGTCTCCAACAACTCGGTTCCGATAGGATCACTGGGCGAACTGCTGAGCAGCGTGCATGCTGCCGTCAGTGGCCTTGCCAACGGGGGATCTGCCACGCCGGAAGCTGACAAGATCGAGAAGGCGACGCCGGCCCAGATCAGGAAGTCGATCACACCGGACGCGCTAATCAGCTTCGAAGACGGCAAGCCTTACAAGACGCTGCGCCGCCATCTGACGCTCCGGGGTCTGACCCCTGAAGCCTACCGCGCGAAGCATGGTCTGTCGCCGGATTACCCGATGACCTCTGCGAGCTGCTCGGCGCAGCGCTCGGAGCTTGCCCGGTCCCTCGGACTTGGACAGCAGCGGAATAAGACGGCAACGGCAAAGTCAGCGGCGCAGGAGGAGACGGTCAGCGAGAAGGCCCCTCCGGCTCCTGATAAGCCCAAGAAGGCGGGTCGGCCGCGTAAGGCGCCCGCTGCTTGATAGGCATTCATGGATGCCGCCTAGGCCGTCCATGAGCCTAGCTACGGACGTTAGGGGAGGCGGGCTCAGCCCCGCCGCCCCGATCTGATCACGGGGCCGGCGGGGTGGGTCGTCCATCTCACGCGAGCCGGTACGCAACTTGGCTCGACGGAGAGGATGGTCCGCATCGGTTAGCGGGCGAACAACCCGTCGGTCAGGTGGCCGGCCCGGATTGAGACGAGAACTCATCAGCAGGTCGCAATCCCTTCACGCGATCTCAAAATCCCGATTCGTCAGGGCCGCTTTGTTGGCGAGGGTCGCGAACTGGAGGGCCGCCTTGGCCATGCCACTTCCATCGGCGTCGTAGGAGAGCACGCCGGTGTGGTGGTCGTAGAGAATGCGGTCGTCGGCATCGAGGGTACCTTTGGAGAGGTCCTTGAAGGCGGTACCGGCGAGGTCGCCGAGCGGTAATCCACTGAAGATGGCGTCGTCGAGCCGGATCGTGTCGTGGATTGAGGCCGTGGAAGCGAAGAAATCGACGATGGTGTCGACATTGCTCGACTTCAGGGTGGTGGAGAACACGAAGGTGTCGGCGCCGCCCAGGCCCTTGAGGACATCGCTGCCGTCGCCGCCGTCGAGGACATTGTCATCCGACGCACCGGTAATTGCATCGTTGCCGTGCCCCCCGACGACGTTCTCGAAGTTTTTGATTGAGTCAGTTTCCGTCGAGCTAACGACCACTTTCGATGTAGCCGCCGTCTTCAAGGTGATAGCCAGGTTGGGCGCCAGGGTTCCATCGAACGATCCCGCCTTGTCGCCGTAGTCGAGCGTGTCCATGCCGACGCCGCCGTCCAGCGTGTCGCTACCCGCACCACCCCGGATGACGTCGTTGCCAACTCCGCCGCTCGCGGTATCGTTGCCCCAGCCCATGTAGAGCGTATCGTCGTGCCCCGTGCCGGCAAAGGTCGTATCGGTACCTGACCCGACATAGGTCAGATGTTCGTAATTGACGATCCTACCGACGATCGTCGTACCGTGGCGCACGTAGGTTCCGTCGAAGGATCCGCCCTCGGTGGCCCTGAAGATCACCGTATCGTCATTGGCACCGGCATCGTAGAGCGCGGTACGGCGGCTAGCCTCGAACGTGTCGTCGACAACAGTAAGGGTGTCGTTGCCGGCTCCTGTCCGGACGATGTCCTTGCCACCAATGTCTACGCCAACGACATCGTCCCCGGTTCCGGTATCGATGATGTCCGTACCGCCGTTGGCGTAGATCGTGTCACTGCCGCCAAACGTCCTCACAGTGTCGTCGCTGGGACCGTACAAGCGGATGGAATCGGTCAGATCGCCGCCCGTGATGGTGATTTTTCCATTGCTGTAACTGGATACCGTCACCGCCTCCACCGATGTTGCGGTGAGGACGCTTATCCCGTCGAATTTCAGTGCCGTGCTGGCGCCGAGGATTAGTTCGATCGTGGTGGCGCCGGAAGTGCCATTGACGCCAAGCGTATCGTCACCCGCCCCTCCGTTGAACGTATCTGCAAAGCCGTCGGTGCCGTTGACCTGATAGGTCAGCGTATCATTGCCTGCATCGCCGTAGAGACGATCACGGCCCCAGCCGCCGACTAGCACGTCGTTGCCGTTGCCGCCTTGCAGAACATCATTCGACGTTCTGCCGGCGACTTCGTAGGTCTGGCCGGACTCGGCGTAAAGCCTGTCGTTACCATCGCCGCCTTTGATCTTGTCGGCCCCGGTTCCGCCATAGACAGTATCTCGTCTGTTTCCACCTGTGATGACGTCGTCGCCGGCGCCTGCATCGACGGAGGTAGTGAACTTGTAACCCTCTGCAGTACCGTCATCAGGTGGCAAGTCTTTCACTGCCCCGACCGCGATTTTATCGGAGCCTGAACCCGTATAGATGGTCGCGAAGCCCTCAATGCCGGTGAGCGTGCCGTGCGCGCCGATTGCGATTGTGCCGCCGGCTATCAACGAAAGGCTTTCCGTTGCATCCGCGAGGTTTAGCGAGGCGATGTCGAAGCCGCTACCACCGTCGAGATCCTGCAACCCAGACCCACCGTCGAGATAATCATCACCCGCTCCGCCCTTGAGCACGTCGTCACCCCCACCACCTTGGATGACATCAGACGAGGCTCCGCCGGTGACGATGTCCTTCTCGTAGCTGCCGAAGAAGGACAGATGCTCAACGTTCTTGACCAGAAGCATGTTCGTGGAGCCGACGCGGACGTAACTACCTGACGTCGCCGCAGTGAGCGTGAACGTCATTGTTTCAGAGTTGTCGGTCTGGCTGCTGTCGCTGGACGCATAGATCTCGGCCGTGTCATCGTCAGCGCCACCATCGATGAGGCCGCCCCGGAGTGAAGTTCGGGCAACACCCGCAACAATTTGGTCGTTACCCGCATCCCCATAGAGCTTATCGCCATCAATACAGGGACTCCATCGCTCATTGGCGAAGGCGAACAGGTAGTCGTCACCAGTGCCGCCGTGGATCAGATCGGTACCGCTACCACCGTAGATCACATCGTTGCCGCCGGCCCCATTCAACGAATCCTTTCCGCCCTTGCCAAACAGGATCTCGTAAAAGTTCGTGCCAATGACGGTTTCGTCAGTGTCATCGCCATTGTAGGTCGCGCCATCGAATGTCCCGGTCACGATACCCCCTTGAGTTCATTGCCGCATGGACAATCGCAATGTCATGATCCTGAATGTACAGCACTCTCTTGCCACGGGCTCGCATCCGCTCAGTTCGCAATCATGCTGTATTCGAGCATACCGAGGCATACTGCGCAGAACAAATGCTCAAATATGGGTATTGTGCTATTCTTTGATGCTAATACTTTTTAGCAGAAGACATCACTTTCATGCGAAATATTTTTCGAAAAATTAATAATTAATCAACTTAACGTAAAATCCCTCTGATAAGGGGTAAAGATCAGAGGAACAGCACGTTCATGCTTTCGCCCCGGCAGACCTGAGCCCACACGGCGCCCTCTACCGCGAAGAAGCCACCCCGGCCGTCGCTCTTCTTGTCGTCGTTGTCAGCCGTCATCCGTCCTTGCAGTCGCGCGGCGTGTCGCTCTCGAAAATGGGCCTTTTAGGGCGCGCGAGTCGGAGCGCGTTTCCCTACGGGCGGCCCCTATTCAAATGGCGATTATACCGTTCGCACATACGGCTCGGGATACCCCGCAGATCAGTTGAGCCGTTCCTGTTTCGGGATCTTTTCCGCTAGAGCCTCACCGATCTTGAAAAGCGCTTTACGAAGATCAGGCAGGGCGCGCTTTCCACCATCATCTTCGATGAGCGAGTGCGCTATGAGGAGGTGATCGGCGGCTAGGTCGAGAGCGCAGGCTGGCGTCGTCGTGTGATAGGGCGAGGGCGGTCGGAATCGATCGACCTTGCCATAGGCACTGATCGTGTCTGTTGCTCCCTCGGCAAATTCCGTGATCGTACCAAGGTAGCCAGCGAAGGCGTCCCCTAATAGTCCAAACGAGGGGACCCCGCCTGCGGCTACCCACCTGCACGTGTCGTCTGATTTGAGGAGACGGTACCGAACGTTGAACTCGGCGCCCGGCTGAGTGGCTTGGTTGATAATATTTTCGACGACGGACCGGTCTTCTGAGTGAACCCGCGCAAGCCAGCCTCGACCAAGGGCGTCCTTGGTTTCTTGTCCCGTAAGCTCCGCCCATTCAGCGCTCGTGTAGACACAATGCCCATTCGCGTCGGTCAGAAAAATCATGCCGCCCCTCCACATAACGACACCGCGAAAGATAGATTGTGCACTATTTAACTACGTGACAGAACTAGCCGCAGGCTGTAATTAGCCGCAGCTTTTATCGCCGCAAGTTCTTCTGGAAACATTCTAGCAAAAAACGGTTGGGGTCAAAAATGGCTGAGCCAAAGGCCGAGGCTCTCGCGAGGCTGCAGCAGTTAGCTGATGTCCTCGGCGTGCCAGTTGATCAATTTACAACTGGAAAGGTCCCCGTCGGTCTCATGGCGGATAACGAATGTCTCCGTCTCTGGTCTCTCTTGAAGACCGATAAGGCACGCCAGCAGGCGCTAGACTTCTTGCGCAGCTTGGCAGACGAAGAGGGTGTTTAAGTCAAAGTACGCTTGCCGGGTTTAGCGATCCGCTTCAACGCCGCATCAAAGTCAGCCTCGTCCTCGCTGGCCCCTGCCTCGCGCGCAGCTTCGATGAACCGGCGCTTCTGCTCCTCAGACGTCAGCTTCCCAGCGCCGAGCTTGCCCTTGGGCATTGACTGCGCCGCGTCCGGATCATCCAACTTCTTTTTTGAAGAGCGGCCATCTGTCGTCTCGTCTGGATAGCAGATTACAAGGGCATCACCATTTCGACAAAACAAATTGCCGTTTAAAGGCAAGATGTCATCGTTGTCGTAGGTATGCATTAACGAGATATTCCATTTTTGCGCCGATGCGATATGTACGGCGTCTTGAACCTTGCCTAATCCCACCGTTGATCGCCACAAGGCCCGCGCTTTGTTCGCTACATCGAGATCAAGAGGAGTTGTCATAACAAATTCTTGCTTAAATATTGTAGCGATCTTTTCTTCGTTCTCTGCACTTAAAGGTTTGCCGATTATACCGTTCGCACATACACCAGCGAGCGGAATAAATTCTAGAAACCGATCATTTGTAAAATACGCTCTGGCATGAGGGGGTTACCAATATTCATCGTTATCACGATTAAGTGATTCGATGATCGGAAGATGATCCGGCTCGCACCCTTGAGGGGGTAGTTCCTATGGCAGGCGCAGGTGAGACCGAAACCGACATCCTCAGTGAAGTCAGACGGCCGATATATCGTGCGATAATCGTCGCCAAAGGGGGCACAGTCATAAACGCTGTGCGCCTTCAAGCGCATGACGATGAGCAGGCACTACAGAGTGCAAAATCATTGATGAACGGCCATGCCGTCGAGCTATGGGACGGAGCGCGGTTCGTCGGGCACTTCCCGCCGGCCGACTAGCTGATTGCAAGGCCCATTAGGTCGATGCCGAATTCTTCTTCGGCTTCGCGATCTTTCGCAGGTTCGCCCTGAACGCCTCGACGTCCTCGCTGGCCCCCGCCTCGCGAGCGCCTTCGATGAACCGGCGGCGCTGCTCAGCCGGCGTCAATTTCTCCGCTCCGAGCTTGCCCGGCGGCTTTTGATCCGCGACCTCCTTGGACCGCTGCTCCTGCTCGCTCATTGAGATCGGGACGGACGCGCGCGCCGTAGCCTGCGCCGCCCGCTCCTCGGGCGTCAGCTTCTCGGCGCCGAGTTTGGAGGGCGGCCTGGGCTTGGTGGGGGCGTCAACCTTCTGCTTGATTGCGCGTGGGCTCATTGGGCTGTACCTCGAGAGCATCGAACAAAGAGGGGGTCACTGGTGGTGGAGGCGGTGGAAATGGAGGCGGACAGATCCCTAGTTTTTGACTATCATTACGGTCCAAAACACCATTTAAGCCGAGCAAATCGACGCGATCAAAGGTATGTAGTTCGTCTATATCGTTCAGTAGAGCGGTAGCTACATGGATAGCGTCTTGCGGTTTACCTATTTCCGGATGAACGCGCAATAGCCTACGAGCAGCTGTCCCAACCTCAACATCCACCTGAACTGTAATCACAAAATCTTTTTCTATGTAATCTTCGAAGTCGGTATCCCTATCCTCATCCAAGGCGTAGACATGATTTGCATCTATCCGCCGTTTAAAAACTTCAGCTAACGTAAAGGCTGAAGTCCATATCTCTACCTTTCCTGCTTCAGCAAGTTCGATAACGTACTTGCAAGCCTCAAATCGCCCAGGCTCTCGCTTGATGAGCGCAATCCAAGCGCAAGCATCCCAGTAGTACTTAGGCCTGCTTGGCAAGATTGCCCTCCCTTAAAAGATCTAGGTACTCGCCAATGCTAAGTTCACCCGTAAAATGGGCATCAAATATATCATCAAGATTTGTATTTTTGCGCCCGACGCGGTCTATGCTTGTTGCCGTAACATTAACTATCCGCCCTTCTCTATCATAGCGGATACGACCCTTTACTCTGATGCGCTGTCGATTCCAGACATCGTTATAGTCAGCTTCCGCCGCTATTTTATCTCGTGTTGCTTCGTCAATGCGACACCAGATAACGTTTTTAGTCTTTCGATCAAGGATTCGGATTGCCGGCTGATTGTAATGCAGCCCAACGTCCATAAAGTAGCCTTCAAGGGAGCCTCGCTCTTCGCGTGCTCGACCAAATCTCAAGTCCACTAAGGGCAGAGGATTTTCCCGGGCCGCAAGACTTTGAATGGCGGCCTCAGCAAAACTACGCGTAAGAGTGATCGGGATAGCATCATCGAAGAGCTTGATCTCAGTAGAGCCCACCCCGTTGGTGTTGCGCTTTAACAAGCCTTTCAAAAGTTCAGCGCTTTTACCAGATTTGAACTTGTCTGGTATCTCTCCTCGCCCAATGGACGTGATGTTCCTCACGAAATCCATCTTCTGATGTCTTGCAATAACAGAGATGTCGACATCAGGGCGAAGACTCACGGCCTCGCCCTGCGCCGTAAATGGGCTGTTTGTGCTTGCGTAGCTGAGCTTCCAAGCGACCTGATCTTGCTTGTCTTCGTCTGGAGAAAGAAGGTCGAATAAGTCCAGCACCTGACGCATCGCGTCCTGAACAGTCAGGACGTCGGGATGGGCGCCAGAGGCGCGAACGGTGATGGTGACCTTTTCACCCACGCGGTTTTATCCGACTCTTAAGCCCCGCTACCAGCTGACCGGTACGTCCGTCGCTTCCCTACGATACCACCAAGAGCGCGCTCTGTCCGCTCCACGTCGCTACAGCCGAGCTTCGCCCGATTGTTATACCGAAAATCGAACTCAGCGAGGTAGCGGTGCAGGTGCTGCTTGCCACAGTGCTGGTAGACGCCCTTCATGCCGCGCTTGAAGACGGAGAAGTAGCCCTCGACGGTGTTCGTGTGGACGATACCGCGCACGTACTCCTTGGCGGAATGCGTCGTCATCTGGTGATCGGCGAAGGTGGCGCCGACCTTCGTGTAGATGCTGGACTCGTCGGTGAAAAGGCTGGCTTCCTTGAGGATGTTCGCCTCAATGATCGGGCGAAGGGTCTCAGGCTTGATGTCGTCCACGACCACAGAGCGGACCTTGCCGGCATCGCGGTCAAGCAGGGACAGCACTTTCATCTTGTGATGATAGGCGCGGGCCTTCGGCACACCGGGCTCGCGACCGATGAAGGTCTCGTCAGCCTCTACGATGCCGCCAGCGCCGGGCATGCCGTCGATGCCACCCATGGGAGCCAGGGAGCCGTCGCGCATGGCCTCGCGCAGACGGTGGGTCATGAACCACGCCGTCTTGTAGGTGATGCGCAATCCCCTCGCCCGTCTCGTCTATCGCGACCCCGCCAAGTCCACCCTGCGCGAGCGCCTGACCGCCACGAAGGCGAAGGCGCGGACGGTTATTGCGGTGAGCCGCATCCTGATGAAGCCCGAGCCCAAGGCCGCCCCGGCTATCGAGAAAGCCGCCATGGTCAACTACTCAACGTGGCTCGCCTTTGAGAGCGAGCGGGTGTGTGTCGAACTGTACCCGCACCTGGGCACGAAGGCATCGCGGTTCATTTTGGGTCTCAATGCCGCTGAGAAGTTCTTCTTCCCTGGCGGGATGAGTAGTGGACAGTCCAGGGCTCAGACCACCGTGGCGCCGGCTTCCTCGCGGGCCGTGAAGGTGCTGGATCGACCCGGCAACCCGGAAGCGGCTCAAGATGATCGCGGTGGAGCAAGAGCGCACCATTCAGGACATCTGCGAGGAGGCCATTCGGGATTTCGTGACGCGCCATAGCAAGTAGGCAGAGGATCGTGGGCACTGGGGAACGTGTCCCCATTATTTTGGCGCAGCTTGCTATCAAGCTACCTCGCTGGCTTGCTCCCGGCACATCTAAGATGTAACTTCCGATAATCGTCATTCTCGGAAGTTTCGAGCGAGGCATAATGCAAAGATTTTGGATGATACCGCTCATCGGTCTCCCGCTCTGCTTTGCCCCTGCACAGGCCAAGGTCGAGTTCCGCTGGTTCACAGCGGGCGGGATGCAGGGCACCGTCGTCGCAGGCGTGCAAAACGAGGGCGGATCCTATTTCAGGATCATGTGCGTCACGGGCACTGCCCCACAGAAGCCAGTCCTTCAGTACGACCCTAAGCGTGGTGGATTAGCTAAATCCGAAGCCATCCAGGTGATCGTTGGCGAGGAGGCATTCCATTTCCAGGTTGATGCCCAGGGTCTCGCCGAACTCGATGCCCGGGGCAATCGTACCGAGTTTGCGCGGCTGACGAATAAGTTGGCTGGCAGTCGAGAGGCAGCCTTCATGGTTGAGGTGCCGCGCACCAACGTTTCGGAGCGGTTCACTCTTAAGGACGGGCGGAAAGCGCTTGGACCTCCTGGCAAAACCTTGATTGAGGGCTGCGATTTATGACCCTGCCTCAGTTCATTTCCCAGACAAGCATTCCTGCGACCGAGGTGCCGGTCGTCGTGTCGCCGATCGTCCAGGCGTACCAGCGCGCCTCGAAGGCCGACGCCACCGTGCGGGCATATCGCGGCGACGCCGCTGCGTTCGGGGCGTGGTGCTCGAGGTTCGGCTTCCAGTCCATGCCCGCCTCGGCGCACGCCATTGCCGAGTTCCTGGTGCATGAGGCCGAGGCGGGGAGGGCGGTGTCGACCATCGGCCGACGCCTCGCCGCGATCCGCTACGCCCACAAGCTCGCCGGGCTCGCGGACCCAACCGCCGATGAGGGCATTCACGCGACGGTGAAAGGCATTCGTCGCCGGGTAGGGGTGCGGCCGACGCAGAAGTCTCCGGCCACGGCCGAGGTCATCACTGCCATGATGCAGCACGTTCCGCCGGGGCTGGCGGGCAAGCGGGATAAGGCGCTGCTAGCATTGGGCTTCGCTGGCGCGTTCCGCCGGTCAGAGCTCGCCGCGCTTGATGTCGCTGATCTCCGCGAGGATGCCGAGGGACTGCGGGTCATGGTGCGCCGGTCAAAGACTGACCAAGAGGGCAAGGGCATCGAGAAGGCGATCCCGCACGGGCGGTTCATCCGGCCCGTCGCCCTGGTGCGTGACTGGCTCGATGCCGCCGGGATCACGGAAGGGCCCGTGTTCCGGCCCGTGTCGCGGTCGGGGAGGGTGCGAGGGGCTAAAATAGGAACCAATAGCCATACCCCGCGCCTCACGGATCGGAGCATCGGGGATCTGGTGAAGCACTACGCCGCGCTGGCCGGCTTCGACCCCTCTCTCTTCTCCGGCCACTCGCTGAGGGCAGGCTTCATCACGACAGCGGCCGACCGCGGCGCCGACATGACCCGCATTATGGACGTGTCTAGCCACCGCGACCCGAGAACAGTGGTTGGCTACATTCGGCGGGCGAACGCATTCAAGGGGCACGCTGGGAGTGGATTTCTTTAACGCTTCAGGAACTGTACGAAGTCACCAGTCGTCGGAAGCTGGTTAAATAGGATCAGGAGCTGGATTTTGATACCCAACAGGCGCACCTCGAAGCCGGATTAGACTTTCATGATCGACGAAGATTTTTGGGTGAACGATGATCAATGGCATATAATCTCGAAGAGCTTCCCGGACAGAACCCTTAAGCAGACCGATGTGCGAAGGATTATGTCGGGAATAATTTTCGTCGTTTTAAATAATCGTGATTGGAAATATTGCCCTAGAAATTATGGTCGACCCGGCACGGTCAGCCAAGCATTTCGCAATTGGCGACACCGTCCCTTTTGGACAGAAATGCTCTTAGCGCTTGCTGAAGCCGGCTGGGTTCGAGAAGCCCGTGCTCTTGATCCCCTAGCAATGACCTTGTCTCGCCCCGCCCGCCACGGGAAAAAAATCGATGAACGCTGGCGTCAAACTAATCGCAAAAAGCTAGCCGAAAGAACAACGAACATAATAAGTAAATGAAAAGGGCCGCCAAACGAATGGCAGCCCTATCTCATCTATTTAGAAATCAACTACCACTTGTAAGCAAGACTCGCTATCACACGCCGAGCGTCACCGTAGAAACACTCATTTCCCGAGATACATGATGTGACGTAACGACGATCCGCGATGTTCGTTACATTAACTGCGGCGCGCCACTTATCCCAAGAATAATGTACTTGAGCATCAAACAGGACATATTCTGGCACTGTCAAAGTGTTGGCGACATCTGCAAAAGAGCGTCCAATGTAGCGAACGCCGCCGCCGAAGCCAAAACCACGCAAATCCCCGGTTGGTATGGTGTAGTCGGCGAAGACCGACGCCAGAACCTCAGGGATGCGAGTTGGTGTAAGCCCGACTTGATCGGCGTTACCCTTGATGGTCTGCAGGTCGTAAGCGGTGAAAGCACCGACGAGGTTCAATCCTTCCGCAAGGTTAGCAACAGCCTGAACCTCGACGCCGCGCGAGCGAACCTCACCAAGGGGAGCGCTGAAGAAGGTGCCAGGAATTGTCTGCAGCACGTTCTGGCGTACAAGGTCGAAAGCCGCGGCGGTTAGGAAGAAGCCGTAGCCGATCGGCTCGAATTTGACGCCAGCCTCAACCTGTTCGCCGTATTCAGGAACGTAGCTACGACCGTTGGCATCTGAACCGATCTGCGGCTGGAACGAAGTCGAGTAGCTGACATAGGGCGCGAGCCCGTCGATGAAATTGTAGATCACAGCGGCGCGGCCGCTGAAGGCTTCGTCGCTGCGCTGGCTGCTATTGCCAGGGTTAAGCCGGTCGCGCACCACGTTCTCGGCAAAATCCTGCCGGCCTCCGAGTACCAGGGTCAGGCGGTCGGTGAGCTTGATCTGATCCTGAGCATAGATTCCGACCTGCTGAAAAGTATCGGCATTGACGAGGTAAGGCGAAGGTCGGCCAGTAATTTGACCGTAGATCGGATTGGTGATGCTCATGCCGGGCACCGAGTAGCCAGCTGCGAAGTTGGTCCCCTGATTGTCGTGTAGATCATATCGTTTGTAGTCCACCCCCAGCAACAGGTCGTGGGCAAAGTATCCATCGAAGAACCGTGCTTCGGCTTGGTTGTCGACTTGGAATATTCCAACCTTCGAGCTGGTTAGAAACTGGTAGCGGGAGAGCGTTGTTTGAGTTGCAGGATCTGCATAGCCCAACTGGTTAAGATACGAATTCTGAAATGCGTCGCTGAACGAGTAACGAAGGTTCTGCCGGATCGTCCAAGTCTGATCGATCGCGTGCTCGAACTCGTAGCCGGCGAAAACCTGCTCTCGCTGGAAAGTATTTATCGCGGGGTCCCCAACGTTCAGCGAACGCGGGATGCGAAGACCGTTCACATTCGGCCGTACCGTACCGTAATAAGGGAGAAAGTTTGCGGTGACTGCTGTCGAGTCGCGCTGATAGCTAGTCAAAAACGTCAGTGATGTGCCGCCGGTTGGCCGGTAGGTCAGGGCAGGTGCGATGTAAACCCGATCATCAGGGGCGCCATCGACCTGGGTGCCGCCCTGCTTGCCGAAGCCAGTAAGGCGGTAGAACCAGTGACCGGAATCATCGGCCGGACCGCCGAAATCGAAGGCACCATAGACCTGCCCAAACGAGCCACCCCCGACTTCAACGTAGCCGAAAGGCTGCGTGGTAGGGCGTTTGGTGATCTGGTTGATAATGCCGCCGGGGTTGCCTGCCCCGAACAGCACCGCAGCCGGTCCCCGTAGCACCTCAATCCGCTCAAGCCCGAAGGTTTCAACTTTGAAGGTACCGAAGCCGTAGTTCAGAACCTGGAGGCCATCGCGGTAAATGCCGTAATCGCTAGCGATGAATCCGCGTAAGCTAAAATAGTCGACACGAGTGTCTGCCCCGAAGGTTCCCGAATAAACGCCCGCCGTATACTGGGTCGCTTGGGTCAAGGTCTGCGCCTTCTGCGCATCGATCTGCTCGCGGCCAACGACTGTGATCGATTGGGGTGTTTCGATCAGCGGAGTGTTGGTCTTCGTGGCGGTCGCCGAGCGGGTTGCTACGTAGCCAGTAACCGGGCCCGTTGGGCTCTCGACCGCCCGTGCAACCGCACTTCCCCCAACACCTGCGCCCCCAGGCCGCCCCGTTCCCTCAACGCTGAGCTCTTGAAGCTGAACACTCGCCTGGGCTGAGGAGCTTGCGGCACCGCGACGCGATGTAGCCGCTTCCTGAGCAGCAGCGCTCACGATGAGAGTGGCCAGAGACACACCTGTCAGCGCAATACTCGCGACAACACCATGCAGAGGTTTAGAATTTTTGGAGTGAGTGATCTGCATGTGACTGCCCTGAAAGCGCATACCAACAGCGGCCACTCACATGGCGGACCGTAGTTTATAATAATGCTAAACTACTGTTTTTGCTGGCGTTCTCGCTTATCCGCTACCGTTACGTGGTTTCGTATACAAGATGCCGAACTCGTTAGATCTGTTGGTGTGATCGTTCTGCAACGGGCCTCCAGCAGGCCCAAACGGCTTGCAATCGCCTCTGTAGCCATGGCCTTTTGCGCCCATGCCCATCCGGCGCGAGCATCGCTTCTTCTACCCCATTGACTGGCCTCAACTCTCGGCGGTGATCCGCTTCCGTCGGGCAGGGGGACGCTGTGAGGTTTGCCAGCGTCCGCATGGCCGGACAGTCTGTCATCTCGGCGACGGACGCTGGTGGGACGCTGACGCAGTGACATGGCGGGACGGGGCAGGGCGGATCATCTGCTTGGCCGTAGGCGACGACAACGTGCTCGGGACGGTCCGTACGACGCGAGTAGTTCTGGCGGCTGCCCACCGCGACCACGACACCGCGAACAACGCCGGCTCGAACCTCGCGGCCTTCTGCCAGCGCTGCCACATGATCCACGATCGTCCGGGGCATCAGCGGAGACGCTGGCGGACACTGTTCCGCCAAAAAGCCATGGGTGACCTGTTCCGCGGGCCGTATCGCTAGATCGGACCGAGGCCGCCATTCGGTGACCTCGGCACGCGGCCTCACACCACGAAAATGTCGTGGTAGCTGAGATCGGCCTTGTTGGTCAGGACGGCGAACCGGACGGCGTGTGCTGCGCCGCTGCCATCAGCGTCGTAGGACAGCGCGCCGGTGTCGTGATCGTACAGGATACGATCGCTAGCATCGAGCTTGGCAAGCGGCGCATCGAGGTTCTTGAAGGCGCTGGCACGCAGGTCGCCAGGGCTCAAAGCAGCAAAGATGGCGTGATCCAACTGGATTACGTCCTCGCCGACGTTGAAGTCCGTGATGCGGTCGACATTTTCCCGACCGAGCGCAGTGGAAAAGACAAACGTATCCGACCCTCCCAGCCCCCTCAGCGCATCACCACCAAGGCCGCCGTCGAGCGTGTTACTACCGCCATTACCGCGAAGAATGTTGGAGACGTCGTTGCCCGTGAGGTCGAGCCCCGCCGTCCCGGTCGCGATACCGAGTTTTAGAACCTCGATCGCCTGGTCGTCGGCGAGCGCATAATTCGAGAAGGCCACGACCGTGTCCCGGCCTGTCCCAGACTCGAAGACCTGATCGTTCTGGCTGTGCACCAGATAGAAGTCGTCGCCCGCTCCGCCGTAGAGCTTGTCCTTGCCCCCACCGCCATCCAGCACGTTCTTGCCAGCATTACCGCTGAGGGTCTGATCGAGCTCGTTGCCCACGAGCTTCATCGGATCGGTGAAGACCGCGTCTCTCGCAGCCAGCATCTCGATCGATTGTCCTGCACCAAGCTTGTAGCTGACAGAGGTGAGAACGGTGTCGGTGCCGTGCATGCGCGCTTCGATGACCACATCGCCCTTGTTGTCGACAAGATAGATGTCATCCCCGTGCTGGCCGGACATCCGGTCGGCGCGGCTGCCACCGTCAAGAATGTTATCGGCACCGTTGCCGGTAATGATGTCCTGACCACCGCCGCCGACGGCCTTCTCAATCAGCGTGTTCTGGGCGATGGCGATATTGTTGGTCAATCCGCCCGCGCTACTGAAGGATCCGGCCAGCAGGTCGATGACGGCATTGTCCCTGAAACCGGAGAGATCGAGCGTGTTATGATTGCCCTGGTTGTACAGGGTGACCACCGGCTGCGTGTTCAAAGTAAAATCATATATCTTAGCCAGAGTTCCCTCGATCGTACTGTTGAAGCCATATGTCTGCCCCCCAGTGAATGGTGTATTCTCAGGGGACGCAGCACCATAGAGTTGCTGGATCGCTCTGATGTCGAGTTGCATCAAGCTCTGAGGGGCGGTTCTAGGATCTCCACCAGCATAGCCCCAGTTTGTTCCGTGCACAGCATAGTCGGATAGGTACTTTGGGGTATATCCAGGATCCCAGCTTATATAGGACATGAGAGAATAAAGTCTGTCATCATAAGCGCTGTGTTGCTGGGTGCTTGGATCAACCGAACCATTGTAGTACCCACCATGATGAAGACCTAGTGCATGGCCAATTTCATGCATGGCATGCTTAAATCCCTCTATGCCCCGGTTATCCAGGGAGCCAGAAAGAACTGCCGAAAGCTCGACAATAGCTTGATTGTCTTTGAAGCTTCCGACCTCCGGGCCTTTCCCTGGGTTTGCCTCAGATTGAGTAAAATTATGATGCTTAACACGCTCTAGAACGATGTTTGCTGTATCTTTGGATGCAGCATTGACGAAGGTCACGTCGGCAACGCTTGACCATGACGCAAAAGCCCGCAGGAGGGTTGCCTGCTCGGTAACCGTAAACTTACTATTGGGATCGAAAGCATAGGTGACCGTTGCTCCCGTTCCAGCAATGGGAGCTCCCCATTTATGCGCGGTAGCTCCATCGACGTTAGGAATGAACCCAGGCGTGTCGCTGGTTACCGTGTTGTCGGGAAATAGGCCATTTAAGTATGAGACCTCCTGTGCCATCGTCGGGCTACCGGTCGACTTGAAGCCGGTGACACCGCGATCCGCGTCGTAGAAGTAGCGGTGATCGCTGAAGAAGCCTGCCCCGGTGTTCATGAACGAGGTCGGCCCGTGCTTGGCCGCGCTTTCGTGAACCTCGGAGGGCGTATCACGTTCTCCATCGCCCGTGACGAAGCCGTAGCTCAGCTCCACGCCATGGGCCCCCGGTACCGCGACGGTAATGCCATGGTTATCGGGCAGAACATGCCCAACTTTCGGTAGGCCCGGGTAGTGGATGAGGGCGGCGTCGGTTCCGGTATCAAACAGCAGGCTCATGCCATCGTGCTCTATGTCGTCGATTGTCACGCTACCCTTGGCAAACAGCCAGTCCTGTGGACTTCCTGCTGCGGACGTGGTTGGCGCAGCCTCTAGGTTCTGAACAGTCCATTCCGGCCCAGCCTTGGCCGCCGACCAACCGAGATGGAGTCCATCGCGGTCGATCATGTAGCTGTGAGCGATGTCGCCGCTTTTCATCGCATCGACGTTCAGTGCGGCATTGTTGGCCGAGGTGAGGGTCGCCCCTACGACGTTGGTGGCAAAGCCCGTGTTGAAGCCAATCCCAAGCATGTGCGGATTGGGAGCGCCGTCCGGTTTATCGTTGACGACGAGGACGGTCACGGTTGTCCGTGTTGTTACGCTCGCTTCTGTGAATTCAAGGACGAGAGGGACCCAGTGGCCGACCTCCGGCTTGTTGTCGCTGCTATAGACGAGACTTCCAGATTGATATTCCGGATGAGCAGCCCAATCGATGTCCTTGCCGATCGCCGCCTTGACCATGGATTCTGGCAGTACGGTCGCCCATGAGCCCGTATCTACCTGGAACATGCCGGTAGCAGATGGGTTCGGAGGGGCTGCGGATTGATCGGTATCTGCAGCCGGACGAACTGGTGTCTGGGACACGCTTGACGAAGATTGAATGCCCTGTGCATTTCCACTCGCAAGCCCAACTACGGTGAGCTTTGCATACATACCGTTCTTTAGGCCGGCCGTATCAAGTGGTTGAAACTCAAGATTTGTATTTTTAGTATAAAGCAAAACATCTACGATCGAATCGGCCATCTGATTTATCGTCTCTCGGTCGTCTGGCAGTCCGAGCTGTCCCCATGTTCAATGCTGACATGGAGTACAGGGGTAGCCTGAGAAAATCCGAGGTAAGGCATCAGTTAGGTTGGTAAAAAAACCTATACGAACGATCCAGGCGAGCGCCTTATGCGACCTTAGGTAACACGGATGCCTTTCTCGCCGAGGATGGTAGATCCGTAGGCCAGCTCTTCCTGTGTAGGGATGGCGAAATGGATTTAAAGGCTACCTCCGAGCTTTGATCCCGATCAAACCTGGCCTGGCTGGCAGCCGTAGGGTGGCACGGAACGTGGAAAACGCTCTTTGATGCGCTCGCAGCCCCAATTTCGCAGCGAGTCGGGCAAGCGGCGGTTCACCTCGATGCCAACCTCGTCTTAGGGTATTGGGCCAGCCGTCACGTAGCGATACCAGCGCCAGCCGAGCGTACCGACGCCTGCAAGCAGGATCGCGAAGGCCACTGTGGCCGCCAGCCCTAACCGCGACTGCGTACGCCGCACCCCATCTACCATTTCAACTATCTACCATTGACGTTCGCGAGATCCAGCAAGCGTGCGCTCCTCGTAGCGGCCGAATCCCATACAGTCCGCAGGCTGCTTGGGCTAGAGCGTGTCATCGCTTGAGCCAATCGAGTGCGGCGGCGAGGTAGAGGATGCCCATGAAGCTGGCGGCTGTCTTTTCGTAGCGTGTGGCGATGGCCCGCCATTCCTTGAGCCTGGCCCAGAGGCGCTCGACTTGGTTGCGGTTGTTGTAGATCCAGTCCGGGCAGGCGACGGGCGCCTCATGGCGCTGCGGCGGGATCACGGGCCGTGCGCCCATGGTCCAGATGTGCTCGCGGAAGGCGTGGCTGGTGTAGCCACGGTCGCCCACGACCCACTTCGGCACGCTGGGCAGCCCGTCGAGCAGCGGCACCGCATGGGGCAGCTCATGGGCCTGACCGGGCGCCAGCCGGAAGGCGATGGCGCGGCCCCGCCCGTCGGCGATCACGCAAGCCTTGGTGCCATAGCCGCCACGCGAGCGGCCAAGTGCTTCACGATGATCTCGCTCGGCCGCAGATCCCCCCTTTTGGCGGCCCCGGCCGCCTTTTGGTGAGCCCGCACGTTCGTGCCGTCGAGGAACACCATTCCGAGTTGGACACCGCGCTCCTGCACCAGGCTGAGCAGCCGCTCCCAGACACCGGCCCGGGACCAGCGAATGAAGATCTGGGCAGCCCGCCACCACGGACCCAGTTCCTCCGGGATCGCCCGCCATTTGGCCCCGTTCTGATGCCGCCAGAGGATCGCCGAGAGCGTGCGTTGCAGGTGCTGCGGTGGCGTCTTGGCCTTGGGCCGGCAGGCCTCGACCAGCGGCTCCAGTTCAGACCATTGCGCATCGCTCAGCATCGTCCCTCCCGCAATCAGAGAGACGAAAACGCAAAACGCGCCAATCCGTTCAAGCGACGACAGGCACTAATCGCCAAAATTTGCTGGGTGATATCCATGCTCTGGGGTCTGCGGTCAACCATCGCTGACATAGATCCGTGTACAAAAGGGTC
This sequence comes from Methylobacterium sp. W2, assembly GCF_020662345.1. Classification (GTDB taxonomy): domain Bacteria; phylum Pseudomonadota; class Alphaproteobacteria; order Rhizobiales; family Beijerinckiaceae; genus Methylobacterium. Next base: position 15,568 of record NZ_VMOA01000051.1, on the reverse strand, counting down.
GTAATTTCACCATGAGATAACAGCGGCGGTCGAATAAATAGTTAGATCATTCCTCTGCAACATTCCGATCACTTACTACATCCGCCCCGCCAGCCGCTTTTCAACTTATATCCGATGCATCACTCTCCGTACTCAGCGATCTTGCAAACCGAAGATCGGAAAGTCATTAAAGCTATAATCAAAATTTCGGACGCAGTGACCTGTTATATGTTATCGAATAGTCCCTTAGTATTCGGAGCATGCAACAACGCACCACGTTTATGGTGACGAATCGCCGCAGCAGCCAAACCTAAAGAGAATCAGAGGGCTCTGAAAATAAACGATTCGAACACCCTACAAATTGATGGAGCGCAAACTTATTGGGGGCAATTCGATCGCATGCAATCAGTGTCTGCCTCGTTCCTCGATAGCCAATCGCCGAGCTTTGTTCTCGCCGCAGCTACCATCTGTGCCTTTAGCGCTTGGTTGATCGTGGGGCTCAGGGGCCAAGCGGAGATCGCTACAACGAGCCTCAAACGATGGTGGCTGCTTGTAATAGCTGTGGTTGCAGGCATTGGTGTCTGGACGACTCACTTCGTAGCGATGCTTGGGTACCGAACCGATATTGTCTTGAACTACCACCTTGAAACAACTGTGATATCTGCTGCTGCGGCAATCATAGCAGTCGGAATACCTCTCGCCCTATCGACTATATGCACGCAGCTATGGATGCGGTTCGTTGCCGGCGCGGCGGCGGGTCTCGGCATCGGCGTGATGCACATCACCGGTATGGCTGCATTGGAAGGGTGCAATCAATCACAGTCAATCGGCTTCAACATTGTCGCTTGCCTAGTGGGTGTCATCTGCATGGCCATGGCTTGCGCTTTGCCAAGGCGAGCCAACCCACCGGTTGTCACCGTTTCTCTCGTTGTCGTCGCCGTTTGCGGAACGCATTTCCTCTCGCTAGCGGGTACTGTTCTGGTTGGGGAGCAGGTCGATCAGCTCCTTCCGGGTATTCAGGGTGCCCTCAGCGTACTCACCGCAACCGGCGCGGCAATCCTTCTGCTGGGCACATTCCTCGCGATGAGCGCAGCTAAGCGCTTTGAAACCCAAGAGACCCTTCATACCCGTGTACTGGCGACTGCACTGCGTAACATGTCGAACGGCATCCTCACGGTGTCGGCGACGGAGGTCATCGAGCTCTACAACGAGCGCCTCTGCACGATGCTCAACCTCGCTCCGGGAACTATGACCCGGGGGATGAGCCTGACGGCATATCTGGAGCAGACCGGAAGTGCGAATGGATGGGACGGGGACCGGGTCGCGCGGGTGTTGGCAAACCATCGGGCTTGGATCGTCAAAGATGATGAAACACGCGTCGAGCATGTGTTCGACGACGGCCGAATCTTGTCTATCGTCTGCCAGCCTATCGACGATGGCGCGGTGCTGACATTCGATGACGTTACACAGGCAAGAGAGGCGCAGCGGGAAATTTCGCAGCTTGCCTATCAGGATCCGCTTACGGGATTGGCAAACCGGCGTTCGCTTGTCGAGCACATGACGCAGGCTTCTGAGTCGGAGCAACCGGTCACACTTTTGCTCATCGATCTCGATCGATTCAAGGCTGTCAACGATACCTTCGGCCATGGCATCGGCGATCGCCTCCTCGCTGGTGTGGCCGAGCGGCTAAATGAGATGGTCGGGGAAATTGGGTTCGTTGCGCGTCACGGCGGCGATGAGATGGCGGTGCTCACCCGTGTGGGTGCAGAGGCTTCCGAGACGCTTGCCGAGCACATTGTCGCCGAAATTGAAAAGCCATATACATTTGATGATCTTACCGTCGTGATTGGTTGCAGCATTGGCGTATGCGGCACGGAGGAAACGTCGAGCCCCGCGGACTTGATGCAGCGAGCCGACATCGCCCTGTACGAAGCCAAGCGCCACGGGCGCGGCCGCGCGGCTCGTTATACGCCTGGAATGATGGAAGCCATCGCCGACCGGCATCTCTTGGAAAACGAGCTCCGGATCGCCTTGGCCGAAAACCAGTTCTATCTCGCGTTTCAGCCGATCATGGCCCTTATGGACGACAGCATCGTCGGGTTCGAGGCATTGATCCGGTGGGAGCATCCGACCCGGGGGACCGTTTCGCCGGCGACGTTCATCCCACTCGCGGAGGAAACTGGGTTGATCGTCTCGATCGGTCGCTGGGTCTTGGAAGAAGCGTGTCGTCAGGCAATTACTTGGCCGACGAACCAGCATGTGGCGGTCAACGTCTCTGCAGTCCAGTTCCGCTCACCAATGCTTCTCGCTCACGTAACTTCGGCGCTGGCTAAGAGCGGTTTGCCTGCACATAGGCTGGAGATCGAACTCACAGAAACTGCACTGGTCGAAAATGGGCCACAGCTTGTTCACACTCTGTCGTCATTGCGCCAGCTTGGCATCAAGATCGCAATGGACGATTTTGGGACGGGGTACTCGTCCTTCGCTCACCTACGCGATTTGCCGGTTGATCGGATCAAAATCGACCGCAGCTTCGTTGCATCGGCAATCAATGACAAGCATTCAATGGCGGTCATTAAGGCGATCACGCAGATGGGACGGGATATGAGTATCCCGACACTTGCGGAAGGCATCGAAGATGCCGATCAGCTCTCGCTAGTAAGATCGTTTGGATGCGACGCCGCTCAGGGTTACCTGATCGGACGCCCTGAACGCGCACCATTATCACTCTCACACAATGAGCTAACGTATGCTGCCTAAAACGATCGTTCGTCATCGCAATTGTCCTTCGATCTAGTCGTCCTCATCCGGTCCCTCACCCCATCCGCCCGGCAGCCCGCTCCTCGCCCACATAGTTGATGTACCATTCGAGGTGCCCGGCCACTTCCTGGTCCAACCGGTCTGGGGATGTCTTCAAGGCCTCGGCCGTGGCGTTGACGGTGCCGTACGGCGCGCAGACCTCGCCGATGTAAAGGTTGATCTCCTCGTTCAGTTGCTCCTCCGACATGTTGTCGAAACGGTTGGCCTTCCTCACCTTTTCCAGCCTACGGAGGCGGGGATCGATCACTTTCGAGGTCATGGTTGGGTCATCTCCTCGAGGCGGGCAAGGCGCTCATGCAGATCCGTTGCCTCGATGGCACGGACGTGAGCGTCGACGGATTTCGAGATGTCGGCGGCCTCGGACGGGGTGAGTTCGCCAGCGGCAACGGCCTGCAGCAGGGCGTGGGTGGCCCTGGGCAGGTCAGCAGTGGTTTCGATCACGGGGAGGTCGAACTGCACGGGGCGGTCCTTCCTGGCCGGCATGAGGCGATCCAGGCACATGCGCAGGGCCTGGGTGTCGCCGTTGGTAGCTAGCTCGATGGCTTTGCGAACGATGCTCTCGGCGTCGCCCTCCAGGATGGCCTCCAGGGCGAGCGTAGACTTGCTACGGCTGCCTTTGGGCCGGCCGGCAGGGTTGCCCGTCTGACCCTTCTGGAACGGCTTTCCTCGTGCTGCCATCGTCGTCCCTGCTGTCTGCCATAGCTGTTTGAATCACCCTTAAAACAGCTATCCCTGAATCCCGTTATGCAGGTTTCCATGAAGACCTGCATATCGCATATCGCCCTTAAGTGCATCCATGAGCAGGGATTTTGCCTTGGTCGATATCGACAAAGATCAACACACTGGGGCCGGAATAGATGCGACCTTGGCCGACAGTAGCTCCTTCAAACCCTCAGCCAATCCGTGAAGGGCAGCGGCGGCCGCCTGCTGGCGAACATTCTTGTGATCGTCGCGAGCCTCGATGGTGACGGCTGCGATCTTCGCCATTTCACGGGCCTGCTTCACGCCCCGGACATAGGCGGCTTGTTCGCTCGGGGTCATGGCTTCCACTCCAGTGGAGTTAATCCGCGCCATCGGGTGTGCGTCGGCACGTCAAGAATTAGATTGGCACCCTATCTTAGTTTCAGACAGCAGCAAACAGACCTGATCCCAGGACTGTAGCGCAAAGGAGCTAAGTCATCCACATGAAGACCCGTATCGCCGCCATCGCCACCGCTCTTATCCTTGGCGTTGCTCCGATCTCTTCCGCGATGGCTTTCGAGCGTCCGTCCCGCTACACCTCGTTCAACTCGCATGAGGTCGATGCTACTGGCTCGCTTGGTACCCGCGACAGCGCGTTCTCGCGTAACCCGGCCAGCTGCCCGATGAGCTCGGCCGCCGAGGGTAATGCGAACCAGCAGAACTTCCCGGTCCAGCAGTACGGCCAGACGTCCGGCGGGAACCGCTGCTAATGAAGGTTTTCTCATACGCCATGGCCGCAGTCGCGTCCTTCATGCTGGCTGCGACGCTGTTCAGCTCAGCCAACGTGCTGATGGGGCTCTGACACCCTCGTTCTAATATTCATCGACTCGCAGGAAGGCCGCCTATGGGCGGCCTTTTTCGTCGATTCCTTAGATCCGCGCTCGAACCAAGCCACGGTTGAAGAATTAAGCATGTCCGCGGGCGGATTGGCCGCCCGTCAGCGAGCCGGCGCCGTAGCCGTCAGTCCCCCCATGAACAGACAGTTCACCACCCGGCATCTCCACAGCGGGTACGGGGAGGCATCTCCCTTTATGGTCGGAGTCGACCGCGCCATGACATGCGCCTTCCCGCCTCCGGAGGGTGAGTTTCCCGAGCGCATCGCATTGGCGCTCCAAGCTCTTGAGGCGGCAATGGGCGACCGACTATCGAGCCGGTCGGCGTCGCGATGCGGATCGGGTGGTACTCCCCGGAGTGCGGCGCATTGGGACTTGGTGTTGCCAATGGCGGCAATGACCAACACGGCATTCCTGCCGCATCGCGTTAGGCATGGTCTCCGCCACCCCTCCGAGGTCGGTATCCGACCGTAGGGTTCGGAGCCAGATTGAAATTCCACTTGGTCAGATCGTGTGTGCCCAACGGCACGCCGTTCCGGCTCCAAGGGGCCTAGATCAAGGTTTCTGAGAAAGTCACGGCCCACCGCCATCCGACGGAGACCGCGCAAACCCAAGTGGATTGTGCCATGAACACTCGTATTGCTTCTGCTGCTGCTGCTGTCGTCCTGAGCGTCAGCGCCATTGCTTCGCCCGCGCTTGCCAAGGACTATCTCGCACGGGGGCAGGTCCCGGCCTATGACGTGATGTCCTCCGCTGCGGCCGATGACGAGCTCACGACCGGCTCGATCGGGTACGGCCGTGGCCGGGGTCACGACTCGGCCCAGGAAGGGAATGCCGAGCAGAACAGCTTCCCGGTCTGGCAGTATGGCCGCACCTCAGGCGGTAACCGCTAAAGCCCATTGAGAACGGTCGTAGTTGGCGGTGGGGCGAAAGGCCCCTCCGCCTTAGCGCTCGCACCGTGAAAGGGTGCGTTAAGGGGGAAGGCAGTGCACCCGGCAGTCGGGCAGCCCGCTGTGCTGCATGTGCCGAGCTTACTGCATGTTAAGGCTGAAACAGGTCGGCGGTGCACTCGATCCGCTTTTACTGGTTTCACAGAGTGATCTTTACAACTCGACCTTAGCTCTCCTGTGAACGTGTAATCGCGCTCGATGGATGGCCACAATGAGAACTCGGACAGCCCTCACCACATTGGTTCTGCTTATCTCAAGCAGCCCGACCTGGGCGGAACCGGCATATGCCCCACCAGCTGCCGGTTCCGCAGTCAAACTTCTCCATCAGCGTCAGATTGGTCCCGGCGTCCAAGCGCTGCCCAGGCTCAAGCCCACGCCTGGTATAGCATACGATCGAATCAACCACGCCCTCACCCAGCTCGATGCCGAAGCCCGGTCTTCAATCAAAGAGTGTGAAGTCATGGCCAAGGACATGGAGGCGCCTGCCGGTGGATCGTTCACCCGCAAAGTCAGCGTGCCGATGACTGGGCCAGGATTTCTAACTGTCTTTATGGACGACGATACCTATTGCGGCACAGCCTACCCTACACATGATAATAATGGCATCACGTATGACCTTTTAACCGGAAAGCCTGTCAATTGGGTTGATCTACTTGGGCCGCAACTCGGCGGTACGACTGACAAAAACAGCAAGACAGGAAAACCGACTGGCTACTTGTCGTCACCTGCCTTGTTTCGGCTTTGGAAAGAGGCACGCGGCCCCTCTAATGATGAGCCCGGCAACGAGATATGTGCAGATACCCCCAGCGATGACACTGGCGCATTGTCTGTATGGGCAGATGCCAGTGAACTCGGGATCGCCGTGCAATCCATAGATGTCGTGCATGCTACTGCGGTGTGTGGGCGCCCGGCAGTAATCCCGTTGAGCGCCCTTCGCGGCAAAGGCGTTTCGGCGCAGCTGCTCGATAGTATCGCCGCAGGCAAAGCCGCGCACGGACATCCTACCGCTGCCGCTCGGCAGTAGCGTGGGCATCTCGGAAAAAGCACGCCGCGGATTACAGGGCGCTGGCGCGGCGGGAACAGGCTCGGCCGCCCAGCTGGGATGCCGATGGGCCTCAGCGCGCCCCTGATCGCGTTCCTGCGGCTGTACAGGGTCTCGGCGAGGGCCTGAGCCTCATCGTCGCCGATAGAGGCAGACCACGCGACGGTCGAGGGGCGCGAGGTGATTGAGGGCTCGGCTGGCTGGCTCCAAGGCGTGGAGGTCGGTCTCGGCCTGAGCGAGAAGCTAGCAGACGGTGAGGGCGCGGGGATCGGCGTAGACGCGGCTCAAAGCGCGCAGGGACGGGAGGCGAGCGCGGCGTTCGGCCGGGTCGAGGTTGGGGGCGAACGGTCCCCACTGGTCTCCGGCGGGGATCATTGGCAGGCCACCGGATCGGATTGGGGGTTTCGGTGGTTTCGGGGGTACGATTTGGCCGCTACCCGTAAACTGTCATGTGCGCTCGCCTGTGCGCTCGCTGGTACGATAAGTCGAGATTCACTGACAGTTTGCCACGTTGGGATGAAACAAACCCCCAAAACACCCCAAACCCCCATTCCTTAAGCCCGCATCAAAAAACCGGTGCCGCTGAGGCGTGAGGCGCTTGCCCCACTTGGCGGAGCGAGAACCGGTTGCCATGGCTTCCATCCTCTCGCATCTCGATCCGGTATCCGCCGATTACACGGCCTTTGATCCGGGACAGCCACTTACCGAGGCGTCGGCTATTCACCGCGCCGCCGTCGCCTGCCTGACGCAACAGCAAGTCACGGAACTCCGGCGCCACAAAATCGTGAGTGCCATAGTCAAACTGCGATCCGGGCTGCTTCTCACAGGCTGCCTTGGTGATTGCATTGGTTGTGTAGCTGCTCGCTAAGCTCAGGTGCGCGCGCCAGTGCTCGAAGAGTTCACGTATGGCTGACAGTTCGGGGTCCTCCTCCCGCGCCGTTTCCATGCTCGCCACCGGGTCGGCATGCCCGAGCCACACGAGCGGTGACCGCACCATGTCGGACCAGTCCTCGTAGGAGCCGATCGCCCCGCAGACCGTCGGAGAGCCCGCAACCCGATAGGCCCGGATCACGGTGAGTGCGGCAGCGACGTAGTTTCCTCGGTCGTTCAGAACTCTGGCGATCGGATCGAAGGTGAAGTCCCGCAACTCCGGTCGGTCCATCACCGCATCGAGGGAGCAGACCAAGGCGCGGCGGGTCATGTCGCCGGACAGGACAAGGTTGTTGCCGGTGGCGAAGGTAGCCGAGCGGCATTCGAGTTCGGGCGCCTCGGACTTGCCAAGGATGCGCACTCGAACCAGAGGGCGTTCGGTGAGCTGGCAGAGCATGTCGCCGCCCAGATCGCCGTTGACGTTGTCGATCGACACGACCGGAACGGCGTCGCGAAGGAGGGCACCAAGGCGCTTCTCGGTCTCCTCCTCGGTTTTGCCGGCCGCAATGACCGGGCAGCGCCGACCGGTGGCGATAGTCGCGGCGAGATCCACCAGGAAACTCTTGTCTGTGCCTGGGCTGTGCGCTCGGATGGCGTGAAGGGGCGCCGTTGGAAGAACGCCCCGGACCAGGGCCGTGAGGATGCCAGACAAGGCGACAGCGCGATCGGTCGGACAGACGAAAGGAAAGGCAGCCAGCAGCGTCTCGATGAAGGTCAGCGCGGCAATCGCTTCGTCACGGTCGGGCCTCTCTAATAATTCCGGCATGGCGAAGCCGGGATCGAGAGCGAGATAGAGCCGCGTCGCGGGATCGTAGCCGGGCTTCGTGAGTAACGAGCCGTCGGGGCGCAGGGTCGGCGTGGTGATGATTCCGGCCACAGGAGGCACCCGCCATTGTCCCTCGCGGGCGAGCAGGGTCGCTGTCATCTCCACCGGCGGGTTGATGTCCAGCCAATCCTCGGCGCGCATGTCGAACCGCTGAAACCGCATAATCCGTGCGGCCATGTCGGCGAGGGAAACGGTAGTGAGGGGGCACATGCGGGCCACCGTCGTCATCCGGCCTTTGGCGGCGGGAACGGCGTCGATGACGGGTCGGACAAGGGCACCGGCGCGAGAGTAGATCTCGACCGGCGAGGCCAGCATGATCGCCTCCATGCGATCGACCCCTTCCGGCACCTTGCCGCTGACGAAGCGCACGATCGGCCGGCTGTCCTCCTCGCTGTGTGTCTCGGCTTCGGGGTCCGGGCTAGCCCGGCGCTCGGCCCGGTCGCGCTTCGGTGCTCCTGAGCGAACAGCCCCCTGTCGCCGCCAGCCGTTCTCAGCGGCATGCCAGAGCAGGGTAGCAATCGTGACGGAGCGCCCGCCAGCGAAGCTGTGCCATTTGCGCGAGGTGAACCCGGCGTTGTCGTTCGGGGAGGTCGCGGACCAGTTCTCCCAAAGATCGCGCCCGCCCTCACCGAGGCCATCGTACAGCGCGAAACCGATGCGGACCCATCCATCGTAGTCGAAGTCGTTCGGGACGTGGCTCAGAGCATCGGCGATGGTTTCGCGGTCTGGCTTCTCTCCCGACTTGATGCCGGCGGCCCTCCGACCCTTGGTCTCGCGGGTCTGGTCCGTACGCTTACGCTCGCGTTTGGTCGCCGCCCCCGCGTTCCGCAGGATCGTCTCGGCCTCGCCAATGAACCGGCGTAGGTCGGCTTCGGTGGTCTCTGGGAGGTCCGCGAAATCTACGGTGAGCGGAGAAGCATCCGGCCAACGGTAGGGGGAGGCGGTTTCAGGGTGGATGCCGAACGCGACGAACTGCTGACCGCGCAGCAGGATCTCGACCTTCGTAGGCTTCTCCTGCGGGTCGTTGGTGAAGTGAAGCGCCGGGGTCTGGATCTTGTCCGCCGGGGTTGTGAGCCGGTAGCCGAGAAGCAGCTTCGGTTCGCGACCGATCCGCATGAATGGGGTCGGTCCGAGGATACGAGCGGCTTGCTCGGCGATCGCATTGGTGAGAGGGGGTTGAAGTACGTCAATATCGACGCCCGCGAGGAGGCCGCACAGGAGCCCAGTGTTCACGCTGTCGGGGTAGCTGTGGCCCCATCGCTCGATCTCTTCGGGGGAGGCATCGAAGCAACGCCTTTCCCATGCCGGCATCATCGGTCGCTTGCCGGCGGCCGGGACGTTCATCGTCGGACCCGAAACAGGAACCGGGTGGAAGCCGCGCGAGCGAAGTGCCAAGCGGAGTTCGGTCGGATTGGGAAGGCTATGTACCGTCATGCCGAAAACCCTCCGGAGATGAGGGATGGGCAAAAAAACGGTTCTATAAAATTTCTCGAAGTGGCTGTTGCCCTTGAGGGGCGTGCACCATTATTTTGAGTACTGGTTCCTTCCAGGCAACCATACGTCTGATCGCCGTTGCGGGCTCCAACCCCCGCGACGGCGTTTTCGTTTGGCGCGACCGGGCATGGGCTGTTAAGCGTTTTACAATGCCACAACCCGTTCTGTGCCTGTTCCGGTTTATTCAGTCGACAACCGTAAAGCGCAAGCGTCTGATAATTATCAGTAATCTGCCTTTTAGCTGTAATCGCAGAGCTCGTCCTCGAGCGCCGGCAGGCTGCCGACGTGATGGACGCGGCCCTGCGCGTAGAGCACCGAGACCGGCTCGGCCCTGAGATACTTGCCCCGCGTCGCCCGCACCGGGATCACCGGCACCGCGGCATCCACCTCGGCGATGACGGCGATCGCCATCTCGCCGCCCTGGTTGATCTCGACCACGAGGCTGTCCGCCTCGAGGCGATGGTAGAGCGCCAAAGCCGCGCCGGCCCAGGCCTGCGGGCTCGCCCGGCCCAATGTGGCGTCGGCGACCACATAGGCGTGCCCGTTCGGCCCGAGCCCCGCGGCGACGATCCCGCAGGCATCGGCCCCCGCCTTCGAGGAGGCCGGCGGGTCCACCGCCACCACGATCCGCCCGAGCTCCGGCATCCGGTCGAGGCGCGCGGCCTCGATCCCCTCCCGCGTCCACAGGGCGTCGGGCCGGTCCTCGATCAGCTCGCCGTCGAGCTCCTGGCGCCCGAGCCGCGTGCCGGCATAGCGCCCGACCACGGTGTCGAGGAAGGACGGCGCCAGGTTGGCGGCGTTGTCGGCGGTGCGCGACCGGCTCACCACGGTGAGCGGGTCGGACAGGATGCGGCGGATCAGCGGGATCGGCCGGGGCGTGGTGGTGACGAGGTTGCGCGGCCGGTCGCCGAGGCGCAGGCCGAACTGGATCATGTCGTAGGCGGCCTCCGGCCGGCGCCATTTGGCGATCTCGTCGGACCAGGCGGCGCCGAATTGCGGCCCGCGCAGGGAATCCGGCTCCTCGGCCGAGAAGGCCAGGGCCACGGCGCCGTTGGCCCATTCGAGCCGCCGCCGCGAAGGCGACCAGAGCGGCCGCGACCCGGAGAGGGACAGCAGGCCGGACGGCCCCTCGATCATCACGTCGCGCACGTCGGCATAGGTCTCGCCGATGAGGGCGATGCGGCCCACCGCCCCCGCGCAGAAGGCGGGGTCGCCCGCGGCCAGCGCCCGCACCCATTCGGCCCCCGTGCGGGTCTTGCCCGAGCCGCGCCCGCCGATCACCGCCCAGGTCGTCCAGTCCTCCCGCGACGGGCAGGGCGGCAGCTGGTCGGTCCGGGCGTTATGGAGCCAGTCCGCGGCCAGCGCACGGATCAGGTGCGGCGGCAGGCTCGCCAGGAAGCCCGGCATCCGGCCGCTCGCCGAGGCATGCCGCATAGCGCGCCGCGATTGCCGCGCGCAGGGCCGGCAGATCCTCCTCACGGGGGTCGTCGGCGGGTAAGCGGGACGTCGCATGGTTCCGCTCCCTGTCATCGCCGGAGAGGTCGTCGAGCAGCCGTTTCAGCCCGCCGAGGTCGCGCAGCACCTTCGCCGAATCGAGGCCCGGCGGCGTCTCGCCGGTCAGCGCCGCGTCGAACCGCGCGATCTGGCGGCCGATATGGGCGCGCAGAGCCTCGCCCAGATTGTCCGTCACCCGCGCCTCCGAAGGCGGCGCCCCGCCCTTCGGCGGGGGCGGCACCGGGCTGGCGCGCGGCCTCCGCTCGAAGCCGCAGGCGCGGAACAGGGCCGGCGCGCCGACGACGGTGCCGCCGAGCGCCACCGCCAGGGTCGCGGCCTCGATCTCCGCCATCCCGTAGAGCTTCGCCACGGCGCGCCGTCGCGCGGGCGCCCAGGCTCCGGGGTCGAGGCGGCGGGCTGCGTCGCGCACCCCCTCGCGCCAGCCATGCTGGCGGTTCCACGTGCTGATCGTCTGGGCGCGGACCCCCGTCCGCTCCGCGATCTCGCGGCCGGTCATGCTCGTCGTCCGCATCAATTGCTCGACGAGCTGGCGTGTCTCCCGGGGAAGCTCCATCTCGCTGCCCCTCTCGTCACACTTCTTGAGCGTTCCTCATTGATACCCGAGGAGCGTCACGCTGTCAATCATAAATTCCTATTTTGGGAGTTATGTCATGATCGTCTTCGGTGGAACTCTCGCTGGGCCGAGAGCCAGACCCGATGGTGGCCGGGAGGTTCGTCGGGCATTCTCCGTTGCCCGGATCGTTTGTCCGTCGGGGGACGTTGCGGTGTGTCCATGTTGACCCGTCGGACCGACCTTGCCGATCTCGGCACGTTTCTCGCCATCGCCCGCCACCGCAGCTTCCGGCGCGCGGGCCTGGAGCTCGGCGTCAGTGCCTCCGCGCTCAGCCATGCCCTCAAGGCGATGGAGGCTCGCCTGGGCGTGCGGCTGATCAACCGCACCAGCCGAAGCGTCACCCTGACGGCGGCCGGCGAGGAGCTTCTCGCCTCCCTGGACGCCCCCTTCACGGCCATCGGCTCCGCCCTCGATGGCCTCAACCGGCATCGCGAGCCGGGAAGCGCGGCGGGGCGCATCCGCCTCAACGTGCTCGAACATGCGAGCACGCTGCTCCTCGCACCCGTCCTGCCCGTCTTCAGCGCGCGCTACCCGCAGGTCGAGATCGAGGTTCGGGTGTCCAACGATCTGCTCGACGTGGTGGATGCCGGGGCCGATGCCGGCATCCGATATGGCGGCACCGTACCTCAGGACATGGTGGCCCAGCGCCTCTCGGCCGACCTGCGCTGGGTCGTGGTCGGCGCGCCTGGCTATCTCGATGCGCATGGGACGCCCGGCCATCCCCGCGACCTGTCGGTTCATCGCTGCCTGCGCATCCGCCTCGGCGACGAGAGCCTCTACCGCTGGGAGTTCGAGCAGCCGGGCGAATCGCTCGCCCTCGACGTGCCCGGCGCGGTGACCCTCGACAGCACGCAATTCGCGCTCGGCCTCGCGGCGGCGGGCGGAGGGCTGGCCTATCTCCCCGAACCCTGCGTCATGCCGATGGTCGACCGAGGGGAGCTCCGCATCGTGCTGGCGGATTGGGCGCCCATGGGGAGCGGCTTCCACATCTACTATCCCGGCCGCCGCCAGCTGCCGACCGGGTTGCGGCTCCTCATCGACGTGATCCACGAGGTGCGGCCCCTCGGCCGGTAGACCACGGGCCATCCGGCGATGAGCGACGCTCATCGTTCCGTTGAGTGAGGGACGGGTGATTGGGGCGGGGGACGGCCTCTATCTCCGGCTCACCGGCGAGCACTCGGGCTCGCCACCTAGGTCAGCCGGAAGGTTCATCCATGCCCGCCATGCCCCCCATGCCCCGTTTCACCGGAAAGGTCGCCTTCGTCACCGGCGCCGCCAGCGGCATCGGCCGTGCCGCCGCTCGCGCCTTCGCCGCCGAGGGGGCGCGGGTCGCCATCGCCGACCGGACGGAGGATGCGCTGGAGCGGCTGCGGGCCGAGATCGAAGCGGCGGGCGGCGAGGTGCTGGCCTTCGTCTGCGACGTGTCCGTACCGGCGGAGGTGGAAGCGGCGGTCACCGGCACCGTCGCGCGCTTCGGCCGCCTCGATTGCGCCTTCAACAATGCGGGCGTCGAGAACGAGGCCGCACCGGTCCACGCCATCGACCTCGACGCGTGGGACCGCATCCTCGCCATCAATCTCCGCGGCACCTTCCTCTGCATGAAGCATGAACTGGCGCAGATGGTGCGCCAGGGGGGCGGCGTGGTGGTCAACACTTCGTCGGGCGCCGGCATCCGCGGGGTGGCGGGCGGTGCCGCCTATGCCGCCTCCAAGCACGCCATCATCGGCCTGACCCGCTCGGCCGCGCTGGATTATGCCAGGCAGAACATCCGGGTGAACGCGGTCCTCCCCGGCAACATCAAGACGCCGATGATGGACCGTTTCACCGGCGGCGACGTTCAGAAGGCGATCGACCTCGAACCGGTGGGCCGCCTCGGCAAGCCGGAGGAGATCGCCGAAGCGGTGCTATGGATGTGCTCGGACCTCGGCGGGTTCGTCACCGGCGCCGCCACGGTGATCGACGGCGGCTGGTCGCTCTGACCGCCGAAACGGAAAAGAGGAAGGACGTGTCGAATGGACATCAAGCGTAGCGGGTCGCAACCGTCCGGCCGGGGGCCGGCCGAGTGGTTTGCCGGAACCGTGCGGATCGCTCTGCTTTTTGGTTGTCGCGTCGATGGTAGACTCAGGCAGTGATTTAGGGGGCGGTGCGGAAGTCGTGGTAGATAACGGGGTCGCGACGGGCGCAGCCATTGCAGTTCTCACAATGTTAAAGTTGCGGGGCGACCGGCCCGCTTAGGTGAAGTACTGCTTAATGGGGCAATGGAAGGCAAGCGACGGGGATCCGCTGCGGTCCGATCGCAAAAGAGCGATAAAAGACAATTTACTGCACGTGCAAAAGTATAATTAGTCGATATACAATTTATAGGGAAATTATGACAGTAATTATTACAGATCACAAATATTACGGACCGTTCGACAAGTGCATTTACTGTGGATCGAAGCAGAAAAGAGGGCGGGAGCACGTGATGCCATATTCACTGGCAGGCGCGTGGATACTTCAGCAGGCAAGTTGCGAAGAGTGCGCTGATACTACAAAGCGATTCGAGCAAGATGTTACTCGCAATCTTTTCGGGCCGTTCCGAAGCTTTCACAAAATGCCAACTAGACGAAAGGACGAAAGACTTACACATGTTGATCTGCTAGTTGAAAACGGCAATAGTCCAATTCGGATTCGGCAGCCAATCGCGAAGTGCAAATACATCCCATTAATTATGCCTTTCTTCGCTGAACCGGGGATTCAACTCGACGCGCCTCCGGATAAAACTTATGCCCTAGAGCCAATAATGTGGCAGGAGCCACTTCCGGACTTTATGAAAAGTTTTGCCTACGGAATTGTTTTACCCGGCATTAACATTTCGATGGAGCTAAAGTTTAAATCCGACAATTTTCTTCGATTAATAGCCAAAATTGCTCACGCCTCTTCAGTTATTAGATTTGGCATTGACGCGGCAGAATGGATGCTTCCCGATTATATTCTTGGACGCAAAAGTAACATCAGATATTTAGTAGGTAGCATAGGACAGCTTAGAAATTTCGATGAGGGAACTAACTGGTTTGCGCGCGAAGATGTGATTTTGATAGAAGGTGTTCGATATCTTACTTGCACGATATCGCTTTTTTGCATGAAGGGCTGTCCAGTCTATAGCGCGATCGTGTGTAAATCGAACGAAATGATCGACAGTTACATAAAAGATCATAATCATAAGAAATATAACCAGCATTAATTTATTTCTGGGTTTGTGCAAATATTTTATGTCGATTTATATTAATAATATTTACAGAAGAAGTTGTTGTGTCGCTCTGAATTTATTGCCAGGCATCAAGAGCTTACTGCCAGCCCTGGGACTGACTGAGGTACATCATATTTTTTTTTCATAGGCGTCCTCTTCAATGGACACCTCTGTCGATTCGGAGGCGTCCGAACAACTTCATCGTCGCGCCAACTTGCGCAGATGCTCTGGATATTATTCAGAAGTCTCTATAAATATTCGCTCATATAGTAGCCTTTAGCGAACGTCCTGGCGACTCCTCGTCCTTGATGGTGGTGTATCGAGTGCCGACCAAACTGACGATTTAGGTGCTCCTAAGGGTGGCCGACGAAATCGTTCTTGAGACCGTGTTCTCTGCCATGACAACGACTCTTTGGGCGACGGTTTTGTAGAAGCTTTGGAAGGGCAGCGAGTAGGCAACGCTCGAGGGGGCGTGACCCCTGCCGTCTCGGGGCCGCTCTTCGCGAAGGGCTCATGAAAAGGGTGCCGCCGCCAATGGCGGCGGCACCGGTTCCGCTCACGCCGGGATCGCATCCGCACTCGGCGGCGTCCGGGGG
>NZ_VMOA01000050.1 GCF_020662345.1 Methylobacterium sp. W2 | reverse complement strand
AAGAGACAGGGTGAGGATGGGGCTGGGTGATGCGTCGGTCGGCATGAAGGTGGGGGAGAATGAGGCCTCGGTGACCGGGCAGGTAGAGGCCGTAGGAGTTCCGTGGCCGAGTTACGAACCGGATGCCAGCCATCCAAGCTTGGCAATTTCGCCCTGGCAGGGCCTGGAGCGGTCATCCACGTCCGCGATGAAACGAACCCACTCAACCGGCCCAACGCCCGTCCTGAGGCTCCGAGCGCCCTCCTACAGGTGCCGCGGCGCCTTCACTTAGATCCAGGTACCGGAGCCAGGGCGCACACTGATTAATTCCGGCTTCCAAAGCTCTTGCGTACTCACACTCATGACCGCTCGATAGAGATTGCCCGCAAGAGGACCATCTCAGAGTTCACTGGGGATCAGGAGCGACGATACGGTCCTTGAAACAGGTCCCCCAACGCCTTCCTCCGGAACAGAGTTCGCCAGCGTCGCCGCTGATGCTCCGGTCGGTCATGGTTCATGTGGCAGCGTTGGCAGAACGCGGTGAGGTTCTTGGCCGCATTGTTGGCCGTGTCGTGATTGCGGTGGCCCGTCGCCAGGATCACGCGCGTAGTCCGCACCTGCCCGAGGACATCGTCAGTGCCGAGGGCCAAGCAGATGAAGCGCCCTGCCCCATCGCGCCAGGAGGCCGCCTCGCCGTCCCACCACCGGCCATCGCCGAGATGGAACACCCGCTCCCCATGTGGGCGGGCGCAGACCTCGCACCGACCCCCTGCCCGCTGGAACCGGATTACGGCTGAAAGCTGGGGCCAATCGATCGGGTAGAAGAAGCGGTGCTCGCGCCGGATCGGCATGAGGTCAGGCCTCCCCGTCAGATGCGGCCGCGACCGTGGCGGCCTGGCTGCGGGCCCGGGCCTGCGGGAAGTAGCTGTAGAACGTGTCCCGGCTCACCCCGAGGCGCTTGGCGATGGCAGCGATCGAGATGGTACCCGATTGCAGCAGGGCTCGTCCCACTTCGAGATCGGCGTCGGTTAGCTTTTTCGGCCTTCCGCCCTTGCGGCCCCGCGCCAGCGCCGCCTTCAGCCCCTCCATGGTGCGCTCGCGGTTGAGGTCGAGGAAGTACTCTGCCATGGCGCCGTGCATCTGCAGGGCGAAGCGCCCATGGGCGGTGTCGCTGTCGAACTGCTCGGTCAGGGAGCGGAAGTGGATCTGCTTAACCCGTAGCGCGTCGATGGTGCGCATCATCTCGACGAGGGATCGGCCGAGGCGGTCGAGCTTCCACACCACCAGGACGTCGGTCGGCCGCAGGTAGGCAAGTGCGGCGTCAAACTCCGGACGCTTGGTGCCGGCCTTGCCGGACTTCTTCTCCTCGAACAAGCGTTCACACCCGGCGCGGGTTAGGGCATCGCGCTGGAGGTCGAGGTTCTGATCGAGGGTGGAGACGCGGGCATATCCGACGAGCATGTCGGGATAGTGATTCAAGCGCGTTTAATCCGCAATAGAAAACCAGTCATATTTTCCCGACAGAAAGGAGGCTGTTTGGAGCGGCTCCCAACCCGTCTTGAGCTTACGTCGGGAAAACGGTCGTTTTATTTACAAAAATAATTCCTGCGCTCGAAGCAGAGGAAATTAGCTTTGTTTTACCTGCACGATCTTTTCATAGTCATCAATAAAAACTTCGATTTAAATATCGATGCATATGAAAATTTAAGCTATAAATTTATTAGCTTGTTGAATGCAATTGTCGCTGGATTAGAAAGGCGTCCTGACACACTCAGCCGCCATAGAACCCGCTCGATCCGCAGATCGCGGATCGGGACGACGACTATTGTACCGACGGAAATCTGGTCACGAATTGTAGCGACCGAGACCATTGCTACTCCAAGGCTGCTTGCCACAAGTTGCTTGATCGCCTCTGTGCTTCCGACTTCAAGTCGTCGAATTGGGCAGATTTTATTAGCACTTAATGCTTCGGATACGATTTCCCGTGATCCAGAGCCTGGCTCCCTGACGATAAAGATTTCTTCCGAAATGCGTGCGGGATCAATTGGCTCAGCTGCCTTCGCGAAGGTGTGCTCCGGTGAGGTGATTAAAACCATCTCGTCCTGACGCCAAGCTTCGCTGACAATACTCGGATCCTCAACGGGTCCCTCAACCAATGCGACATCGATTGCATGCTCAATCAGAAGGGCAGCAATAGCTCGCGTATTGGCACTAATAATGCTGAGTTCAATACCTGGATACGCGCGATGAAAAATGCCGAGGTAAGTTGGGATCATGTAAGTTGCGATTGTGGTGCTTGCGCCGATCCGTAGCATCCCGCTCCCGAGGCCCCGCAGAGCGTATAGTTCCTCTTCAGCTGCCCTCTCCATGGCGAAAAGAGTTCTGGCATGTCGCAGCAAGGCTTCGCCCTCCCGAGTCGGGCGGACACCTCGAGCGCCACGGTCAAGCAGTCGACATCCCACCTGCAGTTCAAAATCCCGTACCCCTTGCGAGATTGCGGGTTGGCTCACGTGCAGCTCCTCAGCTGCTCGGGAGAAGCTGCCAGTCTGAGCGACGGTCGCGAAGAAACGCAGGAGGTGGAGGTTGAGGGCCATAACCACAACTTATAAGGCCAAAATAGAATTATATTAGTGCAAATCGTGGAAAGGGGAGCAAAGTTATCCTGCAGGACGAGCAAAAATTAGAAAAATGATGCCGCCTCGAACTCGTTCGGTCTGATTGGATGAGGGGCTGTTTACACGCTCAAGAAAGTCCAGGCGGCGTTCGCGGCGTACGTCCTGGACGCCAACGAGGAAACGTCCAGGAGACACGCCATGCACCTTGCTACGGACCCCCCGATCGGTATGGGGATCGAAATCACCGCTTCAAACCAAGCCGCTGCTGCTGCCACGGCCAACATCGCCGGACGGCTGGAGCGGCTGCCGATGTCGGCGTACCAGCGGAAGGTGTTCGCAATCATTGCCTCCGCCTGGCTGGTCGACCAGGTCGACGTGGCGCTGCTCACCTTCTTGCTAGGTTCGATTGTTGTCGCCTTCGGGCTCACGCCCACTGAGGCAGGCCAGCTCGCGGCGATGACCTTCGCAGGTCAGCTTCTCGGTAACATTGTGGCGGGCACTGCCGCCGATCGCTTCGGGCGCAAGGCCGTATTCCAGGTCACGATGGTGGTCTGGGGACTTGCCAGTCTCGCGGCTGCGGCGGCCTGGAGCTTGCCGGTCCTGATGGCCTGCCGCTTCCTGATCGGTGTCGGGGTCGGCGGCGAGGCCCCGGTCGCGCAAGCAATGGTCTCGGAGATTGTGCCGGCCAACGTGCGCGGCAAGTACATCGCCTTCATGGAGGGCTTCTGGGCCATCGGATACGTGCTCTCCGGTGCGATCAGCTTCTTCGTGCTGCCTTATCTCGGCTGGCGTTGGGCCTTTGTGATTGTGGGCCTGCTTTCGATGGTGGTGCTGTTAGTGCGCCGCTCCATGCCAGAATCCCCGCGCTGGCTCGCTGACAAGGGCCGCCACGCTGAGGCCGAAGCCGTGATGACGACGATGGAGCGGGAAGTTGAACGCGCCACTGGCCGGCCGCTACCGCCGGTAGCGCCGTCCCTTGTGGACGCAGTCACGGCGCCCGTACCGTATCAAAACCCAATCGCGACGCTGTTCTCGCCTGAGTACCGCCTGCGCACGGTCATGGCCTTCGGAATGTGGTTCTTCGCGTTGATCGGCTTCTTCGGCCTCAACTCGTGGATCGCGGTGCTCCTGAAGGAGCGTGGCTTCTCGATCGTCAGCTCGGTCGGTTTCGTGACGCTGATCACGGTGGGTGGCATCCCCGGCTTCTTCACTGCGGCGCTACTCTTGGAGAAGATCGGGCGCAAGCCCACTACGGCGGCCTTTCTTATCTGTTCGGCGATCGCTGCATATTTATACGGTAACGCCGTCGATCAGACTTGGCTGTTCGTCTCGGGCTTCGTGATGCAGTTCTTCATGTTTGGTATGTGGAGCTGTCTCTACGCTTACACGCCGGAACTCTACCCCACCCGTGCCCGGGCGACGGGAGCTGGTTTCGCTTCGGCCTTCGGGCGGATCGGCGCCATCCTTGGGCCCATGATCGTGCCAGTGCTGGTGCAGAACTACGGCCCCGCCACTGCCTTCCAGGTCGGTGCGGGTGGCTTCCTCATCGCAGCTCTCCTCGTCCTGACGCTTGGCGTCGAGACGCGCGGCAAGGTGCTGGAGACGGTCTCTCACTGATCTGACCAACCTGGCGCTCAGGATCGTGCGCCGGGTTCCCCCTAACAAGGAGTGAAGAAGCCATGCCGATCGTAGACATGCGTAGCCGCCCGACCTTCCTGCACAAGTTCTTTGGTGGGGCGCCTGACACTCCTGAGTACGGCGTTGTGCGCTGGCTGAACGGGCGTGTTGGCGGCCGCGAGATCGACCACTTTACCCGAGGGATGACCGTTGAGGGCTTTTCTGCGGAAATGGACGGGGCTGGCATCGACGTCGCCGTCATGGTCGCCCGCTCGGTGCCGGGCGTGCGGATTGCCAACGACGACCTTGCTACGGTCGCTCGACACAACTCGAAGCGGCTGGTCGGTATCGCCTCGGTAGACCCAGTGGAGCTCGGCCGTGATGCTGCCGTGGCCGAAGCCCGCCGCGCGGTAACCGAGCTCGGCTTCAAAGGCGTCAATCTCGATGCTGGCTTCTACGGAGAAGCCATGCGCGCCGACGACGAGCGCCTGATGCCGCTCTACGAGCTGTGTCAGGAATTGGGGGTGCCGGCCTTCGTGATGTCTGGCCCGACGACGCCCGACTTGCGCCTCAATGACCCGCTTGCGGTCGATCGGGTGGCGAAGACCTTTCCGAAGCTGCCGCTCGTGTGCTGCCACGGCTTCTACCCGAACGTCGCCGAAATGGTGACGGTGGCTTTCCGCAACGAGAACGTTTTCGTCTCGCCCGACATGTACACCTTTGCGCCCGGCGGCGGCCTCTACGTTGAGGCGGCCAACAGCTTCATGCGGGATCAGTTCCTGTTTGGCTCCTCCTTCCCGTTCAGGCCAATGCGGCAGGGCGTGGAGGATTTCCGCCAGCTCGGACTCTCTGAAGACGCACTCGACGCTGCACTCTGGCGCAATGCAAACCGGTTGCTGGGGCTCGGCCTCGGCGCCTGACCACCTCCGAAGCTGCTTTTCAAGAGAGGTGTGCAATGAGGAAAGAAATTCCCAGACGTGAGGTCCTATTCGGCGCAGGCGCCCTAGCGCTGGTCGGACGTTCGGTCCTCGCGGCCGAGGTCGGTCTG
The DNA here is from genome assembly GCF_020662345.1 of Methylobacterium sp. W2. Classification (GTDB taxonomy): domain Bacteria; phylum Pseudomonadota; class Alphaproteobacteria; order Rhizobiales; family Beijerinckiaceae; genus Methylobacterium. The sequence goes on along the minus strand of NZ_VMOA01000050.1, from coordinate 33,472 downwards.
CCCTTCGGCAATGGCGAGCGCCCACTGGTGGCTTATCCGGGCAAGCGCCCGCTGTTGCAGATGACGGCCCGGCCGCCGCAGCTCGAGACGCCGTTCTCGGTCTTTGACGAGGGGGTGATCACTCCGAACGACGCGTTCTTCGTGCGATATCACCTCGCCGACATCCCCACAGAGATCGACCCGGACACCTTCCGCCTCGCAGTACAGGGTCACGTCGAAGCGCCGGTTTCACTCGCGCTGGCCGATCTCAAGGCAATGCCGCAAACAGAGGTCGTCGCGGTCAACCAGTGCTCAGGCAATTCCCGCGGCTTCTTCGAACCACGTATGGCCGGTGGCCAACTCGCAAACGGTGCGATGGGCTGTGCGCGCTGGACCGGCGTGTCGCTGAAGACCGTGCTGGATAAGGCGGGCGTAAAGGCGGGCTCCGTCCAGGTCGCGTTCGAGGGGCTTGATGGACCTGTGATCCCGGAGACGCCGGACTTCGCGAAGGCCTTGAACATCGACCACGCTCGCGACGGCGAGGTGATGCTGGCTTGGGGGATGAACGGGCAGGAACTGCCTTGGCTCAACGGTTACCCCTTACGCCTCGTCGTGCCGGGGCTCTACGGCACCTACTGGGTCAAGCACCTCAACGCGATCACCGTACTCGACAAGCCGTTCGAGGGGTTCTGGATGAAGACCGCCTACCGTATCCCCGACACGCCCTGCGCCTGCACCGAGCCCGGCAAGGCGGCAGCCAGCACCGTACCGATCGGGCGCTTCAACGTGCGCTCCTTCCTCACAAACCTGATCGATGGAGCCAGCGTGAAGGCGGGCTCGACGCCGCTGCGCGGCATCGCTTTCGACGGCGGCTCCGGCATCAAGACGGTTGAGGTCTCCGCCAACGATGGGGGAACCTGGCTGCCTGCCAAGCTGGGTCAGGATTTTGGGCGTTACGCCTTTCGGGCCTGGACCCTGGACGTCGACCTTCCCGCCGGCTCCCACATCATTCGGGTCAAAGCGACGGCTAACGATGGCACGAGCCAGCCGATGGAACCGCGCTGGAACCCGGCCGGCTATATGCGCAACGTGGTTGAGAGCACCCGCGTGCGGGCGGCTTGAGGGAGAATGGGATGACGCGATTTCTTGTCACCAGCATCGCACTCATACTCGCTGCCGGCACGGCCGTGGCCGAGCCTCGGAGTTACGCGCTACCCGAGCCCACGGCACAGCTGCGAGCACCCCAAGGTGGGACGGACACGACTCACATAATGGGCTTCGAGGCGGCGCAAGCCAACTGCATGAGCTGCCACTCCGTCGACTACATTGCGATGCAGCCGCCAGGGAAAGGCAAGGCGTTCTGGGAAGCCGAGGTGAGTAAGATGATCAAAGTCTACCATGCGCCGATCGCTGAGGCCGACGCCAAGGTCATCGCCGCTTACCTAACAGCGACCTATTAAAAGCTTCTACAGCCCAGCATTCGCGGGTTGGGAAAAATAGCTCAGGCCTCAGATCAGAGCCACGACCTTTGCGGCGTACGAGGCGACCGTTTGAACCACAGGCAGGTCAGCGGCGTAGATGCGTCCAGCCAGGATCAGAAGCGCCAAGCTCCAGAATATCACACCGCCGATTCGGCGAGCGGTGTGGTCGCCCGCGGTAGATCTGTAAGCGCGCGCAACGCCCTCGGGGACCGGCTCGCCGAAGGGATCGAAAGTGATCGGTGATGACCACGTGTCAGGAGTGTTGCGCATGACAAGATATGTCGCGCCCAAGGCCGTCTCAAGCAAGGGAGGGGTTTTCCGAACTTCACTCCCTCTGGAGAGAGTACTTCTCCGCAATGGAGAACCAACGAACGTTTTCTTCCCAACACGCCTCAAAGCCGCATCGTGAGCCTAGACGCATCCCAGAAAGCCCCCGCAATGGCAGTGCTCCGCGAAAAGCCTGTCTCGCCGGCATCGGTTCTGCCTGGCATTGGCCTGTGCGTAGTGATCACGCTCATTGCCATGGCCGCGCAGGCCTTGGAAGAGCATGTCTCCGGTCACCCTTATGTTGAGGCCCTGGTGTTGGCTATCCTGCTCGGCATCGCAGTGCGCACTGCCTGGGCACCCGATGCGCGCTTCCACACCGGCATTGCCTTTTCCGCCAAGCAGCTTTTGGAAGTCGCCGTTACCCTGCTTGGAGTCTCGCTCAGCCTTGGCGCGATCCTCGCTTCTGGCCCGGCGCTCTTGGGAGGTATCGTCGGAACGGTGATCCTCGGCATCGTAACGAGTTTTCTCATTTGCCGTGCGTTCGGCCTGCCCGCGCGCATGGCTATCCTGGTGGCCTGTGGCAACGCAATTTGTGGCAACTCAGCCATCGCCGCGGTCGCGCCGGTGATCGGGGCTCAAGCCAAGGACATCGCCGCTTCGATTGCCTTCACGGCGGTTTTAGGTGTGCTCATGGTGCTCGGGCTGCCCCTGTTCGTGCCGCTGGCCGGGATGAGCGATAACCAGTATGGGGTGCTGGCGGGGCTGACGGTCTACGCGGTGCCGCAAGTGCTGGCAGCGACCGTGCCCGTGAGCCTCCTGAGCACGCAAGTTGGCACGCTGGTTAAGCTCGTACGCGTTCTCATGCTCGGCCCCGTCGTGGTGGCCTTTTCACTGATTGCCTCGCGGCTTCCGGTCGAGCCCGGCACTCCAACACGGAAGGCTGGGCGGCTCGGCCTCACCAAGTTGGTGCCATGGTTTATCCTCGGCTTCCTGGCGCTAGCGACTTTGCGCTCTCTCGGTCTGATCCCGGACGTCGCGGTGAAGCCGCTGACCCAACTCGCGGGGTTCCTCACCGTGTTGTCGATGGCCGCTCTTGGTCTTGGCGTCGATGTCCGTGTGCTTGCACGCGTCGGTGGGCGCGTCACGCTCGCTGTCACTGCATCGCTGGCTGTTCTGATCGGGGTCAGTCTGTTGCTGATCCGCGTGCTCGGCATCACTTGAACGACGCACCGTCAAAAGTCGCTAGGATGGCTACTCAGGCGCACAAGAGGCAGTGAGGTCGCGTTCCTGGGACACGAGCAGGGATGCCGCACCAAGCGTCGGCCTGACGCAAGGGCTCCAGACGGGCCTGTCGCGAACTCAGTGTCAGGCCGCGGAAGGCTCTCTACCGTTCTGCTTTCACGCTTTGTTCGCCTGCGGAAGCCCAAAGCAGAGTGCGAGAAGACGGTTCTGCTCGCGGACCGTCCACGCGCCGGCGAAACCGAAGCCCTTCCGCAGCCAGAGCATGGCCTCGAAGCCGCAGATCGTGCGTCGCGCTGTATGGAAGGAGCGGAAGCCGCCGATCCGGGGCATGTTCTTCTTGACCCGGAAGTGGTCGCTCTCGATGCCTTGCTGCAGATGTTTGGTGACGTAGTGGAGCGGCGCGTGGGGCAGAAGACTATCGCTCTTCGCAGCCACGATCGCGGGTGGATAGGTGCTGGCACCATCCGTGCCGATCCGATCGGGCGCAAGAAGTGGCTGATCCGCCAGCATCTTACGGAAGAACCGCTTGGCCGCGTCGAGATCGCGGTTAGCGGTGAGGAGGAAGTCGACTGGGTTGCCGTGCTTGTCGACAGCTCGGTAGAGGTAGCGCCACTCACCACGCACCTTGATGTAGGTCTCATCGATCCGGATCGACCCGCAGTGCGGCTTGCGAAATTGGCGCAGCCGCTTCTCGATCAACGGCGCGTAGGCGAGCACCCAACGGTTCAGGGTGCTGTGGTCCACCTCGACCCCGCGCTCCAGGAACAGCTCCTCGATGTCACGATAGCTCAGCGGGTAACGCAGGTACCAGGCGACGGCCTGAACGATCAGGGCCGCCTCGTAGTGCCGGCCCTTGAAATCGGCTTTGGAGCGCTGCTTCAGCTTCGCGGCTATGGCGGACAGGATCATGGGGTGGCCTCCGAAACAGGAGGTGCCATGCGGGCTCTATGGTCAACGCGGGGTAAACGCCACGGGTTTGCGACAGGGCCCCTCGAACTCGCGACGGGCTCCGTCAGGATCTATGAGCTTGCTGCGGACACGGCGATCAAGGCCCGTTGGATCGACGGGTGAATCCGCCTGTCGGCCCCACAAAATGGGTCTCCGCAAACTCTGAAGGGGTCATCATTCCATCTATTTCAGTGATGGGAAACATCTAATCATTCCGTTGGAGTGAATGAACGGGACCTGGGATCCTCCGGCATCACATCGGAGCCATCCATGTCCGCGCCCAGACTTTTCTCCCACTCTCGTTCGACGCGTGCCTTAGCCGGCACGAGAGCCATCCTTCCGGGACTGGGCCTCTGTGTGGCGGTCACCGCCGCAGCGATCGGCTTCGAAGCCGTCGAGACGCACCTGTTCGGTCGCGCTTGGCTCGAAGCCTTGGTGCTGGCGATCCTGCTCGGGAGCGCGATCCGCACCGCCTGGACCCCGTCGCAGCGTTTCTTTCCCGGCATCGCTTTCGGGGCCAAGACCGTGCTGGAGATCGCGGTCGTACTGCTCGGCGCGTCGCTCAGCCTCGCGACGATCCTCGCCGCCGGACCGGGCCTGCTCTTCGGCATCGCGGGCGTCGTCGTCGTGGCGATCCTGTCGAGTTACGGCATCGGCCGAGCGCTCGGGCTGCATCCGCGCATGGCGATCCTCGTGGCCTGCGGGAACTCGATCTGCGGCAACTCGGCGATCGCGGCCACGGCACCGGTGATCGGCGCCGATGGCGAGGACGTCGCCGCCTCCATCGCCTTCACCGCGGTGCTGGGCGTGCTGGTGGTGCTCGGCCTGCCGCTGCTGGTGCCGCTGCTCGGTCTGTCGCCGATGCAGTACGGCGTGCTCGCCGGCCTCACCGTCTACGCTGTTCCGCAGGTCCTCGCCGCCACCGCGCCGGTCGCGGCGCTCAGCGTCCAGGTCGGAACCCTGGTGAAGCTCGTCCGGGTGCTGATGCTAGGCCCGGTCGTCCTGATGCTCTCGCTCGGCGCAAGCCGGCTGCGCGAGGAGACCGACGAGGCCGCCCCCGGCGTCACCGCCGGCGACCGCCCTGCTCGCGCCGGCCTCGCGATCCACCGCCTGGTGCCGTGGTTCATCCTCGCCTTCCTGGCGCTCGCGGGCCTTCGCTCGGCCGGGCTGGTCCCGCAGGTCGCGCTCGCGCCGATGTCGGAGACTGCCAACGTGATGACCGTGGTTTCGATGGCGGCGCTCGGTCTCGGGGTCGATGTGCGCAGCGTCGCTAAGGCCGGAGCACGGGTGACCCTGGCGGTGGTCGCCTCGCTCGTCGCACTCGGCGCCGTCAGCCTCGGTCTGATCCGCGTGCTGGGCCTCGCTTGAACCGATCGGATGCGCCCGAGGCCCGGTCAGGCCCCGGCGAGGCAGGGCGAGACGAAGAGCTCCCCGCGATAGGCCCCGCGCAACGTGCGCACGGACACGATCAGCCAGAGTAGGGTCAGCAGGCCGACGAGGCCCGCTCCGAGCCAGGCGAACCCGCTGAGTGCCGTCACTTCGCCGATCCGCAGGGTGGCCAGGGCATAGACGCCGAGCGGGAAGATGTAGCCCCACCAGCCGAGGTTGAACGGAACGCCGGCGCGTAGGTAGCGCACGGTGACGGCGAGCGAGAGCAGAAACCACCAGGCGCCGTAGCCCCAGAGGATCAGCGCGCCGATCAGGCCCGTGATCCTGAGGATCTCGGGCGCGCCGGCAAAACCGCCTGCCGCGAGGATCGGGCCACCGGCCTGCCCCAGCACGAGCAGGCCGAGCGCCCCGGTTCCGAGCGGACCGAGGGAGAGCCAGCTCGATGCGGCCATCTCACGCGGTGGCAAGTTGTGCAGCGCCATGCGCAGCACCAGGATCGCCAGGATGCTCAGCGCCAGCGGGACCGAGACGCCCCAGAGTACGAAGCTCGTGACGATGACGGCGAGTTGTTGGCTCTCGCCGCTCAAGGCTGGAGCGAGCAGGCCACCGGAGACGGCGACGACCTCGGCTGTCACCACTGGCAGCAGCCATACGGCCGTCATCTGGTCGATGCGGTGCTCCTGACGGGTGAACATCAGGTAGGGGATCGCGACAGCACAGATCAGAGCGAGCGCCACGTCGAACCACCACAGCGGCAGTGCGATTCGGACGGTCTCTGCGCCGAGATAGGGCGGACCGAATATCAGCAGCCCGTTCAGAAGCGTCGCCAGTGCCATCGGGATCGCCCCGAAGAACATCGACACCGTCGAGTGTCCGAAGATCCGTCGGGCGCCGTCGAAGTAGAAGATCCAGCGCGCGCCGTAGACCAAGCAGAAGGTGGCGAAGAGCACGACGGAGGCGAGCCAGAGCCCGAGCGGCACAGGGGCCAGCAGGGCATGCGTCGCTGGCAGACGGTCGAGGGTCAAGGCGACCACGCCAGTGCCCATCACCACGGTGAACCAGTTCGGCGTGAATTGTCGGACCACGTCCCGCGGATGCTGGAGGCGCGAGAGCGGCTTTAGGCCTGTGCTGATCGCCAGCAGACTGGATTCGGACACGGGGCGCTCTTGGGCTTCGGAGGGTCAACGCACCGGCTCTAGCACGACCCCGCATCGCGCGCCGCCGCGATAGACAGCAACTCGCAAGCGGCGCTTAATCATCAAAACAATCGATTAAAACTAGCTAATCAAACCATTAGTACGAATGGTTTCCGGCCGCTACCTTCTTGTCATCACGAACCGGCGTGACGACCCCACCAGAAGGATATCGACCATGACCCGTACGATCGCCGCCGTCGCCCTCGCCGCCTCCGCGCTTGTCGGCATGACGGGCCTCTCGCAGGCCCAGGGCCTCCGCGCTCCGCAGGTCCGCTTCATCACCAGCCCATCCGCACCGATCTACGGCGACGCCGATGGCGCCAACGCCAAGAACCCGGCACTCCCGGCCTACGCCCGTGGCCGAGGCCAGGAGACCGGCGGCCCGGCGCGGGAACTGATCGGACGCTGACAGCGCCCCCTTGGCCGCCGGGCATCCGTCCGGCGGCGCGTGAAGCCTTCGACCACCCGAATGGCAGGGAGATCCGTCATGACCCGACCCACCATCGAGACCACCGACGAGGCCTAGCAGGGCGAGACCAGCGGTCATATGCGCTGGGTCCTATTCTGGACGGTCGCCCTGACTGTCGCCGCCGTCGGCACCGCTTGGCTGACGATCATCTGATCCGGCCGCCCGCCATTGATCGGAGATCGGAGATCTTCGGATGATCGCAATCGGAGATCGTTGAGATCTCGAACGATCATTGGATGGAATAATCGTCTCGCCGTAGCATCTCCTTCACGGAGAAGACGCCTCTTTGCCGGGATGCCTTGGATCGATGACCCGAGTTTCCGGCGGCGAGACCGAACCGTCTCGACCGACGCCAATGCCGTCCGCCGACGGCGACACCGAGATCTAGCGACCGGCCGACGCGGCCCAACAAACGATTCCAGGGAGACATCATGCGCCATCTGCACGAACCGTTGAACCGCCGCCTCGTCCTGGGTGGCCTAGGGGTCGGCAGCCTCGCCGCCGCCATGCCGGCCTGGGCCGCGGGCTCGGTGAAGCTTCCGCTGCCCGGCGGCCCGGACGAGCGGGCGCTGACCACCGCCTTTCCGGGCAAAGGCGAGATGATCCTCCAGCGCACCCATCCGCCGCTGCTGGAGACGCCGTTCTCGGTGTTCGACGAGGGCGTGTTCACGCCCAACGACCGCTTCTACGTGCGCTGGCACTGGGCCTCGATCCCGACCGAAGTCGATGCCGGCACCTTCCGGCTCAAGGTCCACGGCCACGTCGATAAGGAACTCTCGCTCTCGCTCGACGCCATCGCCGGCCTGCCGCGCTTCGAGATCGCCGCGGTGAACCAGTGCTCGGGCAATTCACGCGGGCTGTTCGAGCCGCGGGTGCCCGGGGCGCAATGGGCCAACGGCTCGATGGGCAACGCCCGCTGGACCGGGGTGCGCCTCAAGGACGTGCTCGAAAAGGCCGGGGTGAAGGCCGGTGCCGTGCAGGTGCGCTTCAACGGCCTCGACGAGCCGGTCGTCGACGACGCGCCGGACTTCAAGAAGTCCCTCGATCTCGACCACGCCAACAATGGTGAGGTGATGATCGCCTACGCGATGAACGGCGAGCAGCTCCCGTTGCTCAACGGTTTCCCGCTCCGCCTCGTGGTGCCGGGCTGGTACTCGACCTACTGGGTCAAGATGCTGTCCGACATCGAGGTGCTGGACAAGCCCGACGAGCAATACTGGATGAAGACCGCCTACCGCATTCCGGACGTGCCGGGCGCCAACATCAAACCAGGCCAGACCGGCTTCAAGACGGTGCCGATCAACAGGATGGTGCCGCGCTCGTTCATCACCAATTTGCAGGACGACGCCAAGGTGGCAGCCGGAACGCCGGTGGCCATCCGCGGCATCGCTTTCGGCGGCGATTGCGGGGTAAAGGCGGTCGAGTTCTCCAGAGACGGCGGGGCGACGTGGTTTCCGGCGCAACTCGGCGCGGACGAGGGCCCCTACAGCTTCCGCCGCTTCGACGGCAGCCTGCCGGCGCTGGCCGCCGGCACCCACACGGTCAGGGTCCGCTGCACCAACACCAACGGCGTCGCGCAGGGCATGGACCGGATCTGGAACGGGGCCGGCTTCATGCAGAACGGCATCGAGGCCGTATCCTTCCAGGCCGCTTGAGGAGACCAGCCATGAACCCGATCCATCCGGCGGCCCTGATCGCCGCGCTCGCCTTGTCTCCTCTGGTGGCGCTTGCCGCCCCGGCCCCCGAGCCGATGCGCTTCACCTCACAATCCATCGCGATGCCGACCTCCGACCGGACCTTCCCCGACGGACAGGGGGCCGAGGCGGTCAACAACAACTGCCTCGCCTGCCACTCGGCCGGGATGGTGCTAACCCAACCCAAGCTCACGAAGGCGCAGTGGACCGAGACCGTGAACAAGATGGTCCACGTCTACAATGCGCCCGTTGATCAGGCCGACGTGCAGACCATCGTCGACTACCTGACGGCGTTGAAGCCGGCACCCTGAACCCCCGAATCCCGAGGCCGCCGCGCTTTTTTCGCCGGCCTCGGGGAATAGACCGCGCCTTCCGGCGTCTCCCCAGGGCGATGCACGGCCGGCCCGGCCTTAGACCACGGATTTCCGATTTCGAACCAGCCCTCACGGTAGGCCCCGGCCGCCGAACGAGCGCGCATGCCCGAGAGACCCGCTTCATGACCCATATCCGCACCAGCCTCCGCACCCTCCTCGCCGGAGCCGCCTTGCTCCTAGCGCAGGCCCAGCCCGGGTTCGCCGCCGGCTTCGACGGCGCGATCAAGAACAACGCACTGGCGCTGAACGCCGCCGGGACCGTCGCCGCTGTGTCGAACAGCGAGGAGAGCGCCGTCGTCGTCTACGACGTCGCCAAGGGCACGGTGCTGCGCCGCCTCGACGGCTTCGTCACGCCGCGAAACATCGTGTTCGCGCCGGACGGCGCCCGTTTCTACGTCTCCGACAGCGGCACCGGCCGGATCACGGTCTACGAGACCGCCACCGGCAAGGAGGCCGGCGTTCTCGCCGCGGGCCCCGGCTCGTTCGGTACGGTGCTCTCGGCCGACGGGGGCAAGCTCTACGTCAATAACGAGGCCGCAAGCACGCTGACCGTGTTCGACACCAGGACCATGCTCGCCGAGGCTGTGATCCCCGGCTTCGCGCAGCCGCGCCAGGGCGTGAAGCTGTCGCCGGACGGCAAGACCGTGTTCGTGACGAACTTCCTCGGCGACAAGATCACGTTGGTCGATACCGCCACCAACAAGATCACCGGCGAGATCGCCGGGTTCGACAAGCTGCGCGCCATCTCGATCACCAAGGACGGAAAGACGCTGTTTGCAGCCAACAGCGGCCGCAACACCATCGGCGTGGTCGATGTCGCCGCCCGTAAGGTCACCTCCGAGGTGGCAGTGGGCAAGGACCCCTACGGCGCCGCGCTGACCCCGGACGGGCACTTCGTCTATTCGGGCAACCTCAAGGACAACTCGCTCTCGGTGATCGATACCGGCACCCTCAAGGTCGTCGCCACGGTGACCGGCCTGAACGAGCCGCGCCAGGCGATCGCGTTCTCGGCCGACAACGCCCACGCCTACGTCCTCAACCGCGACCTTAGCGTCGCCGTGGTGGACCGGGCGAAGAACGCGGTCATCTCGACCATGAAGCCCTGAGGCGTCGCGCGTCGGGTGCCTTCTCGGCTCCCGGCGCGTTCTCGTCGTCGACACGTCACGAACGCAGGACAAAGACCCCATGCTCGGCCTGTTCCAGCGCAAGGACCGCCTCATCGTCCACGGAAAGGCGCCCTACAACGCCGAGCCACCGCTCGATCGCCTACGCGCCGCCTTCCTCACCGAGCAGGCCGACTTCTACGTCCGCAGCCACGGGAATATCCCGGATCTCGACGCCGACAGCTACCGCCTGACCGTCGACGGGATGGTTGCGACGCCGCTCGAACTGTCCATTGCCGATCTGAAGACGCGGTTCGCGCCCGTCACCGTCACGGCGGTAATGCAATGCGCCGGCAACCGCCGGGCCGACATGCTAGCGGTGGCCCCGGTCTCCGGCGACCCGTGGGCGCCCGGCGCCATCGGCAACGCGAAATGGACTGGGGTGCGCCTCGCCGACGTGCTGCGCGCGGCCGGCATCGATGCGGGCGATACGCGCCACGTGGCCTTCGAGAGCCACGACCGGATCGCGGACACGGACACGCGTTTCGGCGCCTCGATCCCGCTCGCCAAGGCGCTGGCCCCCGATACGTTGGTCGCCTTCGCAATGAACGGCGAGCATCTCTCCCCCGAGCATGGCCACCCCCTGCGCGTGGTGGTGCCGGGATTTGCCGGTATCCGCAGCCCGAAGTGGCTCGCCCGCATCACGGTGCAGGACCGGCCCTCCGACAATCCGATGCAGGCCGACGACTACAAGCTGTTTCCGCCCGACGTGACCGCCGAGACCGCCGACCCCACCCACGGCATCACCATCGAGGCGATGCCGCTCAACAGCGCGATCTGCGAGCCCGCCCGCGGCGCAGCGTTGAAGGCCGGCCGGCACGCGATCCGCGGCTACGCCATCGCCAGCGACCGCGCGGTCGCCCGCGTCGACGTCTCGACGGATGGCGGTCGCAGCTGGGCACAGGCCCGGATCGACCGCGATGCGGACGCACCCTACGCCTGGACGTTCTGGGAGATCGACTGCGAGCTGACCGCGGGCGAACACGAACTCGCGGTGCGGGCCTGGGACTCAGCCGGCCAGACCCAGCCTGCGGCGCCGGACGACACCTGGAACTACAAGGGTTACCTCAGCGCCGCCTGGCACCGGGTACGGGTCACGGTGGCCTGACCTCACGCCCAGAGTAGGGCGGTGGCCGCAAGGCCCGAGATCGCGATCAGCAGGGCCGCGATCCCGACGGTGAGGATGCGCGGCATCATCGGGATCTCGGTATGGGCAAGACGCGCTCGAATCGCCCGATCCCGCCATGCGGCGCCGGCGAACGAGGCGAGCGCACAGGCGATCAGCGTGAGCGACAGCACCTTCAGCGGCCAAACCGCCAGCACCTCCCGCAGGAAGCGCTGCGCAGCCAGGCCGACGCCGAGGAAGGCGAGCCCGGTGCGAAGCCACGCCACGAACGTACGCTCGGCTGCCAGCACCGTCCGGTCCTCGGCGAGCCTCACCCGGGGATCGTCGGGGGGCACGGGTTTCGCGGGCTCACTCATTTGATGTTCGCCGTCGCGATCAGGTCGAGAAGCGCGTCGGCGGCCCGGCTGCAGTAGCGCTCCTTGTGGCGCAGCACCCGGAAAGGACGGCTCGGCAGGGCGAACGCCGCCCGTACCAGGGTCCCGGCTCGAAGCGCTGCGGCGACCACGGTCTCGGACAGCACGGCGGCCCCGCCCCCGGCCTCGACGGCGGCGCGGACCGCCTCGTTCGAGGGCAATTCGAGTGTGACTTGGAGTTGAGCCGCAGCGAGGCCGGCGTCCGTCAGCGCCGCCTCGAAAGCCGAGCGGGTTCCCGATCCCGCCTCGCGCAGCACCCAATTGGCCGTTGCGAGCTCCTTGGGTTCGAGGGCAGTAGCCCCGGCGAAGGGATGGCCAGGAGCGACTACGAGGACAAGCTGGTCTCGCGCGATGGTCGTGCTCGCGAGCGTCGGGTCGTCCAGCGCTCCCTCAACGAAGCCGAGTTCGGCCTGCCCCGCGCGCACCGCGTCGGCGGCGTCGGTGGTGTTGCCCACCGCCAGCCGGATAGCGATCTCGGGGTAGGCCCGGCGGAAGGCAACGAGATGGCGCGGCAGCCAGTCGCTGGCGATGGTCTGGCTGGCGTAAAGCGCCAACGTCCCTCGTCGCATGCCGCTGAGGTCTGCGAGCACCAGTTCGGCGGCCTCCGCCCGGGCGAGCACGGCACGGGCCTCGACAAGGAACGTGCGCCCCGCCTCGGTCAGCTCGATCCCGCGGCCGACCCGGTGGAACAACTTGGTGGCGTGACGCCCCTCGATATTGGCGATCGCCGCGCTGACCGCCGACTGAACGAGGTTCAGTGCCTCGGCGGCCCGCGTCACGTGCTGCCGCTCGGCCACCGCCACGAAGATGCGGAGCTGGTCGAGGGTCATGGCTGCTGCCGATCCGGCGCGAGGCCGCGGACCTGCGCATCAACCGCCTGCGCGACGGTGAGCAGCCGGGCCTCGTCGGTCCGACCGGTGACGACGTAGGACATGCCGCCATCGACCCAGGAGAAAGCGGCGACGTCGCCCTCGCGGGCGAAGCGGAACACTGTGCGGCCATCCGCATCGCCCACGCGGCTGTAGAGCGTCAGCCGGGTGCCGTGGTCGTCGTCGTACATCAGCATCGCTGCGGATTCGGACCCAGCGGGCAACAACCGCCCGCCCATCAGGCGGAAGCCGTAGGCCGTGAGGTCGGGGGTGGTCACCGCCCGGCCGAGGCGCTTCGAGAGCCACGTAACAAGGTGCGGCTTCTCGTCGGCGCGCACCTCCACCGGATGCACCGCCTCGACCACGTAGGTGCGGAAGGCCGCCACTGCGTCGTCGGTCGCCGGCTCGGTTCGCGCAAGCGTGACCGTGGGTACCTGCCGCGCGGCATGGCCGAACCAGCCGGCGGCACCGCCGACCGCGAGGCAGAACACGGCCGCAGCCGCGACCGGAAGCCAGCGCCCGGTTATTGGGCTATGTCGCGAGCGGATGTTGGCCACCCGGAGCCGCGCCGGGATCGCCTCCTCGGCAATCGGCGCGAGGCGGGTACGCAAGCGCTCGCGCAGGGCGCGATCCGCCGAGACCTCGGCCGCCCGCGCGGGGTTTCCCCTGAGCCATGCCTCGACCAGCGCCTGCCGCTCCGGTTCAAGATGACCGTCGATCAGGCCGTGCAGGTCGTCCTCGCCGACCGGGCGCGGATCCCCGCTCATTTCACCCTCCTCAACAAGCCGGTTCGGCCCGTTTCCAGAAAACTTCGCATCCGCTCCCGGGCTCGGCTTAACCGCGACATCACCGTGCCCAGCGGTACTCCGAGCACCTGCGCCGCTTCCGCATAAGACAGATCCTCGACCGCGACGAGCAGTAGCACTGAGCGCTGCTCCTCGGGCAGGGCGTCGAGTCCGGTGAGCACGTCGCGTGCCCCCATAACGGCCTCGGGGTCGGCACCCGGATCGGGCACCTGCTCCAAAGCCTCAGCGCCGACATCGATGCCGCGCCGGCCCCGGCGTCGAACAGTGCCGAGGAACAGGTTGCGCTCGATCGTGAACAGCCAGGCTCGCAGGTCGCCGTCGCGGCGACGTCCGGACCAGCCGGACAACGCCCGCTCCAGGGTGTCCTGGACGAGGTCATCCGCCGCTTCGCGGTCCCGCAACAGTGCGACTGCGTAGCGCCGCAACGCTGGGATCTGCGGTTCGATGAGGGCGGCGATCTCGTCCACGAGGCTTTACCGATCAGGGCTTGGCGATGTGCCACGCGTCGTTGAGGAATCCGTCGCCGGTGATGTCGCCGGGCTTCGTATCCTTGGCGAAGGTGTAGAGCGGCTTGCCCTTGTAGGCCCACTGCATCGTCCCGTCGTCCCGCGTCACCATCGTCCAGTCGCCACTAGCAGCCGAGCCGGAGGCGGCCATCAGTGCCGGCCAGTTGGCGGCGCAGGGGCCGTTGCACATCGACTTGCCGCCCATGTCCTTGTCGAAGGTGTAGAGGGTCATGCTCTTGGAATCGACGAGCGCCGGCCCCTTGGCAGTCTCGGCCGTCATCGCAGGCGCAGCGGCCTGGGCGGCGACGGCGGAGAAGGCGAAGGCCGCAAAGGCAGCGCGGATCAGCATGGTGTGCATGAGTGAGGTCTCCGGCGGTCGACCATGACCGCATCGGGAGAGATGCCGAACGGGCGCGTCTATTCCACTGACACACGAAAAAGATTGGTGACGTCAGCGTGACCGCCGACTCGTCCTCAACCACGGCATACGGCCGTCACCCAGGAGCAGTCAGAGGAATGATGCGGCGGCGTCACCACTCTGAAAGGCGGAGATCCGAGATCATGCCCTCGCACGGCGAGATCGACTGCAACGTCTGCTTTCAAGAGATACGTTGGCTTGCTCTTACGGCGTAGTTGGGTCGCAGACGAAATTTCCGCTTACGGGCGGTCGGTCAACTTCCACATCCCACCCAATCGGGATATTCGTCCTAACCGTATAGCTGTCCGGTATTCGATCGTATTCACGACATTAGAGATGGATCAGGTCCGAGCGGCCTCGAACCGCCCTATTTTTGTCGGGAAAATATGACTGGATTTCTATTGCCAGATAAACGCGCTTGATCCACTAAGCCGACATGCTCGTTGGATATGCCCGTGTTTCCACCCTCGACCAGAACCTCGACCAGAACCTCGACCAGAACCCCGACCTGCAGCGTGACGCGCTGACCAAGGCCGGATGTGAGCGTCTGTTCGAGGAGAAGAAGTCCGGCAAGGCTGGTACCAAACATCCCGAGGCAAACACATGAAACGAATTGTCCCTTGAGCAAGCCGGCCATGTAGGCGTCGTCCAAGCCGACGCATGAGGACCTTGCCCTCGGATCGATGCCGTGGATCTGAAGGACGTACTTCGCCAGATTTGGGCCGATGGTGCTGACCATGTCCCATGGACGCCTCCTGTCGATGAGATCAACGACCTCATCCTGGCACAGCGATGCCATAGCGAGGGCCGTCCACCCCGTCAGGCTCCTATGTCACGGCTCGTGTTAGGCCACTCCAGCATTACGCTCGGACAAGCTGCTCTAGAGTTTTAAGTGCCTTCCTGAAAGCTTTTGGCTTTCTGTTGGAACTCGGACGGCTTTCTACTCTCGCCCGTGGCACCCTAGAGGTCAACGTCATTCCGAAAACCAGAAAGCTTTCTGGTAGCCATTAAGGTTCTGGAGGCTTCCTGCTTCCTCACGGCTTCCAGACAGCTTTCTGATTTCCTTCCGATAGCGGTTAGCTTAACAGGCTGTTAAGAGAAAGCTGGCAGCTTTCTATTACCTAAGGGCTTTTCGACGGCTTTCCGAAACCAGACAGCTTTCAGCGAGGAGCACATGCCCGTCATCACCTTCTCATCGCCTAAGGGCGGCGCAGGTAAAACTACGGCCGCTTGCATCCTCGGCAGCATGCTGGCCGAGCAAGGTGCGACCGTCACCATCATTGATGCTGACCCTAATCAGTTCGTACAGGAGTGGAGCCAGTTGCCGGGCCTTCCACCAACCCTTCGGATCGTTGGGGGTGCAACGGAAGAAACCATTATGGACAAGATTGACGAAGCCGCGAGCACCGCCGCGTTCGTCATCGTCGACTTAGAGGGCGTGGCAAGTCTAATGGTTAGCCACGCAATTTCGATGTCTGACCTTGTAGTGATTCCAGTTCAAGGCTCGCAGTTCGATGCTTCACAGGCAGCACGCCAGATTGGCCTCATCAAACGCACAGAGAGAAGGGGAGGGCGGAACATCCCCTACACCGTACTAGTCACGCGCACGAACCCAGCGATCATGCCGAATACGCTCAAGCACATTCTTCTGAGCTTCGAAGAGCGTGCAATCCCTGTCCTGAAGACCCGCCTCTGCGACCGGGAGGCTTATAGAGCGATGTTCTCATACGGTGGCACGCTGCAGGGCTTAGCAGGCAAGGGGATCAGCAACATGGCAGTAGCGATCAACAACGCCGCCGAATTCGCCGCAGAAATCGTTCAACGCCTGCGTGACGACCGGGCCCAGACTAAGCAGGTTGCATAATGCCAAGCGAGCCTAAACCTGGACGTACCGATCCGCTTGGCAAACTCGACCTAGGTGACTTTGCGCCGACGCCCTTGTCAGCGCGGAAAGAAAACCCCGCTTCGGAAGCCATCCGCGCTGTATCCGAAGATCAAGGCTTTCCCAGCCGTGAGCCAACACCGCGCGAGAAAACGGTAGCGGCACCACCTAAGGTTGAACAGCGACGCTATCGCACAGGCCGTAACAAGCAGTTGAGTCTCAAGGTAACGGAAGAGACCGCCCAGAGGTTTACACGGCTCGCCGACGAGCAGCGCTTGGTGTTAGGCGAGCTCTTGGAACGAGCCCTCGACGCGTACGAAGCGGCAGGTACAAACGGGAAAGCTTCCTGAAACCCATTAGAAACCTGTTAGAAATCTAACAGGTTTTTTTGGAAATCATGACCCACTTGTTCATGGAGTCAGCCTTGCTCAGTCACTGGGCGCTACTTGCTTTTACTGAACTTCCGCATCCGATCAGGCGATTTCCGGACTGACACTGGCTCCATTCCATTGATTCGTACCTCTTCCAGAGGGAAGGCCGCATAAATCGACTCGCGCGGACTTGCCTAGCAAGAGCTTCCGCGAAGGAACGGCTGCGGCGACTCCAAACCGTCTTCGAAGCTGCGGGCTCGGGAGCGAGGCGCTTCATCAACCGCGAAGCGTTGACTTCACCCTGTGCGACAGCCGACATGGCATGTCTGGTTGCGCTCGCTCTTCGGAGCGAGTCGTGGGCCAACCACCATCAGGAATGAGCGCCGCGAGAAAGACCTAAGCCCAAAACGCCAACGGCCCCACCCCGGCAAGGGTGAGGCCGTCGAAATCGATGAGGTCCGGGGGACCCAACTCCAATTCCCCAGACATCATAACACCGCTCAGGTGTCAATCGGGATCGCCTCCCGAGACGATGGCGCTTTGCCTTTTGACGGGGACAGCTCTGACTGCTCCCCCTGCTTTGCCGCGGCCCAAGCAGGGACCGAGGACGATGCTTCACGCCGCCATGCAGGCCGCGATCGAGGGCGCGCGTACGTTCGCGCAGATGGACGAACTGGGTCGCCAGCTCTGGCAAGGACACGGTGCGGGCGCCTTGAGTGACGGAGAGGCCCAGACTTTGGCCGAACGGCTGCACGGTCGCCGCAACGCGATCCGTGATGGGATTAGGCCTTTGCCTATCCCTGGCCTCCCCTCGCCTCGCGTGAGTCTGTTCCCTCCGCGCCGGAACCAAGTCACCCCGGATCGCCGTGCCTCACGCGACCGCCGCCGCCTACTGGCCGCATCGAGTCCGTTGCCACCGGCCCTGGCCACGCGCTTCACCACGGGTCAAATTGCTGTCCTACGCATCGTGGCCGACGAGGTCTCGGCGAAAGACGTGTGTGGCCTATGCATCGACGCCATCGCCGCGCGCGCCGGGGTCTGCCGCCGTCTGGCGCAGGGGGCCATCCGCCTCGCGGAGGGGGATGGACTGCTGACGGTCGAGGAGCGCCGCCATCAGGGTCGAAAGAACTCGCCCAACCTCGTGCGCATCATCAATCGGGACTGGCAATCCTGGATGCGTCGCGGCCGGCGCGGAACCCGGCATGATTGCACCGAGGCGGGCTCCCAGCCGCAAAGGATAGGATGCAGATCAATTCATCCCACGGATACGGGTCTGTTAATTTTGGGGAAAACCGAAGCTATCGGGAGCCTCGCAGTGCTTCCGAGAAAGCAGGTTCACCGCCCCGGCACAGCCGTTTCGGTACTGATGGCGGTTCGCACCGACGCTGAACCGCCGATGTGACGCTCGTTGACCGACAACCAAAGAAAATGATGGCAGCAAGCTTGTCGGTGACGAACAAGGGAAGGGGCGGCTGTCCAGAACGGGCGGAACAGCACCAGACGGGACGGAACCCGGATCGCTCTAAACCCCGACACCCTGTCGGACGAACCGCACCTTCTCGTCCAAGGCGGTTAGCTGCGCGAACCGGGAAACGGCTCCCGAACCGTAGCGGACCCCCCGATTCGCGCGAGCAGGGTCTCCGAAGGCCGGTTTCAGCCCATTGAATGGCCTGTGCGGGCTCGCGCGGTGCGACTTTCCAGCTGCACAGGAGCGTGAAAGCTCCCGGCCATCCCACTTTTTTGCAGGCGCGTCCGATTTCTGGCCCCGCGGCCCAGGGTCCGATTTTCATCGTGGCAGCATTGCTGGACCGCGGTCGCCGACCCCGGCTTCACCCCGAGGCCCACCATGCCCATCTCGCCCTTCCTGCGGTCCGATTTCCAGGCCGCAACCGCCCACCTGAAGGCCCTGGAGGCCTCGCCCAACCCGAAGACGTTCGCCGCCTACTCCGCGGGCGTGACAGCGTTCTCCGCCCTGGAGAGCGCTTTCATCCCCGTCGGTCAGACCGACACGCTCCTCCAAGAGGAAGTCCGCACGCTGCTCAAGGCAGTGCCGGTCTCCCCGGTCGCCGAGGAGCTGCAGCACGCCATCCTGCGTCGCGTCGACGAGAGCACCGGCGAACAGAAGCCCGAGGAGTGGGTCCTGCTCGACGTCCTCGACGACATCGACAAGCTGATGTCTGGCAGCCTCTCGGCGCTCTCGCTCCGCCGGCTGCGGATCACGGCCTACGGCGCCATGGTGGCGTATGGCCCCGCCGGCGCGGCCCTCCCGACGAGGCCGGACCCGCTTGTGATCGATGTCGGGCTCGTCCCCGGCAACAGGGCCCGGATCCGGTGGTGCGATGCCGACAATGATGTGGATGCGGGCGTGCCGATCTCCATGCTGAGCGTGCGCCGCTGAAGGCCGGCAGGGTGGGCGCTTCCAACCCAACCCTGGACGGGATCGACGCTACGGCTTCACCGCCGTGGCGCCGATGCTGGCGTTCGTCTCCCACCGGGGCGAGGCTGGCTCTTCGGCTCGGTGAGCTCAATGTCTGCGGCATGGACGAGAGTGCGGCCGAGGGCGGCCACCTTTGCGGAAACCTGGACGAGGAGTTGCGCCCGAGCGGCCAGACGTGCCGCAAGGGGCTCCAACGCGAGGGCGAGACGCTGCCGGCGACCCTGACCAGACAGAACGGTCGGTGCCAGCCCACGCGCGGTCCTGGCCTCCAGGCGCGCGAGGCCGCGTCGGAATCCGTCTTCGGCCGCATGCCGGATGCCAGCGGCACGGTCGAGGAGGTCGAGGGCCCCCTCGCTTGCTGGGCGCCGGCTGAAGGTGGCGGCGGCATGGCTCCACAAGTCCGCCGCACGGATCGGGCGTGCGTCGCCGATACTTCTGCGCGCGGCCACGGCGCGGCGTTCACCGGCTTCGCCGAGTACCAGCCAAGACGTCGCCCGGTGGCGTGTCAGCCCTACGTAAAAAGCTCCGGCGCCGACACCTTCGGAACCTCGTGGCATTGCAAGGATGCATTCCTCGGCGGTGGCTCCCTGGGCAGCCGAGAGGCTCTGGCACTCGCCGGGACCCAACTTGATGCGGCCGGTCTCGCGGTCGCGCAGCGCGGTCCATGGGACGAGTCCCTCTCGCCCGCTCGAAGTGCGCAGGACAAGGCCGGCAGCCTCGACGGCGCAGATCTCCACCAGCGAACCGTTGACCCCAAGCTGTCCGCGACCGGCGCCGCGTGCGTGCGTCTTGCTGTAGAGCCTGACGCGATCACCGACGGCGATGGGCAGGGTGTAGAGGTCTCCGGCCTGGTCGGTGGCATCCAGTACCGCGATGTCAGGGCCGATGCGTCCTGCCACGCGCTTTCGTCGGCGGATGGCGAGGCTAATGGTCCGGCAGTCCTCGCGCGTCGGTGCAACGACCAGGACGGCGCCCTCGCCGGTTGCCACGACCCGTTCCTGCCACAGGTCCGCGACGGCCTCGGCGGCCTCGGTCAGGGTGCCGGGGGCGAGGCGGGCCCTTCCCTGGTCACGGAGGGCGTCGAGCACATCGGCCGCCCGGCCGGCCCGGGCGAGACCGGCGAGTTCACGTTCCTGGGCGGAGCGTTGACGGACAGTCGACGTCACCTCCGCCACCTCGCCATTGAGGGCACGACCGAGGAGACCAACAACGCCACCCGCCTCTACGCTTCGGCCCTGGCGCTCATCCCCGATGGCGAGAAGCGTGCATCCAACCGCTTCGCGCAGTTCCAGAAGGGCAAGTGCATCCTTTGCGGAGGCGAGGCTCGTTTCGTCGATCACCACCACGCTGTTCGCGTCGAGCTTCAGCGTTCCAGCGCGTACGCGGGCCATGAGGGCAGCGAGGGCGAGACACCGCTCCTCGGGGATTCCTGCATCGGCCAGTGCCTGCGCCTGTCTCCATGCGACGGCGGTGCCGAATACCGTCCGTCCCTTCGCGGCCCAGGCGAACTGCAGGCCACGCAACAGATAGGTTTTTCCGGATCCGGCAGAGCCCGTAAGGCTGGAGACGCGGCCGCCGGACCCCAGGACGTACATGGCCCGAGCCTGCGCCTGACCATGCGCGCCGGTGAGATCGAGACCTGCGGCAGCGGTACCAGCGTCGATTTCCTCGGCTGTGAGGGCAGCGGAGCGGTCCTCGGCGGCCGCGCGCGCCAATGCCACGAGGCGCGTCTCGCGGTCGAGATGGGCACGCGTCGTGAGCCGAACAGCAGTCGCGCCGCGCGGGCCCCGCACCTCCCGCGTGATGACCGGGGTGTGGATACCATCCTCCTCGATGCCGCCCGCGAGGAGAGCGCGGGTCACGTCGTCGATCTCCTCCGCGTCCTCGATGCCGGCGGCCACCAGGCCACGCGCCGCCGCGATCCTGGCCGCGCTTTCGTCGACGACGGCCTCGCCCCTGAAAGCCTCCGCGAGGAGAGGTGCCGCTGCGGCGCGGGCGATCTCCGCCCGCTCGCCAGGGCCGGGGAGGGGAATGGGCTTGTCCAAGTTGGACAGGGGGCCTGGCCGCCATCCGAGGGCCTGGGCCTCCCGGCGCCATGCGTCGAGATCACCGCAATCGTCGGTTTTCGCGGCGCGCCTGTCGCCCTGGACGCCCTGCTTGAGCAAGCCGATGCGCCGGCCGGCATCGAGGCTATCCCAGTCGAGGCCCTGATCCTGGGCATAGGCCCTGGCGGCGGCTTCACCCTGGTTCGTGCGCTTGCTGAATGCGGCGCGCACGCGCTCGGGCACTGCGACGATGCGGGCGGCGCCCGTCTTGGGGTCGAGCCTCGCGTCGATGCCGATCCGGCGCAGGCCAGTGGCAACGCGGGCCTGATAGAGGGCCCCCCATACGTGAACCTGGCCGTGGAGCTGGGCGAGGTCGACGGTGCCGATGTGGCCCGAATCCGTGAGGACGTGCGCGAGGCAGCAGACGTGGCTGTGCACCTGCGGCGTCCCCGCCACGCGCACCGTCGCGAGGTGCGTGTAGGCTTCGCCGGTTTCAGGATCGTGGGTCGAGATCTCCGTCGTCGGCCGCGATGTCAGGTGGTCGAACGCGAGCCAGGCCAAGCGGCCCGGTTCGTATCCGCCCCGTCCTCCCTTGCCCCGCCGGGCCCGGCCGAGCGTCCCCTCAATGGTGCGCATCGTCGCCGCCACGGCATCCCGATGGATGGCGTGGAGGAGGGCGCGTTCGGCTTCCGTCTCGGCGAAGGCCCACGCGATCGAGAAGCTCTTGTCGGCCGAGAAGCACAGGTCGACGAACCGAACCGGAGCCTTGCTGGCGGTCAGCCCGTCGAGGATGGCAGTGGGGCGCAGGGGCCCGCCATCGGCGCGGCGACCCTGGGCGACCGCCGCCACGACATCGGCGTCCGGCTCGGCGTCACCGGCGCCGAGGAGCCGGAGCAGCCGGGTCCGCAGGCCTGCGGCGCGCTCCGCTGGCAGGGGGCCGCCCGTCCCGGCATGTCGGCCGGCGAGGACCTGCGCGACTTCCTCGGCGGTCGGCAGGCGGTCGGCGGCGAGCCCCGTCTCGGCCGACAGGGAGGGGGTCGCTTCCCGCTGCGCGCGTCCATCGACCGGCTCGCCATCGGCACGTCGGCCAGCGAGGAGATGCGCGATCGCATCGGCATCCAAAACCTGATGCGGGTCGAGCTTCAACAGAGCGGCGAGGCGCGGGTCGAGGTCCTCGCGGATGCGAGGGACGGTCGCGGTGAAGGCCTCGGGCCCCGCCGATGCGGCACCGGGCGAACGGGCATAGTAAGCGGCAACCTGGGCCATCTCAGGCGGAAGGGTGGCTTCGAGGAGATGGGCCGCCATGGCGCGGGCCCCGCTCAGGCCCCCGGCGCTCCCGACGCGGTATGTCAGCAACTGCGCCTCCTACCGACCAGCATGGACGGCAGCGGCCACCGCGCCGGGGATCGCGTCGAGGCCAGCCCGCATGCCGTCCAGGCTGTCGCCCTGGGCGTCGAGGCTATCCGCGATCCGGCCCAGTGCCTCGGCGAGACCGTCCCCGCCACCTTCCGCGCCGAGGTCGGTCACGGCGGCGAGGAGCGCGTCGAGGAGGGCGGTCTGCGCCTGCTGGCCCGCGAGCATCTGCCCCATGCCGGCGCCCAGCGCGGCGACTTCCACACGAAGGTCAGCCATCTCCGCCACCAACGCTCCGAAGGCTTCCCGCTCCGCCACTGTTCCGACCCCCGAACCCCTGTCCCGGCCTGCGCGCCGGGCAACGATTCGCATTGTACCTCCATCCCACCTTGGGTGCCTTGGTCTGTAGGGACATCGAGGCCTTCGACACGTCCCGGTCCTCTCCGCGTGAGGCTCCACTCGGCTCCCTGTGCGGTCCTCCTCCTCCGCATGGGGAGGGGACGCTGATGGTGCGCCAGCCCCAAGGAATCGCCGCAGCCTTCGCGCGGGCCCGAGCCGGTGACCGGAGGCTCGCGCCGTGGATGATGCAGCATCACGACGAGCTGCTGCGCGAACTCGGTACAGGCCGGATCGAATGGGCCACGCCGCTCGCTGTCTTTTCCAAAATCGGGCTGACGGACGACCATGGCCAGTCCCTGAACCGGGACACGGCGTCGAGGACTTGGCGACGGGTCCGGACGGCGGTGGCGGTCGCGCGTCAGGCAGAAGCAGGCATCGCACCCCGCACTGGCGAGCTGGTCCGTGGCGTGCGCCTCGTTGCGCCGTCCGCACCGCCAGTCATGTGCACCGTACCCGTGCCGCCCTCGCCCGTAGCGGTCCCGCCGATCAACGGCGTCGACGAGGCGACCGAGCGCATCCGGACCGTCCTCAACGCTATGGGGGCCGCACGCGTGCCCCTGCCCCGCCAACCATCCCGCATCCCGCCGGCGGACGCTCGCCCGGCTCGCGATAGGACCTCCGAGACATGACCAAGGCCAAGCGCAACGCCGCCTCGACCGCCAAAGATCTGGGGACCGGCCAGATCCCGATCCGGGCCGCCGAGGGCCGACCCAAGCTCATCCTGCTCCTCGGACGCGGGAGCCGAGGAAAGACGCTCCTTGCTCGGTGGATGCTCGGCCGCGCCGAGGACGCCGGCCGAGAGACCCTGGCCGGTGACGGCGACCGCACCAACCAAACGTTGGCCCGGTCCTACCGGCACACAGTCAGCCCACCATCTGCCGATGACGCCGAGGTGCGCGGGTGGGTGGCCGGCCTCGTCGAGGCGCAGATCCGAGACCGGTTCAACCTGGTCCTGGACATGGGCGGCGGCGACCTGACCGTGAAGGCTCTTGCTCGCGAGATGGAGTTGCTGCCCTGGCTCACGGGCCTCGGTATCGACCTTGTGGCGGTCCACGTCATCGGCCCAGCGGGGGATGACGTTGCCTACGTTGAATCAGTAGAGGAGGGGGGCCTTCTCGCGAGCCCATATACCGCGCTCGTGCTCAACGAAGGCGTGGTTCCCCTCGGGCGCAGTCCACACGCCGCCTTTTCCGAGAGCGTCCAGGCTCACCCGATTTTCGCCGCCACGGTCGGCCGGGGCGCCTGCATCGTCTCGATGCCCCGCCTCGAACCGGCGCCCGACCTGGAAGAGAGAGGGATTCCCTTCAGCCTCGCCGCGCAGGGTCTCGCACCGCCTGGCGTAACTCCGCTCGGCCCGTGGAAGGCCCAGCAAACCCTCCTCTGGCTCCGCCGGATGGAGGAGCGGTTCGCTTCGATCTCGGAGTGGCTGCCATGAGCGGCGGCGCTGCACCGGCGCGCGCCGTGACCATCCCGATCCTCGCCGAGGCCGCCCGCATGGTTCGCTCCCTACGGGAAGCGGCACGGGCTGCCGGCGTCCTGCCGGGCGACCCCATGGCGGTCCTGATCGAGGCTTTGGCACAGGCCATCGGCTTCCTCGGGCACCAGCGGGCCGCCCTGGCCGGCACCGCCGAGGACGTGACGGAACGGCTCGGCGCTATCCTCCATGACGGCCGCGAGGTCGCCGACGCCGAGGCCGAGCGTTTCCGGGCCGAGTGCCAAGCGACCGAGGCTGAGACGGTGCGCAGCCTCTCCACTGTGCTGGCCAACACGGCGGAGCGGGCCCTGACCAACCGGGTACGCGCCCTGGACAGGCGCACGGCAACCTTGGTGGGAGTTGCCGTTGCCGGCGCCCTCGCGCTCGGCGTGGGTGGTGGTTGGTGGGTCGGCGATCGATCCGCCCGGGCGAACATCACCGCGACGGAGGACAACGTGCGTACCGCCTTCCGGAACGGTCCCGAAACCGCGCAGCTCTGGGCCGACCTGATGACCTGGAACAACGTGCACACCGCCGTCGTGCGCTGCCGGGACTCCGGTCAGATCCGAGAGGAAAGCGGCCGCAGGGTCTGCAACCTTCTGCTCTGGGTCTCTGCCCCGCCTGCGGTACCTACGCAGTGAGGGTGCAGCGCTGCGTTCGAAGCCCTTTCGGTCGACGGGCAGTGCATGCTGGAGTGTTACCAGGCAGGGTCATGAACGTGGCGACCAGCCAGCGGCGAACGTCGGTGCAGGTGCAGACCGGGGGGCGGGGGCCTCGATCCGCACAGAACTCTTCATCAGCAACAGCAGCTCTCCTTCCAATCCAGCATAGCAGGAGTTTTGAAAGAGACACTTAAACTTATCAGCGCGATCGCGCAGGTATCATGACCCCTGTACGAGTTCTAAGCGGTTTGAGGCGGCCTCCTGACGAGGCAACAACACGATCAAAAAGATCTGTCATGTGCCGGTTTTTAATCGTGAGCACCAAGGCGAAGGTAAGATTAGCTGACCTGCTCCCAGAATGACCATGCATGCGCGCGATATGACTGACGTCAAAAGCAGGTTGGTTAAGTGAACTTGCGCGCTTCCTCTTGGTCCGCGAAACCGTCGTTTCCCATTTTTGGGCATCGTCGCGACGGATGTACTCAGGTGCGTAGAAATCGTTCGCGCCAAAGAAATTGTCTGAGATCGGCACGGTCGGCGTGATTAGTTTCCCCTTATTGACATAAGGAGGGGCGATCTTGAATGTGTTCGGACGAAATTGGATGTCCAATCCAGCGCGAGTATAATTGATAGAATCTTCTGGATCGACGTCGCAGAATAGCGAGAACGTCGCCTTGATCTCGACATCACCTCTGATGTCTGATGGAACGGGTAGATACAGTCTTACTGAACCACTCGTGGGCATCTGACGCTGGTAGATGATCCGGGCCTCACCATCGTTGCAGACGACAATGTCGCCCAACAGATGACTCAACCGGCCCCAGCCGACATGGTGCTTCTCGTGCGTTTCAAGGTCCGCATGATGGACGAGAAGCGCCTTGATCGTGGGCGCGAACAACGGCTCAGAGAAATGTGCGCGGATGCCCGCTCCGGCTCGCATAGCTAGGGGCGCCGCAAAGCTCGTTCCCTGCACCCCAGATCCGGGCAGGGCGCCAGTCGAATGGAGCACTAGGAAGGGCGCCGAGTGAGAGCCGCCAAACGCCACGAAGTCGGGTTTGACATATCCTGGGCTACGGCCAGGCCCTACAGCGCTGTAAGGTGCCCTCTTCCATCCAGCGCCCGGGCTGTCGCAGGCGCCGACCGCAATCATGTTCACGCCATCTGAGGGTGGCTGAATACGGTGCATGCCAAGGGCCTGATCCGCTTCGCCGTTGTTGCCGCAGGCCACAGTCGCCACGGTCTTCCCGTGCGATAGGACCGTATCAAGAGTCGATGTCCAGACGTTAACGTCGTCGTCATCCATCGCGCAGTCGGGGCCCAGGCTGATGTTGATGAACTCGTATGAGGTCGCCGTGACGGCATCCTCTATCCGACCGAGGATCGAAAAGAGCTCGAAGTCGTCCCCTGCAGTGTCGGCTCCGAGCACCCGCCAGTGATCGACATTGGCATGCGGCCGTTCCTGCGTTTTGCCGACTTCGAGGGGCCCAAAAAGGAACGCGGAGGTGACGGCGAGACCATGCTTTTGGGCGGCCGGAATGGGCGCACCGATACCCGGTGGTTCCCGCATCGTCACCCAGCGGTCCAGCCCGTGACCGTCAGGGAGGCCACCGTCGAAAATAGCGACGGCGACATCGCGAGCCGTAGCGTCTTCGGCCGGAAGTTCAACGCGAAAACCTGGGACGAGACCGCGTACGAGTGGATCCAGAGGCGTGATGCGGGCCATGGACCGCAAGGCTCGGAGGAAGCTGAACTGAACGACCGCGTCGATCTTATCGGGATCGGCGTGCATTGGTAGAAAGCAGAGCCCACCTGCATAGCGTCTGAGGTCGATCTTAGCCTCAAGGTCGAGGGATTTTACGTAGTCCTGGAAACCACGCACGACGTAGTCGTCGTCTTCAGGATCGGCGTGTAGGACGACCTCAAGCGGGATCTCCTTCTTGCTTCTATCGCCGAGGATCTTTTTGCGTCGATCGGGTCCGGGCAGACCAACTGTTTCAATCTGCCGGAACTCGTCCTTGACCCGATCATCGGCTGGGGCCCAATTCCCGACGATATCAGAGAAGCTCTCAATAGATCTTCGATGTCCCGCGAGGAAAATTCGCGGCGCAGGTTGGGCCCGGCCATCTTCGGCAGCGCGGAGGGTGGCACGCTTGTGCGGCTCGATATGGACCGCCTTGCTACCAACGTGTCGAAGATTAAGATCCCTAACTAGGTTATTGGGGTAATAGCTTTTGGCGAGATAAGTTGGGTGAAGCGTGATCTCCACGACGGCCTGATCTTCAGGGCATGCTAGCGCCGGAAGAGATCTCATCCGCTCCCCGGTCATCTGCCATTGCGGTGCCAGAAGCTCTCGCGCCTCGGCAAAGCTATAGGGATGTGTCTTCTCGCCTGACCCGCGTGGCGGCCGGGCGATTTCGACTGACAACTGCTCACCACCGCCGATGAGATATCTTGGGCCCGCCATTGGAATTCCTCAAATCAATCTGCTTCGACAGGCCTACTATTGCGATATTTTCTAATCGTATCGCGAGAAAATCCTGTAATCTGGCTTAGCCTTCGATCAGATATGCTGCTATTAGTTATAAAAGGCAGCAAAAATTTGCGCTCGGATCCGCTTGCCTTCTTCATTTCTTTTCCAAAATTCTCAAGAAGAGCCTCCTCAAGACTTATTCCTGCAATCAGAGATCGCTTTCTAATCCATTTTGCACTTCTAGCAATGTCGCTATAAGATTTTTCTTTCCATAATATAGCAAGTAGCGGGAACAAATCCGAAAATCCAGTATCGGTTTCGCCAAATGTATTGCGAAAAGCTATAATGCTTTGTTCTTCGCTTGGCGCAGAGTACTCCAGTACGTCATCAAATCTACGCCAGACAGCCGGATCAAGTAGCTCACCGTGATTTGTCGCTGCGACTAGAAGGCTGTTCGAAGGCCAGTCGTCGATTTCTTGAAGAAGAACTGTGACGAGCCTTTTTAACTCTCCAACGTCACTATCGTCGTCTCTACGCTTTGCGATGGAGTCGAACTCATCAAGAAGTAGAACAGACTGCGAGCTTTTTGCGTAGTCAAGAACTGATCTGATGTTGGAGCCAGTCTTACCAAGAAAGCTGCTCATAACAGTGGCCAAATCAAGAATGAGCAGGGGTCGTCCGAGACGGTGTGCCAACCATCGTGCCGACAACGTTTTGCCGACGCCGGGGGGGCCAGTGAATAGAAGGGACCGTGTCGGGTCGAGACCCAGCTTCTCAAGCTCGACCAGCCTGTCACGCTCCGAAACGACCTGATCCAGGCGAGCGCGCAATCCAGGCTCAAGGATCAATTCAGTCTCGGGAACGGCCGGGTATTCAACTTTAAGAAGCGCAAGTCGCGAATCCGCATCTACTGGAAGCATGCCTGCTCCAGCGTCGCGCATGGGAGATGATTGTGTCGGTGCCTTCGCAAGCAGATCGGCGAGCGCGCGGGTCAACCCTTCGTTCTCGTTGCCGACCGATTTAATCACCCTTCTGAGATAGACCTGCACATCCTGCGCCCGGCCGGTCAAACCCAGCCTTGCTGTCTGGACTAAAAACTCTGCAAGAGCCTCTGTATCGGCCATTCACATATCCATACCGCTGAATTTTCCTCTGCGGCGATGCATGCGTATCATGGACTAAAAAGTCCAGCAATCGTTCCCAAACGTCCATGCGACCTTATCGCGCCATCGGTCTGCGTGCTAAGCGCCGCAATGCCCGCTCAATCTCGCTCTTTTCGATGTGGAAGGCGTCCGGGTCGCGGTGCGATGGGCCGGTTAGGAACGTCAGCTTAATTTGCGAGTCGATAGACCACCGGGACCTGTTCAGCGCTTGCTCCTTCGGTTCCGATGGCTCTTCTCCCACCTGGCTTCCTGCCCCTCCCCATTGCATCGCTGTACCTGATCGGGTGCATCCTTGAGGAGGTGAGCAACCGCGATCCTGATGCTAACGACGACCGTCCTGCACTTCGCATCGCCAGCCGGCCATTCGCTCGTCGGCGACCTGAGCGGCGGATGCCCTTGGATGAAGTGCCGCAACTGACGGCCCCGAACGGATTGCCGCGATTGCCGCGATCGGGAACAACGCATTCTCTGGTCGTGACGAAGGTAGGCCTTCTCCGCAGCAGGGGGGCGAAGGCACGCGATCCATTCGGCAACGAGGTTGTGGTTCAGTTCCACGACGAGGACGGCCGCTTTTTCTACAAGACTGCCGGTCACTCTCTCGGTGAGGATGAAGACGGGGAGGAGAGCCACACTCCATCGACCACGACCGATTGCCTGGAGTTGATGCTCAAGCAGCCCGTACTTGGTTGCTTGTCGAGGAAGAGGCTTCGCGCAAGCCTGAGAGCTCCTGGCCTGAAGGGGGCCGTGGCTCCGGTACCCGACGATCTGGAGCTATCCATCGCTCCCTTCGAGGAGAGCGCGGTCATCCGATACCGGCAGGTGCTGGCCGAGGGACATCTCGGGGCGGTGCTCGTCGACGGGAAGGGCCGCAGCGTCCCGATCCCGGCGTCCCACTGGCGCGAGGACGGCGCGTCGGCGGCATTCGTGGAGACCCACCCGATCTTGATGACTTTCGACGGTCAGGATGTCCTCGGCCACGTCTGCGTCGACCTCAACGCGCTCCGCATAGGGTGGCAAGACGCATTCGCCGCGCTTCCGGTCTCGCCGCTGTTGGCCGAAGCCGAGTTCCTGGCAACCGCAGGGCAGGTCGGGACCGCGCCGATCCTCGACTTCGCCCTGCATGTCGCCCGCACGCTGGGCATCGTCGACGGGCGGGGCCCGGACGGTCTGCCCATCTACGCCGGAAATCTGGAGGCCCTGATCGAACGGGAGTGGAAAGCCTACGATAAGTTCGACGACGAGCCATCCGCCTACGCCCTAAGGTACCTCTCGACGCTCCTCCGGAACCCGGACGAAAAGAGCGGCCCGAAGGGGGCTTGGAGTTCGCTTGGGAGGGCATAAGGCTCGATCAACCGCAGCGAGCGATGGGCCGGGGAGTACATTTAACGCATTAAGGGGGTTGGTTTAACGCAACAACGGGGTCTACTTAATCCACTAACACAAGCATCAGATCGGATTTCACGTCAAATATCCCTGCGATCGCAGCCATTCTGGTGCTGAGACGCAGGGAGAACCACGATGAATAATCAGCCTACATTTGACATTGGAGAGCCTGCTCTCACGACTAGGCTGGCCGCTCGATACCTCGGGATCTCGGTCAGCCTCCTGAACAAGCTCAGGGGGACCGGTCAGGGACCTGCTGTGCAGGTCTACGGCACGCGCTGCGTCTACCGCCGTGCGGACCTGGACGCCTTCGCGGCCGCGCACCGCGTCGAGCCGACCGCCTCGGCAATCTCCAACGATGGGGGCGAGGCGTGAACCTCTTCTTCCCCACTCCCGCGATGGTCAGCGTCTTCGCCGGCGGCCTGGGCAACCATATGCGGCCTCTGCTGGCGCTCGCAGCACACCGGAAGTGCCTCCTGGCACTGCAGGATCAGGAGCGCGCGCCCTTCACAGTGCCCTCGGCGCGGCCCTGGGTCGTCATCATCGGCGACGATCCTGCCGACCCGGAGACCTCGCTGGGCCCACAGGGATTCCACACCGGGTCGCTCGCCGCCCTGATGCGGGCCGCGACCGACGTCACTATCATCGCCTGCGAGATCATCCCGGAGCTGTACGAGCGCCAGGCTGTCCTCGCCGCTGAAGGGGTCTCGGGTGTGATCATCGAGACCCGACCTCAGCACGCCGATGCGTGGATGGCGTTCGTGGCGATCGTCGCGCCGGGAAAGATGCGCATGGCCGCCCTCCTCGGCTCGAAGTCGGGGGCGGCGTGATGGCGTCCGTTCCTGCTGATCACCGGGCCTGTCTCCCCGAGGGGGTTCGTCCCAAGTTCCGACTGCCTGTCCTCCGGCTCGTATGCGAGGGCAGCATCGGTCTCGTGTTGATCCGGCCCCAGCCCGAGCACTTCCGCCCGCCGAGCATCGCGCCCTTCGTCGCGATCGTCGAGGACCGGCTCGTGTCAAGGGGGCCGGACGCCTTCGACTTGCCTGCGCTCCGGGTCGTCACTCGGCGTGCTCAGGGCATCATGGTCCTGACTAGGCGGCCGACCATCAGAGACTACGCCCTGATGGCTTCCGTCATCTCTGCAGGCGTCACGGTCATGATGATCGAGACCGGCCATGTGCACGGTCAAGACTGGCGGGACTTCGTCCACGCCACCGCCCCGACCGCGTCAATCATCGTCCGCTGAGCCGGGGAGCAGGTCATGGATACTGTCACCTGTGAGGACATCCAGCACGTTTTTGGCGGTTCCATCTCGGAGGGTGGGCAGGTCCGAATTCCTGCGATCGGGCGCCCTCCGTCTGATCGCTCGGTCTCGATCCGTCCAGACAAGGATGCACCGAACGGGTACCTCCTGAACTGCTTCCGGAAGAGCGATGACCCGATCCAGCACCGGGCGATGGTGGACCAGAGGTTCGGGCTGAAGTGGTCCCCACGAAAGGACGTAGACCGGACGCGTCCCGCTGCGGCCATGGTCGCGAAGAAGGCTCTGCCTGTCCGCCTGACTGACGTGCCACTGCCTGCGATGACCCCGAAGGTAAAGTGGGGGCTCCAGAACGTCGGAGCTCCCGAGCCGCCGCCCATCCGGGGCGAGCTGCCGGGGCGCCGGCACGCCTACCGTCGCGATGGCGAAGCGGTGCGCTTTAAGATCAAGAAGACCCAGGGGGCACCCTGGATTGACTTCTACCGGGTGCGTGATCCCGCCACCGGTAGGGTCGGTTGGCAGGCCAGGAGGCCGGAGGGCTTCGTTCCGGTCCCCTACATCGGTGCCCTGGACCCTTTCGACCCTGCTCTCGGGGACGAGGTGCTGCTTTGGGTCGAGGGTGAGAAGGACGTCGACACGCTCTCACGTCTTGGGCTGCCAGCTTTCACGTTCGGCAGCGCCACCGATGTGCCCGAGGGCTGCGGCGAGCTCGTGCGCGGACGCGACGTGGTGATCCTGTCCGACAACGACGCTTCAGGCCGGATCGGGACCCGCAAGAAGCGCGATGCCTGCGCCGGCTCCGCTGTCCGGGTGCGCACCTACGATTTTTCTGAGATGGGCGAGGGCCAGGACGTAACGGACTGGATGGAGGCCGGCGGTACCGTCGAGGCGCTTTGGCAGCGCATCGAAGCCCTCAACGATACCGATGCCGGAGGGGACCAGTCCGCTTCGGATGCGCCGCAGACTGGTGAAGCTACACCAGTCGGCGAGGCGCAGGCCGACCGGCCGCCGATTACCGCGACACCGTTCGCCTGGGTCGTTCCGGAGGCCATCCCTCCTCGGGCCTGGGTCTACGGCCGCCACTACATCCGGCGGTTCATCACCACCACGATCGCGCCCGGCGGCGTGGGCAAGTCGAGCCTGGGCATCGCCGAGGCGCTCGCCATCGCGACGGGTCGGCCCATCCTCGGTATCAAGCCGGTCCAGCGGGCGAGGGTTTGGATTTGGAACGGGGAAGATCCCTTGGAGGAGATGCAGCGGCGCATCGTGGCTGCCTGCCTCCATCACAATATCCGGCCCGAGGAGATCGCGGGCTGGCTCTTCGTCGACAGCGGGCGCACCTCGCCCCTCGTGGTGGTGACGCAGACGCGCGCCGGCATCACGATCACCGAGCCGGTGGTCGCGGCCGTGAAGGCCACTATCATCGACCGCGGCATCGGCGTGGTGATCATCGATCCGTTCGTGTCCTGCCACGAGGTTCAGGAGAACGATAACGTCGCCATCAACACGGTGGCGACGGTTTGGGCCCAGATCGCGGACGAGACCGGCTGTGCCATCGACCTAGTGCACCATGCCCGCAAGGGGTCCGGTGGTGAGGTTACGGTCGAGGATGGCCGTGGGGCAAGCGCCCTCAACAGCAAGGCGCGATCAGCCAGGGCCCTCAACCCGATGACATCCGATGAGGCCGAAAAGGCTGATGTCGAGAACCGCCGCCTGCACTTCCGGACCTTCGACGGTAAGGCGAACCTGGCCCCGCCATCTGATGAATCGATATGGTTCCGGCTCGTCTCCGTCCCCCTGGGCAACGGTACGCCAGAGCGGCCGGAGGACCACGTCGGCGTGGTCGAGGCCTGGAAGTGGCCGAACGCTTTCGACGGCGTCAGCCTGACCAATCTCCAGGCCGTGCAGCATCGGGTGAGTGACGGCCGGTACCGCGAAAGCTCGCAGTCGAAGGAATGGGTTGGGTACGTCGTCGCGGAGGTCCTGCGGCTCGACGCCGACAAGAAGGCCGACCTCGCGAAGATCAAGGCTCTGCTCAAGACCTGGATCGCCAACGGTGCCCTGCAGGTCGTCGAAGAGACGGACGCGAAGGGCATGAAGCGGCCGTTCGTCCGCGTCGGGGAATGGGCCCATTGAGCCGGGTCCTCACCTCGTAAGGTGAGGTGGGGAAAGGTGTGGAAGTGGGGGTGGCTCACGGGCCGAAGCAACCCCCACCCCGGACCCCCTTATAGG
>NZ_VMOA01000004.1 GCF_020662345.1 Methylobacterium sp. W2 | reverse complement strand
CCCCCCCGGCATTGCCTGGGGCTACGTCAAGCATTGCTCCAAGATCGGCGAGTTCGCCCACGCCATCGGGGCCGTGCGGATCGAGCCCAAAGCCGGGCGCGGCCGCGTGGTGATCGGCGCCATCGAGCGCGCCCCCCTCGTGGTCGCGGAACCGCGCGACCTCTTCGGCGGCCGGATCGGCCCCGACTTCGCCGACCGGTTCGACGCCCGGGCGGCCGATGCGCTCCTGCGCGAGGCCGGGATGTCCGACGCCGTCGACCGCCACGTCCACGTCACCGTTCTGGCGCGCGCCATCGCGCAGGCGGCCTCCGCGCCGCCCTCCCTCACACGCACAGTCGGCGAGGCCGCATGAGCACCGCATCGTCCGCCCTCCGCGACGAGAGCCCGCCCCTCGACCTCACCGTCAACGGCCGGGCGCGGAGCCTGCGGGCCGAGCCGCGCACCCATCTCGCCGACGTCCTGCGCGACACCCTCGACCTCACCGGAACCCATCTCGGCTGCGAGCACGGCATCTGCGGCGCCTGCACGGTGCTTCTCGACGGCGAGCCGGCACGGGCCTGCCTGACCTTCTCCGGCGCCTGCGCGGGCGCCGAGGTGACCACCATCGAGGGGCTCGACGACGACCCGGTCGCCGGTGAGTTGCGGGCGGCGTTCAACCGCGAGCACGCCCTTCAGTGCGGCTACTGCACGCCCGGCATGCTCATCGCCGCCCGTGACCTCGTCCTGCGCCTGCCCGACGCGGACGAGCGCCGCATCCGCGCCGGCCTCTCGGGCAATCTGTGCCGCTGCACCGGCTATGTCGGCATCGTCCGGGCGGTCCGTAGCGTCATCGCCGAGCGCCGCGCCCGCGGCATCGCGCCGATGCCCGGCGGACAGCGCGGCCTCGGCCCCGTCGGCGCGCGCCTCGGCACGCCGTCCGGCCCGGCATTGGAGGCGGCCCGTACGCCCCTGAGGCCCGTCGACCAGGCCGAGGCCGCGCCGCGGATCGCCGATCTCGACGGCGATTTCGTGCCCGCCCATCGCTTCGAGCAGGCCTTCACTGTGGCGCACCCGCCCGACACCGTCTTCGCCCTGTTCGGCGACGTGGAGGCGGTGGCGGCCTGCCTGCCCGGCGCCATGCTGACGGGCCAGCCGACCCCGGATGCTGTCGAGGGCGCGCTGCAAGTGCGGATCGGACCCATCGCCGCGCGCTTTCGCGGCCGTGCCCGGATTGTTCGCGATGAGACGGCCTGCACGGGACGCATCCTCGGTGCGGGCAGCGACGCGGGCGGCCGCTCCGCCACCCAGGGCGAGATCCGCTACAGCGTCGGACCGGGCGAGGCCCCCGGTACGGCCCGGATCGATCTTTCCGTCGGTTACACCCTCAAGGGGCCGCTGGCGCAGTTCGGGCGGCCGGGGCTCGTGCGCGACCTCGCCGGGCGCCTTGGGGCCGAGTTCGCCGCGAATCTCGAAGCCCGCCTCTCGGGTGCCCCGGCCCCGGCCGCCGCGGGCCTCAACCCCCTGCGCCTGCTCCTCACGATGCTGACGACCTCCCTGCGCCGGCGCCTCGCCGCGTGGGGCCGCCGTCCCTGACCATCGCCTCCTCCCCGCGATCCTGCCCGAGATCCTGCCAAAGACCGGAGACCACCATGACGCGCAGCCACACGTTCCCCGCTCTGACCCTCGCCTTCGTCCTCTCGGCGGGGATGGCCCATGCGCAGGCGATCCGCATCGGCGTCAACGAGCCCCTGACCGGGCCCTTCGCTGCGTCGGGCACCTACGTGGTCAACGGCGCCAGGATCGCCGCCGACGAGATCAACGCCAAGGGCGGCGTCTTAGGCAAGAAGCTCGAACTCGTGGTCGAGGACAACAAGAGCAACCCCACAGAAGCGGCGGCGGTGGCCGAGAAACTCATCACCAGCGACAAGACCCCGGTGCTGATGGGCGCCTGGGGTTCGAGCCTGACCCTCGCGGTCATGCCCAAGCTCGCCGACTACGAGACCCCGATGCTGGTGGAGACCTCGTCGTCCGGCAAGATCACCACCTCGGGCAACCCATACGTCTTCCGCATCTCGCCGCCCTCGGCCCTGGAGGCCGAAGCATTCGCGCCGATGGTGGAGAGGCTCGGCCTGAAGAAGGTCGATTTCCTCGCCATCAACAATGACTGGGGTCGGGGAGCGGCGGCCGATTTCGGCAAGATGCTCAAGGGCAAGGGCGTCACGGTGGGCCTCGTGGAGACCATGGACCAGGGCGCGCAGGACATGAGCGCCCAATTGTCCAAGCTGAAGGGCTCGGATGCCGACACGCTTCTGATCACGGCCGCCGTCGACCAGCTCACCCTGCTGTTCAAGCAGATGGCGGCCCTTGGCCTCAAGAAGCGGATCATCACCACCGGCGGCTCCCAGAACCCGGACCAGATCATCGCCCAGGCGGGTGCCGCCGCCGATGGGACGATGCACCTGACCACCTTTCTCCCCTGGTATCCCGAGAAGACTCCGAACCCGGCGGCCACCGCCTACTTCATCGCCGAGTGGAAGAAGCGCGGTTTCGAGTTCGCCGGCGTCACCGAGAGCTTTCGCGGCTACGACGGCATCCGCACCATCGCGGCGGCCATCGAGAAGGGCGGCGGCACCGACGCGGCCTCCATCAGGAAGGGCTTCTGGTCCGTGGACCTGACCGGCCTCAACGGCCCGATCCGCTTCGCCAAGGCCGGCCCCGCCGGGTCCGAGAGCGGCCAGAGCAAGCCGGATGTCTACCTCGTGAAGATCGACGGCGGAAAAGTCGTGGTGCCCGAACTCTAGCCGCGCGCAAGCCTCCCGGCGGCCCGGTGACCGGGCCACCGGGTCCAACCGTCGCAACAGGCGAGGCCGCGATGACCGAATTCCTGCAGCACCTCCTCAACACCCTGGTCCTCGGGGGCACCTATGCCCTGCTGGGCATCGGGCTGACCCTGATCTTCGGCATCATGAACGTGGTGAACTTCACCCACGGGGCGCTCTACACGGTGGGCGCCTACGTCATGTACCTCGCCGTCACCGCCCTCGGGCTCGGCTTCTTCGCCGCCCTGCCCACCGCGATCCTCGGCGGACTCCTCCTCGGCGCAATCCTCGACCTCGTGCTGCTGCGGCCGTTGCGCGGCGCCGACATGGACACGACCATGCTGGTGATGATCGGGGCCGGCATCGTCCTGCAATCGGGCACGCTCTGGCTGTTCGGCGGCGTCGCGAAATCGATCCCCACGCCGTTCCCGGACGCGCCGCTCCAGCTGGGGGCCGTCTCGGTGTCGTGGTTGCGGCTGTTCGTACTGGGCGCGGCCCTGGCGCTGATCGGGCTGACCTACTGGCTCATCAACCGCACGCGCCTCGGGCTGGCCATGCGGGCCACCTTCCAGGACCACGACACGGCCTCGCTGATGGGCGTCAACGTGCGGCTCATCTACACCGCGACCTTCGCCATCGGATCCAGCCTCGCGGCGGCGGCCGGCGCGCTCCTCGGGCCGGTCTACGTGGTGTTCCCGCAGATGGGCGGCATGGCCGAGCTGAAGGCCTTCGCCATCGTGATTCTCGGCGGGCTCGGCAACGTCACAGGGGCGGCCATCGGCGGCTTCATCCTGGCGCTCGCCGAGGAACTGGGTGCCGGCTACATTTCGTCCGGCTACCGGGACGCCATGGGCTTCCTGATCATCATCGCGGTGCTGATCTTCAAGCCGACCGGCCTCTTTGCCAAGGCGGAGCGCATCGGATGAATCGGCATCTCCCCGCCCTCGCCCTCCTGGCTGCTCTCGTCGCCCTGCCGCTGGCGCTGGGCAACGAGCCCTACCTGCTTAACGCGGTGATCACGACGGGCATCGTCACCATCGCCGCCATGAGCCTGAACCTGCTGCTCGGCTTCACCGGGCAGCTCAGCCTCGGGCACATCGCCTTCTTCGGTATCGGTGCCTATGTCAGCGCCCTTACGAGCCTCGGCTTCGACGTGGAACTGCTCGGGGGCTTTCGCGTCGTGCACGAGCCCTGGCCGCCGGCCATCGGCTTCGGTCTCGCCGTGCTGGCGACCGGCGCCTGCGGCTACCTCGTCGGGCGCCTCTCGTTCCGGGTGCGGGGCGCCTATTTCGTCATCGTGACGATCTCCTTCGCCGAGGTCGTGCGCCTCGTCGCCCTCAACTGGGTGGAACTGACGCAGGGGCCCCTGGCGCTGACGGGCATCCCGCCGTTCAGCCTCTGGCTCCCCGGCCTCGGCACGACGCCGCTGCGGACGAAGCTGCCGAACTACTATCTCGTCCTCGTCGTCGGCACGCTCTGCTACGCGCTCATTGCGCGTCTCGTGCGCTCGCGCTTCGGCCGGGCCATGCGGGGCCTGAAGGAGAACGAATCCCTGGCCCTCTCGGTGGGCATCAACGCCACCCGGACCTTGACCCTCGCGGCGGTGATCTCGGCGGCGATGGCCGGGGCGGCCGGCAGCCTCTACGCCCATTACCTGCGCATTATCGACCCCGACGTGTTCCTGTTCTCAACGACGGTGACCATGGTCATCATGGTGGTGGGCGGCGGCAAGGGTACGCTGCTCGGCCCCGTCGTTGGCGGCCTGATCTTCGGCCTGCTGCCCGTCGCCCTGCGGCCGGTCATGGTGCCCGAGGCGCAGTGGATGGTGTTCGGTCTCGTGCTGATCGTGATCCAGTTCGTCATGCCCCGGGGCATCGTGCCGGGGCTCGCCCGCCTCGCCACGCTCCGCCGCACCTCGGCACCCGCCCGCGTTCCCGTGGAGGTAAGGCCATGAGCGCTGGCGCTCCCATCCTCTCGGTGGACCATGTCGGTGTCCGCTTCGGCGGCCTCGTCGCCATCGCCGATCTGCATTTCGACGTCCATCCCGGCGAGATCGTCAGCCTGATCGGCCCGAACGGAGCCGGCAAGACGACGGCCTTCAACGTGATGACCGGCTTTCTGAAGCCCAGCCAGGGTCAGGTCCGCTTCCGCGGCACCAGTCTCCAGGGGTTGCCGCCGCACGAGATCGTCAGGCTCGGCCTGAGCCGTACGTTCCAGCGCACCAGCGTTTTTCCCGACGACACCGTGTTCGACAACGTGATGATCGGCCTCCATCGCCGGGGCCGCGCACGGCTGGTCGATACGCTGCTCGGGCGGGACCGCACCGGCGAGGCGGCTCTCCGGGACCGGGCCCGTGAACTCCTCGACTGGGTCGGACTTGCCGGCCGGGCCCAGGACAAGGCGGGGTCGCTGGCCTATGGCGAACAGCGCCTCGTCGGGGTCGCACTGGCACTGGCCACGGAGCCCGCCATGCTGCTCCTCGACGAGCCGGTTTCCGGCATGAACGCCTCCGAGACCCAGGTCTTCGTGCGCCTGATCCGCTCGATCCGCGAGCGCGGCGTTACCATCCTCCTCGTCGAGCACGACATGCCGATGGTCATGGAGGTCTCCGACCGGATCGTGGTGTTGAATTACGGCCGCCTCATCGCCGAGGGGCCGCCGGCGGCGATCCGATCCGATCCGGCCGTGATCGAGGCCTATCTTGGCCAGGGCAGCGCCGCCCGCGAAGCGGCACAGGCCGCCAGGGAGACGATCGATGCTTGAGATCCGCGATCTCGTCTGTGGCTACGGCGCGGTGACGGCCCTGAAGGGGCTCTCCCTGACCGTCGAAGAAGGACAGCTCGTGGCCCTGGTGGGTGCCAACGGCGCCGGCAAATCGACGACGCTGCGCGCCATCTCGGGGCTGATCCCGGCGCGTTCGGGCAGCATCCACTTCGACGGGCGGGACATCACCGGCACCGACCCGCGCAAGGTGCTGGCTCAGGGCATCGCCCATTGCCCGGAGGGGCGGCGGGTCTTTCCGCAGATGAGCGTCGCGGAGAACCTCGCCATGGGCGCTTACCTGCGGCGCGACCCGACCCGGGTATCCGCCGATCTCGCGCGCATCTATGGCGAGTTCCCGCGCCTCGCCGAGCGCCGGCACCAGGCCGCCGGCACCCTCTCGGGGGGCGAGCAGCAAATGCTGGCGATCGGCCGCGCGCTGATGTCCCGCCCCCGGCTCGTCCTGTTCGACGAGCCTTCCCTGGGCCTCGCCCCCAATATCGTCGAGCGCATGTTCGCCGTCATTCGGGCAATCTGCGACACCGGCACCACGGTCCTCCTGGTGGAGCAGAACGCCTTCGCGGCCCTGGAACTCTGCGACTACGCTTACCTGCTGGAGACCGGCCGCATCGTGCTGGCTGGAAAAGGCTCGACGTTGATCGCGGATCCTCATGTGCGCCAAGCCTATCTCGGCGGCTGACAGCGGACGCTGGGTTCACGTTTGCCGTATCGACGCGCTCGCGGGCCGTGCGATCATCCCGGTCTTCGTGGCAGGCCATCATCTCGTGCTCGTTCAGGACGGCGACGGGATCTTTGCCGCGGAACGGGCCTGCCCGCATGAGGGGGCGGATCTCGCCCTGGGCCATTGCTCCGGAGGGCGCCTGTTCTGCCCGCGGCACCTGGCATGGTTCGCGCTCGCGAACGGTGCCGTCTCGGCTGGATGGTCCTTTCGCGATCTCCGCACCTACCCGACCCGCAGGGAGGGGGGCGATATCCAGGTTCTGATCGATGCACGTCGATGAGAGTGCCGAGCCGGGGCGGGCGGGTGACGAAACACTGAGTTCTGACAGGCCTCCGGCCAAGGTGATATCTTTGCGCTGGCCGGGACTGGCTAGGCGATGCATCGGAAGCCCGAGCGCGTCGGTCGCGGGAGGGATCTTTGCGTTCAGCCCTCCGATGTGCAGGCGGCGGTCACCCTTTTCGGCATCTCGAACCTCCTCAACATCGGCGAGGGATTTTCGCCGACGGTTCAACTCATGCAGCAATCGCCTGTGGTGACCGAGGCGCTTCTGGTCACCGGACCAGCCTTTCGCCACTTCGCCGTCGCGACCTGCCCTGGTTTCAGCAGCCCGTAATCGATCGGGTCGTCGCCTGGTTCAACGCGACGCTCGGTGACGCCATCGTGGGAGCCGGCGGCAAGACCGATCCCAGATCCAATCTTTGACCACCTCCGGCCGCATGGGAACCCGACCCCGGCCCCCGCGCTTGCCCTCACGAGCCGGCATTTCGCCCGGCCGAGGAGACGGCCATGTCGAGCGACACCGAGAAACATCAGGCTCTCCTGGCCGCGTTGAAGGCCGCGCAGGGCAAGGGCGACGGGTCGTTCGAGCAGGCCGTCACGCAAGCCTTCGCGCATGTGTTCGAGCATCTCGAGCGCCTGAACGCCGTCAGCGGTCCCGATGAAGGGCGTGCGCTTCACGCCGGTGAGTCCCCGACCCTGCGGTAGGGCCGCGTCCGTCGCGGGAAGCGAGGTTTTCAGCTCGCCGGCTCGATGATCGTGCGGACCTGTTCCAGCAATGTCGGACGGAGCGCCAGCGGTCCGTCAAAGGGA
Source organism: Methylobacterium sp. W2 (assembly GCF_020662345.1). Taxonomy (GTDB): domain Bacteria; phylum Pseudomonadota; class Alphaproteobacteria; order Rhizobiales; family Beijerinckiaceae; genus Methylobacterium. Next base: position 155,558 of record NZ_VMOA01000004.1, on the reverse strand, counting down.
CGTTCGTGCATCGCCACGACGCCCAGCGTGATCACCATCGCCAGGCCGAAGATCGCCAGCGTCACGGCCTGCGACAAGGGTCGTTCGGTGTGGATCGCGGCGATGCACAGCAAGGTCAGGGCCAGAAGCGCGAGCAGGGTCACCCACTTGCTGTCGTCCCCCTCCACCTCGCTGAGGGCGAGCCGCTCGCTGCGGGCGGTTTGCAGGGCGAGGGTGGCGGCCAGGAGAGCGGAGTGATTGGCCCGTCCGACGACGATGTCGAAGTTCGGCGCCACCACGGCCTGCAGCAGCCGGCCGAACGCCAGATCCGCTTTCGATGATGCCCTTCCACCATTGGCCATGGCCGGCCATTCCTCGACGACGATAAATTCGATGTAATCCGCGAGCATCATGCGGATATCCGGCAGATCCTTGGATACGGACCGGCTCAGGTTGAACACGGCCCGCGCCTGAGCGCTCTCCGTCTGGACGACGCGGGAGGCTTGCCTCTGGCGCTCCCACGCATCGTTGGCGACGAAGCCCATCAGGAGCGAGAGCAGAACCGACAGGACGCCCACGAAGGCGGGGGCGATCCCGGTCGCGACCGCCATGACGACGGGTCGGGTCCGCTTCGTGTTTGTTAGCACCATCAGGATCAGGCACCAGGCCGAGACGAGAAGCGCGAGAAACCCGAAGATCAGCCAGATCGGCTGATCGAGCCAGAACGTGAGCATCGTGGGTGATCCGGGCCGGTGGCGGCGGCCGTGATGAGCGGTGCGTGAGCAAAGACGCATGCGGTGTTCCAGAGTGCGGGCGACGATGCCCGCCGTCACCCGCAGGGGCGCACGAAGCACCGCGCGCCTTTGGAATGCAACGCAACGCGCCCGGTGCCCGCGATGCGAAGGGCCCCCTCGCTGTGAGTGACGGGCTCGCCGCGTGGCACACCCTGGGCGATCGCCCCAACTCCCTCATTCGCGTGGCATCAGTCGCCGTCGGCTCTTGCGCTCGTGCTGCGATGCACCATCTATAGACCATCCAACGAGATGGTAAGGGGATGGTTTTGATGTCGGGTACGGTTCGTGAGCTTCGTCCCAAAACACCCGATAGCGAGAAGCTGACCCTCAATCTCGGCTTCGTCGACCTCGGCCAGATCGACCTTCTCGTTCGGGACGGGTTCTACGCCAACCGTGCCGATTTCATCCGCACGGCCGTGCGCAATCAGCTCGACCGGCAGGGCGACGCGGTCAAGCAGTCGGTTGCCCGCAAGCAGCTCAGCCTCGGGTTGTCCCACTACACCGTCCGCGACCTCGAAGCCGCCAGGGATGCGGGGACGCCGCTGCATATTCAGGTGCTCGGCCTTGCCAGCATCGCGTTCGATGTGACGCCGGAGCTGGCCCGACAGGCCATCGCCTCGGTGCAGGTTCTCGGAGCCTTCCAGGCCAGCCCCGAGGTCAAGGCGGCCTTGGCCGACCGCATCGCCTGACCATTCGCCATTACCCGCGCGGAACGCCGTTCCGCGCCGCCACCCCATCCAGGATCATGACCATGACCGCTTTCTCGACCATCGACATGGCTGAGGTGACCCGTCTCACCCGCGCGGGCCAACTGAGCGAGGCGATGGCCCTGCTCCAGGGCAAGTCCGTCTCACCGGGGGCGGCGCAAGCCGGCGACCAGGGGGGTGCCGGGACCATCGACATGGTGGCGCCGGCGATGTCCGGCGGGGCCTGGACCGCGCCCGGCATCGATCGTACCGGCGCCGATGAGGCGGTGAGCGCGGCGAAAGCCGCCTTCGCACGGCCGGGCCTCGCGGAGACGATTCAGACCCTGCGCGAGCGTTTTCCCAAGATGGGCGCGATGCCCGACCTCGGACGGGGCATCGGCTCGGCGCGAGGCGTCACCGTCGCCGTTCCGGAAGGGGCACGGTTCGAGGAGCGCAGTTTCAGCAATGAAGCGGGCAGCCGGGCGTACAAGGTCTATGTCCCGAGCGGCTACCAGGGCCAGGCGCTTCCCGTCGTCGTCATGCTGCATGGCTGCACCCAGAACCCGGACGATTTCGCCGCCGGAACCCGCATGAACGAACTCGCCGAGGAGCAGACGTTCCTCGTAGCCTATCCCGGCCAGCCGCAATCAGCCAACATGCAGAAGTGCTGGAACTGGTTCAACGCCGCTGACCAGCAGCGGGGCCGTGGCGAACCCTCCCTGATCGCCGGTATCGCCCTGGAGGTGGTGAAGGAGTTTTCCGCCGATTCGAGCCGGGTCTATGCGGCGGGCCTGTCAGCCGGCGGGGCGGCGGCGGCGATCATGGCGGCGACTTATCCGGATGTCTTCGCGGCGATCGGCGTCCATTCCGGGTTGCCATGCGGAGCGGCCAGCGACATGCCGTCCGCCTTCGCCGCCATGAATGGCAGCGGCAGCTTCAAGGCGCCGCGGAACGGCGCGGGCGTGCCGACCATCGTCTTCCACGGGGATGCCGACTCGACGGTGAAACCGGTCAACGGCGATCAGGTCATCGCCCTCGCCATGCCGAACGCGTCGCTGGCGCGGATGGCCACGCGCGGGGAGAGCGAGGGTGGGATGGGCTTCACCCGAACGGTCCGGACGGATGCATCCGGGCGCGCCATGCTCGAACATTGGGCCCTTCACGGCGCCGGCCATGCCTGGTCCGGCGGAAGCAGCGACGGAAGCTACACCGATCCGCGCGGCCCCGATGCCAGCCGGGAGATGGTCCGGTTCTTCATGTCGCATGCGAACCGTTCGTCGTGATCGAGGTAGCCGCTTCGCATGTCGCGATGGATTCGGTCGCTCTGCGCTAACCGGCCTTGAGCCAGGCGCGCAGACCGAAGGAGACGATCCCGAGGGCGACGATGCTCGCCGCCCAGATCGCCACGAACCAGAGGAGACGCCGCCACAGCGGAAGGGGGCTTCGGGGAGACGCGGCGGGCTCCATCAATGGTACCCCGCCTCGTCGACCTTTCCGCGAAAGACCCAGTACGAGTAGGCCGTGTAGGCGAGGATGATCGGGATCAGCACGGACGCGCCGGCCAGGAGGAAGGCCTGGCTCGAATGCGGCGAGGCAGCCTCCCAGATGGTGATGCGGCCGGGCACGATATCCGGGAAGATGCTGATCCCAAGCCCGGTGAAGGACAGCAGGAACAGGCCGAGGGCCAGGAGGAACGGCGCGGTCTCGGCCCCCTTCCTCAGCAGGTGGAAGAACAGGAACGAGGCCACGGCGACCAGGATCGGCACCTGCGCCGTGAGCAGCACGTTCGGCATCGAGAACCAGCGCTCCCAGTATTGTCCTGTCAGGAACGGCGTCGCCGCGCTGACCATAGCCACGGCGGCAATCGTCGCCGCGCCGAGCCAGAGGGACAGGGTGCGGGCACGGGCCTGCAGCGACCCTTCCGTGCGCATGACGAGCCAGGTCGCCCCGAGCAGCGCGTAGCCGCAGACCAGGCCGAGTCCGACGAGGACGCTGAAGGGCGACAGCCAATCCCACCAGCCGCCGGCATAGGCCCGGCCTTCGACCTTGATGCCCTGCAGCAGGGCGCCAAGGGCGACGCCCTGGGCGAAGGTGGCCACCACCGATCCGCCGGTGAAGGCGACATCCCACAGGGCGCGGTGGCCGGGGTCGCGCCAGCGGAACTCGAAGGCGACGCCGCGGAAGATCAGGCCCAGCAGCATGGCGATGATCGGCGCGTAGAGGGCCGGCATGATCACCGCGTAAGCGAGCGGAAAGGCGGCGAACAGGCCTCCCCCGCCCAGGACAAGCCAGGTCTCGTTGCCGTCCCAGACCGGGGCCACGGAGTTCATGGCGGTGTCCCGCTCCTGCCCCGGCCGGAACGCCGGGAACAGGATCCCGAGGCCGAGATCGAACCCGTCCATCACGATGTAGGCGAAGACCGCGAAGGCGATGATGAAGGCCCAGACGACGGTCAGGTCGATGCTCGCGAGCATGGCGGCGTCCTCACTCGGCCGGATGGAGGGAGCGGCCGGGATCGACCGAGGGGGCAGGCGTGATGCCCGCGGTGCGGATCGGAACGCCGGGCTCGATCCCGTGCTCGCCGAGATGCGGGGATTTCGCCATCAGGCGCAGGATGTAGAGGATCCCCATGCCGAACACCGCGAAATAGATCAGCACGAAGGCGACGAGGGAGGAGCCCACGGCCGGCGCCGACAGGGGTGACGCCGATTCCGCCGTGCGCAGCAGGCCGTAGACCGTGAAGGGCTGCCGCCCCACCTCCGTGGTGATCCAGCCCGCCACCACCGCGACGAAGCCGGCCGGACCCATGGCGATGGCGAAGCGGTGCAGGAGCGCCCATTCGTAGAGTGCCTTCCTGTAGCGCGCGTACAGACTGAAGACGCCGAGGAGCAGCATCAGCATGCCGAGGCCGATCATCACGCGGAAGGACCAGAACACGACCGGAACCGGCGGCCAGTTCTTCCGGTCCACCGTATCGAGCCCCTTCAGCGGCTCGTTCCACCCGTGTTTGAGGATCAGCGAGGAGAGTTTCGGGATGGAGATCTCGTAATCGACCCGGCCTTCCGTCTGGTTCGGCAGGCCGAACAGGATCAGCGGCGCGCCGTCCGGATGGCTCTCGAAATGCCCCTCCATCGCCATCACCTTGGCGGGCTGGTGCTCGAGGGTGTTCAGCCCGTGGGCGTCGCCAGCCAGGATCTGCAGCGGTGCGACGATGGCGGCCATCCACATCGCCATCGAGAACATCGTCCGCGCCCCGAGATTGTAGCGGTCGCGCAGCAGGTGCCAGGCGCCGACCGCCCCGACCACGAGGGACGTGGTGAGGTAGGCGGCCAGCACCATGTGGACGAGACGGTAGGGGAAGGAGGGATTGAAGACGATCGCCCACCAATCCTCCGGAATGAACTGGCCGGCGGCATTGGTGCCGTAGCCCTGCGGCGTGTGCATCCAGGAATTCACCGACAGGATCCAGAAGGCCGAGAAGAAGGTGCCGATCGCCACCATGAGGGTGGCGAAGAAATGCAGCTTCGGTCCCACCCTGGACATGCCGAACAGCATGACGCCGAGGAAGCCGGCCTCGAGGAAGAAGGCCGACAGCACCTCGTAGGCCATCAGGGGCCCGAGCACCGGCCCCGTCTTGTCCGAGAAGACCGACCAGTTCGTGCCGAACTGGTAGGACATGACCAGACCGGACACGACGCCCATGGCGAAGGCGATGGCGAAAATCTTGATCCAGTACTTGAACAGATCGAGGAAGACCTGCCGGCCCGTCGCCAGCCAGAGGCCCTCCAGCACGGCAAGAAAGCTGGCGAGCCCGATGGAGAATGCCGGGAACACGATGTGGAATGCCACCGTGAACCCGAATTGGATTCGCGCGAGCAGGAGGGCGTCAACGTCCGACAGCATGTCGATCAACCTGGATGGCGACGGGGAATGGGCGGGAACGCGACTCGGCAATTCGATGTGGGCGGAACCCTGCCCCATCGTCCCGTCACGCTCAACGCCCCTTCTCATGTTCGGGCCTCGGCGAGACCCGAACGGCGAAGCGGCCTTCCTCGGCCTTGTTGATGTATTGGCTCGCGATGAAGAGCCCCTTGAGGGGGCGGATGATCGGCACGCAGGCCAGGAGAAGCAGCGGAAGCGTGAGCACCGCATGGATCCAGAGCGGCGGATCGTAGGACAGGTCCAGCCAGATACCGAATGCGGTGACGGGAAATGCCATCGACATCATGATGAAAAAGGCGGGGCCGTCCGCCGGATCGGCGAAACCGTAATCGAGGCCGCAGGCCTCGCATCCCGGCTTCAGAGTGATGAAACCATCGAACAGCTGCCCCTCGCCGCAGCGCGGGCAGCGGCAGCGCAGGCCGACCGACAACAGGGATCGATCCGTCGTTCCGTCCATGGTCGAGGTTCCTCGCATTGGTCTTCGGTCCCCCACTCGGCAGCAGCGGCTCCGGTTTGCGTGTTCGAGATTGTATGGTATCAAAATCCATACAATAGCTGGCAACGCGACCCGTGTTTGTTCGACGGTGAGTATGTGAACGGTGTCTCGCCGTTCTGTGTATGTATATCTGTCTGTAGAATGTATGGTCAATGACGGAAGCATGGAGCCCTACAATCCGGGACGAGATCGGCCCGAAATATCTGGCCATCGTTCGGGTTCTGGCGGACGACATTCGCACCGGGCGGCTCGTCCCCGGCATGCGGCTGCCGCCGCAGCGCAGCTTGGCCAAGCATCTCGACGTCGATCTCACCACGATCACGCGGGCGTTCAACGAGGCGCGGAGGGCCGGGCTGATCGATGCCTCGGCCGGGCGAGGCAGCTTCGTCCGCGCCGCCGCACCACCGTTTCCGAGCGTCCGGGCGCCGGACCCATCGGCGAGCGTCGATTTCAGCATGAACATGCCGCCCCAGCCGGCGGAAGCGCGGCTCGCCGAGCGCATGGAGGCGGGCCTGGCGCGGCTATCCGCCTCGCCGGGTTTCCTCGACCGCATGCAGTATCAGGACAGTGCGGGCAATCTGGCGGATCGCGCGGCAGGGGCGGCATGGCTCGCTCGCCGACTGGGACCCGTGCCGGTGCAGCGGGTCATCGTGGCCGGCGGGGCGCAGGCGGCCCTCACGGCCATTCTCGCCGTGGTGCTGAGGCCCGGCGACGCGCTGTGCGTTCCTGCTCTGACCTATCCAGGCCTGCGCATGGCGGCCGAGCGGCGTGGAGCCCGGCTGCTTCCCGTCGTGACGGACGGCGACGGCATCGATCCCGATTCCTTCCTCGAACACTGCCGGGCCGAGAGGCCGCCTGCCCTCTACCTAGTGCCGACCCTCGACAACCCGACGACGGCGACGATCCCGCTGGCCCGTCGCGAGCGGATCGCCGAGATTGCCCGGTCCCACGGGGTCGCGATCATCGAGGACGACGCCTATGGCGCCCTGCCGCCCGACGCTCCGGCCCCGTTCGCGGCTTTGGCCGGCGACATCACCTGGCATGTGGCGACCCTGTCCAAATGCGTCACCCCGGGCCTGCGCATCGCCTATCTCGCCGTGCCGGGCACGAACGAAGCGGTCCGCGTCGCGGCGGAATTGCGCGCCATCAGCATGATGGCGTCACCGCTGGCCGCCGCCCTCGCCTCTCACTGGATCACTCAGGGAGAGCTCGATGCGATCGTCGCGTCGATCAGGCGCGAGAACGGCCGCCGTCAGATCGTGGCGCGGGAGGCGCTCGCAGGCCTCGAGGTCCATGCTCATCCCTGCGGGCAGCATCTCTGGCTTCCGCTCCCGGCACCATGGCGGCGAGGCGAGTTCGGGGCGCATGCGCGCCAACTCGGAGTGTCGGTGATCCAGAGCGATGCCTTCGCCGTCGGCCCGGCGCCCGATGCGATCCGCGTCTCCCTCGGTGCCGCCCCCGACGGCGAGGCCCTGCGATACGGCCTCGGCCTTCTGGCGACCCTGCTGGCACACCCGCCCGGCGCCATTTCGACCGTCGTGTGAGGGAAAAGCGGGGCCCGGCCGCCGCGATCCCAAATGAGCGTGTTTCGCCGCAGGGTGTATCCTCCGACGCCTCACACCGAGAGCGCGGCGCCTGAGCGTTCCGCCGCCTTGCCGGCCCTCCGACGAGCGAAGCCGCGCATTCGTCTCCCTGCATCCGCGATGAACACAGCAAAGCTTGGCAGTCGGCCTCCGTAGGATATCGCTCGGCATCGGGCGATGCGATTTCGGTAGCAGTTTAGAATTCCTTTAGCCTGTGTTCAGCATTCATTTGCCAAAAGCTCCCGTTGGCATTGCCCAATGAGCCCGGCGCGCACGGCGTGTCGACTGCCGAGGGGGGATGGATGGACGTTCGCAAACCCGGAATGGCGCAATCGCCGCAAGCGCCTGAGGCTGACGTTCAGTCGTTGGAGCGCCCCGCCAGAGGAGAGATACCGGAGGCGGTGCGCGTGCATCTGGGGGCTGAACTGAGGGCGTTCTACGCTTGCATCGTCGCTGAAGATCAGCCGCCGGCTTTGTTGGATCTGATCGCCCGGCTCACCCATGCATCCGCCGGGCGCGGCGACGCCGCGTATGCCGCTTTCAGCGCCGATCTGCTCACGGCTCTGCCGGGTTTGAGGGCCTTCGCCCTGTCGCTCGCCATCAATCCGACGATGGCGGACGATCTCGTGCAGGAGACGCTTTTGAGAGCCTGGCAGAACCGGCATCGGTTCGAGCCTGGCAGCAATCTGATGGCCTGGCTCTGCACCATACTGCGAAACCACTTCTATACGGAGTGTCGCAAGCGGAAACGGGAGGTCGAGGACGCGGATGGCGCCATGGCGGGGCAGGTGGCCGCGCCGGCATCTCAAGAGGCGAGCAGCGACCTCAAGCGTGTCTGGCAGCATCTCGGCAAGCTGCCGCCGTCTCAGCGGGAGGCCCTGATTCTCGTCGCGGCGCAGGGGATGACCTACGAGGCCGCCGCGGAACTCATCGGCTGTCAGGTCGGTACGATGAAGAGCCGTGTGAGCCGCGCACGCTCGTCCCTGGTCGGGTACCTCGGGATGGAGGTGCGCCCGAAGGCGCCCCTGGGCCAGATCGCCGCTGACAGTCTCGAACCGGCCGCCATGCAGGTCGGCCTCGGGGCCTGACGTCGATAAGGCTGAACGTTGAATCGATGAGCCGCCGTCGACCGGCACTTCACCCTGAACATCATCGCTGATGTCGGCGGATACCTTTTGGCAAGGTCATACTCGTACCGGCGGATCAGCATTTCCCCCCTATGCCCGCCGCCGGATTTCCCTCGGGCCGAAGCTGATGGCCCCTGCCACCTCCCGTCATGCGAATGATTGCGCCGGCCCACCAACGAGCCCTACCATCTCCGTGCCAGCCGCGAGGTCATGCGGTCTCGGCCCGGATGAGGTCCCCTCATGTTCGTGGACGAAGGTTGGAAGCCACCGAGAAAACCATCGTGGGAGCCGCCAGCTCGCAAGCCTCCGCTAACCAGAGGCCAGGAACGAGCGGTGGTCTGGATCATCGGGGTGAATGTGTTGCTCCTCTTTGTAGCACCCGTAGGCGGAGCGACTGTGATCCATGCTATCGCCGCGCTATTGGTGAGGGGCTGAGCGATGGATAGTAAGACACAGATTTTAATCCTTGCGGTCTTGGTCGCACTTGCGATTGTTATATTTGACCGATTGCGGAACTGTGATCCAGCCTCATGCTCTTACCGAAAGGGGCCGTCAGTGGCGTTGCCACGTTGATCGTGCCCGCTCGCCCGGCAGTAGCGACACGTTGTTGTCCGCAAGGGTATACCGCAGCGTACAGCTCGGCGACCGTTCTTAAGGCCGTTCGTAAGGGTTAGCATCGGCATACTGATCCTCCCCCGGTTTCGCGGACACCTTTGATACGCTCCTTGCGGGCCGGGAAGGTGTTTGATGGCCAAGACGAGGCGCGAGTTCACGCCAGAGTTCAAACGCGAGGCGGTGGTCCTGCTGGAGAGCAGCGGCCGGCCGCAACCGCATCGTCCTCGGTGAGGAGCCGAGCTAGTTCGTCCGCCTCGATCTCCGCATCCTTGGGCATGACCGACTGCGCAACGTGGAGGGTAGGCCGCTCACCGCGCTTGAGCCGCTCCGCAGCCGCGAAGTGCGCCATACAGTCCCTTGGGACGCGCGAGCCTACTTGCGTCGCGATGGCCAGGGGGGCGTCCTGAGGCTCAACTTCCAGTTTGCCTTCCCCGCCCATGGGGTGGGACGAAGGACCTTAGGTCCCCTGGAATCACGTGGCGGAGGTAGTACGAGCCCAGCCTGTCGCGGAGGGGGTATGACATCAAGGCCATGAGTGGTTTACACTACCGGACTGTATGACCGGCGTCTGCTAAGGTACTGATTTACGCACTATTTAGGCCCAAGCAATGGCTTAGAAGCCTAATGGCGCGCCCTGCGGGAGTCGAACCCGCCTTTTCAGCGTGAAAGGCTGACGTCCTAACCGATAGACGAAGGGCGCTTGCTCGAGAGCGAGGGTTCTATAGGCGGCTTCTCCCGGCAGGGCAACCGGTGTTTCGCGGTGTTTCACGCTTGACGAACGGCATGGCGGTCGCTTTGTCGCTGCTCAGCATCGGCGCGGCGTTTCGATCGTGCCGTCAGACAGTGGATCACACCATGAATACGCGACGCGACGGGCCGGGCGGGCCCCGCACGAGCCGCCCCGGCGGCCAGCGCGACCGATTCCGTCACGGTCCGCCCTCCTCCGGGCCGCGCGGCGTGAGCGGCGATCATGTCGTGCTCTACGGGTGGCACCCGGTGTCGCAGGCGCTGGCGAATGAGGGGCGCGGGCTGCATCGGCTGCTCGCCACCGAGAACGCCCTGGCGCGCCTGACCGAGGAACTCGGCCAGCTCCGGATCGACGCCGAACTGGTGCGTCCCAATGCCATCAACGCCCTGCTCGGGGCGGATGCCGTGCACCAGGGCCTCTATCTCGAGGCCGATCCTCTCCCCGGCCCGGATCTCGACGACCTGCCGGACGATGCCCTGCTGCTGGCGCTGGACCAGATCACCGACCCGCACAATGTCGGTGCCATCGTCCGCACCGCCGCGGCCTTCGGAGTCGCGGGCATCATCACCACGGCGCGGCATTCGCCCACCGCCACCGGCGTGCTCGCCAAATCCGCGTCGGGCGGGCTCGAACACGTGCCCCTGGTGATCGTGCGCAACCTGTCGGATGCGCTCATCGACCTCGGCAAGCGCGGCTTCACCCGCGTGGGCCTCGATTCCGAGGGAGATACCACCCTTGATGCTGTCGGGCCGAAGCGTCCGGCGGTGATCGTGCTCGGTGCCGAGGGCAAGGGCCTGCGCCAGCGCACGCGGGACAATTGCGATGTCCTCGCCCGCATTCCCTTCAGCGGCGAGATCCGCAGCATCAACGTCTCGAACGCCGCCGCGATCACGCTCTATGCCTTGAGCGTACGCGGCGATTGATTCCGACCGATGGGTCGCGCGGGCGGACGGTGATGAGGTCCACTCACCACCGTCCGGTATGAGGCCGCGATTCAGCGCCAGAACGGCTTCACGTCGAGCAGGGCCTCGTGCGCCTGTCCCGCCGCCTTCAGCAGGTCGTTGGTGCGGGCTTCGCCGTCGGCAGCGGTGAGGCCGGCGGCGAACAGTGCCCGCCCGTCGCCGTCGGCGGTCTCGCCCGTGCCGGTAGAGGCCAGGCTCGCGAGGACCGAATGGGCGGTGGCGAGGTCGTTGAGCGCGCCGAGATGGTCCTGCAGGTCCGAGAGGGCCGAGACGAACGCCTTGTGGCGCTTCTGCGCCCTCTTCTCCCCGTAGAGCGAAGCGAAGAATTCCGCGCCGTAGCGCAGCTTCTTGGCTTCGATGCGGACCTCGTGGCGGGCTTCCGCGTCGAGGCGCTGGAGATGGCGGCCGCGCTTGCGGATGCGCCGGCGGGCCTTGTCGAGCGTGGCTTCCGCATGATCGCGGGCTGAGACCGCCTCCCGCTTCGCATCGCCGCGCCACGGCCCGGTCTCGATCCAGGCGGACAGATCGAGGATCAGGCCGCGCCAGGCTTGCGATTCGAGGATCGAGAATACGGTCCCGTAGGCGCGGTCCCGCTCGGCTTCGAGGCGGATCCGCAGGTCGTCGAGCCCCGCCTCGTCCGGCCTGCGCGCCATCTCGTCGGCCAGGGTCTCGCTGAGGAAGACGTCGAGGTTGCGGGCATGCCCGAACGGCTCGGTGACGCGCTTGATCTCCTCGCGCAGGGTCGTGGCGGTGGGATCGGCGGCGAGAATCGGCTTGAACAGGGTAAAGGCCGACCGCAGCCGCCGCAGGGCGACGCGGATCTGGTGCAGCCCTTCCGGGTCGCGCGTCTTGAGGAAGACATCCTCGTTAAGCCGCAGTTGCGTGAGGCAGGCGATGGCGATGGTGCGGAAGGCTGTGGCCGCCGACGCGTCCTGGTCGAGCTTGACCGCCCCGGCCTTGCTCGGCCGCCGCAGGGTCTCGCTGAGGATCCTGAAGCCGCGCTCGCTCTTCGACAGCACGCCGAGACGCAGGGGTACGGTCTCCGCGAGGCTCTGCGCCAGGGAGAACAGGTCCGCCGGATCGCCCTCGATCAGTTCGAGTTCGAGTTCCCAGATGGGCGCATCGCCGACGGGCGTCTCCACCCGCCCCTGGTCGAGGGTCGCCGAAATGCGCGAGTGTCCATGGGCGACGACCCGGGTGGTGCGCTCGATGACGGTGGTGACGACGGCGGCAAGGTCGGGTGAGGACGCGCTGCCGAGCACGTCCGGGACCGGCGTGTTCTCGAGGAGCGACAGGTCCGGAGTCGGGCCGTCCACGGCCCATTCCCATTCCGAGCGGTCGAACAGGCCGGCCGCCGAGGAGGCGGCCTTCACCGTCTGGACGTGGCGCTCCCCATGGCGGCGAACCCGCAGGGTTACTCCCTTGCGATGAAGAGCCCGGTCGGCCGTGTCGTAATAGGTGGCGGACAGGAACTCGGCCTCCGTCGGCTGCTCGACGGCGAGCAGCGGGTGGCGCGCCAGTTCCAGCAGTTCCGCGGCGCCGCAATCCAGCTTCAGCTCGACTTCCCTCGGGGTACCCATCGTTCGTCCTGTTCCTTGATCCGGTATGACGGGCGCCAACGCCCGAGGACCGGGTGTGGATCATCCATGGGCTTCCGCGGCCGCGCAAGCGCGCCATGCCCTTGCCCGGATGGACAAACCCGAGAATTCCCGTAGCTGGGACGGGATGGCCCGCCCGGCCGGGCTTCGATCCGGGGCACGGGACCTTAGGCAAGAGATTATGGGCACGGGATCGTAAGGGTACGATGACGGTGGACCGGGTGAGGGCCGATCGGCTCCTGGTCGAGGGCGGCCATTTCGAGAGTCGGGCGAGGGCCCAGGCGGCGATCGAGGCGGGCCTCGTCACCGCCGACGACCGCCCCGTGACCCGCGCCTCCGACAGGCTCGACCCTCGGGCGCGGATCGTGGCGAGCGCGCCCCATCCCTTCGTCTCGCGGGGCGGGCTGAAGCTGCAGGCCGCGCTGACGGCGTTCGGCTTTGATCCGGCCGGTCTCGTCTGCCTCGATGTGGGGGCGTCCACCGGCGGCTTCACCGATGTCCTGCTGAAAGCCGGGGCCGGGCATGTCTATGCCGTCGATGTCGGACGCGACCAGCTTCATGCCTCCCTGCGCGGCGATCCCCGCGTGACCAGCCTCGAGGGCCGGGACGTGCGCGGCCTCGACGCGGTGGCGATCCCCCGCGCGCCGTCCCTGGTTGCGATCGATGTCAGCTTCATCGCCCTTCGCCTTGTCCTGCCCGCAATCGTGCCGCTCATGGCCCCCGGTGCGGCCCTTGCGGCACTGATCAAGCCGCAGTTCGAGGCGGGGCGCGACCGGGTCGGGCGCGGCGGCATCGTGCGCGACGAAGCCGTGCACCAGGCGGTCTGCGAGGAAGTGACGAGCCTCGTCGCCGATCTCGGCCTGTCGGTCCTCGGCCTCATCCCCTCCCCTGTCGCCGGTGGCGACGGCAATCGCGAGTTCCTCATCGGGGCACGCTCCCAGGTGCGCCCATGACGGACACGACCATGACCGAACAACACAACCTTCGCACCGTCGAGATCGCGCGCCTCGGGCAGCGCGGCGACGGCATGGCGACGGACGGCACCATCGTGCCCTATGCCCTGCCCGGCGAGCGCGTCTCGATTCGCAGCGACGGGGCACGGGTTTCCCTCGTCGCGGTGGAGACGCCCTCCCCGGACAGGATCGACCCGTTCTGCGGCTATTTCGGCACCTGCGGCGGCTGTGCGGTCCAGCATCTCGCGCCCGAGCCCTACGCCGCCTGGAAGCGGGGCAACCTCGCGCAGGGACTGGCCCAGGCCGGAATCGACGTGCCGTGCGAGCCTGCCCGCGATGCCCATGGATCGGGCCGCCGCCGACTCACGCTCCATGTGCGCGAGATCGAGGGCAAGGGCGTCGCCGGGTTGATGGAGGCGCGCAGCCACGCCCTCGTGGCCATCGACCATTGCCCGATCACCGTCGAGCAGCTCCACCGGGCGCCGGCCGTCGCGCGGGCGCTGAGCGCTCCCCTCGGCCATGGCCGCAAGCCCCTCGACGTCGCCTTCACCGCCACCGAAGCCGGTCTCGACGTGGACCTGCGCGGGCACGGCCCGGTGAGCGAGGGCCTGCGCGCCACGCTGGTGCGGCTCGCGGGCGAACTCGACCTCGCGCGCCTGTCCCTGCACGGCGACATCGTGGTGGAGCGCCGCGCGCCCGCGATCACCACCGGCGAGACCCGCCTCGTACCGCCGCCGGGGGGCTTCCTGCAGGCGACGGAAGCGGGCGAGGCGATGCTCGCCGAGCTCGTGGTCTCCGCCCTCGACAAGCGCGTGAAGCGCGTCGTCGACCTGTTCTCTGGGGCCGGCCCGTTCACCCTCGCCATGGCCCGCACGCGGGATGTCCATGCGGTGGAGGGCGAGGCGGCGGCGATCGCCAGCCTCGACCGGGCGTTTCGTGCCACGCGCGGCCTGCGCCGGGTCACGAGCGAGACCCGCGACCTCTTCCGCCGGCCGCTCCTGCCCATCGAACTCGAGACCTTCGACGCCGTGGTGTTCGATCCGCCGCGCGCCGGAGCCCAGGCCCAGGCCAAGCGCATCGCGGAGTCAAAGGTGCCCCTGGTCATCGGCGTCGCCTGCGACATCGGCTCGTTCGCCCGCGACGCGGCGACCCTGATCGAAGGCGGCTATCGCCTGGAACGGGTCGTCCCCGTCGATCAGTTCAAATATTCGAGCCATCTCGAAATGGTGGGTGTGTTCCGCAAGGATGTCGCCAAGCGCAGGCCCTCGCTGCGGTAGGAGCCGGATTCCATCTGTCGTACGGCCCCTACGTTTTTGGGTCGCAGTGCGCTGCAGCACGCCGCAGGGCTTCGCGCGGTCATGGCAGCCGCGCTCGAAATCCCATGGCCGGCATACCTCGTCATGGCCATGTTGGGGACAAGCCAAATGTCACCCCATTCAGGAACCCTCGTCGTGGACGTTTTCACCGCCAAGCTGCTGGTTTCCGCAGCCATCGTCACGGCCGTCGCCGGTTTCTCCCTGCTGACCGCCGGCTGGGCCCTCCTCGACGTCTACAACGATTTTCGTCGCGGAGCCGAAGAGCGCTCCTCGTCCCGCCCCCAATCCTGAGCGCCCAACCCTGACCGTCCAACCCTGACCGTCTTCGCCCCTTGATCAGAACAGCGTCCCTTGAGCGTCCTCGTCGCTGGATAACGGGCGCTCCTCCGGCGGAATCGCCGAAACCCTCTCTGGTCTGGGCCGGCCGATCGGGATTGCGAGGTCCGCGCCTTCATTGCGCGCATCGTTGACCCGCGCGCCCACCACATCGAGGGTCAGCCATTCGTCCGGGCACGGCCGGCACAACGCGACCGCATCCCCCGGTCCCGTGCCGAGATGGTCGAGCCAGGGTTCGATGGCCTCCGGCGGCAGGATGGCCGGCATCCGGTCGTGGATCGCCGCCATGGTGCCGTTGGCGCCCGTGGTGACGATGGCGGCGGTGTCGATCTCGGACCCGTCGGCCCCGAGCCAGTTCTCCCACACGCCCGCCAGGGCCATCGGCGCCCCGTCCGCCCGGCGGATCATGTAGGGCGTGCGCGTCATGGCCTTGCCGGTTCCCTCCCGGCGCCATTCGTAGAACCCGTCGGCGAGGAAGACGCAGCGGCGGTGGCGGATGGCCCCCCGGAACGTCGCCTTCTCCTGCACCGTCTCGACGCGCGCGTTGATGATGAGCGGAAAGCCCTTGGGGTCCTTCAGCCAGCCCGGCAGGAAACCCCAGCGCATGAGACGGAAATGCCGCTCCCCGCGCTCCGCCAGCACGATCGGCACCGGCTGGGTCGGGGCCACGTTGTAGCGGGCCGGGAAATTCGGCTGCTCGGGATAGCCGTAGAACGACCGGAAGACGTTCGGATCCTGCTGGATGAGGAAACGGCCGCACATGTGGTTACCTTAGCCAGCCGTCCGTTGCAGGACGGCCCGAGGAGCGGTTCCGAGGGTCAGGGGACGCACGAGATCCATCCTGCCCTACAGCCATTTCTTCCAGCGGAAGAACACATACGGCAGCACGGCGGCCACCACCATCATCACCACGGCCATGGGATAGCCGAAGGTCCAATCGAGCTCGGGCATTGCCTTGAAGTTCATGCCGTAGATCGAGGCGATGAGCGTCGGCGGCATGAACACCACCGCCATGACCGAGAACAGCTTGATGATGTTGTTCTGCTCGAGGTTCACGAGGCCCAGCGTCGCGTCGAGGAGGAACTGGATCTTGGACGAGAGGAAGGTCGCGTGCTCCTCCAGCGATTGCAGATCGCGCAGGGTCGAGCGCACGTCCTCGCGCAACTCCCGCGGCGCCTTGGTGGTGCGATAGGTCGCCGAGAGCGAGAGCAGGATGCGCTCCATCGAGACCAGGCTCTCGCGCTGCTTCGAGATCAGGTCGCCCAGGCGTCCGAGCGCCCGCAGCGTGTCCTGCAGGGCGGTGTTGCGGGCGGACGGGTCCGCCTTCTCCTCGAAGATCTTGCCCGAGAGCCGGTCGATCCGCTCGCCCTGGAGCTGGAGCACGTCCGCCGCCCGGTCGATCACAGTCTCGATCAGCCCGGCGAGGATCGTCTCGCCCGAGGGCGCGGCCGATGGGCCGTTGCCGGTGGAGCGCCCCGCCCGCTGGGTGTACATGCGGAAGGCCTGGGGCTCCTCGTAGCGCACCGTCACCAGGCGGTTGCCGCGCAGGATGAAGGTGATGCCGGCCAGCCCCGGTTCGTCCGCGTCGCTGACCTTGCTCAGCACCCGGCCGGTCATGTAGCGCGCCCCGTCCTCTACGTAGAGGAGTTCGGACGGCTCGATGTCCTTCATCTCCTCGCGGGTGGGCACCGAGATGCCCATGAAGGCCTCGACCTTGAGATCCTCCTCCCGCGTCGGGCGGATCATGTCGAGCCAGACGGTCTCGTCGGGAATGGGGTCCTGCAGTTCGAGGGGACGGCGGTCGAGCAGGATGTGCCCGGGGCCGGCGATCGGCTGATGGATGAAGATCACGCTTTACGTCTCAGGCGAGGGCCCCGGAAGGCGGTGTGTTCGCATCCGGCACGAAGAAGTCCGGCGCAAGGGGTATGCCGGGTGTGACGCGGTATTGTGTGAAGTCCGTGACACCCTGTTCGGCGAGGAAGCTATCGTCGATGAGGAAGCGACCGGTGATGTCGCGGGACGGTTTCAGGAACAGGGCATGGGCGGCGTCGGCGATGATCTCCGGCGTCCGGCTCGCCTGGATCAGCGCCTCGCCGCCGAGGAGGTTCCGCACCGCCGCCGTGGCGATGGTGGTGCGCGGCCACAGGGCGTTCACCGCGATGCCCTGGCGACGCAGCTCGCCGGCAAGCCCGAGGACGCAGAGGGACATGCCGAACTTGGCCATCGAGTAGGCGAGATGCGGGGCGAACCACTTCTCCGCCATGTCGAGGGGCGGCGACAGCATCAGGATATGCGGGTTCTGCGCCTTCTCGAGATACGGGATCGCGTATTTCGAGACCATGTAAGTTCCGCGCGTGTTGATCTGGTGCATCAGGTCGAAGCGCTTCATTTCCGTCTGCGGTGTGCGGGTGAGCGAGATCGCGCTCGCGTTGTTCACCACGATGTCGATGCCGCCGAAGGTCTCCGCCGTCCGCGCGATGGCCGAGGCGACGCCGTCCTCGTCGCGCACGTCGACGAGGAGCGGCAGGGCGCGGCCGCCCGCCGCCTCGATGGCGGCCGCCGCCGTGTGGATCGTGCCGTCGAGCTTCGGGTGCGGTGTGTCGGTCTTGGCGGCGATGGCAACGTTGGCCCCGTCGCGGGCGGCGCGCAGGCCGATGGCGAGGCCGATGCCGCGCGAGGCGCCGGTGATGAAGAGGGTCTTGCCCTTCAGGGACGTCGAATCCGTCATGGCCGTCTCCTCACGATCCGAGATGAAAACGCGGCGGCGTCGTGCCGTCGGCGTCGGTGAAGCCGTATTCGGCGGCAAGATCGCCCGCGTGCAGGATGCGCCCGGCTCGGGCATGGACATCGGGATCGGCGGCCAGGGCCGCCAGCGCCCGTCCGGCATAAAGCGGGCTCTCGGTCGCCCGATCGGCGTGGCCGTTGTCCTGCGCCCGCTCCGTGAGGACGAAACCGGGCGAGAGGCCGAGCGCGGTGACCCCATGAGGGGCGAGCTCCTGGGCGCAGGCGAAGGCGAGGCGGTTGGTGTTGGCCTTGGCGAGATCGTAGAACACATCGCCGAGGTAGCCGGTCTCGGTGTCGAACGAGACGAAGGCGATGAGGCCGCGTTTCGCCGAGACCATCGCCGGCGCGACGGCCCTGGCGAGGAGCAGTGCCGGATAAGGACCGGTCTCGACGAATTGCGAATAGGTCTCAGCGGAGCGGCGCCAGAACGGCGTGCCCCATTCGACTCCGTCGGCGTAGCGCTCGCCGTCGAACCCTTCGTTGCCGCCCCAGACGCTGGAGACCGCGACGTCGATCCGGCCGAAACGCCGCAGCACCCAGTGGACGAGCCTGTCCACCGCCCGTTCGCTGGTGTGGTCGCAGAGGTAGTGATGGCCCTCGCCCCCGGCGGCATCGACCTCGCGGGCGGTGTCCTCGATGGTCTCGGACCTGCCCTCGGTGCGCGGCCCCGTCTCGCTCGACCGGGCGGTGACGATGACGGTTGCTCCGGCCTCCCCCAGCCCGCGGGCGATGCCGCGGCCGACGCCGCGTGAGGCGCCGGCGACGAGGCAGATCGTCCGGCTCAGATCCGGGACGGAGGCGCGCCCGCTCATGAGGCCTTTGACTTGCCGAGGAAGCGCGCGAAGGCTTCCTGCGCCTCGGGCGCACGCAGCCGCGCCTCGAAGGCCACGGCCTCCGCTTCGAGCGCCGCCTCGACTTCGGCCTGATTGCCGCGAATGAGCCTGCGGGTCGCGGCGACCGCGCCGGGGGGAAGCGCGGCGAGGCGCGCCGCCTGGGCCAGGGCGTGATCGAGCAGGAGGTCGCTCGGCGCGATGGCGTTGACGAGGCCGAGACGCAGGGCTTCCTCCGCATCGAACGGTTGCGACAGCAAGAGGAGTTCGGTGGCCTTCAGGATCCCGACCCGGCGCGGCAGCAGGTAGGACGATGCCGCTTCCGGGACGAGGCCGAGTTCCACGAACGGCATCCTGAACCGCGCCGCCGGGCTCGCATAGACGAGATCGCAATGCAGCGTCAGCGTCGTGCCGATCCCCACGGCGATCCCGTCCACCGCCGCCACCATCGGTGTCGTCGTCCGGGCCAATTGGCGGATGAAGTGAAGGGCCGGCGCCTCGGTGAAGGGTGTTCGCGCGCCGGCGACGAAATCGGCGATGTCGTTGCCGGCGCTGAACGCGCCCGGCGCCCCGGCAAAGACGACCGCCCCGATGGCGTCGGAGGAATCCGCCTGCGCGAGCGCGTCGCGCATGGCATCGTACATGGCGCCGGTGAGCGCGTTCTTCTTCTCCGGCCGGTCGAGACGGATGAGACGGACGCCCTCCGGTGTGTCGTGGATCACGATGTGCTCGGTCATGTCTGTCCCCGCTTTCCGCGCGCCCGCCCCTTCCCCGTTAAGGCAGGGGTATCGCTTGTGACCTCCATCTCGAACGGAGGAGAGAGCCCCCTTCTCCCCGCAGGCGGGGAGAGGATCGCGGACACCTTGCTGTGTCCGCGATGAGCGAGAGGCGGAGCCGAAGCGAAGGTGAGGGGGTGATTCCGGATGAGACTCTTTCGGGTCCGCCCCCTCACCGTCGGCTGCCGCCTCGCCGCGTCGACGACAAGGTCGTCGCGGCCCTCTCCCCGCAAGCGGGGCGAGGGGATGCGTAACCCGTCGCTCCGCTTGAAGCATCCTCCCCTTTCACCTCCAAGTGCTCCCTCTAAACCCAAGTCGGGCCTTCCCGAGTTGGGCGCCTGGGATGAGAAGCACGGGTAAGCCCTAGATCCGTGGGGAGGAGCGCCCAGCGCGCTCACCCCGCCAAAGCCAGCATACCGTCCTGCGTGAACCCGCCGCCGTCGACGACGCTCTGTTCCAGCCCGCCCGCCGCCGTGAGGAGGTTCTCGGCGAAGAACCGCGCCAGCGCGATGCGGGCGCCATGGGCCGGATCGGTCTCGCCGACCCGCAGGGCGGCGTTCGAGGCCAGAGCCGCGCGGGCGAGGCAGGTCGCTCCCTGCGCGAGGCCGAACAGGCGCAGATACGGCGTCGCTCCCGCTTGCGCCTCCTCCGGCCGGTTCGAGGCTAGCGCCTTGAGGAGGAAGCTCGTCGCCCGGTCGAGGCTTTCGATTCCGGCGCGCAGGCGCGGCCCGAGATGGCCGAAGGCCGGTGTCGCGTCCTTCTGCACGGCTTCCACGACCCGACGCATCGCGGCGAGCTGCGCCCGCACCGTCGCCCCGCCGTTCAGCGGCAGCTTGCGCGCCATGAGGTCGATAGCCTGAATGCCGTTGGTGCCCTCGTAGATGGCGAGGATGCGCGCGTCGCGCATGTGTTGGGCGGCGCCCGTCTCCTCCACGAAGCCCATGCCGCCATGGACCTGGACGCCCAGCGACGTCACCTCGTTGGCGATGTCGGTGGAGAAGGCCTTGGCCACGGGGGTCAGCAGCGACGCCCGGTCGAGCCCGGCCCTGCCCTCGGCCCCGCGCGCCGCGTCGAGGGCTTGCGCCGTGAGGTAGCAGATGCCGCGCGCCGCCGCCGTATAGGCCTTCATCGTCAGCAGCATGCGCTGCACGTCGGCATGTTCGACGATGGGGCTGACGGGATCGGCGGAGCCCGCCGCCTTGCCCTGGCGCCGGTCGCGGGCATAGGCCAGCGCCTGCTGGTAGGAGCGCTCCGCCACCCCGACGCCCTGCAGTCCGACATTGAGACGGGCGGAGTTCATCATCGTGAACATGCAGGCAAGGCCGCGGTTCTCCTCGCCGATGAGCCAGCCCGTGGCGCCGCCCTGGTCGCCGAAGGCCATGGAGCAGGTCGGCGAGCCGTGGATACCGAGCTTGTGCTCCAGGCCGGAGCAGCGCAGGTCGTTATGGCTGCCGTCTGGGAGGATCTTCGGCACCAGGAACAGGGAGATGCCGCGCGTGCCGGCCGGCGCATCCTTCAGCCGGGCCAGGACGAGGTGGACGATGTTGTCGGTCAGGTCGTGCTCACCGTAGGTGATGTAGATCTTTGAGCCGACGATCCGGTAGGTGCCGTCGCCGGCGGGCTCCGCCCGGCTGCGCAGCAGCGACAGGTCCGAGCCCGCCTGCGGCTCGGTGAGGTTCATCGTGGCGGTCCATTCGCCGGAGACGAGCTTTTCGAGGTAGCGCGCCTTCAGGTCGTCGGAGCCGTGTTTCGACAGCGCCTCGATCCCGCCGGCGGTGAGCAGAGGGCACAGGGCGAAGCTGATGCTGCCGGCATTCCACATCTCGCTGCAGGCCGCGTTCAGCAGGAGGGGTAGGCCCTGGCCGCCGTGACCGGTCTCGGCGCTGAGACCGTTCCAACCGCCCTCGATCCAGGTGCGATAGGCTTCGCGCCAGCCCGGTGACGTGGTCACCGCGCCGTCGGCGAGACGGGCGCCGTGGCGGTCCCCCACCGGGTTGAGCGGCGCGATCACCGCATCCGCCACCCGGCCCGCCTCCTGCAGGATCGCGTCGGCATCCTCCATCGTCAGGTCGCCATGGGCGCCTGAGGCGATGGCGGCGTCGAGCCCCGCCACGTGGCGCAAGGCGAAGCTGATGTCGGCAACCGGCGTGCGATAGGTCATGGATGCTCCTCCCGCGTCGTCTTGAGCGACGCTTACCCTGAGTTTGACGCGCGCGCCGACCCGGCGATACGGCCCGTCGCGCCATGTGCCCCCAGGCATAGGCAAGACGGGTTCGCGGGGATAGGCAGTCCCCGTCGCGGATGCGGCACCGAGCCCGACGCCCTTCAGGCAGGGGATAGTTTAGATATGAACGATCTCGGGTCAATCCCCGGCAAGACGCTGAGGCTGGACACGGACGAGGCTGGAATCGCGCGCTCCGCGCAAGTGTTGCGGAGCGGTGGGCTCGTCGCCTTTCCAACGGAGACGGTCTACGGGCTTGGCGCCGATGCCTCCGAGGCCGAAGCCGTCGCGCGGATCTATGCCGCCAAAGAGCGGCCGAGCTTCAACCCGCTGATCGCCCATGTGCCCGCTCTCGACGCCGCCCGGCGCGAGGGCGTCTTTGATGGGATCGCCCTGCGCCTCGCGGAGGCGTTCTGGCCCGGTCCGCTGACGCTCGTCGTCCCGGTGGCGTCGGGCGGAACCGTCAGCGACCTGGCGCGGGCCGGGCTCCCTAGCGTGGCCCTGCGCGTCCCGGCCAATCCCGTCGCCCTGTCCCTGCTCCGAAAAGTCGGGCGGCCGGTGGCGGCGCCCTCCGCCAATCGATCGGGCCGTGTGAGCCCGACTTGTGCCGAACACGTCCTCGCCGATCTCGATGGCCGCATCGCCGCGATACTCGATGGAGGAAGCACTCAGGTCGGCCTGGAATCGACGGTCATCGCCTGTCTCGACGGTCGCGCACACCTGTTGCGGCCCGGCGGCGTGACGCGGGAGGCGCTCGAGGCGGTTCTGGGATTTTCCCTCGACGCCGGTCACGAGGCTGGCGCGGCCCCGATCGGTCCCGGCCTCCTCGCTTCGCATTACGCGCCGAGAGCGACCGTGCGCCTGGACGCGTCACGGGTCGAGCCGCACGAAGCGGTCCTGCTCTTCGGCCCCGTGGACCCGCCGGGAACGGATACGGCGACGGCGCGCCTGAATCTGAGTGCGGCCGGCGACCTGCGGGAGGCGGCCGCCGGCCTGTTCTCGGCGTTGCGCCGTCTGGACGAGGCCGGGACCGGGATCATCGCCGTCGCTCCGATCCCTCGGACGGGGCTCGGCGATGCGATCAACGACCGGCTTCGCCGGGCCGCGGCACCCCGCTGAAATTTTCTTTGCGAGTTCGTGGAACCCACCCGGGACGAGCACGTTTCCCAGTCACGAAGGTCGGTTCAGCCCCCAAATGACCTTCCTCCTTTCAAGGCTCGGATTTATCCGAGCCTTTTTTCTTGGGTGCCCATCATTAGCTGACGGAAAGGTCCCGCGTGATGCGCGGGACTTAACACGTGGTCAGGCGAGCTCAGCCGGCGAGTTTGGCGGCGATGCCGGCCACGTGCCTGCCCTGGTAGCGGGCGCCATCGAGCTCGATGCCGGCCGGCTGGCGGCTTCCATCGCCATCGGCGATCGTGGAGGCGCCATAGGGCGTGCCGCCCTTCACCTGCTCGACCCCGTTCTGCCCGGCGAAGGAGTAGGGCAGCCCGACGACGACCATGCCGTGATGGAACAGCACGGTGTGGAAGCTCGTGAGCGTCATCTCCTGTCCGCCATGCTGGGAGGCGGTGGAGGTGAAGACCGAACCGACCTTGCCGATCAGCTTGCCCTGGGCCCAGAGACCGCCGGTCTGGTCGATGAACTGCTTCATCTGGGCGGCCATGTTGCCGTAGCGTGTGGGCGTACCGAAGATGATCGCGTCGTAATCGGCGAGTTCGTCCACGGTGGCGATGGGCGCCTGCTGGTCGAGCTTGTAGTGAGACTGCTTGGCGACCTCGTCGGGGACGAGTTCCGGTACGCGCTTCACGCTGACTTCGGCCCCGGCCTCGCGGGCGCCCTCGGCGACGGCATGCGCCATCTGCTCCACATGTCCCCAGGACGAGTAGTAGAGAACCAGAACCTTCGCCATCGTACTCACTCCATCGATGAAAGCCGGAACGCGACCCAATGCGGGGCGATATATCGGCCCGCGCAACGTGCCCGGAAGTGGATTGGTTCGGGAAAGCAGCCGTACGCTCTACAAGGGCCGTCGCGGCGTTTGCGAAGAACGGGAGCCCGCCGATCGCAAGCCGCGCGGCCGGCGGCTGTCGTCGTGCCCGACGCGTTATCGATCAGGCGGCCGGGATGAAAGCCGGCCGCGCGTCGATCAGGCGATCGACTCGATCTCGACCTCGTGCCCGTTCACTTCGACAGTGTCGCCGACGCTCTTGCCGGTGAGCGCCTTGGCCATCGGCGACACGTAGGAGATCGACCCTTTCGCAGGATCGGCTTCGTCCTCGCCGACGATGCGGAACGTCTGCTTGCTGTCGTCCTCTTTGACGAGCGAGACGGTCGAGCCGAAATGCACGGTGTCGCCGCTCATGGGCTCGACCAGTTCGGCGGAGCCGAGACGGGCGGTCCAGTAGGCCAGATCGCGGGTGACACGGGCTTCGTCGGCCTTGGCCCCCGGCGTCAGCGCGGAGAACTCCGACTGCAGACGCGCCACCTCGGCCTCCATCTGGGCAAGACCCTGGGGCGTGACGAAATTGGGGTGGGGCGAGATCGGACGATCGGGAAGATCTTCGAAGGCTTCGCCGCCCTCACGCTCTTTGACGAATGCACTGCTCATGGAAACGGCAATGCTCCGGGACTGAAACGGTTCCGCTTTCCTTCAGCCGACGGTGACGACGGTGCGGCCCCGAATCCGTCCCGCGAGGATGTCGTCCGCGAGCGCCCCGACTTCCGAGAGAGGCACGGTGCTCGTCATTCTGGCAAGGAGGTCCCGATCGAGATCCCTCGCAAGCCTCGCCCAGGCTTCCTTGCGCTTGGGCAGGGGCGTGGTGACGCTGTTGATGCCGAACAGGGTGACGCCACGCAGGATGAAGGGCGCCACCGATGTCGGAAGGTCCATGCCGCCGGCCAATCCGCAGGCCGCGATGGCCCCGTCGGCCTTGGTGGCGGCAAGCAGATTGGCGAGGGTGGTCGAGCCCACCGCATCGATTCCGGCCGCCCAGCGCTCCTTCGCCAAAGGTTTGCCGGGATTGGCGAGTTCGGCCCGGTCCAGGATCTCGGATGCGCCGAGGGATGTGAGGTAATCCGCTTCACCGGCGCGGCCGGTGACGGCGATGACGTGCCATCCGGCTTTTGCGAGAAGCGCCACCGCCACCGATCCGACCCCGCCGGAGGCGCCCGTCACGATGGCAGATCCATCGGAGGGTTTGAGGCCGTGGGCATCGAGGGCCATGAGACAGAGCATGGCGGTGTAGCCGGCGGTGCCGACCGCCATCGCCTCTTCGGGGGTCAGCCCGTCCGGCAGTGGCACGAGCCAATCGCCCCTTACCCGCGCACGCTCGGCGTAGGCGCCGAGATGGCTCTCGCCCACGCCCCAGCCCGTGAGCACCACGGCATCGCCGGGCTTGTAGTCCGGATGCTCGGAGCTCTCGACGATGCCGGAGAAATCGATGCCGGGGATCATGGGAAAGCGGCGCACCACGGGCGAGCGCCCGGTCATCGCCAATCCGTCCTTGTAATTGAGGGTCGAGTGCGTGACCCGGACGGTGACGTCGCCGTCCATCAGGTCCGCTTCGTCGAAATCGGTGAAGCGGAGGACCTGGCCCGCCTCGCCCTTCTCGACCACCCATGCCTTGAACGTCGCCATGTCCGTCGGTCTCCTCACGCCTGGGTGATGACCTGTGGCGGGGCCGGCGTGAATCAAGCCGGCCCCGGGCGCGGATGCACCCGGGGCCGGGGAGGTATCGCCTCGCGGTCGATCAGTAGCCTTCGTAGATACTGCCGGTGGAGAAGCCGAGGCCGACTCCGATATCGGCCGAACTGGCTCCGGTGATGCCGAAGGCGTCGGGGATCGAGCCGATGAGCGGAGCGCGGTGGGAGCCGCCATAGCCGGGACCGCCATAAACTGGGCCGCCGAAACCTGAGCCGCCAAAACCTGAACCGCCATGGGTCGGCACCCAGCCGGACCGGCCGCGCGAGACCAGGACCGAGCGCTGAACGCTGGCGTATTCGGCGGGGATCGTCTCGGGGATGGTCTGGCCGGGCTGAGCCAGGATCCGGCGATGGCGCACGGCGAAACGCGGCGGGATGTCGACCCAGCAGCCGATCATCTCGCCATAGGCATCCCGCCGGGTCTGCCAGACGCGACCGCCGGGCGACACCTGGACCTGCTCGGAGACGGTCTCGTAGACCGGAGGAATCGAGCGGTAGACGGTGCGGGCGGGGCGGACGAGTACGCGCTCCGACACGGTGTCGTAGACGGGAGGCGTCGTGACATGCCGGTAGCATTCGGCGCCGCCGCAGCCTCCGGCCTGAGCCGATGTCGCGAGAATCGATGCACCGAGCAGGGCGCCGGCAAGGGCGGAGACGGATAACGTGAAATGGGTGACCGGCGCGGTCATGCTCGAATCCTCGACACTGAAATGCGATGTGATTGGCGCACGCCTGACGTTGGCGTGCACCCTTCGACGCATTAGAGGCGGTCAAGTTGCGCTCGGAGCAAGCTCTATCGCAGATCAGGGTAAAATTAACCCTGGCTTAAGACTACGCAATTTTCATTCTGCTTAAGTAAAGCGCCTGCGTTCGATTCATGGCCCGTTAAACCGGTCTCAGGTCTGGCCGCGCTTCAGCTGGTAGAAGATGTGACGGCCGATCACGTCCATCTTCTTCAGGCGCCGGGACCAGCCCGGCTTCACGTAATCGGCGTGGTAATGCGTGGCGCCTCCGACCTCGCTGAGATAGGTGCGGCCTTCGATCACCGCGCTGGCGATGCGGGTGGCGCTCTGCCAGGAGGGACCGTCGGTGATGCGCAGGGACTTGCCCTCGCAGGCAAAGGAGAACTGGCAGCCCATGTAGCGGTGGCGGTTCTGATAGACGACGCCGCAGACATTCGACGGGTAGAGACCGCTTTTCACGCGGTTGAGCACGACTTGGGCGACGGCCGCCTGGCCGTCCTCGGGCTCGCTCCGGGCTTCGAAATAGACCGCTTCGGCGAGGCAGCGCTGCTCGCGGTCGATGGAATCGGGGACGATCAGGTCGGCATAGCGGTGCCGGGCGTCCTCGGGGACGATCTCGGCGATGCCGGCGCCGAGATCCTTTCGCGGCGAGAAGCCGGGGATCATCAGGCTCGCCGCCGCGACTTCGATCGGGGTGGCATCCGCCGGGGCCGGTGTCGTGGACGACAGGGCGATGGCGCGCGGAATGGCGGGTGTGGCGCCGTCCGAGGGCTCGTCGGTCTCTTCTTCGCTGGCCATCTCGTGCGGTGGCGTGAAACCCGAAGCCGGTTCCAGGCCGGGCGACCAGATCGCGGATCCGGGGACCAGAAGGCCGGTATCGGCGCTGGAAAGGCCGACCTTGACGACGGGCGCCTTCAGGTCCTGGCCGGCGCCTGCCTCATGGTTCGGATAGAGCCGCTCCGTCGCCTTCGCATCGACCCTGCGACGAACCCCCGGTGTATCGTGGGGGAGCCGCAAGGCGATCCGCGCTCCGCCCTGCCCCGTCAGGCCCGACGCGGAAGGATCGGTTCCGGCGCTCGCCGTGAAGGAGACGACGACGCCAAGGGCAAGGGTCCATGGCACCATGGAGGCGCGAAACCAGGGCCGTTGGCAGGGGCGGCGAACGCGTTTCGTACTCACGACCAAACAACCCGGTTAGGGACCTGGCCTCGCTGGTCACGCGCAGGGCTGACCAGAAGGGATGATCCAAACTATCGGGCGTTATGGTTGCGAGTGTCTTAAGACGATGCGCGTGGTCGCGTCTCGCGAAGACCTCAACCGGTCCCACGAAGACGGACTGACGTATCGCAGGCGATCAGAGGTTGCCGGGTCGACCGTGTGTCACCGCCAGGGCGCCCACGAGAGCATTGACGCTGGAGCGTCCCTTGGTCTCGGCAATGCGCTCCGCATCGGCACTGCTCTGTGTC
Organism: Methylobacterium sp. W2; assembly: GCF_020662345.1. Taxonomy (GTDB): domain Bacteria; phylum Pseudomonadota; class Alphaproteobacteria; order Rhizobiales; family Beijerinckiaceae; genus Methylobacterium. The sequence goes on along the minus strand of NZ_VMOA01000004.1, from coordinate 127,898 downwards.
GCGACCGCAAAGACGAGAAGAGCGATGGTCGCAAGACCGCCGAGCGCCGAGACGACCCAGAAATAGGCCTGCTGAACGACCCGTGGCACGGGCACGGCATGCGAGGTTTCGGAGAGGAATACAGGAGGTTGGCTCGAGTCGCTCATGGTCGGCGTTCCCGCGCGTTCAATGCCATCCCACCCAGCCGGGAGCGTCGTCGCGCTTTGGTCTGGCACTAGCACTCAACGTGCCGAAGCGACATCGGTTCAAGGGGTTTCCGGAGAATTATTCAACAACATTTCCAGTGGCGCCGCGTCACGAAAAAGGGCGGCCACTGGCCGCCCTTTCAGGTCTTCAAAGTCTGGAGGTCAGGCACCTAGCCGTTGGTCTTGTCCCGCATCGCGAGCGCCGCCTGAGCCGCGGCGAGACGCGCGATCGGCACGCGGTAGGGCGAGCACGACACATAATCGAGCCCGACCTCCTGGCAGAAGTGGATCGAGGCCGGATCACCGCCATGCTCGCCGCAGATGCCGAGCTTGATGTCGGGGCGGACCGCCCTGCCCCGCTCGACGCCGATGCGGACCAACTCGCCCACGCCTTCCTGATCGATCGAGATGAACGGATCAGCGGAGAGGATGCCCTTCTGGGTATAGGCCCCGAGGAACGTCGCGGCATCGTCACGGGAGATGCCGAGGGCGGTCTGCGTCAGGTCGTTGGTGCCGAAGGAAAAGAACTCGGCGGTCTTTGCGATGTCGCCGGCGCGCAGGGCCGCGCGCGGCAGTTCGATCATGGTGCCGACCTGATAGGACAGCGTCGCACCGGTCTCCTCGGTGACGGCCTTCGCCATGGCGTCGATGCGCGCCTTGACGATGTCGAACTCCATCTGGGTGAAGACCAGCGGCACCATGATCTCGGCGGTGACGGGGGCATCCGTCTCCTTGGCGGCCTGGACGGCGGCCTCGAAGATGGCGCGGGCCTGCATCTCGGCGATCTCGGGGAAGGCGATGGCGAGGCGGCAGCCGCGGAAGCCGAGCATCGGGTTGAACTCGTGCAGCTCGGTCATCCGGCGGCGGAGCTTCTCCTCGGACACGCCGGTGCTCTTGGCGACATCCTGCACTTCCGCATCGGTATGGGGCAGGAACTCGTGCAGGGGCGGATCGAGCAGGCGGATCGTCACCGGCAGACCGGACATGATCGTGAACAGCTCGACGAAGTCCTGGCGCTGATAGGGCAGGATCTTGGCCAGGGCCGAGCGGCGGCCCTCGACGTCGTCGGCGAGGATCATCTCGCGGACGGCGACGATCCGGTCCCCTTCGAAGAACATGTGCTCGGTGCGGCAGAGGCCGATCCCCTCGGCTCCGAAATTGCGGGCGGCGCGGGCGTCGGTGGGCGTGTCGGCATTGGTGCGCACCTTCATGGTGCGGACCTTGTCGGCCCAGCCCATCAGGGTCGCGAATTCGCCGGAGAGCGAGGGCTCCAGCATCTTCACTTCGCCGAGGAGCACCTGGCCGGTGGAGCCGTCGATGGTGATCTTGTCGCCGGCCTTCAGGGTCGTGCCCGCCACCGTGAGGGTGCCGGCCTTGTAGTCGACGCGGATCGTGCCGACGCCCGAGACGCAGGGCTTGCCCATGCCGCGGGCGACCACGGCGGCGTGCGAGGTCATGCCGCCGCGGGTGGTGAGGATGCCCTCGGAGGCGTGCATCCCGTGGATGTCCTCGGGGCTCGTCTCGATCCGCACAAGAATACACTTGCGCTCGGCCTTGCGGGCGGCCTCGGCATCCTCGGAATTGAACACGATCTCGCCCGTGGCCGCACCCGGCGAGGCCGGCAGGCCGGAGGCGATGATCTTGCGCTCGGCTTTCGGGTCGATGGTGGGGTGGAGGAGCTGGTCGAGGGCGGCGGGCTCGACCCGGCCGATCGCCTCCTCCTCGGTGATCAGGCCTTCGGCGGCGAGATCCACGGCGATGCGCAGAGCCGCCTTGGCGGTGCGCTTGCCGTTGCGGGTCTGGAGCATCCAGAGCTTGCCGCTCTCGATGGTGAACTCCATGTCCTGCATGTCACGGTAATGGGTCTCGAGCAGGCCGTAGATCCGCACCAGCTCGGCGTAGGATTCGGGCATCGCCCGCTCCATCGACGGCTTGTCGGACTTGGCCTCGATCCGCGCCTTCTCGGTGATGTCCTGCGGCGTGCGGATACCCGCCACCACGTCCTCGCCCTGGGCGTTGATCAGGAACTCGCCGTAGAGCGCCCGCTCGCCGGTGGAGGGGTTGCGGGTGAAGGCGACGCCGGTGGCCGAGGTGTCGCCCATGTTGCCGAACACCATGGCCTGGACGTTGACCGCCGTGCCCCAGCTCTCGGGAATGCTGTTGAGCTCGCGGTATTTCTTCGCGCGCGGGATCATCCAGGAGCTGAACACCGCGCCGATGGCGCCCCAGAGCTGGTCTTCCGCGTTCTGCGGGAAGTCCGAGCCGTGCTCGTCGCGGACGATCTTCTTGTAGAGCCCGATCATGTGCTTCCAGTCCTCGGCACCGAGTTCGGTGTCGAGATTGAAGCCCTTGGTCTCCTTGTAATGCTCCAGCGCCTCCTCGAAGGCGTGGTGCTCCACATCGAGGACCACGTTCGAATACATGGTGATGAAACGGCGATAGGAATCGTAGGCGAAGCGCGGATCGCCGGCGCCCTCGGCCAGGGCCTCGACGGTGGTGTCGTTGAGACCGAGGTTCAGCACCGTGTCCATCATGCCCGGCATGGAGGCGCGGGCACCGGAACGGACGGAGACGAGGAGCGGGTTCTTGGGATCGCCGAAGCCGCGCCCGGTGAGCGCGCCGACCGCATCGAGGGCGGTCTGGACCTCGGCCTTCAGCTCCGCCGGGTACTGGCGACCGTTGTCGTAGTACCAGGTGCAGACTTCGGTGGTGATGGTGAAGCCCGGAGGGACTGGGAGTCCGAGATTGGACATCTCGGCAAGGTTCGCGCCCTTACCTCCGAGGAGGTTGCGCATGGAGGACTGACCCTCCGCCTTGCCGTCGCCGAACGAGTAGACCCACTTCGCCATCGTCATTGATCCGCTTGCAACACTTCGGGATATCATACCCCTAGATGCCGCGTTGGACCATTGCATGCTGCAACGCAAGATGAACGGCCGTTCGAGGCACGTTGCTTGTAACGAGAGCCCCGGTTTGTCATACCCGGACGTGACAAATATGCATCACCCAAGCGGGGGGATGGACTGCAAGCCCGGACGAACCTCCGGTCCAGGCGTCGCGGATCACCCCGACGAGAGGGCGCCGGACGGTTCCGCCGGAGCGTGAGCCATCATCGCTCCCGGCGGACCTCGCCCGAGGATCGAGATGCGATGTCAGCGGGGCCTTGACACATTGATGCCGCGGCCTCGGTCCTCGTCTCAGACCCGATACTTGCCGTTGCGCCTGACCAGCACCCGCGTGCCGACGGGAACGCGCTCGAACAGGTCGACGATGTCTTCGTTCAGCATGCGCACGCAGCCGGACGACATCTGCTCGCCGATGCTCCACGGCTCGTTGGTGCCGTGGATGCGGAACAGGATGTCCCGGTTGTTCTGGTAGAGATAGAGCGCGCGCGCGCCCAGCGGATTGTCGACGCCGCCCTTGCGGGTCCGCGGCAGGTCGGGGTTGAGGGAGACCATCGTGGTGGTGGGGCTCCAGTCCGGCCACACGCCCTTGCGGCCGACCTTGGCCTCGCCCTTCCAGGAAAAGCCGAGCTTGCCGACGCCGATGCCGTACTGACGGGCTGTCCCGTCCTCCTGCACCAGGGCGAGCTGGCGGTTGTCGATGTCGACGACGATGGTGCCCGGCTGCTCCGCGCCGGTGTAGCGCACGACCTGGCGGCGATACTTCGGATCCAGCCGCGACGTGTCCACCAGGGGCACGTCGTAGGGCTTGTCGGGCATCGAGCCGGTATACCAAGCCGCCTCGTCGTCCTGTGCGACCGTCATCGGGCCACGGGAATTGCACGCGGCCAATGGAGCGATGACGAGCAGGCTGAGAAGGACGCGGCGAATAGGCATCGAGGGCTCCACGAAAGTGGTCGTCGGGCGGATCATTGCCCTCATGACTACCGTTCGATGGCCTCTGATGTTGTGTCTTTCACGTCGCAGCATGAGGGAACCTGCCCATCCTGCCGGATTCACGAGAGGTCGTGGTCGTAGTCAGCCCGGTCGGATCGACTGATCTTGCGCGTTCAGCACGCCAACGCTGCGCCATCGGCCCTCGCGCTCGCCCGGCGTCCCGGCGGCGCGCAGCCTGACCAGGGACAACGTCGCTCCGGGCCCCGGCCCCAGGGTGAGCCCCGACGATGATCTCGGCGAGACCGCCCATAATGCAACTTGAGATCATAAAGATAATCTCAGGTCTGTATTCCGCCGAGGATGGTTCGACGTCGCGTTGCTCCCTCAGGCCGCAGGAGGCATGGTGGCGGGTACGCGGCTCGGCCGCCGGAAACCAAGGCGCAGGGGCGATGGCCGATACTGAGACGCTCACGGTCGCGCAGATCGAAGAACCCCTCGCCGATCTCGGGCCGGCGATTCATCTCGACCATTGCGTGATCCATGTCTCGGATTGGGAGCGCTCCACCGCTTTCTATCGCGACGTGCTCGGGGCCGAGGTGATCCCCCGTGGGAAGGGTGTCGCGTACCGGTTCGGCGGCGTGCAATTGAACGTCCATGGCCCGGGCCTGTCGCCGACGCCCCTGGCCGAACGGCCGGTGATGCCCGGCGGAAGCGATCTCTGCTTTCGCTGGTCGGGCTCCATCGACGACGCGGTGGCGCATCTGGCGGCGCAGGGCGTTCCGATCGAACTCGGCCCCGTCGAGCGTAACGGGGCGGCCGGCACGGGGATCAGCGTCTATTTTCGCGATCCGGACGGGTCGTTGATGGAGTTCATCACCTACCCGACGGAATGACGGTTCCGATTCAGGCGCGGCGTTCCGCCAGCTGCTGATTCGTATGTTCGAGTCGAAGCGCGAGTTCGCGCATGACCGCGATGCTGATCTGCGGGAACTGAGCCAGGAGCTCGAGGAAGACGGTCCGATCGATGCGGAGTGCCATGACGGGGGTCTCGGCCTGGACGGTGGCCGAGCGCGGCTGATCGGCCAGGATGCCCATCTCGCCGACGAGGGCATTCGGCCCGAGAAGCGCCAGCCGGAACGGGCCGAACGATCCATCGATGGTCACGGCCGCCGAGCCTTCCAGGAGAAGGTAGGCGGCATCCGCCACATCGCCGCGGGCGAAGAGCTGCTGGCCGGCCTCGAAATGAACCCGGTCACTGGTGAAGGCGAGGAGCTTTAGGCGCGACGGCTCGACACCGCGAAACAACGGCACCTGTCGTAGCGAAGAGACCTCCGTGTCGAGGGTCATGATGCTTGGACCATTCTGAGCGCTCCGCTCGCAGACGCCGACCGCCGGGCGCCTTTACGTCCCGCGCATCCATGCGGTTTGCCCATCCATTGTCCAGCCCTGCCCCATCCTCGCGCATACCTCCGCATCACCAGGATCGCCGGGGCGGTCCGGCACCTCCGATCCACAGGAGCGACCAGCCGGCTTTCCAATCCGTTTTTTCCCGCGCCGAGGCACGCGACGACAGTGATGGACGGTGCCTGGCCAGATGGAGGCGGCCATTTGTCTTCGGCAACGCCGGCCGAGGAACCATCGATATTGGCGAAGGTTGTTCTGTCAGAGAACCACATGCTGAGGAGGCGCTGATGGCATCAGGAAATTCTACCTCAAAGCGAGGTTTTGCATCGATGGATCTGGAGCGGCAACGCGAGATCGCGAGCAAGGGTGGACGGAGCGTTCCCGCGGAAAAGCGTTCATTTTCCCAGGATCGCGAACTCGCCTCGTCGGCCGGTCGCAAAGGTGGTCAGTCGACCACTCCCGGGCGCCACGGCGAAGACTAAAGCCTGGATCGATATCGAGATGAGGCGCGTGCCGTTTGCCGGTGCGCGCCTTTCTCGTTGAGGGCGATCTACGGCGATCTGGTCCCTTTTTCCGACAATGACTTTCCGCAGCAAAAAACCCTTCGTTTTCGCGAAGGGTTTTTTGCTGTGCACGACGGAGGGAGGAGCGTGTTCAGGCGATGCAACGCCCCGGGATCATGCGGCGCGCTTCGGGGCCTGCCAGCGAACTGATCGCTCCCTCGCAGCCATCTCGCATTGTCCGGCGTGGCTTGAGCACGGGCTTGTCCGTCAGCGCTGAATTCTGATCGGACGCCATCGCAGGCACCCGGCGCTCGACGGCGAGCGCCGTCGAGATCCTGATTGTCGTGCCCTCGGCTTTGTTGAGACCGGACGGGGCGAGGATGATCGCAGGCATGACGCTCACGGGCGCTTGCTGCGTAACCGCGCTCGGGGGCGACCGGAGATCCGCTTCGCGCTGCAGGAGGGGATGCACGAGCATCGTCAAGAGGGCTGCAGGTCCACCGACACTCAGGATCAAACCGGACCGAAGCATTGTCGTAATCTCCAAACGGAGCTTGACAGGATGCCGGACAACGAAACGAGCTGGTCACGAGTTCCTCGACTGGTCTAAAAACTTTATGACTAGTGAACGAGACGCTCTTTGTTGCGAAAAATTTTCGGTTGATGGCGAGCCGTTCGCTGCCGCGCGTGGCATAAAAATCACGTCAATCCACAAAATGAAGAGCGGTGCATTTTTCGGAACCGTGTGGCATCCGGCTCGTTGTCAGATCACCCGGCCGCCTGGTCCTCCCCCGCATTCCCCTTGTGCATTGGCCGGAAACTTTTTTACGGGCCGGACCCTGTCCGGCCCGTTTTTTCATGCCCGGACGAGGCAAATCTCCATAAGAAAAGCCCCGGTCCGAGACCGGGGCTTTTTGCTTCGTTCGCGTTGTGACGCTGTGTGCGTCAGGCCGTCTTCTCGCGCCGACGGGCGCTCTGCTGGAAGAACAGCGCCTGGCTGATCACGGCCGACACGTTGGCGGGCTGGAACGGCTTGGCGATGAGGAAGGCCGGCTCCGGACGTTCTCCGGTGAGGAACCGCTCGGGATAGGCGGTGATGAAGATCACCGGAACCTCGAAAGTCTTCAGTAGATCGTTGACCGCGTCGAGACCGGACGAGCCGTCGGCGAGCTGGATGTCGGCCAGGATCAGGCCGGGACGCGAACCTTCCGACGCGATCTTGATCGCCTCGGTGCGAGTGCGCGCCACGCCGATGACGTTGTGACCGAGGCCTTCCACAAGGGCTTCGAGGTCCATGGCGATCAGCGGCTCGTCCTCGATGATGAGGATTTCCGTCGCCATGTCGGCCGCCAGCTCCCGACCCGCTTCGTCGACGAGGTCACGCACCTGGCTGACGTCGACCTCGAGGATCACGGCGGCATCTTCCTCGGAGAAACCTTCGAGGCAGGACAGCAGGAAGGCCTGGCGCGGCAACGGCGTGATCTGGCCGAGACGCACTTCGGCCGGCAGATCATGCTGAACATGATCGCTCTGGCCATTCACCGAAAGGGAGTTCCAGATGCGCGTGTAGACGCGGAACAGGTCGGCCTTGACGTTGGTGCTGCGCCCCAGCGTATCGGGCTCGTTCACAAGCGTTTCCAGGGTGGCGGCCACATAGGCATCGCCGGCGACCTGGCTGCCGGTCAGCGCCCGCGCGTAGCGGCGCAGGTACGGCAGATGTTGCACGACGAGTTGAGCTGTCGACATTAGATCCCCTTAGGCTCTGCCGTTCTTTGTGATCGCCACCGCCACAACGCGGATCGATGGGCTGTGTTCCGCTAAGCCCGGAACCGATTGTATGGCGCTGCGTTGCAGGTGCAGCCATGACTTATGTCAAGCCGCAAAACAATCGCGGCGATGCCACCACGTGGCATCAAGGGGATAACCGAATGGACGATGACGAGACGGACCGCATCTCCGCAACGGAGACGCGATCGGAGCAGGAACATGAACCGAAGCCAGAAGGTCTCGATTCCCACCGCCTGAGTGATCTCACTCAAAAACGGATCGGTCTGCATCTCCGAGCCATGTACGACACCATCGTTCAACAACCGGTTCCGGACCGCTTCCGCGATCTGATCGCCCGAATGGACGAATCCTCCAATCAAACCCGCGATGAAGCGTGAGTTACCCCATGTATGCCGCGCCTGAGGTGTGAATCGGCACGATGGCAGGCATTGAGGTGAGTGTTGATTGAAGAAAAGCCGCCGGGCTATCCGGCGGCTTCCTGCGTTTCAGTCTGTCGTGGCGCGACTGCGCCGACAGATCTTTCGGTCAGAGCGTCGGTGAACGACCGCGCATCAGGCCAATCACGGCCGAGATGGCGAACAGGACGATCGCGACGAAGAAGACGAGCTTCGCGGCTTCCATGGCGGTGCCGGCAATACCACCAAAGCCAAGCAGAGCGGCCACGAGAGCAACGACGAGGAATGTTACAGCCCAACCAAGCATGGTCCGGATCCTTTTGAAGCTGGCGCGACCTGTGCCGCGACCTCATGACAGCAATAACGCCAAGTTGTCAGGCCGGTTCCTGACTTTGACACAAAGCGGTCACGATTGCTGTGCGGCACCGGTCGACCGGGACTGGCTCCATCGGGATTCTCGTTTTTCCGCCCACGCCGTCTCCCGCAATTCACCCGTTGGCCGCACGTGCGGGTCTTCACGGGGGTGCGCATCCCGACGTGTCCGCATCCCTAACATGCGTCATATCGACGGGTCTCTTGCCGGTGCCCGGAGGAAAGCCCCACATAGCGATTGACCTTAGTGTGGAACCCGGTGTCCCATGTGGCGTTCGTCACCTGTTCCCGAGCACGGATACATTCTGATGAGAGAGTCGCTGGCCGCATCCCTCGCACGACGCTTCCTCGACGCGGTCGCTGCTGCCGCTCGCGGATTCGCCCAGGCGGTCGAGGGCACTTCACCCACTCCCCAGCTGGTGCCGGTTCGCGTGCGTGATGCGCGCCGGCGCTGATCGCGCCTGATCAGTAGGTGAGTGTGGAGCGGAGGCCGAACACGGCGCCGCCTTTGATGCGCCGGCCCGGGCGAAGCGGGTCGCTGGTCCCGCCGCCGGGATTGAAGACGTACTGGATGTCCGGCTGGATCGTCCAACCTGGTGCCACTGCGAATTGATACGTCGCCTCGATCGTCGCCTCGTAGCTGCGCGGAACGTGGAACTCCGTGTCGAATGAGATCCGGTCGAGGTCGTAGCGCCGGGCGTTCCCGCCGATCCGCGCGTAAATGAAACTCAGGCCGAAGACATCCTTCGGTCGGCCGGGCACCATGCCCGTGACCACGATACCCCCATCCGCCCAGAGATCGATGAGGTTGCGGTCGGACGGGCTCGTGGAGAGACGGGCGTAGGCGGCGATCCCATCGGCCTCGTCGCCGCCTGCGGGCCGGTACAGGTGTGCGTCCATGACCGCATACGCCCCGCTCGTGCCGGTATGGCGGTGAGCCGCGCCGCTGCTGCGGGGATTTGCCAGGGCAAGCCCGGTCCGGTCGTAGCGGTAATCGTCGAAGCGCCCGAAATGCCGGTACCCGCCGAGCTTCAGGCTTCGGCCGAGCCCGTCCGGACCCGCCGATGTGCGCAACTGAACCTCTCCCATCACCAGGGGCGCATCGTTCAGTCGGAAATTCAGACCGGTTCGGTTGACGCGTGCCTGATCACCGGGATCGCCGTTGAAGATCGCCAACAGGCCGCTCACCGAAGCATTGGGCGTCCAGCGTAGCCTCATGCCGGGGGTCGAGATCGGGTAGGCGGGACCGCCGCTCGGAAGATTCGCCCCGGTGATCGTCGGCCAGTCGTTGCTCAGGAAGATCTTGCCGGTCTCCGACGAGAAGAACTCGCCGTCCGCCACGAGTTGCCCGATGCGCAGGCTCAGATGCCGGTCGTCCGAGGCCCGTTCCAGCCAGAGTTCCGAGAGGCGCGTCGAGGGATAGGCCTCGATGTTGCTGACCGTGATGAGCCGCTGGAAGCTCCGGTCGCGCAGGCCGCCGGTGTCGTGAATCTGGAAGATGTTGGCAAACCCGCTCCAGCCGGTCCAACCGGCGAGCCGGTCGAAATCGATTGTGACGGCGGTCTCGAACTTGCCGGCATAGATCGCGCCCCGCCTCACCCCGCCGGACACGTTGCCGAGGACCTCGTTCGTATAGAGCAGGTTGTAGTCGATGCCCCGCGCCGCCAGCATTCTGCGGACTCCGCCCGGATCGCCGAACGTGCCGAGCGAGGTTTGGATGGAGGGGGGACGATCGGGCTCCAAGGGAGCCGATTGCGCCGGACGATCGTCCACGGCACCGGTGTCAACGGGATCCGAGCGTGCGGGATTGGCCGCCAGGAGAGCGACAACCGCGGCGACCATCCGGGCCGGCCCCAATCGCCACCGCGCGATCATCCGCATGCTGATCATCGACGCCTCATCTCGATAGTATAGCCTATGCTATATATGTGGGCAAAGCTTTCCCGTCCGATGCCGCGACGCGGCCCGGTGGGGGTGTTCTGTGCGGTGTCCGCCCGCTGCCCTCAGGACCGCGGACGGAGAACCGTGAGCGTCAGGCGCCGGTGACGGTATCCACCAGGAGCTTGACGTTGAGGACGACGATGATGCCGGCGATCACCCAGGCGAGAAGCTTTAGCCAGACGGGAATGACGAGCGCTCCCATCTTCTGCTTGTCCGAGACGAAGCGGACGAGGGGGATCACCGCGAAGGGCAATTGCATGGACAGGACGACCTGGCTGAGCACCAGCAGGCGCGCCGTGCCATCCTCGCCGTAGAGCCCGGTCACGACGACGACGGGCACGATGGCGATGCCGCGCGTGATCAGGCGCCGCGCCCAATCGGGAATGCGCAGGCGCAGGAAGCCTTCCATGATGATCTGGCCGGCCAGCGTCGCGGTGACGGTGGAGTTGAGCCCCGAGGCGAGGAGCGCCACGGCGAACAAAGTGGAGGCGATCCCGGCCCCGAGCAGCGGCGACAGCAGCTCGTAGGCCTGCTCGATCTCCTGCACGTCGGTGCGCCCGGTGGAATGGAACACCGAGGCGGCCATGATCAGGATCGCGGCGTTGACGAAGAGCGCCAGCATCAGGGCGATGGTCGAATCCGTCACCGCGAAGCGCAGGGCGCTCCGACGCCCGTCCTCGGTGCGGGGATAGGCCCGCGTCTGCACGATGGAGGAATGCAGGTAGAGGTTATGCGGCATCACGGTCGCGCCGATGATGCCGATGGCGATGTAGAGGGCGGCCGGATTGGTAACGATCTGCGACGAGGGGATGAAGCCCGCGAGCACCGCCTGGATCGGAGGCGCGGCGAGCGCGATCTGGATGCCGAAGCACACGAAGATCACAAGCAGCAGCGCGATGACGAAGGCTTCGAGCGCCCGGAAGCCGCGCCGCATCAGCAGCAGGATCAGGAACACGTCGAGGGCGGTGATGATCGCCCCGATGACGAGGGGGATGCCGAAGAGCAGCTTGAGGGCGATGGCGGTGCCGATGACCTCGGCGAGGTCGCAGGCGATGATCGCCGCTTCGCAGGCGACCCACAGGACGAGGCTGACCGGCCGGGGATAATGATCGCGGCAGGCCTGGGCGAGGTCGCGGCCGGTGGCGATGCCGAGCCGGGCCGAGAGGGCCTGCAGCACGATCGCCATGAGGTTCGAGAGCAGGATGACGGCCAGCAGCGTGTAGCCGAATTGCGAACCGCCTGCGATGTCGGTGGCCCAGTTGCCCGGGTCCATGTAGCCGACGGAGATCATGTAGCCCGGCCCGATGAAGGCCAGCAGCCGCCGCAGCCAGGTTCCCTGGGACAGCACGGGAATGCTGGCGTTCATGCGCCCGAGGCTCGGCTGTTCGTTGGTTTCGCGGCTGAAGCGCCACCCCCGGTCTTCGTCGAGCCTGTCCATGCCGCGTCTTCCGTCGAGCTGAGTCGTGGGTACCGCACCGCACCCAAAACGGCGTATAGCATCGGCTATAATGGAAAACAAAGGCTAAGATAGCGGTCGGCGCTGAGGTTCGGCTCTGCCGCGCGCGTGTTGTGTCGAGGGCACGAAACAATCGTGGTCGCGAGTGGATCGTGGTCGAGATTGGACCGGGTCCTCCCTCCCCCCAGATCCGCCCGCCGGCGAAATGCGTGGACCGGGATGGGGTGGGACCGGTCGGTCGCCGATCGGTGAGACTCGGTGGTCTACCCCCGTTGCGAAGGCGCACGCCTCGGCTTTAGGCAGGACGGGCGTCCTAACGGATGGTTGCCGAGGGATTAAGAAAACGATGCGGTCGACGAACCCCGGCAGGAGACGGACGAGTTTCGCGTCACAGACGCAGATCGCCGCCCCGGTCATGGCCCGGCTGATCCTCGGTCTCGGCGGTGTCGTTGCCGGATCGAGCCTCGTCCAGGCCTCCGAGCAGGGGGGCATCTTCAGTTTCTTCGAAGAGATCTTTCGCGGGCCGGCGGTCCAGCCGCAGCCCGCGCCCGTTTCGATGCCGCGTCCTGCCCGGCCCCGCTACGCCTCCCTTCCCCAAGCGGGCCGCATCACGGCGGCCCAGGCGCCGCGCCAGACGCCACGCCTGGCTCGTCTCACGCGACCCTCCCCCGCCCGTGCGAGCCGCGTCGCCTCCGCCGCGCGGACCGCCTCGGCGCTGGGAGCCCGCACGGTCTGCGTCCGGGCCTGCGACGGCTACCTGTTCCCTCTCGGGCGATTGGTGTCCCGCTCCGATGTTCCCCTGCACGAGGCGGCCTGTGCCGCGGCCTGCCCCAACGCCGCCACCAGCCTCTACACGCTGGGTGCGAAGCAGAACGATCTCGACCGGGCCGTCAGCCTCGACGGGCGTCCCTACCGAGCCCTCGAGGTCGCCAATCTCTACCGCACCAGGCGTGTCGAGCAGTGTTCCTGCCAGCCCGACGGCGTGGCGGCGGCGCCTCTGCCGATCGAGCGCGACCCGACCGCGCGGGTGGGCGACGTGGTCGCCACCCCATCGAGCGCCCGTGTGGTGGTCTCCACCCGGCCCGGCGGCTTCACGGTGGTGGATTTTCGCGAGGCCGGTCTCCTCTCCCGGCGCGAGCGCCGCAGCATCGACCGCAAGATCGACGTCGTCCGGCGCGAGGCCGATGCCCGCGCCGCCGAGCAGGATGTCCGTCAGGCCGGCCGAGCGGTCGACCGCGCTCCGCGCATCCGCGTCGCCCAGATGGGCGCCGGCGATGGGACCGGAGGCTTTGGCGACGTTCGGCGCCGGCAGGACGCCGGTGCGGGTTTCGCCGTCGTCCGCGTCGTGGTGTCCTCGCCCTTCACCCGCTGACGTCACTCATGGCGGGGGCTTCCGTTGTGGCCCGCCCCATGATGGCTTAGGGGCGGACGCGAGTGTGATCGTTCCCAGGTGCCGCATGACCAAGACCAGCGACGACGGCGACACCGCGGCGGATCCCAATTTCGACGGTGCGGCGCCGGCAAACGGCGAGACCGTGAGCCTGTCGCCCCTGGTGCGCCGGCGCATCTGTCCCAATGCCAGTCCGTTCACGTCGAGCGGCACCTGCAGCTACATCGTCGGACGGGGCGAGGTCGCGATCATCGATCCCGGCCCGGCCGATGCCGCTCACGTGGCGGCGCTGATCGCCGCCATTGCCGGCGAGCGGCTCACCGCCATCGTCGTCACCCACACTCATCGCGACCACTCGCCCGGCGCCCGCCTGCTGCAGGCGGAAACCGGCGCGCCTATCGTCGGCTGCGGCCCGCATCGCGCCGCCAGACTCCTCGCGGAGGGCGAGTTCCCGCATCTCGACGCCAGCGCCGACCGGGACCACCGGCCCGACCGCCAGATGGCGGAGGGCGACACGCTGGACGGGCCGGGCTGGACCCTGCGGGCGGTGGAAACGCCGGGCCACACCATGAACCACCTCGCCTTCGCCCTGCCGGAGGAAGCGTCCCTGTTCTCGGGCGACCACGTGATGGCCTGGTCCACCACCATCGTGGCCCCCCCCGACGGTTCGATGCGCGCCTACATGGCGTCGCTCGAAGCGTTGCGCGGGCGCGACGAGACGATCTACTGGCCGGGTCATGGCGGCCCCGTGCGCGATCCGCGCCGCTTCGTCCGCGGCCTCGCCGCCCACCGGCGCCAGCGCGAGAGCGCGATCCGCAGCCGGATCGAGGCCGGGGACCGCGACATCCGCTCCATCGTCGGCGTGATCTATCAGGGACTCAGTGCACCCCTCCAGGGTGCGGCGGCGCTCTCGGTCTTCGCCCATCTGGAGGATCTGGTGGAGCGCGGACTCGTCGTCACCGACGGCCCGCCGCGCCTCGACAGCACCTACAGGCCGGCCTGAAACCGGCTTCGTGTGACGGACCCGGATCGGGCGGTCGCGCTAGGCCCCCTCCCCCGTCTGGCGACTGGATTCACACCTCTGCCCTTTTTAGGCATCCCGCGTCTCTCTCCCCCTCTTGGGGAAAGGGCAGAAGTGAGTGTGGCGCCGCTAGCCTCCGCAGCCTAAGGGTCACCCGGCCACCCCCACCTCCCACTCCCGCCCCAAGGCTGTTGGATTCACGCATTCGCTCGACGGCTGTTCGTCTATCCAAAAAAGTTCGACGTCAGGCGCGACCGGCTCCCTCTCCTGGAGGGAGAGGGTTGGGGTGAGGTGTGGTCCATCTCCGGGGAGGTCACGCACCTCACCCTGTCCCTCTCCTTCCAGGAGAGGGGACCCGCGCTGCCCGCGCGATGTGTGAACATCGTAGCCCTTGCGGGGAGAGGTTAGGAGCGCGGGTGGCTCTGCCAGCCTCCGCGGCGGGAGGGTCGCCCGACCACCCCGACCTCCAACCCCTCCTCACGAAGGCTGTTGGATTCACGCATTTGCGCGACGGCTGCTGCTCTATCCAAGAGAGCTCGGCATGAGGCGCGACCAGCTCTCTCTCCTGGAAGGAGAGGGCTGGGGTGAGGTGTAGTCCATCTCCGGATAATTCACACACCTCACCCTGTCCCTCTCCTTCCAGGAGAGGGGACCCGCGCTGCCCACGAGATAGGTGAACATCGTAGCCGTTGTGGGGAGAGGTTAGGAGCGGAGGTGGCTCCGCCAGCCTCCGCAGCGGGAGGGTCGCCCGACCACCCCGACCTCCAACTCCTCCTCACGAAGGCTGTTGGATTCACGCATTTGCGCGACGGCTGCTGCTCTATCCAAGAGAGCTCGGCATGAGGCGCGACCGGCTCCCTCTCCTGGAAGGAGAGGGTTGGTGTGAGGTGTGGTCCATCTCCGGAGAAGTCACACACCTCACCCTGTCCCTCTCCTTCCAGGAGAGGGGACCCGCGCTGCCCGCGCGATGTGTGAACATCGTAGCCCTTGTGGGGAGAGTTTAGGAGCGGAGGTGGCTCCGCCAGCCTCCGCAAGCTGAGGGTCGCCCGACTACCCCGACCTCCAACTCCGCCCCACAAGGGCGACGAGGGCCGGCCCGACCGCTCACTTGACGGCGATGGCGAGGTTGGCGACCTCGTCGAGATAGGCCCGGATGGTGTCGGCATTAGCGCCGAAATCGCGGTCGCCGATGCGGGAGGCGGAGCGCACGTCGATCCGGGCTCCGTCCGCCCTCGGTCGCACACGGACCGTGATGTCGCTGGCGAGGTTCAGGATGAGCCCGCGCGTCACCGCCTCGATCCGGCCATTGCCGACGCGGCCCCCGGGGCGGATCGCCTCCACAATCTGCCATTTGCGGTTCACCGCGGCCTTCCGGGCGAGTTCGAACGCGGCGTTGGCGTCGAGGTCGAGGGTGAGCGGGGCGATCTGCAGATAGGTGGCGCGCTGCGCGCTCCGTGCCTGTGGCCCCGGATCGGGGGGATAATGGCCTTCGCGCGCCGCGAAGGCAGCATGCGAGCGCGAGAAGGCGGGCGGGTTGTCGGTATCGGTGGTCACGTCGATGATGGCGGGGAGCCGCAGGCCGCGCAGACCGACGAAGACCGGATAACCGAGGGTGATCGCGGCGAGGAACAGACCGGCGAGAGCGCTTCCCACTCCGCGCGCTCCCTCGCGCCAGACCCGGATGAAGGCGTAGACGGCAAAGGCGATCGCGATCACCGCCAGGACGAGGCCGGACGCCAGCGTCACCAGGGCGGGCCCCTCCTCCGCCCGTGGGTCGCGCACCAGAACCAGGGCGAACAGCGTCACGAGGACCGACAGGATCGCGGTCCCGCGCGAGAGCGGACCGGCGCGGGTGATGGGCTCCTCGATAAGCGAACGACGCATGATACGGGTGAAATCGCTGTCCGGGAGATCGCCGCGCCATCGGGAGGTGGTGCCCGCGCGCTTGAGCCCAAAGCTTTACCGGGCCTCGCTTTCCGACGCCACCCGCGAGATGGCCGCGCTTTCGATGCCGCCTGCTTCTGCTATAGCGGCGTCGCCATGAATCCGACCGCAGCGCCCGAAAATCCCGTGACCGATGCCCCATCGGACGACCCACTGCGGGTCTGGTTCCGCTTCATCCGCCTCAACCGCAGGGTGACCGCCGCGATGGCGGCCGAGCTGCGCGGCCTCGGGCTGTCCATCCCGCAATTCGACGTGCTCTCGACGCTCACCGAACGCGAGGGGCTGACGCAACAGGATTTGGCCGCCCGCCTCTACGTCACCAAGGGCAACGTTTCGGGGCTGATCGACCGGCTCGTGCAGGCCGGTTTCGTCGAGCGCCACGCCATTCCCGGCGACCGGCGCTCGCACGCCCTCCGCCTCACTCCGGCCGGGACCGAGATCGCGGCCCGTGGCATCGCCGCGCAGAAGGCCTATGTCGCCCGCACCCTCGGCACACTGCCACAGGACGACATCGCGGCCTTCGAGCAGCTCGTTCTAAAGTGGCGCGACGTGGCCCGCGCCGATTCGGAGACCTGACACCAGACAACGGCGGACGTCCGCCGCACGTGCCAAATCCCGAATGGTCAGAGCGACTGACGGATAACCGGTCGGCCCTCGGCCTCCACCAGCGGGTCGATCTGACGGGCGGCCCGCAGGCCCGCCTCGATCGCGCCCTCGACCCAGCCGGTCTTCAGGCTGGTGAAGTCCCCGGCGAAATGGAGGCGGTCCTCGGGCGTCGTCCATTCCCGGATCATCCAGCCGCCGCCCAGGGGCGGCGAGCCGAACGAGCCCTTGATCCAGGGCTGCTCGGTCCAGGCGAAATCCTTCACCGTGATCACCTCGTCGAACAGGTCGGGCATGTCGGCGCGGAACTGATCGACGGTCACCTGAGCCCGCGTCTCGCGGGGGCGGGCCAGGATCGCCTCCGCATTGGCGCCGTTGAGGTAAAAGAAGACGTTTCCATGCGAGCCGGTCTCGTTGCCGGTGATGTCGATGACCCGCTCCCAGGGCCGGTCGCCGCCGGCCATCGGCCAGCCATGGACGTTCTTGGACAGCCAGGACGGCGTCCTGGTCTGGACGATGACCTTCACGGTCTTGTCCCATTCCATCTCGGCGAACATGCGCCGCTTGCCCTCCGACCAGCCGGGTTTCACATCGATGCCGCCGAGGACGCTGAAGGGGATCGTCGATACGATCGCGTCGCCGGAGAAGTCGCGGCCGTCGCGGGTGCCGACCCGGACGCCGCCGTTGGTCTGCTCGATGCTGACCACCTCGGCCTTGAGAACGATGTTGGCCGGGCCGATCGCCCCCGCCAGCGCCATGGGCAGACGGTTGTTGCCACCTTCGATGCGGAACACGTTCTGGTCGCCGAAATGATAGGCGAGGTCGGGAATGGCACCCAGCGCCTGCGAGCGGCTGGTGAAGGTGCCGCCATGGGCGTCGAGGAGCTGGCAGAAGGCGTCCGAGGCGCCGACGCCCTTCACGAGGTCGCCCACGGTGACGTTGTCGTAGCGCGCCAGGGAATCCGGGTCGGGCCAGCGGGAATCGAGCACCGAATCGGTGTCGAGTCCGGCCCGGTAGAGATAGCGGTTGAGGCTCGTCGCGACGCTGACGTTGCGCTCCTCCCGCGAGACAGCCCAGGGCCAGTTGGCGAGGTCGGCGCCCGTCCCGGTCTGCCCGCCGACCATGTAGCGGGGAAGACCGTCGTTGAGGCTGAGGAGCGGCAGGTTGAAGCGCCGGACGTAGCTCAGCACATAGGGCATGTTGGACCGGAAATGCCCGCCGCCGGCCTCCGTGAACTGCCCGTTCTTCAGCGGGAGGGAGAAGAGCCTGCCGCCGATGCGGTCCTGATACTCGATCACGGTGACGCGGTGGCCGCGGCGCAGGAGTGCCAGCGCCGCCGTCAGCCCGGACATGCCGGCCCCGAGAACGAGCACGTGTTTGGGCGCCTTCCCCGTCTGCGCGAGGGCGGGCGAGGCGATGAAGGGTAGCGCCGCCGTGAAGGCCGTGCCGGCGACGCCGCGGAGAATGTCGCGCTTCGTCGGAGCCGCAAGGCTGCCGCCCTTGAAGCCGGTGCGGTCGTCACGGATCATCGTCGGGTACTCACCGCAAAAGCAGGGAGGGTGGCGCGACGGCGAAGCGTCCGCGATGCGCCATCGCCCCATCATTGTTGCGCCATCGCTCTGCCGGATGGGATGACGCATGGCGCAACCAAGGGCCTCTCGATGGCGGTCCGAACTATGGTCGCGTACCGGTAAAAATTCCCCTTCCATCCGCCCTGGGACGGCCGCCTATGACGTCTCCTCATCGGCGATCCGGTCGAGCAGGGCGGCCAGATCGCCGATCGAGGCGATCACATGGTCGGCGAGCGGTGCCATGACTTCACGGGCTCCCTCCCCCAGGGGGCCGCTGAGGACGGCGATGGTCACGGCCCCGGCCGAGCGGCCGGCGACGAGGTCGTAGGGTGAATCCCCGACCATCGCGATCCGCCCCGGCGCGACGCCGAGATGCGCGGCAAAGGCGCTGACCATGCCGGGTTCCGGCTTGGATCCGTGACCGGAATCGTAACCCGCGACGTAGCTTAGATGCGGTGTCAGGCCGAGAACATCGCCTTGCGCCCGGGCCGAGGCTTCGGCGTCATTGGTGCCGATACCGAGGTCGTATCCCCGATCGACGAGGTCGCGTGCCACTCCCGCCGGTTCGCCGATGGGACACAGATGCGCGAGACCCTCGCGCCGGAACAGCCGGTCTATCTCCCCGTAGAAATCCGGTCCCGCAGGCTGGCCCAGGACCTTCGCCCAGAGTGGGCCATAGGCGGCCGAGGAACCGGCGATGAGAGGCGACGTCGGCAGGAAACGGCGCTCCTCCTCGATGTAGTGGCTCACTGCCATCAGGTCTTCCAGGCGCCCCCGGTCGCCCCCGGCCAGACAATTCATGACCGCATGGGCCGCCGGCCCCCAGGTCCGGTCGAAATCGATGAGGGTGCCGTCCTTGTCGAACAGGATGCCGACGAGACGGCGTTGGCGGGTCTGGTTCACGCGCCGGCCCTCACCTTCTCGACATCAAAGGTGCCGGCGCGATCTCGCCGCACGATCCTGTCGCCGGGCTCGAACACGCCGAGGGGGACGTCGCGGTCGGGGAGGATCACGGTGGTGGATATGTTGAGATGGACGAGGACGAGACGGTCCTGCGCCAGCGATGCGGCGGCCCAGCGCCGCAACTGTGCGTAATACGGCTCGCGCCGCCACGCATTCGGCTGGCCGGGATCGACCTGGACGTTCATGTTCTTCGTTACCGGATCGAGGGCGAGCACCATCTTGGCCTTCTCCGGCTTCCACTCGGCGCCAAGCCAGGCTTCGGTCATCCAGAGGCAGTGGAAGGCGCGGCAATGGTCCGGCCGCGTCGGATGGATGGCGCAGCCCCTGCCCTGCTTGGTGTGGCGGCACCATTGGCCGGCGACGCTCTCCACCGCGGGCACGTCGTAGACCTTGCAGCACAGGGTGCAGGTTCCGCATGAGCGGCCGGGCGCCGGATGGGCCACGAAGGTTGCGGGGTCGAGCATGGTCCTGACGATCCGTGCGAGGCGCTGCGGTGACGGGATGGGTTTGTGAAGGCGCGCCGGGTCGCTAGTGTGGCATCGCATGAACACGGGGCCGAACCGGCCCGCTTCCACAGGTAACGGCAGGCCCATGCTCTCGAACCTCGCGACCCGCGACGTCGAAACGCTGATCCATCCCTACACCAACCTCTCCACCTTCCGCGAGACCGGCCCCCTGGTGCTGGAGCGCGGCCATGGTGTCTGGGTCTACGACAGCGACGGTCGGCCCTATCTCGAAGGCATGGCCGGCCTGTGGTGCACGGCGCTGGGTTACTCGAACGAGGAACTGGTGGAGGCGGCGACCGAGCAGATGTCGCGCCTGCCCTTCACCCACCTGTTCTCGGGCCGCAGCCACGACCCGGCCATCGAGCTCGCGGAAACGCTGAAGGAGCTGATGCCGATCCCGACGTCGAAGATCTTCTTCACCTCGTCCGGCTCGGAGGCTAACGACACCCAGGTGAAGCTGACCTGGTATCTCAACAACGCACTCGGGCGCCCGGCCAAGAAGAAGATCATCTCGCGGATCAAGGGCTATCACGGCGTCACCGTCGCCACGGCCTCGATGACCGGCCTCACGGCCAACCACGCTGATTGGGACCTGCCGCTGCCGGGCTTCCTGCATGTGGGCTGCCCGCATCATTACCGCTTCGCCGAGGCCGGCGAGACCGAGGAGGCGTTCTCGCAACGCCTCGCTGACGAGCTCGAAGCCTTGATTCTGCGCGAGGGGCCCGATACCGTCGCCGCCTTCGTGGCTGAGCCGGTGATGGGTGCGGGCGGCGCCATCGCCCCACCGGCCGGCTATTTCGCCAAGATCCAGGCCGTGCTCGACCGCTACGACGTGCGCTTCATCGCCGACGAGGTGATCTGCGGCTTCGGGCGTCTCGGCACGTGGTTCGGCTCCGAAGCCCTGGGGATGCGGCCCGACAGCCTGTCCTTCGCCAAGGCTGTGACATCGGGCTACATGCCACTGGGTGGCATCAGCATCGACGAGCCGCTCTACAAGGCGCTGGTGACGCAGAGCGCCAAGCTCGGGACGTTCGGCCACGGCACCACCTATTCCGGTCACCCCGTCGCCTGTGCCGTGGCGTTGAAGACCATCGAGATCTACAAGCGCGATCGCATCGTTGAAGGCGTCGCCGAGAAGGCTCCGCATTTCCAGGCCCGGCTTACGGCACTGGCCGAACACCCCATCGTCGGCGAGGCAAGGGGACTTGGTCTCATCGGAGGCCTGGAGATCGTCGCCGACAAGCCATCCAAGCGTCAATACGAACCGAAGGCCGGCGTTGCGGCCCGCTGCGTCGCCTTCGCGCAGGCCGAGGGTCTGATCGTCCGGTTCCTCGCCGGTGACCGGGTGGCGGTCTGCCCTCCCCTGGTCATCTCGCACGACGAGATCGACACGCTGTTCGACCGCCTCACCCGTGCCCTCGACCGGACCGAGGCCTGGATCGCATCGGAAGGCCTGAAGGCGGCGCTTTAGGGCGGCGCTGCCACATAAAAGTCTAGATCTTCCGCGTCGCAATGAAGGTCAGATTGCGCTGCGGAATGGTATTTTTTATTTTTCCAATATTGCTTGCGTGTGTCGCAAGACACGCAGCGCGGCGAGATGGAACTCTACCCTGCTGAACTTTCGCCTATCCTTAAGCTCCCGTTCATGATCCTTCGCCGCATATGGATCTTGTGCCGCTCAGCGCCGGTCCGGGTCGAACCTCTTCGAGGGTGCCCGAGAGACCGGCGTGATCGCCAACCAGACAAACGAGGATCTGGTGGCGTTCCGACACCGTGAAACAGGACCCGTTCCCATGTCCCGCCCCGAACTGAACCAGCGCGCAGCCATTTCGTCGACGCCCCGCGCGTCCGGTCTGGTAACCGATCGCGAAGGTTTCCGCCCCGTGGCACTGCCCGCCCTCGCCGCAGCGGTTCACGTCTCGGCATCCGCCGCGAAAGAGGCGGCCCGGAAACTCGCCGCCCGCCGGCAGCTCTCCCGCTTCCAGCACGAGGATGCGCCCCTCGTTTGAGGCCGTTCTTTCCCGAGACGAGCGCCTTTCAGCGAGACATTGCGACCAAGCCCTCACGGGCTTGGTCATCGAGACACATTCAGCGGAATCTGACTGCGCCGGATTCGTAACCGCCCCAGGGCAATGAATTCGTATCCACTCCGCGGTCGAGGACGATGATATGTTGATCCTGCCGACGAGACGGCAGTTCCTCACCGGAGCCGGTGCGAGCACGGCGCTAATGGCCGCGACGGGCGCTTATGGCTTCGTGATCGAGCCGCGCCATCGCCTCGTGGTGACGCGATACGCTCCGGTGCTGCCCGGCTGGACTACGGGTTTGAGACTGAAAGTCGCCGTCCTCGCCGATTTCCACGTCGGCGAGCCGACCATGCCGCTCGACCGGATCGCCGAGATCGTCGATGCGACGAACCGGCTCGAACCCGATCTCATCCTGCTCCTGGGAGATTATCCGTCCGGCCCCAGCGTGACCACGCGCAAGGTGCCGCTCGTCGATTTCGCCCGGGTGATCGCGGGCCTGCGAGCCCCGCTCGGAGTCCACGCCGTCCTCGGCAACCATGATTGGTGGGACGACGAGTTTGCCCAGGCGACGCGGCGCGGACCCGTCGAAGCGCAGCGCGTGCTGGAGGCGCGCGGCATTCCGGTGATGGAGAACACGGTTCTCAGGCTCGTGAAGGACGGTCACCCGTTCTGGATCGCCGGTCTCGGAGATCAGGAACCGTTCCTGCCGCGGGGCGATCGGCGCGGCCGCGACGATCTGTCCGGCACCCTGGCGCAGGTGAGCGACGAAGCTCCGATCCTTCTCATGGCGCACGAGCCGTACATCTTTCCCGCCGTGCCGGGGCGCGTCTCGCTGACCTTGTCCGGGCATACGCATGGCGGCCAGGTTCGGCTCTTCGGCATGTCGCCGCTCAGCCCGTTCGCGCGCGACAAGGATCTGACCTACGGCCATGTCGTCCTCGGCGGACGGCATATGATCGTCTCCGGCGGCTTCGGCGTCAGCCGTGTCCCGATCCGGATCGGGGTGCCGCCGGAAATCGTTCTTCTCGAACTCGGGGGCGTGGCGCCGCCGACGTCAGTCGAGGCAGCGCCGCCCGCCTGACGTGGCGCTACTTCTTGGCGCCGATGCTTACGGTGCCCTTGGTCGAGGGGGCTGCGGCGATCGTCTTGACGACCGGCTTCTTCGGCTTCTTCGCTTCGCGGCCACCGCGTGGTTTCTCACTCGCCATGATCGTCTCCTTGGATCGTCGGGACACGAGCATGCCACGGATTCGGCCGCAGGGGCCATGAAATCGCGCGGCGTCGACGATGGCGGCTCACGCACCTCTGCCGCTCCACGGCATAATCGGGATCGCGTCGGCGATGGAGATCCCGGTCGGATCGATGCGGCAGCGATGGGCATGGATCTCGACCCCGCCCGCCGCCGCCCTGGAGAAGGCCCGGTCGAAGGCCGGGTCGAGGTCCCTCGCCACGTCAAACCGCTCGGCCTGCATCTGCACCACGATGATCAGCATCGCCCGGCCGCCCTGGGCGACGACCTCCGTCAGGTCGTCCATGTGCCGCGCGCTACGGGCGGCGACGCAATCGGGAAACTCGGCGAGACCCGGCTGGCGCAGAAGGTGGCAGTTCTTCACCTCCACGTGGCAGGGCGGCACGCCCTCGCCCGTGGCCAGGAAATCGACCCGGCTGGCACGACCGTAGCGCACCTCGGGACGCAGCGAAGCGTATCCCGCCAACGGCGGGAGACGGCCCTCGGCGAAGGCCTCGGCGACGAGGGCATTGGGCCGCATGGTGTTGATGCCGACCCATTGCGGACCGCCGGGGAGGTCAGCCTCCACCAGCTCCCATGAAAAGCCGAGCTTGCGCGCGGGGTTGGTGGAGGCCGAAAGCAGGACGCGTGAACCAGGCACGACGAGGCCGAGCATGGCGCCCGGATTGGCGCAATGCGCGGTGACGAGGCTGCCATCCGCCAACTCGATATCGGCGAGGAACCGCTTGTAGCGCTGGACGAGCCGGCCCTCGATCAGCGGCGCTGCGAACTTCATCGGGCGAAACTCCACATCCGAGCGGATGTCCCGCACCTATCAGTAGCCCGCCTGCCGGACCAGGGAGCCGCCATGGTCAGGTGGGCATCGTCGCGCTACGTCGTGCTCCATCACCTCGCGACCGCCACGGATTCTGATGACCGACGCCACTCCCTCCCCCATCACCGCCGCGATCCTCGTCATCGGCGACGAGATCCTGTCCGGGCGGACCAAGGACAAGAATATAGGCACCATCGCCGACTACTGCACGGCCGTCGGCATCGACCTGCGGCAGGTTCGCATCGTTCCCGACGAGGCCGCGGAGATCGTCGAGGCGGTGAACGCACTGCGGACCCGCTACACCTACCTCTTCACCACCGGGGGGATCGGCCCAACCCATGACGACATCACCGCCGATTGCGTGGCCGTCGCCTTCGGCGTGACGATCGACATCGATCCGCGCGCCAGGGCCATGCTGCTTGAGCGGCACAAGCCGGAAGACCTCAACGAGGCGCGGCTGCGCATGGCGCGTATCCCGCAGGGGGCGGACCTCATCGCCAACCCGATTTCCAAGGCCCCCGGTTTTCGCATCGGCAACGTCTTCGTCATGGCCGGGGTGCCAGCGATCATGCAGGCCATGCTCGATGAGATCGGCCCCACCCTCGCGACGGGCGCCCGCGTTCTGTCGGAGACGATCGAGGCCGGGAACCTGCCCGAGGGCAACTACGCCTCGGGCCTGAGCGAAATTGCGAAGGCTCACCCCGGCGTCTCCATCGGCTCCTATCCGTCGATGACGCAGCAGGGGTTTGCCAACCGGATCGTGGTGCGCGGCAAGGATTCCGTTGCGGTGGCCCGGGCCCGGGGCGAGATCGCCGACCTCGTGGCGCAATTGAAGGCCGTCGACGGCAAGGCATGACCGTATCGAGGCGGGGATTACCGGCAGCGAGGCCGCGCGCACCGAGATGAACACTATCCGAGCGCTCACGGATACTCCGGTTCAGCGGCACGATGGCAGGATGGTTTCGTGCCGCAACCCCATGGCGGGGGCGGTCCTCCCTCCGGAGCGTTCCGTGCTCGAAAACCCGTTTTCGTCCTTTGCCAAGCTCCGCATGCCACCGATCCTGTCGGGATTCGTGGTCTTCGCGCTCTGCGGCGTGCCCGTTCTCGCCGCCGATTTCCCCGAGCCCTATGGAGCGCCGCGCGACTTCCCCGTCGAGCGGCGCCCCCCGCCTTCGATCGAGGAGTTAGGCCCGGAGCGCGGAGCGGCGCGTCTCATCGCGCCATGCCGGGCCGTGGTCCGACGTCGGATCACGCCCGATGGGGAGGAGATCGTGAAACGGGTGACGATCTGTGAGGAGCGTTCGGACCGCTTGCCGCCGGAGCCGGATGGCGCATACGGCGAGGCGAGACCCTTGCGGCGGCCCCCGTTGCCTCCCCGCGATATTCCCTTCGTGGATGAAGCGCGTCCCGGGCGAGGGATCGATCGAGGGGAAGAGCGCCCGGCGGAGGGGCTCGCCCGCAACGAGCGCCTGTCCGAAGAGGCGCCGTTGGAGGGGCCGCCGTTGGAAGAGCGCGGACGCGATCCGCGCTACTGAGGCGGTCGCGTCGGACTTTGAGGTATCAGGCTCGTACGACGGGCCGGGCCTTCACGGCTGCGGCCAGCGCCTTCAGCTGGCGGTTCAGATCCGCCAGTTCGTTGAGGGCGATGGTCCGGTGGCCGTCCTTGACCGCACGCTCGATGTCGGCGACCTGCGCTGTGGCCATGCGCTTCAGTTCGGCGGCGAGTTGGTCCCGGGTCATCGGCGCTCCTGTCACGGCTCGGGGTGGTGGGACCGTGATAGGGCGCGCATGCTTAACCGACGGTGTTCATCGGGTGCGACGCACCCAATGAACCGTGTCCGTCATGCGGTCTTACGTCCGCCAGGGATGCGCGGGCAGTTCGGTGGCGCCGATCGTGCTCGCACCGGCGAGAGCCACGGCGTGGTCGTTCTCCACGCTGGAGCCGCTGACGCCGATGGCGCCAGACATCTCGCCGTCCTTGTCGACGATCGGGATGCCGCCGGGGAAGGTGATCAGGCCCTCGTTGGAATGCTCGATGCCGAAGAGCGGACCGCCCGGCTGCGACAGCTGGCCGATCTGCCCGGTCATCATGCCGAAGAACACGGAGGTCTTGGCTTTCTTCTGGGCGATGTCGATGGAACCGACCCAGGCGCCATCCATGCGGTAGAACGCCTTGAGGTTACCGCCGGAATCGACGACGGCGATACACATCTGGGTGTCGAGCTCGACCGCCTTGGCGCGAGCGGCCTCGATGGCCTTGTGAGCGTCTTCGATGGTCACGTGCATGATGGTTTCTCCCTTGTCGGTCGACGAGATCGGAGCCGTGTGGCCGTCTTCGCGTAGCGGAAGAGAGTGGCCCCGGCGCCTGTTCTCACGGCGACACACCGTGAACGATAGGACATTTCAGGCCTAAAGCGAGGACGGCCGCCCCTTCCGGAAGCGGCCGTCCTGCTTAGCGATGTGTACGAAGTGAGCGGATCAGCTCGCCGACATCGCGTTGGCCTTCTCGATCAGGGCCTCGGCCATGCGGATCGAGGCGATGTCGATGAGGCGGCCGTCCAGCGAGACGGCACCCTTGCCGGCCTTGGCGGCTTCTTCCATGGCTTCGAGGATGCGGCGGGCCTTGGTGACTTCGGCTTCCGACGGGGTGAACACCTCGTTGGCCAGGTCGATCTGCGAGGGGTGGATCGCCCACTTGCCCTCGAAGCCGAGAGCGGCGCAGCGGCGGGCGGCGGAGGTGTAGCCGTCCGGATCGGAGAAGTCGCCGAAGGGGCCGTCGATCGGGCGCAGGCCGTAGGCGCGGCAGGCGATCAGCATGCGGTTCTGGGCGAACAGCCAGGGATCCTGCCAATGGGTCTCGCGGTTGCCGGCTTCGTCCTTGTCGGTGAGCACCGAGAAGTCCTTGTTCACGCCGCCGATGACGGTGGAACGGGCGCGGGTCGAGGCGGCGTAGTCGGCCACACCGAAGGACATGGCTTCCAGGCGCTTCGACGAGGTTGCGATCGCCTCCACGTTGGCCATGCCCAAAGCGGTCTCGATCAGCACCTCGAAGCCGATCTTCTTCTCGCGCTTCTTGGCCTGCTCGATCTGGGTCGTCAGCACGTCGATGGCGTAGACGTCCGCCGGCACGCCGACCTTGGGGATCAGGATCATGTCGAGGCGCGGACAGGCTTCGACGATGTCGACCACGTCGCGGTACATGTAGTGGGTGTCGAGACCGTTGATGCGGATCATCATGGTCTTGGTGCCCCAATCCAGGTCGTTGAGCGCCTGGATGATGTTCTTGCGGGCCTGCTCCTTGTCATCGGGAGCGACGGCATCTTCGAGGTCGAGGAAGATCACGTCGGCCTTCGAGGAGGCGGACTTCTCCATGAAGGTCGGGTTGGAGCCGGGAACGGCGAGTTCCGAGCGGTGAAGGCGCGGAGTCGCCTGCTGGATCAGGGTAAAGCTCATCGGGAAATCCTTCCTTGGTTGGGTTCGTTGTGGGTGGTGAGGCCGCAAAACGCGGTTCACCATACCGGTCGTGGGGCGCTCGCACGCCAGCCCCAGGGCCGTGTCCGACCCTCGGTATCCTTACAAATGCCTCAGCCCGTCGCGCCGAAGCCGACGGCGATGCAGTTGATCGAGAGCAGCAACGCGGATTTCACCGCTTCGCGCTTGTCCTCGTCTTCCTCGCTCCGGAAGCGGCGGAGCAGCTCCACCTGCTCGCGGCTGACCTGGTTGATCGTCGGCAGCCGGCCGACGAGGCGGTCCCGGAACTGCGGGTAGCGCTCGGCCAGTTCGCGGTCGCCGCTGACACGCAGGGCCATCTCGCGGGTCAGCTCGTACTCAGCCTCGATCAGCGGGAAGATACTGTTGCGGGCGGCTTCGTCGGGCACGAGACCGGCGTAATCCTTCGCGATGGCGAGATCGACCATGAGAAGTGTCTTCTCGACCTCGTCGAGGATGAGGCGGAACGGCTTCGATTCGGCAAAAAGCCGCTTCAGCTGTGCCTCGCCCTGCGCCCCGCGTACGTCGAGGAAACTCTTCAGGCCCGAGCCGACGCCATACCAGCCGGTGATGACGTGGCGGTTCTGCGACCAGGCGAAGACCCAGGGAATCGCGCGCAGATCCGCCAGCGAGCGGGCGCCGAAGCGCCGCGCCGGGCGCGAGCCGATGTTGAGGAGCGCGATCTCGTCGAGCGGGCTCGCGGCCTGGAAATAGGTCACGAGATCGGGGTGCTGGATCAGGTTGACGTAGGCCGCGCGCGAGGCGCCCGACAGCGCCTCCAACGTGTCGTCGAATTCGTTGCGCGGGACTTTGGCCGCCTCGCGCTCCGATTTCAGCGCGTGGTCGAACACCGACGAGGCGAGGAGCTCCATCTGATAGGCGGCGGTGCCGCGGTTGGCATACTTGAACGAGACGACCTCACCCTGTTCGGTGGTGCGGAAGCGACCGTTGATCGAGCCGGGCGGCTGGGCTGCGATGGCCCGGGCCGTGGGCGCCCCGCCACGGCTCACCGAGCCGCCGCGACCGTGGAAGAAGGCGATTGGGACGCCGGACGATTTGCCGAGCTGTGTCAGCTTGTCCTGCGCCTTGTACAATTCCCAGTTCGAGGCGACGAAGCCGCCATCCTTGTTCGAATCCGAGTAGCCGATCATCACTTCCTGCATCCCGCCTTGCCAGCGGGTGGAGCGGCGCACGACGGGAATCGAGAATAGCTCTTTCATGATGGCGGGCGCGGCGCGCAGGTCGTCGATGGTCTCGAACAGGGGTACGATTGGCAGGCAGCAGATCTCGGTGCCGGCGGCATCGAGGAAGTTGCCGGCTTCTTTGGCGAGGAGATAGGCGCCGAGGATGTCGGGGACCGAGCGGGTCATCGACAGGATGAACGAGCCGAAGGCCTCGCGGTCGAGCTGCTCGCGCATTTCGCCGACGAGCGCGAACGTCTCGAGCGTCTCGCGGGCATCGTCGGGCAGGCTCTCGAACGAGCGCTCCCCGTGCATCGGCTTCGCCAGTTCGGAGAGCAGCCAGCTCTTCCACTCGGGGGATTCGAGGGCGGGCGGCGTCTTGTTCTGACCGTGGCTCTGCTGCCACAGGGCGTGGAGCGTCTTCGTGGTGCGCGTAGTGTTCTCGCGCAAGTCGAGGCGCACGGTGGAGAAGCGGAAGATCTCGACCATGCGGCGCACCGGCCGGACGAGGTCGATGGCCAGCGACGGGCAATTCGCGTCGCTGAGACCGGCTTCGAGGTGGCGCAGGTCGTTGATGAGCCCGTCGGCGCTCGGGTAGTCGGGGCCGCTCGTGCGCTGCCCCTTGTTGCGCGCGATGGTGGCTTCGAGCTTGCGCAGGATGCAGGTGAGGAACTGCCGATAGGCCTCGCCCGGATTGCGGCTCGCGATGGCGCGCCCGTCGCCGCTCTCCGCGAGAAGCTGCGCGAGTTCGGACTTGAACGTCGCCGGCACCGGCAGCGAGCGCTCGGTGAGCGACAGCGTGCGGCCGAGGGCCGTGACCCCGTCGCGGTAGCGCCGCAGGGAGGCGAGCGCGTTGCGCTGGAGCGTGGCGCGGGTCACCGACGAGGTGACGTAGGGATTGCCGTCGCGGTCGCCGCCGATCCAGGAGCCGAACTGGAAAAAGGCCGGCACCTCGAACTTTTCGTCCGGGTAGTATTCGGCGAGCGACTCCTCCAACGAGTAGAGCACCTCGGGGAGCATCTCGAACAAGGTCTCGTCGAAGAAGTGCAGGCCCCAGGCGACCTCGCGCTCCACGGTGGCCTTCTCCAGATGGAGTTCGCCGGTCATCCAGACGAGCTCGATCTGGTCGCGCAACTCGTTCATCAGACCGTTGCGCTCGCGCTCGGTCCAGCGCGGCAGTTCGAGTTCGCGCAGAACGAGATAGATGCGGCGGAACTTCTCCAGCACCGTCACGCGCTTGCCCTCAGTGGGGTGCGCCGTGATCGTCGGGCGGATGCGCAGATCCTTCAGCAGCGCGTGAATCTCGGGCGCCTTAATGCCGTTCTTCACCGCTTCCGCCAGAACCGCGCTAAAGCTGCCGCCGAGCTCCGCCCGTCCCTTGGTGCGCTCCAAATGCCGGCGCCGGCGCATGGCGGCGTTCTGCTCGGCGATGGAGAGCAGCTGGAACCAGATGCCCTGCACCTGGAGGGCGCGGGCGAGGAGCTCGGGCGAGAATTCCGAGATGTTGGCCTTGCCAAGAAGCACGGCCTCCAGTTCCGGCTCATGCCGGCGGGCGACTTCGAGCAGGGCGTGGAACAGGATGTCGAGCGCCTCCTTCGACGACGTGCCGGTGATGACCGGTGGCGCGAAGGGATGGTCGAGGGTCCCGACCGGGGCGTGGAGGGTATCGGTCATCGGATGGCCACCTCGAACAGAGTTGAGCCGATGGCCGCTGGGGACGCGCGGGCAACGGTAAGGGTGCGGCCGCCCCGGCAGCATGGAACGCAGCGTCGGGGCGATCAAGGGGTGGTTTTTGCGGTTGGGTCCGTCGGCGGCCGGGCGGCCCAGCCCCTCTCCCGGTCGCTCCGCGACTACCCTCCCCCGCTGAGGGGGGAGGGTTGACGCGTTCAGGCGGCGAGCTTGCGCATCACCTGCTCGACCGTGGAGCCAAAATCGCCGGGGCTGGGGGCCACGGTGAGGCCGTAGGAGCGCATGATCTCGGCCTTCTCGGCGGCACTGTCGCCGGTGGCGGAGATGATGGCACCGGCATGGCCCATACGGCGGCCCTTCGGGGCGGTGAGACCGGCGACGAAGCCGATAACGGGCTTCGACATGTTCTCCTTGATCCAGGCGGAGGCCTCGGCCTCCTGCGGACCGCCGATCTCGCCGATCATCAGCACGGCCTTGGTGTCGGGGTCCTGCTCGAACAGGGCGAGATGGTCGAGGAAGGACGACCCGTTGATCGGGTCACCGCCGATGCCCACCGAGGTGGTGATGCCGATGCCCTTCTCCTTCATCTGAGCGGCCGCTTCGTAACCGAGGGTGCCCGAGCGCGAGATCACGCCGACATTCCCCTTCAGATAGATGTGGCCGGGCATGATGCCGAGCATCGACTTGCCGGGCGAGATGATGCCGGCGCAGTTCGGGCCCACCACCATCGTGCGCTTGTCCTTGGGGTAGCGGCGCAGATACCGCTTCACCCGCATCATGTCCTGGGCCGGGATGCCGTCGGTGATCGAACAGATCAGCGCGAGGCCGGCATCGGCGCCTTCCATGATCGCGTCCGCCGCGAAGGGCGGGGCGACGAAGGTGATCGAGGTGGTGGCCCCGGTGGCCTCCACGGCTTCCTTGACGGTGTTGAACACCGGCACGCCGAGATGGGTCTTGCCGCCCTTGCCCGGGGTGACGCCGCCGACAATGTTCGAGCCGTACTCGATCATCTCCTTGGCGTGGAACGTACCCTTATCGCCGGTGATGCCCTGGACGATGATCGGGGTCTTCTCGTCGATCAGAATGCTCATGACGTATCCTCCCCTCGTCTCAGTGGCTGCGCTTGGCGGCGTCGCAGGCGGCGACGGCCTTGGTGGCGGCGTCCGACAGGCTGTCGGCGGTGATGAGGTCGAGGCCGCTCTCGGCCAGGATCTTCTTACCCGCCTCGACATTCGTGCCGGCGAGCCGGACGATGAGCGGCACGTCGATCTTCACTTCCTTGGCCGCCTGGATCACGCCCTGGGCGACCCAGTCGCAGCGGTTGATGCCGGCGAAAATGTTGACGAGGATCGCCTTGACGTTGCGGTCCGAGAGGACGAGCCGGAAGGCCGTCGCCACGCGGTCGGGGCTGGCGCCGCCGCCGACATCGAGGAAGTTCGCCGGCTCGCCGCCTGCATGCTTGATCATGTCCATGGTGGCCATGGCCAATCCTGCGCCGTTGACGATGCAGCCGATCTCGCCCTCGAGGCCGATGTAGCTGAGATTGTGCTCGGCGGCCTGGGCCTCGCGCGGATCCCCCTGCGAGGGATCGTGCATATCGGCGATGTTGCGCCGGCGGAACATGGCGTTGTCGTCGAAGGACATCTTGGCGTCGAGCGCCAGGACACGGTCGTCCTTGGTGACGACGAGAGGGTTGATCTCCAGCATGGTGCCGTCGCAATCGCGGAACGCCCGGTAGGCGTTCATGATCGTCTTCACGGCCGCCGAAACCTGCTTGATGTTCAGGCCGAGCTGGAACGCGATCTCGCGGGCCTGGAACTGCTGCAGGCCGACGGCCGGCTCGACCACGACCTGGATCAGGGCCTCGGGCTCGTTGGCCGCAATCTCCTCGATATCCATGCCGCCGCGCTGGGAGGCGATGACGCGGACGCGCTCGGCCTTACGGTCGAGGACGTAGCCGAGATAGAGCTCACGCTCGAACGGGTCGGCGGTCTCGATATAGACGCGCTGGACGGGCTTGCCCTCGGGGCCGGTCTGCAGGGTGATGAGACGCTTGCCGAGGAGATCCTTGGCGGCATCGCGGACCTCGTTGTAGGTCCGGCACAGCTTGATCCCGCCGGCCTTGCCGCGGGCGCCGGCATGGATCTGGGCCTTCACCGCCCAGAACGAGCCACCGAGCTCGGTGGCGGCATAGACCGCCTGGTCGGGGCTGAAGGCCACCGCGCCCTTGGGGACCGCAACGCCGAATCCGGCGAGCAGCTCCTTGGCTTGATACTCATGCACGTCCATGTGCGTTCTCCTCGGCGTTTTTCCCTGGGACAGACACTCTCGTAAATTTCACTTCACGGAAAGAGCTTCTGTTGTAATATTTTTTTACATTCTCTTTCACTCCGCCTTTAACGGCGGCCGGAATGTATTTTTTAGACGAAAAGGCCGGCTGAGTTTGTTCTCGCCGGCCTGTCGTTGATCTTAGTTCACCTTGGCCTTGACGACCTCGTAGATCTTTTCGTTCAATGGTCCTGACGGCCCGAGCAACTCTTCGAGTTGCTTCAGTCGCTCATTGGCGAAGCCGCGATCGTCCAGGCCTTTGGCGTTGACATAGACGTTGAGCGCGGCGCTGCGCAGGCCGGCATGGGCCGACAGGACCGCCACACCGGCATCGGAGATGACGTTGAGGTTGCCCTTGTCGGCCACGGCTTCGGCGAGGTCGATGACCTCGCGGCAAGCGCGGCAGCAGGCGAGCGGCACGTCGGTGGCGACCTTGAGGGCCTCCTGGATTCGGGCGGCGCGCGCCGCCTTCTCCTCGTCGGTGCCCTTCGGCAGGCCGTAGGCTCCCATCACCGCGTCGAAGGCCTCGACATCGTCGGCGATCATGCCGGTGAGTTCCGCCCGGAGCGCTTCCGACTTGCCAAGGATCTCCTTCAGCTCGCCTTCGACCTCGACGTACTTCTTCTTTCCGATGGTGAGGTTGCACACCATGCTGAGGAGTGCTGCGCCCATGGCACCGGAGATGGCGGCGGCTCCGCCGCCTCCGGGGGTCGGGGCCGAGCTCGCGAGCCCGTCGAGGAAGCCCTGGATGGTTTCGTTGGCAGGCGACGTCTTCTCGGTCATGGGTCAGGCCATCGTCTTGGCGAGGGCGTAGATCTCCTCGGCGTCGAACACCTTCTCGGCGCTGTCGAAGAGCTGACCGACACAGGCGCGGTGCAGCTTCAGCTTGAGGCCGCCGATGCCGAGCGCGCCGAACACCTTCTTGCCGTGGCGCTCCTTGCCCTTGTCCATGGCGTCGATGCCACCGAAGCCGAGGGGCGGCTGGGCGTTGTAATCGGCGATGAACTCGATGCTGGCCTCGTCCTTCCAGTCGGCTTCGGCGAGAAGTTCCAGGCCGATGGCGCCGGCCGAGAAGACGAGGTTCTGGCCCTTGACGATGGCGGCGCGCGAGGCGGCATCCGGCGTCGCGGCGGCGCTGATCTCGACCTTGAAGCGCTTGTTGATAGAATCGGCGGCGGCCTGAGCCTTGTCGAGCGAGCGACCGCACAGGACCACCGTGGCGCCTTCCTGCGCGAGGAGCGCGGCCGAGCGCATGCCCACCGGACCGGTGCCGGCGAGAACCACGGCCTTCTTGCCCTGGAGCGACCCGGCGGCCTTCTGCACCAGCGCGACGCCGGCGGCGGCGGTGGTGTTCGAGCCGTTGGAATCGAGCATGATCGAGACGCGGAAGGGACCGAAGAAGCGCTTCTTCACGGCTTCGAACACGGCCTCGCCGGCCGCCATGCTGCCGCCGCCGACGAAGATCGCCGTGGACTTCTTCTCGGAGCCGCCCCGGGTGTAGATCGTACCGTCCACCAAGGCACCGACATTGTCCGGTGTCACGTTTCCGTAACCGGTGATGCGATCGGCTCCGCCATCATAACCGACGACCACATCGAACACGCTCGGGACCGTATCGGTGTCGAACTGGAACAGCAGCTTCTTCGTCATGTCGTTTCCTCTGTCCGCGTCGCTGCGCGGTTTTCGTATGATTGGCGCGTCTGCGAAGAGCCGCGCGAGGATCGTTTCCCGTCGTTCCGGGGGGGCGCTGGCAAGGCTGTCATCCAGACACTCGATCGGCGCAGATACGATCAGTGTCTGCGGTCTCGGAGTCCTGAATCCGCTCTGCGGCCCTGGAACGACATCGGCTTCCGCCGTTCAGGCCTTCGGGTATGAAGCCGGAGCCTCACACCACGTTCTGCGGCTTGCCCGCAACATAGGCCTCGACGTTGTCCACGAGCTGGTCGGCCAGGATCTGCATGGCTTCCTTGCTCGCCCACGCCACATGCGGCGTGACGATGAGGTTCGGCAGGTCGAGCTCGCACAGGATGTTGCCGTTCTTGGGCGGCTCGGTGACCACGACGTCGAAGCCGGCTCCGCCGATCGTTCCGGCCTTGAGCGCCTCGGCAAGCGCCTCCTCGTCGACGAGGCCACCACGCGCCGTGTTGATCAGGATGGCGTGCTTCTTCATCTTCGCCAGCTGCTCGGCGCCGATCATGTTCCGGGTTTCCGGCGTCAGCGGCGCATGCAGGGTGATGACATCGGATTCGGTCAGGATCGTCTCGAAATCCACGAGGCCTTCCTGCGGGAACACGTCGTAGGCGATGACCTTCATGCCGAGCGCTTCCGCCCGCTTGGCAATGGATTTGCCCAGTGCCCCGTAGCCGACGATGCCCAGCGTCGAGCCGGCGATGTCGTGGATCGGGTAGTCGAAATAGCAGAACTGGGTCGACTTCGCCCAATCGCCCCGGCGCACGGAATTGGCGTAGGGCACGATGGCGCGCCGCAGGGCGAACATCAGGCCGATCACGTGCTCAGGCACGGTGTTGAAGGCGTAGTTGCGGATGTTGACGACGGTGATGCCGAGTTCCTTGGCAGCGGCCTTGTCGACGACATCGGTGCCGGTTGCGGCGACAGCGATGAGCTTGAGGTCGGGCAACTGCTTCAACGTCTCGGCGCGCATGGGCACCTTGTTGATCAGTGCGATCTCGGCGCCTTTTAGGCGCTCGACGATCTCCTCAGGCGTCCACGTGGATTCGTACTCGGTATATTCGTGCGGGAAGCTGAACTCACGCACTTTGGCGTCGAGGGATTCACGATCGAGGAAGACGATTTTGTGCGCCATTGGAACCCTCAAGCGACGTTCCGCGCCGAGCGCAACGTTACGCGATACACGCTTCTATAGACGATGCCCGGGGCCGGCGAGATGCCGGCCCCGGAAAACAGCTTCGATCAGGACTTCGCGAGGGGGTTTTCGCGCAGGTAGCTGGAGGCGGCGGCGACGCCGGAGCCCGGCTGCACCTTCACGCCGTTGTCGAGCATGGCCATTTCAGCACCGGCGATAGCGCCGAGCAGCGACAGCTCGTTCAGGTCACCGACGTGGCCGATGCGGAACACCTTGCCGGCCACCTGGCTCAGACCAGCGCCGAGGGCGAGGTTGTAGCGCACGAAGGCGTGCTTGATGATCGCGGCGGCGTCGACACCCTCGGGGACGAGGATGGCGGTCACCGTGTCCGAGTTCCACTTGGCTTCCTTGGCGCAGGTCTTAAGACCCCAGGCCGCCACGGCCTGGCGGGTCGCCTCGCCGAGCACGGCGTGGCGGTGGTAGACGTTCTCGAGGCCTTCCTCGCGCAGGCAGGCGAGTGCCTCGCGCAGGCCGTAGAGAAGCGGCAGTGCCGGGGTGTAGGGGAAGTAGCCGGCGCCGTTCTGCTTCTGATGGTCGGCCCAGTCGAAGTAGACATGCGCGAGACGGTCGTTCGGACCCGACGACGATTCGGCGGCCTTCAGAGCTTTCTGGCTGACGCAGATCACGCCGAGACCGGCGGGGAGCATCAGGCCCTTCTGCGAACCGGCGATGGCGCAATCGACCTTCCACTCGTCGGCGTAGAACGGCAGCGAGCCGATCGAGGACACGCCGTCCACGAACAGCAGGGCCGGGTGGCCGGCGGCGTCGATCGCCTTGCGCACGGCGCCGATGTCGCTGGTGACGCCGGTGGCGGTCTCGTTATGGACCGTCATGACGGCCTTGATCTCGTGGTTCGTGTCGGCGCGCAGCGCCTCCTCGATCCGCTGCGGGTTAGCACCCGTGCCCCACTCCTCTTCCTGAACGATCACGTTCAGGCCGAGGCGCTGGGCCATGTCGATCCAGAGGTGGCTGAACTGGCCAAAGCGCGAGGTCAGAACCGTGTCGCCGCGATGCAGGGTGTTGGTCAGCGCCGATTCCCAGATGCCGGTGCCCGAGGCCGGGAACAGGAAGATCGTGCCCTCGGTCGAGCCGAACACGGCCTTGGTCTCTTCGAACAGGGGCTTGGTCAGCGTCGGGAAATCCACCGAACGGTGATCCTCGGAGGGAACGATCATCGCCCGCTGCACGCGGTCGGGGATGTTCGTCGGGCCCGGAACGAACAGATGATTCCGACCCGGCCGTCTCGTTGCCGCCATGTTGTGTCTCCGGTTCTTCTTCGGTTCGCGCGCACGCATCGTGCGACGCTGGGATCGAATACGGTGGTCCGAGGTCGCGATCCGGCCTGATGGGCTGCCGGGGCGGTTCCTAAGCTTTGGGGAAGAAACGGCGGCGCTGCCAGGAGGCCCGGCTGCCGCGCGTCCGCCTGGAGGAGAAGGCATGGTCCGCGATCGTCGGTGGAAGGCGCGAGGCCCGCCTCGTTCCATCACCGATGACTACGAGTTCCAGAACGCTCGATGCGACTGCCTTCGACTGGATCAAGCCTCTCTCCATTGGCCGGGGCGCGCAAATATCGCACACTCCCAAGGCCTTGGACGTCGTTTCTCACCTCGTCGGCAACCTTGATTCCGCCTCGCATGGGCTCCGGACACGCGCCTTCCAACGCGATCCGGTGGGTCACCTTGATCGGGACTATGCCGGGGTTCGCTTCCGAAGGAAAACGCAAAAAACTTCCCGGCCACTCAAAAAATTTGTCGCGCAGCGCAGCATTCCCACGATGCGCTTGAAGTACTCGCGCCGGAAGTCGGACCTTGGGACGAGACGGCGCACGTCATCAAACTGATACGGGAATCCGGTTTGGCTCAACGCACCGAAGCCATTCGGAGTGGGTCGTGGGCGAAGATACAGAGAAGACGATCCGCGTGAGGACGCTCTTCCTGTCCGATATGCATCTGGGCACGAAGGGCTGTCAGGCAGGGTTGCTGCTGGAATTCCTGCGGGATTACGACGCCGACGAGATCTACCTCGTCGGTGACATCGTGGACGGGTGGCAGCTCAAATCGGGCTGGTTCTGGCCGCAGAGCCACAACGACGTGGTTCAGAAGCTGCTGCGCAAAGTGCGCAAGGGCTCGGCGCTGATCTATATCCCCGGCAACCACGACGAGTTCCTGCGCGATTATCTCGGCATGACTTTCGGCGGGATCGAGGTGGTGGACGACCGGATCCACGTCGCCGCGGACGGCAAGCGCTACCTCGTGATCCACGGTGACCAGTTCGACATGGTCGTGCGGCACGCCAAATGGATCGCCTTCCTCGGCGACGGCGCCTACACCTTCGCGCTCTTCGTCAACACCCACCTGAACACCCTCCGGCGCCGCCTCGGCCTCGCCTATTGGTCACTTTCGGCCTGGGCCAAGCTGAAGGTGAAGAACGCCGTCAACTTCATCGGAAAGTTCGAGGAGTTGCTGAGCGCGGAGGCCAAGCGCGTGGGCGCCGACGGCGTGATCTGCGGGCATATCCACCATGCCGCCCACCGCCAGATCGCCGGGCTGACCTATCTGAACACCGGGGATTGGGTGGAATCCTGCACCGCCATCGTCGAGCATTACGACGGTACCATGGAGGTGCTGCATTACCCGAGCGTGTTGCGGGCGCGCGCCGCCGCGGAAGAAGCGGAGCGTAGCGCGGTGGCCGCCAGTCCGGCGCGGGCGGTCGCGTGAGGCTGCTGATCGCTACCGATGCGTGGCACCCGCAGGTCAACGGGGTCGTCCGCTCCCTCGAGAACATGGCCGCGGCCGGTCAGGAACTCGGTTTCGAGACCGTGTTCCTGACCCATCAGGATTTCACCTCGGTGCCGCTGCCGGGATACCCTGAGATTCGGCTGTCCTATGCCACCAAGGGCAAGGTCGCCCGTCTGTGGGCCGATCTCGCCCCGACCCATGTCCATGTGGCCACGGAGGGGACCGTCGGCTACGCGACCCGACGCTATTGTCTCGCCCATGGCCGCCCGTTCACCACGAGCTATCACACGCGCTTTCCTGAGTACCTCGCCGCTCGTGCGCCTGTTCCCGAAAGCTGGAGCTATGCTTGGCTGCGGCGCTTCCATGGCGCTGCGAGCGGGACGATGGTCTCGACCCCGTCCCTGGAGCGCGACCTCGCCTCCCGCGGCTTCGGCAACCTGATGCGGTGGACCCGGGGGGTCGATACCGATCTCTTTCGCCCGGCGGCCCCGGATGCCGCCGTGCCGGAGGCGCTGGCAGGCTTGGCCGGCCCGTTCTTCCTCTTCGTCGGGCGGCTGGCGGTGGAGAAGAACGTCTCGGCATTCCTCGATCTCGACCTGCCGGGCACCAAGATCGTGGTGGGAGACGGCCCGGACCGGACGCGCCTCGCCGGCCTGCATCCGAAGGCATGCTTCCTCGGCACCCTGACCGGCGCGGCGCTCGCCCGCATCTATGCAGCGGCGGACGTCTTCGTGTTCCCCAGCCTCACCGATACGTTCGGCATCGTCCTGCTCGAAGCCCTCGCCTGCGGCGTTCCCGTGGCGGCCTATCCGGTAACCGGCCCCCTCGACGTCATCGGCGGGACCGGTGCCGGAATCCTCGGCCCCGACCTGCGCGAGGCCGCGCTCGCCGCCCTGTCGATCCCCCGCGAGCGCTGCCGCGCGGAGGCTCTGCGCTACACCTGGGGCGAGAGCGCGCGCCAGTTCTTCACCAACATTTCGCTGGCTCACGGCACCGGCCTTCCCACGCCCCGGCGCCGGGCGTTCCGGCCAGCACCGGCGGTGTAGCCGGGGCGGTGGGGATGCCCCTGCCCCCGCCCCCAGTTGGCTCGGGCACACTCCCACATGTTTCTCGGGCCAGGCCCGGTGACCGGCCTTTGGCCGAGGTGTAATCCATCGGGCCTATGACCAGACCGTTCGCCGACCCCGTCGCCAGCACTCTCCCCGCACTCATCGGCTGCGACGAGGTAGGGCGCGGTGCCCTTTGCGGCCCCGTGGTTGTGGCGGCGGTCTGGTTCGATCCGGCTGTGTTCCCGGCCTCCGTGCTGTCCTGCCTCGACGACAGCAAGAAGCTCGACCGGGCGACGCGCGAGCGCCTCACGCCTCTGATTCGCGAACATGCCGAGGTGGCGGTGGCGGCCGGATCCCGGCAACTCGTGGACCGGATCAATGTCCGCGCGGCGACCCTGGACGCCATGCGGCGAGCGGTGGAGAAGCTCGGCCTTGAAGCGCCCGTGGCCGTGGATGGGCGCGACGACATTCCCGGCCTTTCCCTGCCGTGCCAGGCGGTGATCGGCGGAGATCGGCTGGTGCCCCAGATCGCGGCGGCCTCCATCGTCGCCAAGACCCTGCGGGACGACCTCATGCGGGTTTTGGCTGGCCGTCATCCGGCCTATGCCTGGGATCGCAATGTCGGCTATGGCACCGCGGCTCATCTCGCCGGTTTGGCGAGCCTCGGCCGCTCGGCGCATCACCGGGTGAGCTTCACCAGGCGTTTCGCTTCATCACCCTCTGCGGTCACAACAGGCTGAGCTGTGCCCCGGGCGCCGCTGTAGGATCGAAGAGATCGGTGCGCAGGGTGATACGCTCATCGGCATAGCCGAGGCGTTGCTTTGCCAGCCGCATGCGCTGGGTGACGAGATCGGCATAGGCACCGCTGCCGATCATCCGCCGGCCGAAGGTCGCATCGTAGGCCTTGCCCCCACGGGCCTCGCGCACGAGCGACATCACGTGGCGCTGTCGACCCGGATAATGCTCAGCGAACCAGTCATTCACGAGGTCGTCGAGTTCGAGCGGCAGCCGCAGCAGGACATGGCGCGCCTCGACGGCCCCGCATTCCCGCGCCCGCTCCAGTACCGCTTCGATCTCGTGGTCGTTCAGGGATGGGATGACCGGGGCCATCATCACCATGACCGGGATGCCCGCGCGACTGAGCTGGCGGATCGCCTCGAGGCGACGGAGCGGATGGGGAGCACGTGGCTCCATCCGGCGGGCCAGGACGGGATCGAGGGTCGTCACCGACATCGCCACCTTGACGAGGCCGAGCTCCGCCATGGGCGCCAGGATGTCGATGTCGCGGGTGACGAGATTCGACTTGGTGACGATGCCCACGGGGTGCCGGAAACGCGCCAGGACGCTCAGCACCGCGCGGGTGATGCCGTGGTCGCGCTCGATCGGCTGATACGGGTCCGTGGCGGTCCCGAGGGCGATCGTCTCCGGTACGTA
Source organism: Methylobacterium sp. W2 (assembly GCF_020662345.1). GTDB lineage: Bacteria > Pseudomonadota > Alphaproteobacteria > Rhizobiales > Beijerinckiaceae > Methylobacterium. The sequence goes on along the minus strand of NZ_VMOA01000004.1, from coordinate 87,135 downwards.
GCCCTTCGCGGAGAGTTCGCGCTCCAGCAACTCGGCCGCGTTGGCCTTGTGGAACAGCTTCGTCTCGAAATCGAGGCCGGGGGACAAGCCGACATAGGCGTGGTTGGGCCGGGCGAAACAGTAGACGCATCCGTGCTCGCAGCCGCGATAGGGATTGATCGAGCGATCAAACGGCAGGTCCGGAGAGGTGTTCCGCGTCAGGATGGTGCGTGCCTGCTCGGGCCGGTCTTCGGTGCGCAGGCGCTGAGCGGTGTCATCCGAGGTCCAGCCGTCATCGAAGGCCTCCCGCCGTGCCGGCTCGTAGCGGCCGCAGGGGTTGGCCGTCGCCCCCCGCCCCTTTCTCGCATCCGCCAACGGGGTGCTCCCGCCAAGCCGCCGGTCGGGCGCGCCGAACGCCTCGTCATCCCCCTCACTGGCGGCCTTCACCGCTCGGACCATACCGCGAGTTCCGTTCCGGCCGGATCTTTGAAATGGAAGCGGCGGCCACCGGGAAAAGCGAAGATCGGCGCCACGATCGTACCCCCCGCCGCCTCGACCCCTGCCAGCATCGCTTCGAGATCATGCGCGTAGAGCACGGGCAACGGCACCGCTCTCGGTGCGTCTGCATCGAACCCGCCCTCGAGTCCCTCATCGAAGGCGGCATAGCGTGGGCCGTAATCGACGAAGCTCCAGCCGAAGGCCGTCCCGTAGAAGGCTTTCACCCGGTCGATGTCGCCGCCCGGCAATTCGAGGTAATCGATCTTGCCATCCTGCCGCATGCCTTGCTCCCCATCCGCTTCGACGATGTGACGCAGGGACGTGCGGCACGCTGCGCGATGCCCCTCCGTTCGGGTTGCGAACATATCAGGAACGGAAGGGATATCCCTGCTGTATTTTAGAGCAATCGATCGGATATCCTGGTCGGGCGCGGGTTCTCGTCGTGCTTTCGGCGCCATTCGGCTTTTCCCCGGCCGAAAATACGGTATGCGCGCGCATGATTTCGGCTCTGATCTATGTAGCGATGCCGGTCGGCCCCAATGCGGTCGACCATCTCGCCGATACCCTGGGGGCTCTCGTCGAGGGCGTTGCGGCCGGGCTTATCGGTGATGCGGTTATCATCGCCCCGGCTCATGACGCGGCGATCGATGCCGTCGCCGAGGCGACCGGCGCGACCTTTGTTGTCCGTTCGGGCGGGACGCCACCCTGGTCGGACGGGGCTAGGGCCGCACGGCGGGAGTGGGTGCTGTGCCTCGAGGCCGGCGACGTGCCGGCCGAGGGCTGGATCCGCACCATCGATCGGTTCATCGGCACCGCCCGGCCGGAGATGGTCCTCGGGCGCTTGCGCCGACCCCATGCGGGTTTGCCGTCGCGCCTTGCGGCGCAGGGCGAGTCTGTCATCGGCGTGCGCACGCCGCGCGCCGGAGACCTCGTACGCCGGGACCGCCTCATCGCGAGCGCCGTCTTCTCGACCCGCCTGCATCCCCGGCGGGTGAACGTGCGGCTCAACCGAGGGTGATCAGACCGGGATCGAGGCACCGCGCCTCAGGTGTTCGTCCAGACGCGGCATGATCTCGACGAAGTTGCAGGGCCGGTGCCGGTAATCCAGCTGCGCCGACAGGATGCCATCCCAGGCGTCGCGGCAGGCGCCGGGCGAACCCGGCAGGACGAAGACGAAGGTCGCGTTCGCGAGCCCCGCCGTGGCCCGTGACTGGAGGGTGGACGTCCCGATCTTGTCGTAGGAAATGCGGTGGAAGACCGCCGAGAACCCGTCCATCCGCTTCTCGAACAGCGGTTCGATGGCCTCAGGGGTTACATCGCGCCCGGTGAAGCCGGTGCCGCCGGTGGTGATCACTACATCGACCGCCGGATCCCGCGTCCAGGATTCCACCTGAACTCGGATCGCAACCACCTCGTCGGGGACGATGGCCCGGCTCGCTAGACTGTGGCCGGCCGCGACGAGCCGTTCGCACAAGGTGTCGCCGGAGCGGTCATCCTCGGCGACGCGGGTGTCGGAGACGGTCAGCACCGCAATGGAAAGCGGGATGAAATTACGGGTCTTGTCTGCGGCGACCATGGCTGGCGGCTCTCGGCTCGGCGATGCCCTACGGTTCTAGCCGTGAACCAGGGGGCAGGTCGATCCCCACTCGATGGGACATGTCCGCCTAAGTCCCTAGACCGGTTACCGCAACGCTCCCGCTACGAAGCACCGGTTCAGTTCCGCGCGGCCCGGAACGTATCGCAGGACTTGGTCTGGCCGCTCTTGTAGCCGGTCATGAACCACCGCATCCGCTGGTCCGACGAGCCGTGTGTGAAGGAATCGGGGACGGCGTAGCCCTGGGACTGCTTCTGCAGCTTGTCGTCACCGATGGCGCTGGCCGCCTGCATGGCTTCCTCAATGTCGCCGGGCTCCAGCGAATTGTACTTGTCGTTGGAGTTCTTGGCCCACACACCGGCAAGGCAATCGGCCATCAACTCGACGCGGACGGAGAGCTGGTTCGACTCGACCTTGCTCGATGCCGCCTGCTGGCGACCCTGGACCTTGCCCAGGATGCCGAGCTCGTCCTGGACGTGGTGACCGACCTCGTGGGCGATGACATAGGCGTAGGCGAAATCGCCCTTCACGCCGAATTTCTGTTCCATCTCCTTGAAGAACGACGTGTCGAGGTAAACTTTCTTGTCGAGCGGGCAATAGAAGGGGCCCATCGCCGCCTGAGCGGAGCCGCAGCCGCTGCGCGTTCCACCGGTGTACAGCACCATGCCGGTGGGACGGTATTGCTTACCGGTCTGATTGGGCAGGATCTCTTTCCAGACGTCTTCCGTGTTTCCGAGGATGGCGGCGGCGAAGCGCCCGCTCTCGTCCGTCGGCTTGCTCTTGCGTTGGGCCTGGGTCTGCGGGTCGACCCGTTCCTGGCGCGGCTGTCCGCCACCGCTCATCTGTTCGGCACCGCCGATCAGGATGGCAGGGTTGATGCCGGTGACCCAGCCGATAATGCAGAGGATGACGATAGTGCCGATGCCGAGCCCGCCGGCGCCACCACCGGGAAAGCCGCCACCTCCGCCGCCGCCCTCGCCCCGCCGGTCCTCGACATTGTCAGAAGAGCGGAAATCTTCCCAGCGCATGATCTCGTCACCCTTGGTGGCGTGGACTCCGCCGGAACCCGGCCGCCACGCTCATCTCTGTCGTGAGCCCCGTGTGCCCGAACTAATACCGCGGTGAAAGATACGGTTCCGCTTCCGCGCCGCCTTTCGCCCTAGGCCTTGCCGTCGAGGGTCGCCTTCAACAGCCGGAAATCCCGCCAGGCGAGACGTTTCTGCAGGGGCTGGCGCAGGAGATAGGCCGGGTGCAGGGTGGCCAGCGCCTTCACCTCCCGGTCGCCCACCCGATAGGGATAGAACCGTCCGCGCGCTTTCAGGATTCCGTCCTTCGTGCCGGTGATCGCCTGTGTCGCCGGACTGCCGAGGCAGACGATAACGTGCGGGTTGGCGAGCTCGATCTGGCGTTCGATGAACGGTTTGCAGATCGACACCTCCTGAGGCGTCGGATTGCGGTTCCCCGGCGGCCGCCAGGGCACGATGTTGGTGACGTAGGCTTTCGTCCGGTCGAGGCCGATCGCCGCCATCATCCGGTCGAGGAGCTGGCCCGAGCGGCCCATAAACGGCTTGCCGACGCGGTCTTCGTCGGCTCCCGGCGCCTCGCCGATGAACATCAGTTTCGACGCCGGGTTGCCGTCGGCGAAGACGAGGTTCTTGGCCGTGAACTTCAGCGGGCACCCATCGAAGTTGGCGAGCAGCGCTTCCAGTTCTTCGAGAGTGGCGACATCCCGCGCCCGCGCCCTCGCATCGCCCGCGGCCTCCCCGGGTTTCGCCGACGCGGATTGTCCATAGGTCCGGGCGGGAGGGGCTGCCGGCGCCTGACCCCGAGGAGGCAACTCGCGACGAAGAGGCGCCGGATCGGTTTGCGGAGCATCGCCCGGCTGCTCGACCCGAGGCAATGATTCCGGTGATTGCGAGCCGCGCCGCGTTGGTGCCGGGCGCCAGGGTGACGCCTCCCCGGTCTCGGAGAAGCGGTCGTGCGGCTGCTCGTCGAGACAGAGATCGACACCGGCTTCCACGTGGAAGTCCAGTTCGGCGATCACGTCGCGCTGATGGTCGGGGCCTTGGCTCATGGTTCTCGATGTGGCCCCTGACGAGCCTGTGGACAACACTTCGCGGGACACGTTACCCGGCCATCGGGATGGCGGCGAGACGGCCCAAACCATGCTGAGACCATTGGCAGGCTTGCGTTCCTAGCTTGGAATCGGTTGAGAGTGTTCGCAATCATAACATTGCGCACGTGCTGACCGGTCTCGATCGGTCGAGGCTGCCGCGGCAGGAGGAGTTCAGAGGATGGCGTTGCCCGAACGCGAGGGTATGGATTTCGACGTGGTGATCGTCGGCGCGGGGCCTGCCGGCCTCGCCGCCGCGATCCGCCTCAAGCAGATCGCCGCCGATCTTGCCGTCGTGGTGGTCGAGAAGGGGTCCGAAGTCGGTGCGCACATCCTCTCCGGCGCGGTGATTGACCCGCTCGGTCTCGACCGCCTGCTTCCCGAGTGGCGCCAGGACGAGGCCCGGCCGCTCAAGACCGAGGTCGAGCGCGACGAGTTCCTGTTCCTCACCAAGAACAGCGGCATCTCACTGCCGAATTTCGCTTTCCCGAAATTCATGAGCAACCACGGCAATTTCGTCGGCTCGCTCTCCAACATGACGAAGTATCTCGGCGCCAAGGCCGAGGAACTCGGCGTCGAGATCTATCCCGGATTCCCGGCCTCGGAAGTGCTCTACGACGATGCCGGCACGGTCATCGGAGTCGCCACCGGCGATCTCGGCATCGGCCGCTCCGGCGAGCCGCGTGACGATTATACCCGCGGCATGGAGCTGCGCGGCAAGTACACGATCTTCGGCGAAGGCGCGCGTGGATCGCTGACCAAGACGCTGATCGACCGCTTCGAGCTCAACCGGGACAGCGACCACCAGAAATACGGTCTCGGCGTCAAGGAACTCTGGCAGCTCAAGCCCGAGACGTTCGAGCCCGGCCTCGTGCGTCACACCATGGGCTGGCCGCTCTCCAACAAGACCGGCGGCGGCTCCTGGCTTTACCACTTCGACGACCACCTGCTCTCGGTCGGCTTCGTCACGCATCTGAACTACGAGAACCCGACCCTGTCGCCGTTCGACGAGTTCCAGCGCTTCAAGACCCACCCGATGATCCGCGACGTGTTCGAGGGCGCCAAGCGCATCGGCTACGGCGCCCGCGCGATCATGGAGGGCGGCTGGCAGTCGGTGCCGAAGCTCGTCTTCCCCGGCGGCTGTCTCGTCGGTTGCTCGGCCGGCTTCGTCAACGTGCCGCGCATCAAGGGCTCGCACAACGCGGTGCTCTCCGGGATGCAGGCGGCCGAGGCCATCGCCGCGGCCCTCACCGCCGGCCGGCAGGGCGACGAGCTCACCGATTACGAAGCCGGCTGGCGCGACAGCGACATTGGCCGCGATCTCAAGCGCGTCCGCAACGTCAAGCCGCTCTGGTCGAAGTACGGCACCCTCGTCGGCGTGGGTCTGGGCGGCCTCGATATGTGGTCGCAGACGATCCTCGACGCCTCGCCGTTCGGTACGCTCAAGCATGGCAAGCCGGATCACGCCGCCACGAAGCCGATCTCGGAGGTGACGCCGATCGTCTATCCGAAGCCAGACGGCAAGCTGACCTTCGACCGGTTGTCCTCGGTCTATCTCTCGAACACCAACCACGAGGAGGATCAGCCGCCGCATCTCAACGTCAAAGATGCGGCGCTCCAGAAGTCTTCGGAGCACGACGTCTATGGCGGCCCTTCGGCACGGTACTGCCCGGCGGGCGTCTACGAATGGGTGCAGGAGGGCAGCGGCGTGCGTTATCAGATCAACGCGCAGAACTGCGTCCACTGCAAGACCTGCGATATCAAGGACCCGAACCAGAACATCAACTGGGTGACGCCGGAGGGGCCGGGCGGGCCGAACTATCCCAACATGTGAGGGCGCACCGGAGGCCAAGTGCCCGCCATCCTTTCGCCTTGCGAGGATGGCGGGAAGAGTTCAGTGTCCCCGCCCGATCGGCATCGGTCCCTTACGGACGATGCGCTACACACGCGACTGGTGCCCATGAACGGAAACGCCGCGACCCGCCGGACCCTCTCGGCTCTCGCCCTGTGCCTCGCCGCCTCCGTGGCGACGTCAGTCACGGCGCTGGCCGCCCAGCCTCGGGAATCGGCCCCGGTGACGGAGTACGAGCCGGCCGAGTCGCTGGAGGGCAACTTCCTGTCCGCCTATATCGCCGGCGCGTCGAAAGACACTTCCGCTGCGGCGAGCTTCTACCGCGAGGCGGTGAAGGCTGATCCGCGCAATGCCGAATTGCTCGAGCGCGCCTTTGTGTCGCTGCTCGCCGACGGCGCCCTGCCGGACGCGTTCCGCGCGGCCGAGCGCCTCACCGCTCGCGACGGATCGAACGGTCTCGCCCAGCTCAGCCTCGGCGTGCGTCAGATCAAGGCCGGCCAGTTCGCGCAGGCTCGTCAAAACTTCTCCCGCAGCGGACGGGGGGCGGCGGCCGACCTCACCAGCACCCTCCTGACGGCCTGGGCCTATGCCGGTGCCAATGACGGCAAGCGCGCCCTCGAAGTGGTCAACAAGTTGAAGGGCGAGCGCTCCTACAACACCTTCCGTGATTTCCATGCGGGCCTGATCGCCAACCTCGTCGGCGATCAGGCGGAGGCGGAGCGCCGGCTCAAGGCCGCTTACGACGCCGATCAGAACACCCTGCGCATCGTCGATGCCTATGCCCGGTTCGAAGCGCAGGCCGGGCGCACGGATCTCGCGATCCAGGCCTATACCACCTTTGATCAGTTGCTGCCGCGCCACCCGATCGTGCGCGACGCCCTCGACAAGCTCAAGGCCGGCAAGCCCCTAACCCGCCTCGTCAACACCGCGCAGGAAGGCGCCGGCGAGGTGCTCTACGGGCTCGGCTCTGCCGGATCGACCCAGGGCGACGAGCTGCCCGCCGTGGTTTACCTGCGCCTCGCTCTCTATCTTGCTCCCGAACACGCCCTCGCGCGCCTCACCCTGGCCGATACGCTCGACCGGATGAAGCAGACCGAGCGCGCCAACGATGCCTATGCGCAGATGCCGGCATCCTCGCCGCTGAAGCTCAACGCGGACATCCAGATCGGCCTCAATCTCGAGCAGCTCGGCAAGGGCGAAGAGGCGACCCAGCTCCTCGACGCCGCCATGAAGGAGCATCCCGACAGCATTGACGTCGTGACCGCCCTCGGCAACGTCCAGCGCTCGCGCAAGAAGTATGAGGAGGCGGCGGCCACCTACAGCCGCGCCATCGAACTTATCGGCAAGCAGCCGGCCTCGAATTACTGGACGACGTTCTACTTTCGCGGCACCGCCTACGAACGGGCGAAGCAATGGCCGAAGGCCGAGGCCGACCTCAAGAAGGCCCTAGAACTAGTCCCGCCGAACCAGCCGGCGGCCCGGGCGCAGGTGCTCAACTACCTCGCCTATTCCTGGGTCGACCAGAACATGAATATCGACGAGGCCTTCACCATGCTGAAACAGGCCGTCGATGCGAGTCCGCGTGACGGCATGATCATCGACAGCCTCGGCTGGGCCTATTTCCGCCTCGGCCGCTACGACGATGCCGTGCGCGAGCTGGAGAAGGCCATCGAGCTCAAGCCCGGCGACCCGACCATCAACGACCATCTCGGCGATGCCTATTGGCGTTCGGGACGGCGGCTCGAGGGCAAGTTCCAGTGGCAGCACGCCAAAGACCTGAACCCAGAGCCGGACGATCTCGTCAAGATCAACGCCAAGCTCAAGGACGGCCTGCCGGAACTCGAGAAGCCCGCCGCCACCGCCGAGAATCCTCCCGAGGCGGAAAAGGTGAATCCCGATCTGCCGAAGGGTGCTCCGGCCCCGAGCGAGCCCCCCGGCGCGGCCGACAAGAAGACCGGCGGCTGAGACCCGGCTTGACGGGCAGGGGATCGCGGGGCCAGACCGGCCGCGCGTTCCCGTGGTCGACAGACCCGCCTCTCTTCGACAGAGCAAGCCGTGCCCATCCTTGTCACCCGCGCTCCGGCGAAGATCAATCTGACCCTCCACGTCCTCGGCCGTCGTGAGGGGGATGGCTATCACGAGCTCGAAAGTCTCGTTGCCTTCACCGGATCGGGGGATACGCTGAGCTTGGCGCCCGGCGGCGCGCTGACTCTCGACGTGTCAGGACCCACCGCCGGACCGGCCGGTCCCCTCGACGACAACTTGGTGATCCGCGCGGCCCGAGGGCTCGCAAAGGCAATCCCCGGTCTACGTCTCGGTCGCTTTCACCTCATCAAGCGCCTGCCCGTGGCGGCAGGGATCGGCGGCGGTTCGTCGGATGCCGCCGCCGCCCTGCGGCTGCTGGCGCGTCTCAACGACCTTCCCCTCGATCACCCCGCCGTCGTTGAGGCCGCCCGTGCCACCGGGGCGGACGTTCCCGTCTGCCTCGATCTGCGCGGCCGGATGATGCGCGGCGCCGGAGAGGATGTCGGGCCGGCGCTGACTTTCGCGCCGTTACCGGCCGTGCTGATCAATCCCGGCGTACCGGTCGCCACCGCGCCGGTCTTCAAGGCACTGGGGCTGACGGTGGGGCAGCGCCATGCCGGAGAGGTCCATCCGATCCTTGCGCGGGGACTCGGCTTCGGCGAGATCCTGGCCGCCGTGACGCCGGCTCGCAACGATCTGGAAGCACCGGCGCTCACGGTCGCGCCCGTCATTGCCGACACGCTCTCGGCCCTGCGCGACCGGCCGGGATGCCGTCTTGCCCGCATGTCCGGCTCTGGCGCGACGGTGTTCGGCTTATTCGCCACGCGATCCGATGCGGTTCGGGCGGCGGTTGCCATCCGCGCGACGCAGCCATCTTGGTGGGTCCGGACCGCCTTGCTGCGGTGATCGCCTTCCCCCGCCCGGCTCGCCTGACGAGCCGGGATCGGTAGGCCGCCATCGGGTCAATGCGCGCGGGCGATGCAGAAATCGACGACCTGCAGCAGGGCCGACTTCATCGGCCCGTTGGGGAACAGTGCTAAGGCGTCGCGGGCGATGGCGCCGTAATGGCGTGCGCGGTCGATCGTATCTTCGAGAGCCCGGTGCTTCCGCAGAATAGCGAGGGCCTTGTCGAGATCGGACTCTTCGACCTGACCGTCCTGGAGCGTGCGACGCCAGAAGGTCCGCTCCTCCTCGCTGCCCCGTCGGAAGGCGAGGACGATCGGCAGGGTGATCTTGCCCTCGCGAAAATCGTCGCCGACATTCTTGCCCATGGAGGCGCTGGTGCCGCCGTAATCCAGCACATCATCGATCAGCTGGAAGGCGATGCCGAGATTCATGCCGTAGGAACGGCACGCCGCCTGCTCCGCTCTCGGACGGTCGGCTATCACCGGTCCCACCTCGCAGGCGGCGGCGAACAATTCCGCGGTCTTAGCGCGGATGACGGCGAGATACTCGTCCTCCGAGGTCTCGGTGTTCTTGGCGGCGGTGAGCTGCATCACCTCGCCCTCGGCGATGACGGTCGCGGCGGCCGAGAGGATGTCGAGGGCGCGGAGCGAGCCGACCTCCACCATCATGCGGAAGGCTTGGCCGAGGAGGAAATCGCCGACGAGCACGCTCGCCTCGTTGCCCCACTTGATCCGTGCCGCCACGCGGCCCCGTCGCATGTCGCTCTCGTCCACCACGTCGTCGTGGAGAAGGGTCGCCGTGTGCATGAACTCGACGCTGGCGGCGAGTTTCACCGCCCCCTCCCCGGCTCCGTATCCGCAGAGATCGGCGGTGGCGAGGGTGAGGATGGGGCGTAAGCGCTTGCCCCCGGAGGCGATGAGGTGGTTAGCCACCTCCGGAATCATCGCGACGTCGGACCCGGTCCGCGACAGGATGGTCGCGTTCACGCGCTCCATGCCCTTGGCGACCAGGGCCACAAGATCGTTCAGACTCGACTCCGGATCGGAGCGGCCCTCATCGAAGGAAACGACGACACCCAAACGCGATGCCTCCCGAGCTTTTTCACACCGGGCAGATTCCGGCGGCGCACCCGCCGCTCGGGCCGATCCGCTCGACCGGGCAATCTCCCGTGACCAACATCCACGCGGGCACCCCTTCGCATGCGCGCCGAGGCGCTGCAACATCCCGCGTTTCTCCCTGTATACAAAGGGCGGCGGCAGGGGGCCGCCGATGGGGCGGGTGGACGCATGACCGAGCTGATCCGGAGCAACGACATCGTCCTGATGGGCTTTGCCGAGTCGCTGCTGCAGGGGGCGGATATCCCGGTCCTGATCGCCGACACACATATGAGCCTGCTCGAAGGCTCGATCGGCGCTTTCGCCCGCCGGCTGCTCGTTCCGGACGATCACGCGTCCGATGCGCGACGGCTTCTGGAGGATGCTGGCCTGGCGCACGAACTGCGCGATGCGTGATGTGAGCGCCGAGGAGGCGGTCACCGAGGCTGCGACCGCCGATCTGTGGCTCGGCGGCCGTCTTCGCCTGTATCAGCCGCCGCGCGGGGACCATCGCGCCGGCACGGACGCGGTGCTCCTGAGCCGAGCCGTGCGGCCGCCACCGGGGGCGGTCATCATCGATGTCGGCGCGGCCACCGGGGCCGTGGGGCTGGCGGTGGCCACCTACGAGGCGACGGCAAAGGTCATCCTGGTCGAGCGTGACCCGGACCTCGCCGCCCTCGCAAGCAGGAACATCCAGGGGAACGGCCTCGATGGCCGGGTCGTGGTGACCGCCGCCGATATTCTCTCGGTCGAGAGCCGGAGGGCGGCCGGACTATCGTCGAACATGGCGGATCTGGTCCTCACCAATCCGCCCTTCTTCGAATCGGGGCGCCACAGGTCATCGCCCGTCCCGGGAAAGGCCTCGGCCCATACGTTTTCCGGCGGCGATCTCGAATCTTGGCTCAAAGCCTGTCTCGACCTCCTGAAGCCCGGCGGGACGCTCGGCCTGATACATCGCGCCGATGCCCTGCCGGATTGCCTGGCCGCCCTGCGGAAGCGTTTCGGCCGGATCGTCACGAGACCGGTCCAGGCTCGGAGCGAGCGGCCCGCGATCCGGGTTCTGGTGACGGGCATCAAGGGGAGCCGCGCGCCGTTCACTCTAGCGCCTTCCCTCATCCTGCAGGGAGCCGACGGAACGATGACGCCGGAGGCCGACGCGCTTCACCGCGGGCTGTCCTGGCCACCGTGAAGGTTTTTGCGGCGAGGAAGGGCGTCCTCGCCGCGAACGGATACGCTTCGAATCGACCGCTCAGTAGAACCGGCGCCAGTGATGATGGCGGCGGTGCCAGTGATGGCGATGCCAGTGATGACGCCGGTGCCAATAGGGCCGGCGCCATCCATAGGCCGAACGGTGGTAGCCGTAGATCGGACGGTAGTAGCGCGGCCGCCAGTAGTGCCGGCGGTAGCCGTAATGCGGACGGTGCCAGTAATGGCGCCGATGCCAATGATGCCGGCGGCGCCAGTGGTGCCGACGCCAATGCGCCTTCTCCACGAGTTCCGTTCCGGCGGTGCCCGCGACGGCGGCCACGGGTAGCGGCGCCGCGCGTGCCTGGGACAGGGACCCGTAGGCCCCTCCCAGCACCCCGACCAGAACGATCATCCACGTCACGATACGCATGATGGTCAGTCTCCCTGTTTCGGCGGATCGCATCTCGGCGACCGCAGACCTGCGGCCGAGTGCTGCGATACCGGCAGAGTGAAACGGCAAAGCCTGTAAAACGGTTCGATCGTCGCCATTTCGTGATGTCCGGTTTGGACACGAGGTCAGTCCCTCGCGACCGGGCTGGCCACTTCCCCATTCAGCCGAGACGAAACCGATGCCCCTCGCCCTGCCGCGCTTCCTTCACCCGATCGTTCCGAAGGCGTGGCGCGGCCGCAAGCCCACCGTGGCGGTCATCCGCCTCAGCGGTGTCATCGGTGCCGTGTCGCCTCTGCGGTCCGGTCTCTCCATGGCGACGGTGGCGTCCAGCCTGGAAGGCGGCTTCGGGATGGCGGGCGTCTCTGCGGTGGCGCTCATCATCAACTCGCCCGGCGGATCGCCGGCGCAATCCCACCTCATCCACCGTCGCATCCGCGCGCTCGCTGTGGAGAAGAAGCTGCCCGTCTACGCTTTCGTCGAGGATGTCGCCGCCTCCGGCGGTTACATGATCGCTTGCGCGGCGGATGAGATCGTCGCCGATCCGACGTCGCTGATCGGGTCAATCGGGGTGGTTTCCGCCGGTTTCGGCTTCGACAAGCTCATCGAACGGATCGGCATCGAGCGTCGTGTCCATACCCAGGGTGAGGCCAAGGCCATGCTCGACCCGTTCCGCCCTGAGAATCCAGAAGACATCGTGCGCTTGAAGGCGATCCAGGCCGACGTGCAGGATCTCTTCACTTCGCTCGTCAACGAGCGCAGGCCCGCCGTGAGGGCGGGCGCTGATAACCTGTTCACTGGCGCCGTCTGGACGGGTCGCCAAGCATTGCCCCTCGGTCTCATCGACGCGCTGGGAGATGTGCGAACGACCCTGAGGGCCCGCTTCGGCGACGACGTCGTGCTAAAGCTCGTCGCCGAGAAGCAGGGATCGTTCGTCGGGAGGCTGCTGCGGCGGGCCGTGCCGGGCTCGACGATGATCGCCCTTGCCGGCACCAGTCTTGCCGCGGACGCCCTCGCCGCGATCGAGGAGCGGGGAGCCTGGGCGCGCTACGGACTGTGAGACCTCAGCGGAGCGCGACCGTGCAAGCCGAAGACGGGGCACCGTAGCCCGAATAGACCACCCGGACCTTGCGTGTGCAGGTCTCCGTCGCAGCGGGGGCCGGCACGGAGGAAACCTCGATCGCCGTCACCGGGGCGGGCATGGCGACGATGTCGGCCCTGTCGGTGGTGGCCAGTGCGTTCGAGGCGCCGACGACGAACGGCGTGGCGGCCAGCGATGCTGCAAAAAGTGCGGCGAATACAGTGATCGACTTGCGCATGGTCCGGCCTCCGCAATGCTCGCCGCTCTTTTGTGAGCCGGCATATCCCTTGATTTGTGCTTAGAACCAGCGACAAGCGGGACAGTTCCGGCGATAAACTCAATCGTGGCGAAAATGTGTGCCGCCGCGCACCCGCTTTCGGGGAACGGCTCGGCTTGACTCCGCAAGCCCGCCTCTTAAACGCTGCCGCCCTTTCCCGCTGACCGGAAGCTTCCCCATGTCGAGCGCACAAGCCCTGCCGAGCGCTGTCGATCTCGCACCCAGGACCTCGTTCCAGGGTCTGATCCTGACGCTGCAGAATTTCTGGGCCGCACAGGGCTGCGTGATCCTCCAGCCCTACGACATGGAAGTGGGGGCCGGCACGTTCCATCCCGCCACCACCTTGCGGGCACTCGGCCCGAAGCCCTGGAAGGCAGCCTATGTCCAGCCCTCGCGACGCCCGAAGGATGGCCGCTACGGCGAGAACCCCAATCGGCTGCAGCATTATTACCAGTTTCAGGTGATTCTGAAGCCGAACCCGCCGAACCTGCAGGAACTCTACCTAGCCTCCCTCGCCGCCATCGGCGTCGACCTCGGCCTCCATGACATCCGCTTCGTCGAGGACGATTGGGAGAGCCCGACATTGGGCGCCTGGGGGCTTGGCTGGGAGTGCTGGTGCGACGGCATGGAGGTGAGCCAGTTCACCTATTTCCAGCAGGTCGCCGGGATCGAGTGCTCACCCGTCGCCGGCGAACTCACCTACGGTCTTGAGCGCCTCGCCATGTACGTCCAGGGCGTCGAGAACGTCTACGACCTGAACTTCAACGGTGGCACGGGCGACGACAAGGTCACATATGGCGACGTCTTCCTCCAGGCCGAGCAGGAATATTCGCGCCACAACTTCGAGGCGGCGGACACTGCGATGCTGTTCCGCCAGTTCACCGACGCGGAGAAGGCCTGCCGCACCTATCTCGTTGCCGGCGCGCCGGAAGATGACGCGGGCCGGCACAGGATGGCGCAGCCGGCCTACGACCAGTGCATCAAGGCGAGCCACGTCTTCAATTTGCTCGATGCCCGCGGCATCATCTCGGTGACCGAGCGCCAGAGCTACATCCTCCGGGTGCGGGAATTGGCGAAGGCCTGTGGCGCGGCGTGGCTGAAGACGGCGGGTGGCGGCGTGGTTTGAAAGGATAGGCAATTCATAGAGATCGGTCATTTCCTGTAAAATGCCCGTTGAGTTTTATATCCTCACTTAAAAATCGATGGCCGCAACAGTCGCGCCAACGACATCCTGACTATCATTTCGGACGCGACCTGACCCCATGCCTGATCTCCTCCTCGAACTGCGCTCCGAAGAGATTCCCGCCCGCATGCAGCGGCGCGCGGCGGACGACCTGCGGAAGCTCGTCACCGATGCCTTGGTGGAGCGCGGCTTCCTCTACGAGGGCGCCAAGGCCTTCTCCACCCCGCGCCGGCTTGCCCTGCACGTGGCCGGCCTGCCGCCGCGCGGCAAGGACGTGCGCGAGGAGCGTAAAGGACCTCGCGTCGGCGCACCGGATGGGGCGATCCAAGGGTTCCTCAAGAGCGCGGGTCTGACGAGCCTCGATCAGGCGACCACCGTCACCGACCCGAAGAAGGGCGAGTTCTACGTGGCCGTGATCGAGCGTCCCGGCCGGGACACGATCGACGTGCTGGCCGAAATCCTGCCGGCGATCATCAAGAGCTTCCCCTGGCCGAAATCCATGCGCTGGGGCGCGGCCTCGGTCCAGCCGGGAAGCCTGCGCTGGGTGCGACCGCTGCAATCCATCGTGGCGACCTTCGGCCCCGAGACCGAAACGCCCGAGATCGTGCCTTTCTCCGTGGATGGGATCACCGCCGGCACCACCACCTACGGCCACCGCTTCCTGGCCCCGGACGCCATCGAGGTTCGCCGCTTCGACGATTACGTCCAGTCGCTTGAGCGTGCCAAGGTCGTGCTCGACCCGGATCGGCGCAAGGACATCATCCTGCACGATGCCCGCGATCTTGCTTTCGCGCGTGGCCTCGAACTCGTGGAGGACGAGGGCCTGCTCGACGAGGTCGCCGGCCTCGTGGAATGGCCAGTGGTGCTCCTCGGGACCTTCGATCCGAGCTTCCTCGACATCCCGGCCGAGGCGATCCGCGCCACCATTCGGGCCAACCAGAAGTGCTTTGTGCTACGCGAGTCCGGCTCCGACACCCTGGCTCCCGCCTTCATCCTCGTCTCGAACCTCGTCGCCAGCGATGGCGGCATCGCCATCACCGGCGGAAACGAGCGCGTGGTCCGCGCTCGCCTCTCGGACGCGAAGTTCTTCTGGGAAACCGACAAGGCGATCCGACTCGAAGACCGTCTGGCAAAACTCGACAGCATCGTCTTTCACGAGAAGCTCGGGACACAGGGTGAGCGGGTGGCGCGTATCGCGTCGCTGGCGCGTGGCATCGCACCCACTATTGGCGCCGACGTACAACTCGCCAGTCGCGGCGCTCAGCTCGCGAAAGCCGATCTCGTCACGGAAATGGTCGGGGAGTTTCCGGAGCTTCAGGGCCTCATGGGTCGCAAATATGCGGCGCTTCAAGGCGAGCATCCCAGCGTCTGTGCGGCGGTGGAAGAGCACTACAAACCCGTCGGTCCATCCGACCGAGTGCCGGCCGATCCTGTTTCGATCGCTGTGGCCTTGGCGGACAAGTTCGATACCCTTGCCGGTTTCTGGTCTATCGATGAGAAGCCCACCGGCAGCAAGGATCCCTATGCGCTCAGAAGGGCAGCCCTTGGGGTGGTCCGACTGATTCTGGAGAACGGATTGCGTCTGAATCTCCGAGAGGATGTGTTGGAGGACGCTTTTTATGTCCAGAAGAACCGGCACGTCGTCATCATGACCTTTTCCGGAGATGACGACCGCGATTTGGCCGCGCTGGAGAACCACGGGAGTCTCGAAGATCCCCTTCCCGGCGATCTCCTCGCCTTCTTCGCCGACCGCCTCAAAGTCTATCTCCGCGACCAGGGCGCCCGCCACGATCTGATCGATGCCGTCTTCGCCCTGCCCGGCCAGGACGATCTCCTCATGGTCGTCCGCCGCGTGGAGGCCCTGGGCCAGTTCCTCGAGACCGACGACGGCAAGAACCTGCTCGCCGGCTACAAGCGCGCGGCCAACATCCTCCGGATCGAGGAGAAGAAGGACGGGCGCTCCTACGAGGCCGAGCCGGATCGCGCCGCCATCGCCGCCTCCGGCGAGCCAGAGGAGCAGGCCTTGTCTCAGGCGCTCGTGGCCGCGCGTCAGTCCGTTTCGGCAGCCGTGGCGGCGGAGGATTTTTCGGGGGCCATGCGGGCGCTCTCGACCCTGCGCGCGCCGGTGGACGCGTTCTTCGAGAAGGTCATCGTCAATGCGGACGATCCGGTCTTGCGCGAGAACCGCCTCGCTCTACTCAACGCCCTGCGCGCAGCTACCCGCGAAGTCGCCGACTTCTCGAAGATCGAAGGATAGCCTCGCGTGAGGGGGGTGGGAGAATTTGGCAATTCAGGATCGAGGACGGGAACGGTCCAGCTCGCCCCGTCGTTGGGGCGCATGGTTTCGAAGGAGATGTCCATGCGTCAATCGATCCTCACCACCGCCGCGCTGCTGACCCTCTTCGGCGCCTCGGCGGTCCAGGCCCAGACCACGATCATCGAACGTGAGGTGCCCGAGCGCGTCATCATCGAGCGGCCGGAATCCGAAACCCGCACCGTCGAGACCCGTGAGACGCGCGACGGCTGCCGGGTGAAATCGGTGACCCGCGAGAACGAAGAAGGCGACCGCAAGACAGTGACCCGCGAATCCTGCGACTGATCCGCCACAGGACCGTTCGCCGTCCCAGATGTGACACCGAACCATTGCCGGTCGTTCCGAGCCCCGCCATGTGGCTCGGAACGACTTTCTAGGAAGGCACATCGTCGGTGCCCGTGACGCCCAACTACAAGGCCTTCTCGTAGCGCCACGCTTCCATGCCGTCCTCGTAGTAGCCTTCGAGGACGGCGAAGCGCGCATAGCCATGGCGCTCGTAGAGGCGGATGCCAGCGCCGTTATCGGCCCTCACCTCCAACCGCAGCATCGTGCAGCCCTGCGCTTTTGCATCGGCCTCCGCTGCGTCCAGCATGATGCCGCCGAGCCCCTGGCCGGCGCGCCCCGGGGACACCGCGATGGACGAAAGCCGGCAGCTTCGGCTTCCCTTGCGGCGCTCCAGCGTCGCCGCCGCCACCAGGATGGACTTGTCCTCGGCATCGAGTGCCACCAGCAGCGACATCGACGGAGAGCCGATGGCGTGGCGGATCGCCCTCCTCTCCGCGCGGTCTCCCGAGAAAGCGGCGTGTTCGAGGGCGACCAGGGCGTCGAGGTCACCCAGCGTCGCCGGGCGGATCGTGACCGGGGTGACCGTCGATCTCTTGCGGGCCAGGGCGCTCACGCTGCGGTCCAGGGATAGAGCCAGGTCTCCGAGAGGGTGCGGCCCCCGGCACGCAGGAAAGCGCGCAGGTCGGTTGATGGGTCCGCCGTGTCGAGGGTGACGTCGATCGCCGCGCGCAGCCCGCCCGTATGCGGGTTAGGGGTAAGCGACGTCGCGGTAATCCGCCCTCGCGACGCGCCGGCAATGACCTCCACCTTGCTCGGGTCGGGCAGGTAGTAAGGCAATTCGCCACCGGCGAAATCGACGAGGAAGCGTCGGCTCAACGCACCTTTCGGCTCCTCCTCCTTGGCGGCGCCGCTGGCGCTCGTTGCTGCCAGGAAGGTGTTCACCACGCGCGCCCCCGGATGCAGGTCAGTCCCCGAACTCAGGGCACGCACGCGGTAGGACAGCCGAACCGGTTCGCCCGCCGGATAGGGCTGCTTTGGACGCCAATAGGCGACGATGTTGTCGTTGACCTCGGTGTCGGTGGGCAATTCCATCAGGGTGACGGCGCCCTCGCCCCAGCCGCCCTCGGGCTCCACAAAATAGCTTGGCCTCCGGTCGTAGGAGGCTTCCAGATCCTGATAGGATTCGAAGGCACGGTCGCGCTGCATCAGGCCGAACCCCTTGGGATCGCGATCGACGAAGGACGAGATGCGTCGCGCCTTCGGATTGTCCAGGGGGCGCCAAAGCCATTCGCCCGATCCGGCCGCGATCTGGAGCCCGTCGGAATCGTGGAGCTCCGACCGGTAATCGTCGGAGTGATGCCGGTCGTTCTCGCCGATGAAGAACATCGAGGTCAGCGGCGCGAGCCCGACGGAGGGGAGCGCGACCCTCGGGAACAACGTCGAGCGCACGGCGACGCTGGTCTCATCGCCGGGCTTCACGGTGAAGGCGAAAGCGCCGGTCACCGAGGGGCTGTCCAGCAGGGCGTGGACCAGCAGGGCATCGGCGTTCGTCTCCGGCATCGTCACCCAGAACTCGCGGAAGACCGGGAATTCCTCCGGAGCACCGTCCCCCTCAACATTGAGGGCGAGGCCCCGCGCCGACAGACCGTAGAGCTGATCGCGGCCGAGGAAGCGGTAATAACTAGCACCGAGGAAGACGATGAGTTCGTCGAGCAGGTTTGGCTTGTTGAGGTAGCTATGGAAGCGGAGGCCGGCGAAGCCGAGATCGACCGGGAGCGGCTTGTCGAGCTTCGTCCGTCCCATGTCGAACAGGCTCGACTGATAGGCGATCGGCGTCGCGATGCCGCGCCGCACGAGGTTCACGGTGACGGGCCGCGTATAGAGAAAGCCGACATGGAAGAGCTGCAGCCGGAACGGACTGCCTTCGCCCCCGAGAAAGGCCTTGTCCGGTCGGAAGCGGATGTCACGCCAGGCATCGTAATCGAGTTTGGCGATGGGCGCCGGCAGAGTCGGCACGCGGGCATCGTAGGCGACCTTGGCAAGCTCTCCGGCGCGACGCTCGACCTCCTCGAAATCGAAGGGTTTGGGTGCGCGCCCTTCCTGCGCCGTCGATGCGGTGCCGGCGACGGACAGGGCGGCGATCGCAGTGAGAAGCGCGCGGCGGGTGGGCTCGGTCATGATCCTGCGGCTCTGGTCGGTGGTGAGGGACGATCGGGCTTCCCCGCACGGTCCCATCCAACCACCTCATCCTGAAGTGCCCGCCTCGGCGGGCCTCGAAGGAGCCCTCCAGAGGCCGCCATGCGTGCTGGAGCCCTCCTTCGAGGCCTCCACGACGCTCCGGCACCTCAGGATGAGGCGGTGGACTGGACTGGTTCGATCAGCATGAAAACCGCCTGCTCAATGACCCGTTCGTCACGCATTGGAAAGGGCCTCCGAACTCGTGTGAGCCTTCGCGGTCACAATGGCGGGGAACGGCCGGTTTTTTGCGGGCTCGGGACCGTTTTTCCTTGTTGCGGAGGCGCATGAGACGTATACGCGCCTTGCCCAATTTCGCACGTGCCTGTGGCCGCGTGTCGGTTGGTGGGCATCCGGCCAACTGCCGGACAGCCGCCAGGGGTCTTAAAGGATCGATGGTCGACAGGGTGGATTCCCTCCGGCCGGCATCCAGGTGGCAACACCGGACCCCGACAACAACCGGCAGCCGGAGGCGAAACCGGCGAACCCCGCTCTCCACGGGGGACGCAGCTTAAAGCAACGACGAACGGGCTTTTTTGGTCTCGTCGGCCCTCCAAAGGCCGGCACCGAAGAGGCTTGTTTCTCTTTGCCCGGCGTGCGGTGGGGATCCCCCTTCCAATCCACGGCAGCTTCCGGGTGTTGATGCGCCCGCGGTCGACGACGTGTCTCCAAAGCACGCCGCCTGTCGCGTCGCATCGCCCCCAGACGCCGGACGGCTGATCGCCGTCCTGATTTCGACAGCGCGCCCCGCGACCGGGCGCTTGCGAACCTGTGGGTTGGAACGACCATGACCGATCGTATCCGCGATTTTCTGCGCGCTCGCCGTGACATGGGCCAGGACGAAGGCCCGGTGATGGTGCTCGACCTCGATGTCGTGCGCGACAACTTCACCGCCTTCGCCCGCGCGCTGCCCGATACCCGCGTCTTCTACGCGGTCAAGGCGAACCCGGCTCCGGAAGTGCTGCGCCTGCTCGCCGAGATGGGCTCCTGCTTCGACACGGCTTCCGTGGTCGAGGTGGAAATGGCGCTCGCCTCGGGAGCCACCGCCGACCGGATCTCCTTCGGCAACACCATCAAGAAGGAGCGCTGTATCGGCCGCGCACTCAAGCTCGGCGTGCGCCTGTTCGCCGTCGATTGCGAAGCCGAAGTCGAGAAGATCTCTCGCGCGGCCGATGCGGTCGGGATCGAAGCCGGCGAGGTCCAGGTGTTCTGCCGCATCCTGTGCGACGGCGCCGGAGCCGAATGGCCGCTGTCGCGCAAGTTCGGCTGCGTGCCGGAGATGGCCGTCGACGTGCTGGAGCATGCCTGCCGCCAGGGCCTGCACGCCTATGGCGTGTCGTTCCATGTGGGCTCGCAGCAGGGCAACACCGAAGCCTGGGACGGTGCGCTCGCCTCCGCCTCCACGATCTTCCGCGAATGTGCGGATCGGGGCATCACCCTGTCCATGGTCAATCTCGGCGGCGGTTTCCCCACCAAGTATCTTAAGGCCGTTCCGGGGGTCGAATCCTACGGCGACGCGATCTTCCGCGCGCTCACCAAGCATTTCGGCAACCAGCTGCCGGAGACCATCATCGAGCCGGGCCGCGGCATGGTCGGCAATGCCGGCATGATCGAGGCCGAGGTGATCCTAGTCTCTAAGAAGTCCGATGCCGAGGACGAGATCCGCTGGGTCTACCTCGATATCGGCAAGTTTGGTGGTCTCGCCGAGACCATGGACGAGTCGATCCGCTACGCGATCCGTACCGAGCACGACGAGGATCGCATGTCTCCCTGCGTGCTCGCCGGGCCGACCTGCGATTCCGCCGATGTGCTCTACGAGAAGGTGCCCTACCCGCTCCCCGTCTCGCTTTCCATCGGCGACAAGGTGCTGATCGAAGGGGCCGGGGCCTACACCACCACCTATGCGGCGGTGGCGTTCAACGGCTTCCCGCCTCTTCAGCAATACGTCATCTGACCGCGATATAATCGTCGGCCGAACGGCTTCACGGCCGTTCGGCAGCGGACGCGGACGGTTCCGTCGCCCATCCCCGGCGCAGAACCGCACGCCGTTACGTCAGTCGGGTTACCCGGCAGGACCTGGGAAAGGGCACGGCCTTGATCGAAATTCGTGACGAACGGCCGACCGATCTATCGGCACGGGAGCAACTGCTCGATACCTGCTTCGGCCCGGGGCGATTCCTCAAGACGTCCGAGCGTCTGCGCGAGGGACGCATGCCCGCCAACGGTCTGTCACTGACCGCTGAACTGAGCGGCCGTGTTGTCGGTACCGTTCGTCTGTGGCACGTGGAGGCGGGGCCCGGTCGGCCTGCCCTGCTGTTGGGGCCGCTCTCCGTCGATCCCTTGCTTCAGGGCCACGGCCTGGGCAGCACCCTGATGTGGGCCTCGATCGGCAGGGCACGTGCCCTCGGTCACGGCGCCATCGTCCTGATCGGCGATGCGCCGTATTATGCCCGCTTCGGTTTTTCCGGTGATCTCATGACCGGGCTGTCGATGCCCGGTCCGTTCGAACGGGCCCGGTTCCTCGGGCTCAATCTCCGCAGAGGGGCGCTGGATGGGGCCACCGGCATTCTCTCCGCTTCAGGCACCCTCGAAGAGGCTGCCTGTTCGGAGAGATTGGGTGCACGACGACAGGCTGCATGAGCGCTAGACGGCGGTCGTGGTCGTCGCCTGATCGCAACGGCGGCGGAAAGCTGCATCGTGCTGGCGGCGCACGGCGCGGATCAGGGCCGCAGCGAGGGTGATGACGCCCGGATCGCGATCGATCGGCTCTTCGGCCGGCGCGGGGGTGTTGGCGATAAACAAGGATAACATCGGAACTCCGTCATATGGCGTTCTGGCGTTTCCCGTCCCTTGAACGTGTCGATACCATATTTGTTGCATTGCAATATCGGCGCGGTGCGTACCGTTCGCAACGGCGTCCATCGGGAAGCCGACCCGCGTATGATTCATGCGTCGGCGTAACTCCATGTTAACGGTCTTTTCGGTTGGGCCACTCGTGGTCCATGAGGCGGGAGGCAGCGATATGGTTGACCGCGCGCCCTCAACCCGCCACTAGCCCGTCGCCTGACCGTCATTTCCGCCGACTAAGGACGTGCCTCGCTCGTTGAGTTCGAGCGGGGCCGAGAAGAAGGAATGCCCGCATGACCGAAGCCGTCACCACTTGGCCCGTCCACGGCCGCATCAGCGGTCCTATCGTGATGATCGGCTTCGGCTCGATCGGTCGCGGCACCCTGCCGCTCATCGAGCGCCATTTCGAATACGACAAGACGCGCTTCACCGTGGTCGAGCCCTCGGACGCCCATAAGTCTCTTGCCGACCAGCACGGCCTGCGCTTCGAGCAGGTGGCGCTCACCAAGGACAATTACCGCGAGATCCTGACCCCCCTCCTCACCGAGGGCGGCGGCCAGGGCTTCTGCGTGAACGTCTCGGTGGACACCTATTCCCGCGCCATCATGGAATTGTGCCGTGAGCTCGGCGCCTTCTACATCGATACCGTCGCCGAGCCCTGGCCCGGCTTCTACTTCGACAAGTCCAAGAGCCAGGGTGATCGCACCAACTACGCCCTGCGCCAGGACATCCTCGACGCGCGGTCCGCCAATCCCGGCGGCACCACCGCCGTCTCGTGCTGCGGCGCCAATCCCGGCATGGTCTCGTGGTTCGTGAAGCAGGGGCTCCTCAACGTCGCCTCCGATCTCGGCCTGACCACGCCGGAGCCGAAGACCCGCGACGAGTGGGCCGCCCTCATGCGCGAAGTTGGCGTCAAGGGCATCCATATCGCCGAACGCGACACCCAGCGTGCCAAGGGCCCGAAGCCCATGGGCGTCTTCGTCAACACCTGGTCGGTGGAAGGCTTCGTCTCCGAGGGCAATCAGCCGGCCGAGCTCGGCTGGGGTACCCATGAGACCTGGCGCCCGGACAATGCCCGCGATCAGGAGAAGGGCTCGCGTTGCGCGATCTACCTGCTCCAGCCCGGTGCCGACACCCGCGTACGGTCCTGGACGCCGACCGCCCAGGGCCAGTTCGGCTTCCTCGTGACCCATAACGAGGCCGTGTCGATCTCCGATTATTACACGGTGCTGGAGGGCGAGCGCGCCGCCTACCGCCCGACCTGTCACTACGCTTACCACCCCTGCAACGACGCCGTGCTCTCGCTCCACGAGATGTTCGGTAAGGCGGCCGCGGTGCAGGAGAAGCACCACATCCTGGACGAGAACGAGATCGTCGACGGGATCGATGAGCTCGGCGTGCTCCTCTACGGTCACGAGAAGAACGCCTATTGGTTCGGCTCGCAGCTCTCCATCGAGGAGACGCGCCGCATCGCGCCGTACCAGAACGCCACCGGCCTTCAGGTGACCTCGGCCGTGCTCGCGGGCATGGTCTGGGCCTTGGAGAACCCCGAGGCCGGCATCGTCGAGGCCGACGAGATGGATTTCCGCCGCTGCCTCGAAGTGCAGATGCCGTATCTCGGCCCCGTGGTCGGCGTGTACACCGACTGGACGCCGCTCACCGGCCGTCCGGGTCTGTTCCCGGAAAACATCGACGAGACCGACCCCTGGCAGTTCCGGAACGTCCTCGTTCAGAGCTGAGTCGACGAACGGAGCGCGGGATCGTACTCCCCGCGCTCCGTGCCCTCTGCTTGATGTCAAGCGTCGGGCCACGATCGGCGAGGACCGAAGCCACGTCTGTCCCGAGGCCGCGCTGCGGAACCCGGGATGCTGTCAGAGCACGACTGCATAGCGGCTCGCTCTGCACGGATGTTGCAGGCCCCCGGCGGGATGCTACCATCCCGCATCCGATCGGGAGCCCCTGCCATGGCCGTCGCCGCGCGCCGCGATACCCGCATGACCGTCTCCGAGTTCCGCCCCTGGGCCGAGCCCCGGCCCGACGAGGAGCGCTGGGAACTGATCGACGGCATACCCCTGCTGATGTCGCCGCCCTCCGCGCGCCACCAGCGCATCGTCTCCAACCTGATCAGACGCCTCGACGAATTCGCCGAAGGTTGGGGCTGCAATGCGCTTCCCGGCCTCGGCGTGCTCAGCGCCGCCGTCGACGATTTCGCGCCGATTCCCGACATCGTGGTGACCTGCGGCCCGCTCGGCCCGGACGGCTATGCCAGCGACACCCTGCTTGTGGCCGAGGTCTTGTCCCCCAGCACGATGAGTCTCGATCGCGGCCGCAAGACTGATTTCTACCGTTCCGTGCCGAGCCTGCGGACCTTCCTGATCGTTTCCCAGGACGAGGTCAGGGTCGAGGCCTGGCGCCGGACCGAGGCGGGGAGTTGGACGGTGGAGGCCCTGTATCGCGACGACAGTCTCGTTCTTCCCGAACTCGGTGGCGCCGTGCCAGTCGGCGCCCTCTATACCGGACTGCCCCTCTGAGCCTCCCATCGCCCTCGCCGCGTCAGGTCCCGCCCTTGCCCCACTTTGAAGATTTCTACGCCGACAAGCTGCGCGGTTCTCTGGGAGTCACTGATGCGGAATCCGTTCTCGACTTGCGCGGGACGAACCGTCCAACGGCCGAAGCATCCCTGAACGACATGCTCGAACGCAGCCGCTTCGGCAAAAGCAAGACGGTGGCGATCCGCTTCGATCCCCCGCCGGAGGGGGGCGGCGAGACCCTGTTCCAGCCTGTTGGGCGGCTGCTGCTCGACGCGAAGCGCAAGGGCATTGTCGACCGGCTTCAGACCCTTCCCGCTGGCGACGGCCTGGGATTCTATGTGGCCCTCGCCGGCAAGACGACGCGGTCCAACGAATAGGACGAGCGGATCTTGTGTCGGCAATGAAGTGAGGGCCATGCCGGAGCCGTCCGGGCCCACCGGCGTTGGGGATGGCGCGGCACAACGAGCCGTCTCCGAAGCATGCCATCGTGAAGGTCTCCTCGTGAAGCGACTGGGCCGCAATACCATCGAGCGTTTCGCGCGCATGGGGTTCGGTGCCAGGGGCATCGTCTACTGCATCGTCGGCGGGCTGGCGCTTCTCGCTGCGCTGGGTCAGGGCGGTCGGGCGGGCGACAGCGAAAGCGCGATCCGCTGGGTCTTCCTCGGCCCGTTCGGGGCGATCCTCGTCGGCCTCATCGCTTTGGGTCTGTTCGGCTTCGCGACCTGGCGCTTCGTCGAATCTATCACCGACGCCGATCGTCATGGCACCTCGGCAAAAGGGCTCGCCGTTCGACTGGCGCATTTCGGCAGCGGCATCGTCGCCGTCGGCCTCGGCATCACGGCGGCGAGCCTCGCCCTCGGCCTTGGGCGACGCGCCGGTGGCGGCGACGGATTGCAGGATTGGACCGCTTGGCTCCTGGCGAAGCCCTTCGGCCCGTGGCTGGTTGGCCTGATCGGCCTGGGGATCATCGGCGGAGGAATCGCCTTCCTCGTGAAGGCCTGGAAGGGTGATGTCACGGACCGGCTCGCCCTCGACGAAGCCCATTGCCGATGGGTCAAGCCGCTTGGCCAGTTCGGCTATGCTGCGCGCGGGATCGCGTTCGTCATCATCGGTAGCTTCGTGATGGTTGCCGCGTGGTACCAGGCCTCTTCGGAGGTGAAGGGACTCGCAGGCGCCTTCTCCGCCCTTCGGTCTCAGACCTACGGCGCGGCTCTCCTGGGAATCGTCGCGGCGGGGCATCTCGCTTTCGGCGTGTTCGGCCTCATCCAGGCCTGGTATCGGCGCATCGACGCGCCGGACCTCGACGAAACCGACGATGCGGTTAGGCGGGCGGTACAGTCCCTGACCTGATGGGCTGCCTCGCTGTCCGTGGACGCGTTGACAGAGAGGCATCCCGTCGCCGATACCGCGCCCGGCCCGGAGCCCATGCAGCAGCGTATCTATAAGTCGGCGGTGATGGTGGTCCACGATTGCGTGGCGACCGTCCTGGCCGTGACCCTCACCTTCGTCTTTCGGTTCAACGGTGAGTTGCTCACCGAGCGTTTGCACGCGCTCCCGATTCTTCTGCCGCCTTTCGTCGCCTTCGCTGCGCTGATCTACAGCTGGTTCAAGCTCTACCGAACCAAGTGGCGTTTCGCCTCGCTTCCCGACCTCGCGGGAATCGTGAAGGCCGCGAGCGTGCTCGCCCTGACGCTCCTCGTGGTCGATTACGTACTCGTTTCCGCGAGCTTGTACGGCTTTTACTTCTTCGGGAAGATCGCCATCGCCCTGTACTGGGTGCTGCAGATCTTCCTGCTGGGCGGCACCCGACTCGCCTTTCGCTACCTGAAATACTCTCGTTCGCGGCAGAGCCAGGCTCGTAGCGCCACGACCCCGACGCTGCTGCTGGGACGCGGCAGGGATATCGAACTCCTCCTCCGCGCCATCGAAGCGGGCTCTGTGCGGCGGCTTTCCCCCAAGGGAATCCTGTCGCCACGTATTAACGAGACCGGCCAGATCATGCGCGGAATCCCCGTGCTGGGTGGATTTTCGGATCTCGAACGCGTCGTCGCGAATTTCTCTGCCGAGGGAACCCCCGTGCGGCGTCTCGTGGCCGTGCCCAACGCCCTGACGCCCGAGGCCGGACCCGACGACCTGATCGCCCGCGCCCGGCGCCTCGGCGTTCCGCTCTCGCGGGTCACCAGTCTCGGCGAGGGGATGCGCGATGCCGAACTGGCGCCCCTGGAGATCGAGGACCTGCTCCTTCGGCCTACCGTCTCCATCGATCGGCCGCGTCTGGAGCGCTTTCTGAAGGGAACGCGCGTCATCGTCACCGGCGGCGGTGGTTCGATTGGTTCAGAGATCGTTGCCCGGGCCGTCGCCTTCGGTGCCGCATCGATCCTGGTCGTGGAGAATTCGGAGCCGGCCCTCCATGGCATCCTGAGCCAGCCCGCCATTGCGGCAGCGGACGTGACCGGCGCCTTGTGCGACATCCGCGACCGGGAACGCCTGCACGGCGTCTTCGCCGCCTTCCGGCCGGATTACGTGTTCCATGCTGCCGCCCTGAAGCAGGTGCCGTATCTGGAGCGGGACTGGTCCGAGGGCATCAAGACCAACGTCCTCGGTTCCATCAACGTGGCGGATGCGACGGTCGCGGCTCGCGCCCGCGCCATGGTGATGATCTCCACCGACAAGGCGATTGAGCCGGTCTCCCAACTCGGCGTCACCAAGCGTCTGGCCGAGATGGTGGCTCAGGCTCTCGATGCCGAGCAGGCCGCCGCTCCGCAGGAGAAGCCGACCCGGCTGATCGCCGTGCGGTTCGGCAACGTACTGGGCTCGGTGGGGTCGGTGGTTCCGGTGTTCAAGGCGCAGATTGCGCGGGGCGGCCCGGTCACCGTCACTGATGCGGAGATGGTTCGCTACTTCATGACCGTGCGAGAAGCCGCCGACCTCGTTCTCACCGCCGCCTCCCACGGTGACCGCGAGGGACGCTCCCTCTCCCTGACCACCCCAGAATCCGACCAGCGCGCGGCGGTCTACGTGCTGAAGATGGGCCAGCCCGTGCGGATCCTCGACCTCGCCGAGCGGATGATCCGCCTTGCCGGGTTCGAGCCGGGCGAGGATATCGAATTGGTTTTCACCGGTTCACGGCCGGGAGAGCGCCTGAATGAGATCCTGTTCGCCCGCGAAGAGCCGCGTGTCGCCCTCGACGGGATCGACGGCGTCATGGCGGCCAAGCCCGTCTTCGCCGACAGGTCCGTGCTGGAAGCCTGGATCGCGGCGCTGAAGCGGGCGGTGGAGACCCATGACAGGGCCGCTGCCGATCTGGTGTTCGAGACCGCCATCCCGGATTATCGCAACCGGCCGAAATGCGTCCCCGGGCCGAAGCCTAACCCGGTGACCGTACCCGCTTAGCCAGCATTCTCCATGCGGGCGAGGGCCGCGAGACCTTCGGAGGATGTCAGCGTAGGTGACCAGCCCAGCGCCGAAAGCCCGTCGGCACGCGCCACGAGGTCGCCCGACAGGCGCTCGAAGACCTCCCTCCGACCCGTTACACGGCAGGCGAGGCCGAACAGGCTCGATGGACACGGGATGAGGCCGGCGCGCCGGCCGAGACCGGCCCTCAACGCCGCGATCATCTCGGGCAAGCTGAGCGCGTCAGGTTCGGCGGCCACCAGGGGACGGCCGAGCGGCCCCTGATGGCGCAGCACCGTGACGATGGCCGCCGACAGGTTCTCCACCGAGATCAGCGACCGACGTCCCGTCAGGCTCGCGAGCGGCAGCGGATAGGGCGTGCGTGCGAGCCGCAGGAGCGCGGCCATGTTGCCCTTCACGCCCGCCCCGTAGACGAGGACCGGGCGCAGGGCGGCCCAGTCTATCCCAATCTCGGCCAAAGCTTCCTCGGCGGCGAGTTTCGAGCGGCCATAGGCATCGGTGGGATGTGGCCGGTCGTCTTCGGTGACGGGGCCGGGCGCGCTGATTCCGGTCTGCGCCCTGATCGAGGAGAGAAACACGAAGCGCCCGACCCGCGCCTTGGCGGCGGCTTCGGCGAGACGTCGCGTCGCGTCGATGTTCGAAGAACGGTAATCGTCCTCCGGCGTGCCGGACATGGCATGGGCGAGGCCGGCGGAATGGACGATGGCGTCGACGCCGGACAACGCCGCCGCCATGTTCATGGGACGGCTCAAATCCCCGACCACGGCCCCGCTGGCGCCGGGTGGCAACTCGACCGGGCGGCGCAGCAGTACCCGGACCCGATATCCGTCGTCGGACAGCGAGCGCAGCAGATGGCGGCCAATGAAGCCGGTGGCACCGGTGAGCGCGATGACATTTCCGCTCAAGGGGCATTTCCTCTTCGCATCGTCGAGAACTGTTGCAGGACCAGGGCGACGAGGGCCGTTCCCGCCCCCATCGCCGCGACCGTGACGAGCCAGGACGGCCAAAGCAAGGTCGCCCCCGCCAGGACCGCCAGGGCGATGTCGAGGAGGAAGACCCGGGTGACGACCTGCATCACCGAGAAGCCATTCGCGGTGGCGCGCTGGTAGTAGTGGCTGCGATGCGCCTGCCAGACCGGCTCGCCCTTTGCGGCACGGCGCACCAGCGTCAGCGTGGCATCAGCGAGGTAGTAGAGCGGAAGCAGGATGGCAGCCGCCAGTCCGCCCTGCAGGCTCAACCGATACAGAAGCCACGCTACGAGGAGGCCGATGGGCAAGGAGCCGACATCGCCCAGGAACAGGCGGGCCACCGGGCGGTTGAACGGCGCGAATCCGATCAGTGCACCGAGCAGGGATGCAGCCACGAGGGTCGGCAGCGGCGGCAGACCGCCGATGAGCCCGAAGAGCATGAGCGCGCCGGTGACGGGCACCATGGCGGAGACCGTCATCCAGTCGAGCCCGTCCATGAAGTTCGTCAGGTTCACGAACCATACGCCGGCCAGGACCGCGAAAGCCCGTTCGGCGGCGAGCGGGACATCCGGAAGCAGCCGGCCATCCACGGACAGGACAAGACCGGCGACGACGAGCGTCTGAAGACCGAGGCGGAGGGAGGCCGGCAGCGGACGGATGTCGTCCACGGCGCCGACCACGGCGAGGATCAGCGTCGCATGAGCGAGGACGAGCGCCTCCATCGCGTCCGGCATCGGCGGTGTCAGCGATGCAAGGAGCCCGCAGGCAGCGAGGATGGCAAGCACGATGGCAATGCCCGCCCCCTGGGGCGTCGGGACGGTATGGCTCGACCGAGCGATCGGCCGCGCAAGCGCGTATCGCTGCAGCAGCGGTTTCAGAAGGACGATCAGGACCGCGCTGAGGCCGGCGGCCAGCGGTACGGCGACGAGCGGCGCAAAGGGCATTGTCGTGTGAGGTTCCGCTGGTGTCGACCGGTCGTACGGACGCCGTACTTCGCCTCACCGCGGGAGAGAAGTGCCCTGTCTTCGGGAACGGCACCTCTCCTCCACCCGTTTCGCCGGCACCCTCTCCCGAATCTAACAGGGATATGCGGCGCTAGAATACCGTCTCGCCACCACTCCTGACGGAGGAGCCGCCGATTCCGGCGGCGGCATCGGCTTTTTCGGCGGCGCGCTTGTCGAGGGCGCGACCCACCACCTTCGCGATGCCGATCATGATCGTGTCGAGGATGTAGTCCTTGGGCGTATAGACCGCCGTGACGCCCATATTCTTCAGGACGAGTTCGTCCTCCGGCGAGATGATGCCGCCGACGACGAGGGGTACGTGGTCGAGCCCCGCCTCCCGCATCTTCGCCTTCACGTCGCGCACCAGGGGGACGTGACTGCCGGACAGAATCGACAGGCCGACCACGTGGGCGCCGGTTTCCTTGGCCTTCGCCACGATCTCGGCCGGGGTCTGGCGGATGCCGTCATAGGTCACGTCGAAACCGACGTCGCGGGCGCGGAGCGCGATCTGCTCGGCGCCGTTCGAATGACCGTCGAGACCGGGCTTGCCGACGACGAGCTTGGGCGTCTCGCCCAGGCGCTCGCCGAGATCGGCGATGAGAAGCTTGGCATCCTCGGCCGCACCCGAGGAGATCGTCTCGAGGCTGACGCCGGTGGGCGCGCGGTATTCGCCGAAGACTTGGCGCAGGCGCGTGCCCCATTCGCCGGTGGTGACGCCGGCCTTCGCCGCAGCGATCGAGACCGGCATGATGTTGGCGCCCGAGCGCGCTGCGGCTTCGAGTTCGTCGAGGGCCTTCTCCACGGCCTTGCCGTCGCGCTTCGCACGCCAGTCCCGGATGCGCTGTTCGGCTTCCATTTCCACCGTTTCGGAAACCGTGAAGATGGCGCCCTCCCCGGCCGTGAGCGGCGACGGCTCGCCGGCCTGGAACTTGTTGACGCCGACGACGACCTGATCGCCGGCCTCAATGGCCGAGATGCGCTTGGCGTTGGATTCCACGAGGGCACGCTTCAGCGCCCCGGTCTCGACCGCCGCCACCGCGCCACCAATGCCGCCGATCTCCTTGAGCGCCGCGCGGGTCTCTTCCTTGAGGGACTCGACCTTGGCGTCGATGACTTTCGAGCCGTCGAAGATGTCGTCGTATTCGAGAAGGTCGGTCTCGAAGGCGAGGATCTGCTGCATGCGCATGGACCATTGCTGGTCCCAGGGGCGCGGCAGGCCCAGGGCCTCGTTCCAGGCCGGAAGCTGGACCGCGCGGGCGCGCGCCCGCTTCGACAGGGTGACGGCCAGCATCTCGATCAGGATGCGGTGGACGTTATTCTCCGGTTGCTGCTCGGTCAGGCCGAGGCTGTTGACCTGGACGCCATAGCGAAAAATGCGCTTCTTCGGGTCGGTGATGCCGTAGCGCTCCTGGGCGATCTCGTCCCAGAGTTCCGAGAACGCCCGCATCTTGCAGATCTCGGTGACGAACCGCATGCCGGCATTTACGAAGAACGAGATCCGGCTGAACACGTCGGCGAAGCTCGCCTCGTCGAAATCGGGATCGTCCCGCACGGTGTCGAGCACCGCGATGGCGATGGCCAGCGCGTAGGAGAGCTCCTGGACCGGCGTCGCGCCGGCCTCCTGCAGGTGGTAGGAACACACGTTCATCGGGTTCCACTTCGGCACTTCCTTGGTCGTGAACAGGATCACGTCCTTGGTCAGGCGAAGCGACGGCGCCGGCGGGAACACGTAGGTGCCGCGCGACAGGTACTCCTTGATGATGTCGTTCTGCGTCGTGCCTTGGAGCCCGGCGAAGGGCACGCCCTGCTCCTCGGCCACCGCGAGATAGAGCGACAGCAGCCACGGCGCCGTGGCGTTGATCGTCATCGAGGTGTTCATCTGCGAGAGCGGAATCTGGTCGAACAGCGCCCGCATGTCGCCGAGATGCGCAATCGACACGCCGACCTTGCCGACCTCGCCGCGCGCCAACTCGTGGTCGGGGTCGTAGCCGGTCTGGGTCGGCAGATCGAAGGCTACCGACAGGCCGGTCTGACCCTTGGCGAGGTTGCCCCGATAGAGGGCGTTCGATTCCTTGGCGTTGGAATGGCCGGCATAGGTCCGGATGATCCAGGGCTTGTCGCGCTTGACCTCGGCGACGGTCGCACTCGCGCTCATTCCACTGACTCCACTCGATTCCAAAGGCCGCGCCATCTCGCGCTTATTGTGCGGCACCCTATCCAAGCCTCGAGCGTACGTCATCTGGCCGAAGGTCCGACTTCTCGGCTGATGGCTCAGAATGTTTCGAAAAATTCTAGACGCCAGGATCAAGCGAATTAAAGGATGCCACGCGACGCAGCAGAGGTGAATTCGTTGTAAATCATTGATTTTGATACGTAATATGCCGCAATGAACAGGTTATCGAAGTAATCTAATAATGAATACACAAACCAGCTGGGCTGCCAGCTCCCGCGCAGGGGCACGGTGACGGGTCATGGCCATTTAGGGGGCCTTGGAGCAGTTCAGGTTCGTCGATATAGGGTCGCTCAGAAGAAGAATTGGGAGAGCCAAGATGTCGGCGAGTGCGGCCTTGAATACGACCGAGGGCAAGGACCTCTACGAGTTGGGCGAGATCCCGCCCCTCGGCCATGTTCCGGCGAAGATGTATGCCTGGACGATCCGGCGCGAGCGTCACGGGCCGCCGGAGGACTCGATGCAGGTCGAGGTGGTGCCGACCTGGGAGATCGGCGACGACGAAGTGCTGGTCTACGTCATGGCCGCCGGCATCAACTACAACGGCGTGTGGGCCGGCCTGGGCGAGCCGATCTCCCCCTTCGACGTGCACAAGGCCGACTACCACATCGCCGGCTCGGATGCCTCGGGCATCGTCTGGGCCGTGGGTGCCAAGGTGAAGCGCTGGAAGGTCGGCGACGAGGTCATCGTCCATTGTAACCGCGACGACGGCGACGACGAGGAGTGCAACGGCGGCGATCCGATGTTCTCGCCCTCGCAGCGGATCTGGGGCTACGAGACTCCGGACGGCTCGTTCGCGCAATTCTGCCGGGTGCAGTCGCGCCAGCTGATGAAGCGGCCGCAGCACCTGACCTGGGAGGAAGGCGCCTGCTACACGCTGACCCTCGCCACCGCCTACCGCATGCTGTTCGGCCACGCTCCCCACACGGTGAAGCCTGGCCAGAACGTGCTGATCTGGGGTGCCTCGGGTGGTCTCGGCGTGTTCGGCGTCCAGCTTTGCGCGGCCTCCGGTGCGAACGCCATCGCGGTGATCTCGGACGAGTCGAAGCGCGACTACGTGATGAGCCTCGGTGCCAAGGGCGTCATCAACCGTAAGGACTTCGATTGCTGGGGCCAGCTGCCGAAGGTGAACTCACCGGAATTTCACGCCTGGACCAAGGAAGCGCGCAAGTTCGGCAAGGCGATCTGGGACATCACCGGCAAGGGCAACGACGTCGACATCGTCTTCGAGCATCCCGGCGAGGCGACCTTCCCGGTCTCGGCGCTGGTGGTGAAGCGCGGCGGCATGGTGGTGTTCTGCGCTGGCACCACCGGTTTCAACATCACCTTCGATGCCCGCTACGTCTGGATGCGTCAGAAACGCATCCAGGGCTCGCACTTCGCCCACCTGAAGCAGGCCTCGGCCGCGAACCAGTTCGTGCTCGACCAGCGCATCGACCCGTGCATGAGCGAGGTGTTCCCGTGGGACAAGATCCCCCAGGCGCACACCAAGATGTGGAAGAACCAGCACCCGCCCGGCAACATGGCCTGCCTCGTCAACGCCCCCCGCGCCGGGCTCCGCACGCTGGAAGACGTGATCGAAGCCGGTCCCCTGAAGCGCTGAGGCCGAGGACCGTGCTCAGCGCTTGCCGCCCTCGGCGGGCAGGTGCTGGGCATAGGCCTCGCGCTCTTCGCGCTCCTTGATCAGATCGGCATAGGCCTGGCGCATTTCCGGTGACACGGACACGCTCCGGGCCTTTTCCTTTTTGCGCTTGGGCGCCTTCTTGAACTGGTTGGCGGTCTCGTTCATCGCGTCATCCCGGTTGTCCGTTGACGACAAGCATAGCTAAGTTGCGTGACGGCTACGAGATGGCATCACCTGCTTTCGGCATGCCGATGCGACTGGTAAGGTGCGGACATAGCATTGTCCGGTAATCGCCCCGCCTCTCCGGAGAAGCGGATACGCGCGGGCGACGGGCCAGTTCACGAACGGCGAAGCATCATGGAAAAGTTCACCACCCTCACCGGCGTTGCGGCGCCAATGCGCATCACCAACGTCGATACCGACCGGATCATCCCGAAGCAGTATCTCAAGACGATCAAGCGCACCGGCCTCGGCAAGGGCCTATTCTCCGAAATGCGCTACAACGATGACGGTACCGAGAACCCGGATTTCGTCCTCAACCAGTCGGCCTATCGCAACGCCAAGGTGCTGGTGGCCGGCGACAATTTCGGCTGTGGCTCCTCGCGCGAGCACGCGCCGTGGGCGCTCGCCGATTTCGGTATCCGCTGCATCAT
This sequence comes from Methylobacterium sp. W2, assembly GCF_020662345.1. Taxonomy (GTDB): domain Bacteria; phylum Pseudomonadota; class Alphaproteobacteria; order Rhizobiales; family Beijerinckiaceae; genus Methylobacterium. The sequence goes on along the minus strand of NZ_VMOA01000004.1, from coordinate 52,792 downwards.
CTCCACGAGCTTCGCCGACATCTTTTTCAACAACTGCGCCAAGAACGGCATCCTCGCCATCATCGTCTCTCCGGAAGATCTGGAGAAGCTGTTCGACGATGCCGAGCGCGGCGCCAACGCCACCCTGACGATCGATCTGGAGAGCCAGACCATCAAGGGGCCGGATGGCGGCACCCTGCATTTCGACATCGATGCCGGGCGCAAGGAAAGCCTGCTCAACGGGCTCGACGAGATCGGCCTGACCCTCATGCGCGCGCCCAAGATCGACGCCTACGAGGAGAAGCTCGCCGCGCGCGGATTTGCCTGAGGGCCGACATCATCACGGTTCGTTTACCATGCGCGCGGCTTAAAGGTGGGGAAACGCCGAAACCCGCCGGGAGACCGCCCATGACGTCGCGCGCGAAGCTGACCGCCCTCCTCTGCCTTGCGAGTGCGGTAGCGTCCGTTCCGGCCAAGGCCGATTTCCGCTCCTGCCTCGCCTCGCTTCAGGCCGAGGCGGCCTCGCAGGGGATCTCGGCCCAGACCTTCCGCGCGGCGACCGACGGCATCGCCTTCGACGACAAGGTCATCGAACTGTCCCAGGCGCAGCCCGAGTTTAAGACGCCGATCTGGGACTACATGGCCGCCCTCGTCGACGAGGAGCGCGTGGATGACGGCAAGGCGGCGATGAAGCAGCACGCCCAGGCCCTCGCCAATGCCGAGGCGCGTTACGGCGTCGACCGCTACACCATCGCCGCCGTCTGGGGTGTGGAATCGAATTTCGGCAAGAATCTCGGCAAGATGCCGCTGGTGCAGTCCTTCGCCACCCTGATCTGCTCGAACCACCGCCGCGCCGGTTTCTTCAAGGGTGAGATGATGGCGACCCTGAAGATCATCGAGCGCGGCGATATCGATCCGTCCCGCCTCACGGGATCATGGGCCGGCGCCTTCGGTCAGACCCAGTTCATGCCCACCACCTACCAGCGCCTCGCTGTCGACGGCGATGGCGACGGGCGCCGCGATCTCGTGGATTCGGTGCCCGACGCGGTGGCCTCCACCGCCAACTTCCTGCGCGTGGCCAAATGGTCGAACGGCCAGCCCTGGGGCTACGAGGTTCGGGTGCCGAAGGGCTTCAATGCCGGGGCCGCCGGCCGCAAGAACAAGCACGCCGTGGCGCATTGGGCCTCCATGGGCGTCACCCGGATCGATGGGCGTCCGCTCTCCGGCGACGGCCCTGCCGGCATCCTGCTCCCGGCCGGCATCAACGGTCCGGCCTTCCTGGTGACCCGGAATTTCGACGCGCTCTATTCCTACAACGCCGCCGAATCCTATGGTCTCGCTATCGCGGTGCTGTCCGACCGCCTGCGCGGCCGCTCAGGCGTCCAGGCGGAATGGCCGACAGACGATCCGCCCCTGTCGCGCGTCGAGCGCCGTGACCTTCAGACCCGACTGGCGGCTCAGGGCTATGATGTCGGCGAGCCGGACGGCAAGGTCGGCGCCAAGACCCGCGACGCGATCAAGGCCATCGAGCGCAAGCTCGGCATGCCTCAGACCGGGCGGCCGGGCGGCAAGGTGCTTGAAGCCCTGCGGAGGGGATAGGGGTGTGAAGGGGGCCGGGCGTCCTCGTTCGATCGGCAGCCCCGACCTTCGATGCGCCCGTTACGGGGCACTGATGAAGCCGACCCCACCTCCGAGACGGCGCCGATCGCCGCCTCAGGCTATGACGGGGAGGGGCTCCAGCTCGAGCGGATGTTTACGAAGACGTCCTCTCATCGCTCGGACACAAGCGGCATGTTCGTATTTGTAAGATGATGCCGATCTTTATTGATACTTGTCGTGGTCGATACCCGAAGTAGAATTTCGATTTGTCAGGCTATGTACTAATATTTTACCGACGGTCTGCTTCGTTTTGCTCCAAAAGGGTTGCGTTCGGATCGCATCGGGCGGTTAATCCACCCCTCCGAACGCAATGTCGGGCATGTCCTCTTGGCCCGTGTGACACCGCACCCTGTTCATAGACTAGGCTGATTGACTTAGGATTAGGCATTGTTGGCCACCCGTTGATCCTTATGTAGCTGAAACATGCACTAAGGAAAATCATGTTGTACAAAAATATAGCACTAGCGGCCGTGCTCGTTCTCGCGACAGCCTCCTCGGCGGCGGTGGCACAGACGTCGGGAAAGCCCGGCGTTCAACAGCGGCATCAGGATATCGACGCCACTCATGCGATCGACCAGCGCTATGACCCGTCGCGGATGTTGAGCCCCGCGCCGCAGCAGGAGATGAAAATGATCCCCTTCCCCCGTGGCGGGCGGATGGAAATGATTCTCGTGCCGGCCAATCCGTCCTCGTAGATTTTGCGACCAACGATGGGGCGGGTCGAGCATGTCTCGGCATGCAAGCCTGCTTTGGGATGCAAGCGTGCTTTGGGATAGACGCCGATGCGGCGTCTATCCGCCAACGAAAAAGGCCGGGCAATGCCCGGCCTCTCGTAATTCTAAAGAGTCGTGCCGGACAGCTTACTCGGCAGCAGTCACTCTGCAGCGGTCTTGGCAGCGGACTTTGCGGCCTTCTCGGCCTTGCGGGCGTCCTTGTTGGCCTTCGAGGCATCGGCCTTGGCGGCCTTCTCGGCGGGGCGGTCGGCGCGCTCGACGATACGGGCCGACTTACCGCGACGGTCGCGCAAGTAGTACAGCTTGGCGCGACGGACCTTGCCGCGACGCACGACGGCGATCGAATCGATCATCGGCGAGTAGACCGGGAAGACGCGCTCGACGCCCTCGCCGTAGGAAATCTTGCGGACGGTGAAGCTCTCGTTGAGGCCGCCACCGGAGCGCGCGATGCACACGCCTTCATAGGCCTGCACGCGGGTACGCTCGCCTTCCTTCACCTTGACGTTCACGGTCACCGTGTCGCCGGGCTGGAAGTCGGGAATGGTCTTGCCGAGCGCAGCGATCTGCTCCTGCTCGAGCTGCTGGATGATGTTCATGGTCAAGTTCCTGCCGGTGCGCGCCCGCGATCCCAGGAGGGGAATGCGTGCGTCAGGATTTCGGCATCCTGTTTTGAGTTGCCGCGGGCCATACAGGAAGCATCGACGCTTGTCGACATCCCCACGCAGCCAAAGCATGTCGTCGGGCTTGCCTCCGGGCGCACGCAGGTTGAGAAAACTCCGCGCGCGGTCCACATGAATACGGAGGCGCGGGCCATTCCCGCCGCCCTTCCCGGCCGGCCTTGAACCGGCGCAGCGGACGAGGATACATCAAAGCCATGTTCATCCAGACCGAAGCCACCCCGAACCCCGCCACCCTGAAGTTCCTGCCCGGCCGCGTGGTCCTGCCCGAATCGACCTTCGAGGCGCGCGATGCCAACGCCGCCGCGCGCTCTCCCCTGGCGCAGCGCCTGTTCGACGTGCCCGGCGTCGCGGGCGTGTATTTCGGCCACGACTTCATCTCGGTCACGAAGATCGAGAACGAGCATGGCTGGCCGCAGGTGAAGCCCGCGATCCTCGGTGCGATCATGGAGCATTTCCAGTCGGGCGCCCCGGTCCTGGCCGAAGGCGTCGTCCTCGGCGGCGACGATGCGGAAGAGTTCTACGACGAGGCGGACCACGACACCGTCGTTACCATCAAGGATCTCCTCGAGACCCGCGTGCGTCCGGCCGTGGCCAGCGATGGCGGCGACATCACGTTCCGCGGCTTCAAGGAGGGCGTGGTTTACCTCGAAATGAAGGGGGCCTGTTCCGGCTGCCCGTCCTCTACGGCCACCCTCCGGCACGGGGTGCAGAACCTGTTCAAGCACTTCCTCCCCGAGGTGCGTGAGGTCCAGGCGGTCTGACCGCCGTCGCAAGCGCGCAACACCCTGCGTCCTTCGTCTCTTTCGAGGCCGCCCCGCACTGACGGGGCGGCTTTTTCCGTCGTAAACTCGCGCGCCCGACGGGCATCCCGATCTGGAGTGACGTTGCGTATCCTGGCTATCGACACGGCGCTCGACGCCTGCTCCGTCTGCATCGCGACGGATCTCTCCGACGATCTCCTCGCCGAAGAATCCATGACGCTGGCCCGTGGCCATGCCGAAGCGCTGCTTCCCATGCTCGAACGCGTGATGGCGCGGGTGGAGGGCGGGTTCGAGAGCCTCGACCGGGTCGCCGTCACCGTCGGTCCCGGGAGCTATACCGGTCTGCGCGTCGGCCTGTCGGCCGCCCGGGCCGTTGGCCTCGCGTCACAGATCTCCGTCGTCGGCGTCACTACCCTGTCCGCGCTCCTGGCGCCGCTCCTCGCCACGAACGGCCAGGGCCTGATCGCAGCCGCGATCGATGCCCGGCACGGCTCGGTGTATTTTCAGGCCATGAACATGGCCGAAGGCATCGTCGTACCTCCGAGCTTGCTGCGCCTGGAGGAAGCGGCCGATCACGTTGGCCGCGACACCGTCACCCTCGTCGGGTCCGGAGCGCCCGCTTTGGCGAGCCTGCTCAGATCCCGCGGCATCGCCGTGACGGTCAGCGATGCCGGGCCGCCGCAGATCGCCTGGATCGCCTCCCTCGGCATGCTGGCCGACCCCGCTCAAGCCCTGGCGCGCCCCCTCTATCTGCGCGGACCGGACGCCACTCCCCAGGATCACGCGAGGCTGGCCCGTCGATGATTCGTCCCGTCTCTCCGCTCTGGGCTCTCGATTGGTGGCTGGCCTGGTGGGACGCCTGGGGCGGCGAGCCCTATGTCGCGCCCCTGCGCGATTCCTCCGCCGCCGCCGCTCTCGCCCGCCTCCATGCCACCGCCTTCGCGCGGCCGTGGGACTCCCATGAATTCGAGCGGATGCTGTGCGAGCGCTCCACCGAGGCCCACGCCTTGTGGCGCGCCGGTGCGATCCAGGGCTTTATCCTCTCGCGCCGCGTCGCCGACGAGGCCGAGATTCTCACCGTCGTCCTGGCGCCTGCCGTGCGTGGTGGCGGCCTGAGCCACAAGCTCGTACGCGAGCATCTCGGACATCTCGCGCTGAGCGGGGTGCGCAACGTCCATCTCGAAGTCGACGAGGGCAACGCCGCCGCCCTGAAGCTCTATGCCCGGCACGGGTTCAAGCAGGTCGGCGAGCGGACCGGGTATTATGCCCGCCCGGATGGCAGCCGCGCCACCGCCTTCACCATGACGGCCTCCCTGTCGTGAGCCGCGATTCGTGACCGGCGGCGGACGATGACACGTCTCGGCACCGTCTTCCGGCTCCTGATCTGCGTCCTCTCCTTCGGGGTGCTGGTCGGTCCGCATCTCCTCAGCCTGAGATTCGGGCGGGGGCGCATTGCCGCCCATACGCCGACCTATTTCCACCGAGTGTTCCTGGCTCTCTTCTCGGTGAGGGTGACCCAGAGCGGTACACCCCCCGCCTTGGGAGAGCCGGCCCTCGTCCTGTCCAACCACATCTCGTGGCTCGATATCGTCGTGCTCGGATCCCTGCGGCCGCTGTCCTTCGTGGCGAAATCGGAGATTTCCGGCTGGCCCGTGGTGGGAACCCTGGCCCGGCTTCAGCGCACCGTCTTCATCGACCGGGCGCGCCGTGCCGCCACCGCCAGTGTCAACGCCACGGTGGCGAGTCGGTTGACCGACGGCGACCTCATCGTCCTCTTCGCCGAAGGCACGACGGGGGACGGAACACGGCTGCTGCCGTTCCGCTCCTCCCTCGTGGGGGCGGCCCGTGCCGCTATCGATGCCGAGGGTGGCACCCGCGACAGGGTGCGGCTCCAGCCCCTGGCCCTCACCTATCCGCGCCGCAACGGCCTGCCCGTGGTCCGGTCCGAGCGGCCGGGCATTGCCTGGTACGGCGACATGGAGCTCGCGCCGCATCTCGCGGTCTTCCTCCGGGAGGGGCCGATCGACGTGCACGTGGTCTGGGGTGATCCCATCGCTTTCGAGGCCGGCACCGACCGCAAGCGCGCCACCGCCATGGCCGAAGCCTCGGTGCGCAGGGCGATGCAGGCTTCCGTAACGGGCCGATGGGAGAGCGGGGCAGCGGAGCCTCGCGCCGCAGAGCCCGTCGCCGCAACGCTCACCACCTCCGACATCGCGGCCTGAGCCCCCTCGGCCACGTGCGTAGTGTCGCAAGGAAGCGACGGGCCGGGTGAAACGTGCTAGCACCGCCCACAACAGGGGACGTCCAGGCGATGTCCGGGGTTTATACGGTGCTGGAACGACCGCGTTGAAGAAAGCCTTCGTCAAATCCTACGGCTGTCAGATGAACGCCTACGATGCGGGCCGCATGTCGGACCTGCTCGCGAGCCAGGGCTATGCCGCCACGGAGAGCGTCGAGGAGGCGGATGTCGTCGTCCTCAACACCTGTCACATCCGCGAGAAGGCCGCCGACAAGGTCTATTCCGAACTCGGGCGCCTGCGCGTTCTGAAAACGGCCCGGGCCGAGGCTGGCCTCGACACCCGGATCGTGGTGGCCGGCTGCGTCGCACAGGCCGAAGGCAAGGAGATCCTGGCGCGGGCGCCCTCGGTCGACGTGGTCGTCGGCCCGCAGAATTATCATCGCCTGCCCGATCTCCTCACCCGTTCCGCATCGGCGCGCGTGGTCGACACGGAGTTTCCCGTCGAGGACAAGTTCGACCACCTGCCCGTCCGGCGGACGGCCGCGGTCTCTTCGTTCCTGACCGTGCAGGAAGGCTGCGACAAGTTCTGCGCCTTCTGCGTTGTCCCCTATACCCGCGGCGCCGAAGTCTCGCGCTCCGTGGACGCGATCCTGGACGAAGCGCGCAAACTCGTTCGGGGCGGAGCCCGCGAGCTCACGCTGATCGGGCAGAACGTCAACGCCTATCACGGGGCCGGTGCCGATGGCGTTCCGGTGACGCTTCCCGCGCTGATGCGCACTCTTGAGGCGATTCCCGGCCTCCTGCGCCTGCGCTATACCACCAGCCACCCCAACGACATGGCCGACGACCTGATCCGGGCGCATGGGGAGATCGCCGCCTTGATGCCCTATCTGCACCTGCCGGTTCAGTCGGGCTCCACCCGCGTGCTTCAGGCGATGAACCGCAAGCATACGAGCGACGAGTATCGCCGGCTCATCGAGCGCGTTCGCCGGGTCCGGCCGGACATCGCCCTGTCCTCTGATTTCATCGTCGGGTTTCCCGGCGAGACCGATGTGGAGTTCGAGGAGACGATGCGACTCGTGGCCGAGATCGGCTTCGCGTCGGCCTATTCGTTCAAGTACAGCCCGCGCCCCGGTACGCCGGCCGCCGAACGGGAGGACGCCGTGCCCGAGGCCGTGAAGTCCGAGCGCCTCGCAGCCCTCCAGGCGTTGCTCGATGCCCAGCGCCACGCCTTCAACGCATCCGCCGTAGGCCATGTGGTCGAGGTGTTGGTGGAGAAGGCCGGCCGCCATCCGGGACAGGTCGCCGGCAAGACGCCGCATCTCCTGCCCGTCCAGTTCGATGCCCCGGCCGCCACCATCGGTACCGTCCTGCCCGTGCGCGTGGTCCGCGCCGGCTCGAACAGCCTGTTCGGCGAAGCCGTCACCGACGAGGCGGCGGCCGCTTGAGGGCGCGCATGCCACGGAACTGCATCCCCATCCCGGGCGATCGGCCGGCTGCGTCCTGCCGGTCCCAATTCGCTCGCGACGCTAGCGATACTCACAGCAAGGAGCCTCGGCGTGCCGGCATCTGACGGTTTGACTGGACGGGGGGCGCCCTTGCGCGGGCGTGGGCCGGCGGCGCGGATGGGCGAGATCATGGAGACGGTGGACGTCTCCCTGACCTTCGACGACAACCGGCTCGCGAGCCTCGTCTTCGGCCAATACGACCAGAATGTTGCCCATATCGAGCGGCGTCTCGCCGTCACCGCCACGGCTCTGGGCAACCACTTGGTTGTGAAGGGTCCACCGGATGCTGCGGAGAAGGCGCGCAAGGTGTTCGAGCGGCTCTATGCCCGCGTGAAGGCGAGCGGCACCGCCCTCACCCTCGGCGATGTGGACGGCGCGATCCAGGAGACGACGCTTCAGGGCAACCTCTTCCCCTCGGCCGAAGTGAGCGCCGAGCCGGACCGTCCGCATTTCGACCAGATCGCCACGCGCAAGCGCGGCGCCGTCCGGGCCAGGAACGCGGCCCAGGACACCTACATCAAGCTCCTGCGCAACCACGAACTCGTCTTCGCCGAAGGCCCCGCCGGCACCGGCAAGACCTGGCTCGCGGTGGGCTACGCGGTGTCCCTGCTGGAACAGGGCCATGTGGAGAAGCTGATCCTGTCGCGCCCGGCCGTCGAGGCCGGCGAGCGCCTCGGCTTCTTGCCCGGCGACATGCGCGAGAAGGTCGATCCCTACCTGCGCCCGATCTACGATGCGCTCTACGACTTCATGGAGGCGCGGCACGTGGACCGCAGCCTGCAGACCGGCGTCATCGAGATCGCGCCGCTGGCCTTCATGCGCGGGCGGACCCTGACGAACGCGGTCGTCCTCCTCGACGAGGCACAGAACACCACCTCGATGCAGATGAAGATGTTCCTCACGCGTCTGGGCGAGAACTCGCGGATGATCATCACCGGCGATCCGAGTCAGGTGGATCTGCCGCCCGGCCAGAAATCCGGTTTGGTGGAAGCCGTGAACATCCTCGACGGCGTCGAGGGGATCGGCCGGGTGACCTTCCGCGACGTCGACGTCGTGCGTCACGACCTCGTTCGCCGCATCGTCACCGCCTATGAAACCGCCGCCCATGGCGAGGGCGATGCGGATCGCTCGCCCATGTCCCGCCGCCGTCCCCTGGCCTGACGCCGATGCCCGTGATCGAATCGGAGATCGACGTCGCCGTGGAGGACCCGCGCTGGCAAACCGTGGTGTCCGACCTCGAAGCCTTCGTCGTCCGTGCGGTCGAGGCGGGACTCGCCATCGCCCCCGACGCCCCGGATCATCCGGTGGAGGTGAGCGTGCTGCTCACCACCGACGCCGTGGTCCAGGACCTGAACCGCACCTGGCGCGGCAAAGACAAGCCCACCAACGTCCTGTCCTTCCCCGCCCCGCCGCAACCCGCCCATGCCGGTGTCGCGGTGCCCCTCGGCGATGTCGTTCTTGCGTATGACACGATGCTGCGCGAGAGTGCCAAGCAGGGAAAACCGCTTCAAGACCACCTCGCGCACCTTCTGATCCATGGCACTCTTCATCTCCTCGGCCAGGACCATGAGACCGGCGACGCGGACGCGAACGCCATGGAGGCCCTGGAGACCGAAGCCCTGCACGGCCTCGGTATTCCCGACCCTTATGCCGAGTAAGGGGCGATTTCGCCCGCAATCCCAGATCAGAGAGACATGACGAACGATCGAAGTCGCGGCGCGGCTCAGGCTGCGCCCAGTAGCGGTGACGGTGAGGCGCAGGCGCGCGAGCCCTGGTACGACCGCCTGCTGCACGCCTTCCATCTCCGGCCGCGCGATTCGTTGCGCGACGACATCGAGGATGCGCTGGCCGAACCCGATTCGGGCGAGAACGTGTTCTCCCCCCTCGAGCGGGCCATGCTCAAGAACGTCCTCGGGCTGCACAAGGTGCGGGTGGACGACGTGATGATTCCGCGTGCGGACATCGTCGCCGTCTCCATGGAGACGAGCCTCGGCGATCTGCTCAAGCTCTTCCGCACCGCCGGTCATTCGCGGCTCCCGGTTTATGGTGAAACCCTCGACGATCCGCGCGGCATGGTCCACATCCGCGACTTCGTCGATCACATCGCCGCCAGGGCCGAGGCGACCATCCGTCGTCCGAGCGCCGCCGTCGTCAGCGCCCTCCCCGACACATCGGGCGATGTCGTCGCCGTCGTGCCCCCGCGCCCGCGCCGGGGCACCCGCGCGTTGAAGGCGCTCAACCTCGGCAATGTCGATCTCTCGGCGACCCTGGCTTCGACCCGGATCCAGCGTCCCGTCCTGTTCGTGCCGCCATCCATGCCCGCCATCGATCTCCTAGTGCGGATGCAGGCGACGCGCACGCACATGGCCCTCGTCATCGACGAATATGGCGGGACCGACGGGCTCATCTCCATCGAAGACCTCATCGAGATGGTGGTCGGCGATATCGAGGACGAGCATGACGTGGCCGAAGGTCACCTAGTTCAGCGCGTCGAGGGCGATGCCGACGTGTTCATCGCCGATGCCCGCGCCGGACTCGCCGAGGTATCCGAGGTGAGCGGCGTCGATCTCGTCGCGGCGGTGGGCGAGATGGCCGAGGAGATCGACACGATCGGTGGCCTCATCGTCACGCTGGCCGGGCGCGTACCCTCGCGCGGCGAACTCATCACCGGGCCGGGCGACCTCGAATTCGAGGTGCTCGACGCCGATCCGCGCCGGGTGAAGCGGTTGCGGCTGCATCGCGGCCCGATGAAGATCGCTCCGCTCATACCCCTGGCCCTGCCGCCGCCGAGCAGCGGTCCGATCGCCGAAGCCTCGTAGCGCCTCGTTCCGGATCGAGCGCTCCGGATCCTGCGCCAGGCTTTCGTCTCACATCAGCTTTTCCCGAAACGTGACGGTCACGTCTCGGGCTGATGCTCCAGCCGGGATGACCCGAAGATGAGCTACGCCTTCGACGGTGCCGGGTCGCGCCAGGCGCCCGTGCGCGGAAGCGCGACGGGACCGCTCGCGTACCTCGCGCAATGGATCATGCTCACCTCCGGCTGGCGCCGCATCCTCGTCGCCATCGCATCCGGTGCCGTCGGCGCGTTGGCGATGCCGCCTTTCGGCGCCCTGCCTGCTCTCGTCCTGTCGCTGAGCCTCGCCGTCTGGCTGATCGACGGCGCGGCGACGGGGCGGCGGGGAAATCGCGGCGCGATCCTCGCCTGCGCCGTCATCGGCTGGGCCTGGGGCTTCGGCTATCTCACCGCCGGCCTGTGGTGGCTCGGCTCCGCTTTCCTGGTGGAGGCGGACGAGTTCCTATGGGCGTTGCCCCTTGGCGTGATCGGCCTGCCCGCCGTGCTGGCGCTGTTCTACGCGGCGGGTTTCGCGCTCGCGCGGCTGCTCTGGTCGCATGGACCGGCGCGTATCGCTGCCCTCGCCGTCGGCCTCTCCGCGTGCGAATGGCTGCGCGGCCACCTCTTCACCGGGTTTCCCTGGAACACGCTCGGCATGGCCCTCGGCCAGAACCTGTGGCTGATGCAATCCGCATCCGCGATCGGGCTTTATGGCCTCACGCTTCTGGCTGTCCTGATCACAGGCGCGCCCGCAACCCTCGCCACGGGGGAAACGGCGCGCGGGCGCTACGGGCCGGCCCTGGTCGCCTGTGCCGGACTGGCGGTGATGGCCCTGTTCGGCGCCGCGCGCCTGCCCGCGACCCCCACCGCCACCGTGCCGGGGGTGCGCCTGCGCTTGGTCCAGCCGAACCTCAACCAGGACGCCAAGTTCCGGCCCGAGAACCGTGCGGACATCATCGACTGGTATATCGGCCTTAGTGATCGCGCCGCCGCCCCGGACCGGACCGGCATCGCCGACGTCACGCATGTGATCTGGCCGGAATCGGCGTTTCCCTTCCTGATCCAGCGCGACCCGGATTCCCTAACACGAATCGCCGCCGCCTTTCCGCCCGGGCGGCAGCTCATTACCGGCGCGGCGCGTGCCGAAGAGCCGTTGCCCAACGAGCGCCCGCGCTTCTTCAATTCGATCCTGACGATCTCGTCCGGTCAGAAGCTCGGCGACATCTACGACAAGGTTCATCTCGTACCCTTCGGCGAGTATCTGCCAGGACCCCTCGACGCCGCCTTGAGAGCAGTGGGCCTGCGCCAGTTCGTGTCGATCCCCGGCGGGTTCACGCCCGGCGCCCGCTCCGGCCAGCGTCTCCTCGACGTGACGGGGCTTCCCCCCGTCGTCGCCACGATCTGCTACGAGGCGATCTTTCCCGGCGAGATCCTGCCCGGACATGCCCCTGACGGTCCGGCGCCCGTGCCGGGGCTGATCCTGAACCTTACTAACGATGCCTGGTTCGGCGATACGCCGGGTCCGCGCCAGCACTTCGCCCAGGCCAGGTTGCGGGCCGTCGAGGAGGGATTGCCGTTAGTGCGCGACGCCAACACCGGCATCTCGGCGGTGGTCGATCCCTATGGCCGCATTACCGCCAGCCTACCCGTGGGTGTCGAAGGAATCCTCGACGCGGACCTTCCCGTCCGGTTGCCAGGCCGCACCCGCTATGCCGTCCTGCGTGACCTGCCCTTTGCTGGGATGCTTGCCGGCGTCGGCCTCTTCGCTCTCCTGGCCAAACGTCGCGACCCTTGAAGGCGTCGCAACTCGTGAAAGCCCCGCATCGCGTGACCGAACCGACATTCCGAACCGCCCGTCCCGTCCTCGTCGGGCTCGGGATGATGCTGGTCGCGTTCAACATGCGCCCCGCCCTCACCTCCGTCGGCCCCCTGCTCGACGCCATCCGCGCCGAGACCGGCTTGACCGCCGCCGGAGCGGCATTCCTGACGACCCTGCCGGTCCTGTGCCTCGGCCTCGCCTGCGTGCTCGGCCCGATTATGGTCCGGCGGACGGGGGCGGAGCGTGGTGTGTTGGTCGCGATCCTGGTCATCGCCCTCGGCTCGGCCCTGCGCGGTCTCGGAGGGCTTCCGCCCCTATTTGCCGGGGCCTGTATCGCGGCCGTCGGGATTGGCCTCGCTGGTGTCCTGTTGCCCGGGCTGGTGAAGCGGGACTTCTCCGGGCAGGCCGGGTTGATGACCGGCCTCTACACCATGGTCCTCTGCCTCGGCGCGGCGACGGGCGCCGGATCGGCGGTGCCCCTGGCCAATGCCTTCGGAGGCTGGACGCGGGCGATGGCGGTCTGGGCCGTGCCCGCCGTGGCGGCGGCCCTCGCCTGGATCGTCTTCGTGCCCCACCGGGAGAAGGGGCCGCCCGCCGCCCGACGCCGCCCGCTCTGGCGCGATTCCCTCGCCTGGCAGGTCACCGGATTCATGGGCCTGCAATCGTCCCTCGCCTACATCACGTTCGGCTGGCTCCCGGTCTTGCTCCAGAGCCGTGGCCTCTCGGCGGTGGAGGCCGGGTTCGTCACCTCGGTCATGAGCATTGGGCAGGCGCCGAGCGCCCTCCTCGTCCCGGCCCTCGCGGCGCGGCTCCGGGACCAGCGCGGTATCGCGATCGCCCTTCTCGTCCTCTCGGCAGCGAGTTTCCTCGCCCTCGTCGATGGCCCTGTCGCCTTCGTTCTCCCGTTCGGCATCGGGCTCGGACTGGGGATAGGCGGCCTGTTCGGCCTCGCCCTCACCATCGTGGTGCTGCGCGCCCGCGACGTGGTCGGCGCGGCCGACCTCTCGGCCATGTCCCAGGCGGTGGGCTATTCCATAGCCGCCCTCGGTCCGCTGGGATTCGGCTTGGCGCACGACCTGTTCGGCGGCTGGCGCGTCTCGGCCGGTCTGTTCTGCGCCATCGCCCTGGCGTCCGGAATCTTCGCCCTCGGCGCGGGCCGCGACCGGAAGGTCGGAGCCCCTCCCGCCGCGGAATGACTCTATAAAAAAATCCCCGCGATCACGAGGATCGCGGGGAGGTCACGGTTCAGTCCGAACGATCGGAGCTTATTCGGCGGCGACGCGGTGAGCGTGGCTGCCATCGGTGTAGGTCTCGGCCTGGAGACGCTTGCCCGGAGCCGCGCGGCCCGGAAGCGGCGGAAGGGCCTTAGCCTTCTCCAGATCGATGCCCGCACCCTCGGCGACGCGACGACCGTAATCCTCGTCGGCATGCCAGAAATGCCAGACCATCCGTAACTGGATGGGCTCAGGGCACTGCTTCATGTCGCCCACGAGATTGGCGATCAGGTCGTCACGCTCCCAATCCTGGAACGAACGGTACCGAACGCCGGCCTGGGTGTAATCGTCCTCCGTGCGCGAGGTCTGGAAGCGGCCGAGCTGGCCCTGCACCGGCTGATGGTAGTCCTTGGCCGGCTTCGGAGCCTCAGCGAGGCCTTCGCCTAGGGTGGAGGGCTCGTAGTTGATGTGGCGGTTCCGGCCGGTGCCGTCGACGCCGTAGGTCATCTGGCCGTCGCGCTGGTTCGAATAGACCTTCACGCCGGGCTGGGGCGCGTTGATCGGCAGCTGCAGGTAGTTCGCGCCGACGCGGTAGCGCTGGGTGTCCGAATAGGACAGCGTGCGGCCCTGAAGCATCTTGTCGTCCGAGAAGTCGATGCCGTCCACGAGCACGCCGGTGCCGAAGGCCGACTGCTCGACTTCCGCGAAGAAGTTGTCCGGCACGCGGTCCAGCACCATCCGGCCCACCGGCAGCAGCGGGAAGTCCTCGACCGGCCACAGCTTGGTATCGTCGAGGGGATCGAACGACAGGTGGTCGTTCGGCCCGTCCGGCATGATCTGCACGCAGAATTCCCACTCGGGGAAGTTGCCCTTGGAGATGTTGTCGTAGAGGTCGCGGGTAGCGTGTCCGACATCCTTGGCCTGGATCTCAGAGGCCTGGGCCGAGGTCAGGTTGCGGATGCCCTGCTTCGGCTCCCAATGAAACTTGCACAGCACCGCTTCGCCCTGGTCGTTGACGAGCTTGTAGGTGTTGACGCCCGAGCCCTCCATCTCGCGGTAATTCGCGGGGATGCCCCAGGGCGACTTCAGATGCGTCACCATGTGGATCGCTTCGGGGTGCTGGGCCACGAAGTCGAAGAAGCGCCATGCCTCCTGGCGGTTCGTCACCGGATCCGGCTTGAACGCGTGGATCATATCGGGGAACTTGATCGCGTCGCGGATGAAGAAGACCTTGAGGTTGTTGCCGACGAGATCCCAGTTTCCGTCGACGGTCTTGAACTTCACCGCGAAGCCGCGCGGGTCGCGCTCAGTCTCCGGGCTCTCCTTGGCACCGGCCACGGTGGAGAAGCGCACGAACATCGGCGTCTTCACGCCGGTCTCGTTCAACACGCGAGCGCGGGTGTACTTGGAAGCCGGCTCGTTGCCGATCTTGCCGTAGGCTTCGAAATAGCCGTGTGCGCCGGCGCCGCGGGCATGGACAACGCGCTCCGGAATGCGCTCGCGGTCGAAATGAGTGATCTTCTCGATGAACTGATAGTTCTCAAGGGTCGCAGGTCCCCGCTCGCCGACCGTGCGCGTACTCTGGTTGTCACGGACCGGATGGCCCTGGCGGGTGGTCAGTATCGGGCGTTGATCGCTCATGCGGAACTCTCTCCTGAAATGTCGGGACGATCCGGATCGGGCGTGCGGCGTCGCCGCGCCATCCTGGAATCGTTCTGAGACACCCTTATGAACCGCGCTCGATCGTTTGGCTAATGCATCGTCGCAAAGGCTGCGATAGATAGAGCCTATGAACGTGTCGGGTCTGTCCCTCCGGGATCTGGAATATGCCGTGGCCGTGGCCGACGAGAGCCACTTCGGCCGGGCGGCCGAACGCTGCAACGTCAGCCAGCCCACGCTGAGCGTGCAGGTGCGCAAGCTCGAGGAAGCCCTGGGCCTCGTCCTGTTCGAGCGTGGCAACCGACGGGTCATGCTGACACCGGCGGGGCAGAGCATCGTCCGGCAGGCGCGCACCGTGCTGGCCGAGGCGCAGCGCCTGCTGGCCCTGGCAAGCGAAGGGCGCGGCGCGCCGCTCACCGGCCGCCTCGTCCTCGCGGCGATCCAGACCCTCGGCCCCTACCTGTTTCCCCTCGTGCTTCGGACGTTGAGGCAGGAATTTCCCGTCCTGTCCCTGGCGCTGAGCGAGGCCAGGACCGCGGAGATTTTGGAAGGACTTCGCGATGGCCGGATCGATGCGGCACTGATCTCCCTGCCGGTCCCGACCTCCGGGCTGACCGTCTCGCCCCTGTTCATCGAGCCGTTCCTGCTGGCCTGCCCCGCCGACCATGCCCTCGCCCAGGGCGGGGCCTTGCGGGCAACCGACATCGCCGGGCCGGACCTGCTTCTCCTCGACGAGGGGAATTGCCTGCGCGATCAGGCCGTTGCCGCGTGTGGCGCCGGCTCGGCGGCCGGGCGCCACGCCACCTCGCTCGAGACGCTGCGCTCGATGGTCGCGGCCGGTGCCGGCTACACCCTCCTCCCCGCCCTCGCCGTGCCGGCCGGGGCCGATGCCAGCGGTCTCACCGTGACGCGCAGCTTCGATGTGGATGGACCGGGCCGGACCATCGCGCTCGCCTGGCGGTCCAGCGATCCGCGCGCCGCCGGCCTGTCGCATCTGGCGAGTTTCTTCCGGGCTCAGGCGCCCGCCGGGACCGCGGCGTTTCGCGACGATGCCGGGGCGAACCGTGACAGCGTCGCCGATCCGCTGTAAGGGCGGGCGCCTCCCCACCATCGGTTTCCCGTGCTCAGCCCGCGTTCTCTCGGCCTTTGGACGGCGCTTGTCGCCGCCTCGGCCGCCATTGCCTACAGCCTCACGCTGGCCCGGTTTCCGGCGGCGCTCCTCCTCGGGCCGATGCTCGTGGCCATCGCTTTCGGGGTGGGCGGGGCGAGCCTGTCGCTGGCGCGGCCCGGCTTCCAGGCGGCACAGTCCATCATCGGCTGCCTCGTCGCCAAATCCGTGACTGCCGATATCGTCGGGACGCTCCTCGATGACGGATTGCTGATTCTCGCCGTGGTCCTCGTCACCGTGATGGCCGGCGCCATCGTCGGCTGGGCGTTGACCCGCCTGCGGATCCTTCCCGGCAGCACCGCCGCCTGGGGCTCCTCCCCCGGCGGAGCCGCCGCCATGACCGCCATGGCCGAGGAATACGGCGCCGACCCGCGCCTCGTCGCCTTCATGCAATATGTCCGCGTCGCCGCCGTGGTCCTCTCGGCCTCCGTGGTCGCCCGCATCCTCACCGATACGTCGAGCACCGCGAAGGCCGCGTCCCTGGCCGAGGCCGGCATCCTTCCCGTTCTCGCCACGCTGGCGGTGGCCGGCATCGGTTTCGGGCTCGCCCGCCTCCTGCGCCTGCCGGCGAGCGCCCTCGTCGGGCCTATGATCCTGGGCGCCGTGCTCCATGCCATGGGCCTCGTCTCGATGACCCTGCCCGAACCGCTCCTCGATCTCGCCTATGCCTGTATCGGCTGGTATGTCGGCCTGCGCTTTACGGCGCAGACCTTGCGCGAGACATTCGCCGCCCTGCCGGGCATCCTCGTCGCCACCTTCGCCGTCATCGCCCTGTGCGGCGGCTGGGCCTACGGCCTCACCTTTCTGCTGCCGGTGGACTTCCTCACGGCGTTCCTCGCCACCAGTCCGGGCGGGCTCGATTCCGTGGCGATCATCGCCGTCGGCTCCAAGGCCGACGTGTCCTTCGTCCTCGCCGTCCAGACCCTGCGCCTGTTCGTGGTGCTGCTCACCGGCCCTCTTCTCGCGAAATGGATCGCCCGCGGCGCTCCCGCGGACCGCTGACCCCATGCGCGCGCTCTATCTCGCCTTCCTCAATTCCTGGCGCGGCCTCGTCTTCGGTGCCCGGACCGAGCGGGCCCTGCGTCTGGAACTCGTCCTGCTTGTGCTCGGCGTGCCTGCCGCGTTGGTGATGGGCACCACGCTCTGGATCCGCGTGGCGCTCCTGGCGAGCCTGCTCGTGGTGCTGGCGGCGGAGTTCCTGAATACCGCGATCGAGAAGCTCTGCGACCATCTCCACCCCGCTCATCACGCCAGGATCGGCATCGTCAAGGACCTGGCCTCCGCCGGGGCCTTCATGGCGCAAGCCCTCGCCGCCCTGGTCTGGATGGCGGCCGTCATCGACAGGTTCTTCTGACGCCGTTCGTTCTTCGCCAACTCCGCCACGGGCGGCGCCTTGTCCCACCGGGCCGGGGGATCGTCCCTCGCTTCTTCCTCTCCACGGGCGTATCCCGAACCTCATCCGATACCGATTCCGAACCTCCGACGGAGCACGCGTCTCCTTGACCGACTACATCCGCAAGATCCTCACCGCCCGCGTCTACGATGTCGCCATCGAGAGCCCGCTCGATCCCATGCCGCGCATGTCCGCGCGCCTGGGGCGCCCGGTCCTGCTCAAGCGCGAGGATCTGCAGCCGGTCTTCTCGTTCAAGCTGCGCGGCGCCTACAACAAGATGTCGGGCCTCTCGTCCGAGGTACTGGCGCGCGGGGTCGTCTGCGCCTCGGCGGGAAACCACGCTCAGGGCGTTGCTCTCGCCGCGGCCCGGCTCACCGTGCGCGCCGTCATCGTGATGCCGCGCACCACGCCGGCTATCAAGGTCGATGCCTGCCGCGCGCGCGGGGCCGAGGTCGTACTCTTCGGCGATACGTTCGACGAGGCGCTGGGCCGTGCCCGCGAGCTCGAGACCGAGCAGGGGCTGACCTTCCTTCACCCGTTCGACGATCCCGATGTGATCGCCGGACAGGGCACCATCGGCATGGAGATCCTGACCCAGCATTCCGGGCCGATCGAGGCGATCTTCGTGCCGATCGGCGGCGGCGGTCTCGCAGCCGGCATCGCCACCTTTGTGAAGTACCTGCGGCCCGAGACCAAGGTCATCGGCGTCGAGCCGGATGATGCCGCCTGCATGGCGGCGGCTCTTGCCGCCGACGAGCGCGTGACCCTGGCGACGGTCGGCCTCTTCGCCGACGGCGTTGCCGTGCGTCAGGCCGGCGAGGAGACCTTCCGCCTCTGCCGCGAGCATCTCGACGGAGTCATCACCGTGGATACCGACGCCATGTGCGCGGCGGTCAAGGACATTTTCGACGATACCCGCGCGGTTTCCGAGCCCTCCGGCGCGCTGGCTCTCGCCGGTGCGAAGGTCTACGCGGCGCGCGAGGGCAGTTCGGCGGGGACGCTGGTGGCGATCTCGTCAGGTGCCAACCTCAACTTCGACCGCCTGCGCCACATCGCCGAGCGCGCCGAGATCGGCGAGCAGCGCGAGGCGCTCCTCGGCGTCACGATCCCCGAGCAGGCGGGCGCCTATCGCGCCTTCATCCGCCATCTCGGCCCGCGCGCGATCACCGAGTTCAATTACCGCTACGCGCCCTCGGCCGAGGCGCAGATCTTCGTGGGCATCAACCTGCCCGGCGGAATCCCGGAGAAGCGCGACCTCATCGCCGGCCTGCGGGCCGACGGCTACAGCGTGGTCGATCTCAGCGACAACGAGATGGCCAAGGTGCATGTCCGCTACATGGTCGGCGGCCGTTCGACCGGACTCACCGACGAGCGCATCTACCGGTTCCAGTTCCCGGAGCGTCCGGGTGCCCTTCTGCGATTCCTCGACGGTCTGGCGGACGGGTTCAACATTACCCTGTTCCACTACCGGAACCACGGCGCCGATTATGGCCGGGTGCTCGCCGGAATCAGCGTCCCCGCCGAAGAGCGCCAACGTTTCGACACCGCCCTCGGCGCTCTCGGATACCCGTATGTCGACGAGACGGACAATCTTGCGTACCGCCTGTTCCTGGCGACGGGAGAGGTTACTCGATCGGAGCTCCAGATCTCCGATCGTACTTCGAGCTACTGAGATTCGGCGGACGGCGGCTGCAGGGCTGTCGCGCGGACAAGCCTCAATGCGTGAAACGCATTGAGGCACCGGATGAGATATTTTGAATGCCGTTTGCATGAGGCCCCATTCATGGAAGCTCAGGCCATGCCGAAACAGCATCTCTCGCCCGTGAAAATTACGCAGTCCGGGCCTTAAGGAACACTTTCTCAATTTGTCACCCGATATTCAGAGCCCTGATTTCCCAAGGGCACACAGCTTTATGTCGATCACCACCAGTCTCAATGTCCGCCTACCTGTCATCATTGTGGGCTTGGCGATGGTCAGTACGGCCCTCATGGGGAGCCTGAGCTGGTATTCAGCTAGGTCCGGGTTGACCTCCGCTGTGCAGGAAAGACTCGAATTCGCTGCCACGGCCCGAAAGACCGGGCTGGAACTGATTGCCGACCGCGCCCGCGGGGATCTTATTGCGACCGCCGGCAACAACCAGATCTCGAGCAATGTCGGCGATCTGGTTGAGGCCCTCGATCCGACGAAGGCCGACTACGCCGGCCTCGTGCAGGCCTTCACCAGCCCGACGACCGCGCAGGAACGCATGGCCGTCGAGGGCACCGGTACCATGTATGGCCGTCGCCACGCCAAGGTGCAGGAAGTCGCCCGCAAGCTCGTGGAGCGCTCAGGCTATGCCGACCTTCTCTTCATCGATGAGGACGGGCGCATCGCCTACACCACCACGAAGGGCGCGGATTTCGCCCATGGCCTGTCGGAGCCGGACCTGCAGAAGTCCGGTCTCGCTAGGCTCATCGAGCGCCTCAAGACCGCTGAGCCGGATGCGGTGCTGACCGAGGATTTCGCGGCCTATCCCACGGATACCGGTCCCTCCGCCTTCCTCGGCCGCGGCATTTACCGCCGCGCCAACGTCGCCATGGGAACCGGGCAAGCCGCCTCGCGGATCGGCTTCCTCGTTCTGCGCGTGACGCCCGCCCTGTTCGACGCCTCGCTGTCCGAGCGGAACGGCCTGGGCGCCACGGGACAGGTGATGGCCGTCGGTTCCGATGGCCTGCTGCGCGGCAATCCACCCCTGACCCCCTCCGCGAAGGCGGGCATGCCCGTCGCGACGGCGGGCCTGGACGCCGAGAGCCTCAAGTCCGGCAAGCCCTTCGTCTATGGCAGCGGCGACAAGGCTCGCCTGGCCGCCACCGCCTCGATCTCGATGCTGGGGTCCCCCTGGACCATCGTCGCCGAGCAGGCCCAGAGCGAGGCGCTCCATTCCGTAGATAGCCTGACGCGGTCGCTGCTCATGTCTGCCCTCGCGGTCCTCGCCGCCACCGCCGTTCTCGGCCTGCTCTTCGCCCGCAGCATCGTCCGGCCCCTCGGCGCCCTCGCCCGTGCCCTCCAGGCCCTGGCCCGTCGCGAGACCCTCGACGAGGTCCCCGGCAGCCGTCGTGCGGACGAGATCGGCGAGATCGCCCGCGCCGTCGTCACCATCCGCGACATTTCTCTGGAAGACGCGGCCCAGCAGCTTCGCACCACCGAAGCCTCCCGCATGCGCGCGGAGATCGAGCGCCGCGCCCTGCTCAACGAACTCGCCGACAATTTCGAGCGCTCCGTCGGCCGCATCGTCGATGGCGTGTCGTCCGCCTCCGCGAGCCTGCATGACGCATCGAACAGCATGACCATGACGGTGGACGGCACGGTCAGCCGTTCGACCTCCGTCGCCGCCACCGCCCACCAGACCGCTGGTAACGTCAACGCGGTCGCTGCGGCCGCCGAGGAGCTCGGCGCCACGGTGCAGGAGATCGGCCGTCAGGTCGAGCAGGCCGCCGACATGTCCCGCTCCGCCGTCGAGGAGGCGAGCCGCACCGCGGAGACGATGCGCACGCTGTCGGTTGCCGCGACGCGCATCGGCGACGTGGTCGGCATGGTCCAGCAGATCGCATCGCAGACCAATCTGCTGGCCCTCAACGCCACCATCGAGGCCGCGCGTGCGGGCGAAGCCGGACGCGGGTTCGCCGTCGTGGCGGCCGAGGTGAAGAACCTCGCCGAGCAGACCTCCCGCGCCACGGCCGAAATCCACCAGCAGGTGGAGGCGATCCAGGGCGCGACCAATGGGGCGTCGGGGGCGATCCAGGGCATCGTCTCGCGGATCGAGAGTATGAGCATGGTCACCAGCAGCATCGCCGCGGCGGTGGAAGAGCAGAGCCTCACGACTCAGGAGATCGTCCGCAACATGGGGCAGGCTTCGGCCGGTACCGGCGCCATGACCACGGATATCGAGGAGGTCGCCCGCTCGGCGGCCGAGGCCGGCACCTCCGCCGGCCGGGTCCTGCTGGCTTCGGAAGACCTGTCGACACAGTCCGACAGCCTGCGTGCGGAAGTCGGTCAATTCCTCGCGACGGTGCGCGCCGCCTGACCCGTCATGGGCCTCCCGCGTCGACCGAGGGTTGACGCGGGAGGCCCGGCACGTCCAAAGCCGGCCCCCATCCTGGAGGCCAGCCGATGCCGCCGTTGCTCGCCCTGCCCTTCCCCGCCATCGATCCGGTGGCGGTGGCGATCGGCCCGATCACCATCAAGTGGTACGCCCTGTCCTACATCGTCGGACTCGTCGGCGGATGGTTCTATGCCCGCCGGCTGGTGGCGGCGGACAGGTTCTGGGGTGTCGTGCGGCGGCCGAGCCTCAACGACATCGACGACCTCATCGTCTGGGTCGCCCTCGGCGTCGTGCTCGGCGGCCGCATCGGCTACGTCCTGTTCTACAACCTGCCGCTCTATCTCGACGATCCCCTCGAGATCCTGGCGATCCGCAACGGTGGCATGTCGTTCCACGGCGGCTTTCTCGGCGCGGTGCTGGCGATGGTGCTGTTCGCCCGTTCGCGAAAACTGTCGCCCTATACCCTTCTCGATCTCGCCGCCGTCGTCGTTCCCATCGGCCTGTTCTTCGGCCGCATCGCCAATTTCGTGAACGGCGAACTCTGGGGCCGGATCGCGCCGGATTTCGCCTACGCGGTGGTGTTCCCCTCGGGCGGCCCGCTGGCGCGGCATCCGAGCCAGCTCTACGAGGCGGCCACGGAGGGGGCTCTGCTCTTCGTGGTGATGGCCATCGCCGTCCGTCGCTTCGGCTTTCGCAAGCCGGGCCTGCTCGGGGGAGTCTTCGTCCTCGGCTACGCCCTCGCCCGCACGTTCTGCGAGTTTTTTCGTGAACCCGACCGGCAGCTTGGATACCTCTTCGGTACCGGGGACTGGCGCTATGGCGGCATCACCATGGGAATGCTGCTCTGCGTGCCGATGGCCCTGATCGGCATCACCTATATCGTCCTCGCTGCCCGCGGTGTGACACGGCCGCGCCATGAACAGGCGGAGACCGTCCGGGCCGACGCAGCGTGACCACGCCGCTTTTCGCCGAGATCCGCGACGAGATCGTGGAGGCCGGGCCGATGAGCCTCGCCCGTTACATGGCGCTCTGCCTCGGACATCCGGTCCACGGCTATTACCGCACCCGCGATCCCCTCGGCACCCGCGGCGATTTCGTCACCGCGCCCGAGATCAGCCAGATGTTCGGTGAGTTGATCGGCATCTGGATCGCCCTGACATGGGCCTCCATGGGTGGACCGAGCCATCTCGTCCTGGCGGAGCTCGGGCCCGGTCGCGGCACGCTTATGGCCGATGCCCTGCGGGCCCTTCACCGGGCGGCGCCGGATTGGACGCCCGCCATCCACCTCGTCGAGACAAGCCCCGTTCTTCGGGCCGCGCAGATGTCCCGCCTCGGAGCCGCGTCGCCGACGTGGCACGATGGGATCGAGACTCTGCCCGACGGGCCGATGATCGTCATCGCCAACGAGTTCATCGACGCCCTTCCCGTTCGCCAGTTCCAGAGGACGGAGCGTGGCTGGTGCGAACGCCTCGTCGGTCTCTCTCCGGATGGCGGCCGCCTGGCCTTCGGCCTCGCGGCGGAGCCCGACCGGGAGATCGCGGCCCAGGCACCGGTCGGCGTGTTGATGACCGTTCCGGGCGCGGCCCTCGACATCGTCCGGACCCTGAGCCGGCGGATCGTCGCTCAGGGCGGCGCGCTCCTGGCCATCGATTACGGCCATGCGCGACCCGGTTTCGGCGATACGCTCCAGGCGGTTTCGGCCCATCGCTTCACCGATCCCCTGCTGGCCCCCGGCGAAGCGGACCTGACAACCCATGTCGATTTCGCCGCCCTCGGTCGGGCCGCCGCCGGTGAGGGAGCCCGCATCGATGGGCCCCTGGACCAGGGGGCGTTCCTCCTGAACCTGGGCCTGCGACAGCGCGCGGATCGCCTGAAAGCCGCGGCGAGCGATGCTCAGGCCGAAGCGGTCGACGCCGCCTTCCATCGCCTGACAGCATCGGGAAAGAGAGGCATGGGCAGCCTGTTCCAGGCCATTGGGATCGCTGATCCAAGACTAGCTGTTCTCAGCGGTTTTTCCTCAGCTTAGATGCTATATTAATACTAAATATAAAGCTTATCTGTTCAACCAAATGTATATATAGTTTTTGCTTTAATATTTTTATATTATCTGTTGTTTTTTATCCTCGGCCCTTGGATGCGGTGCAGGTTCGTGGACTCAGGACAGACAAGGGCTCCTGCGAAACCTCCTTGGCTTGATGCCGCGACAACGGTTGTCGGTCCTGCACCCGGATGGCCACGTCGGGGCTTCGGCCGACAGGGATTTGCCGGGATGACGCCTGACGCATAAGAACATTCGCCACAGGTCACCGTGTGGCGACCAAGCGAGGGCTAGGCGCATGAAGGTTGTCGATCTCGACCGGGAGACGATCAAGCGGGGGCTCGACGATCGCTCGATCCTGCTCATCGACGTGCGGGAGCCGCACGAGTATGCGGCCGGCCACATTCCGGGTTCCGTGGCCCACCCCCTGTCGACCTTCGACACACACGCCTTGTCGGCGCTGATCGCAAAGGACGGGCGCCGCCCGGTCTTCTCCTGCGCGGCCGGTGTCCGTTCGGTGCACGCCCTCGCCGCCGCTCAATCCGCCGGGATACCGGTCGAGGAGCATTATGTCGGCGGGTTCAAGGACTGGTATCTTGCCGGGGAAACCGTCGAGTCCTGAACATTCGGTGTCATAAGTCCGGCCGAACGGCGGTCTGGCGACTATTCGACGTCACAATCCCATCGCTCCACGGGCCATGTGCGGCAGCGCACGACATCACGGGAACGGTGCCTTTAGCTCGCAGGGCGCAGGGAAAAGCAACATGATCAAGCGTCCGCTCTCCGGATGGTCGTCCGCGATCCTCCTGTCCGCCGTATTTCTGGCCTTCGCCCCGCCGGTTTCAGCCCAGGCGCCCGGTGGTCCGCCGCCGAAGGTGACCACGGCCAAGCCGGTGGTTCGCGAGATCGTCGAGACCGATATGTATACGGGCCGGTTCGATCCCGTGGAGATCGTCGACGTGCGGGCGCGGGTCACCGGCTATCTCGAGAAGGTTAATTTCGTGGACGGCGCCACAGTCAAGAAGGGCGACCTGCTCTTCGTCATCGACCGTCGCCCCTATAAGGCCGCCCTCGATCAGGCCAAGGCCGCCCTCACCTCCGCCCAGGCCGGATTGACCTTCTCCCAGACCGACCTCGAACGCGCTCAGACCCTGAGCCGTTCCGGCAATATCTCCGAGCAGGTGACGGATCAGCGCCGGCAGGCGTCGCAGACGGCTCAGGCCAATGTCGACAGCGCCGATGCGCAGTTGCGCCAGGCGCAACTCAATTACGATTTCACAGAGGTCCGGGCCCCGATCTCGGGCCGAATCAGCCAGCGCCTCGTCACCGAGGGCAACATCGTCATCACCGACCAGACCCAGCTGACGACGATCGTCTCCCTGGATCCGATCTATTTCGGCTTCACCGTGGATGAGCGCTCCTTCCTGAAGTACCAGGGCAGCCTCGGTATCGGCATGGGCCAGACCCAGAAGGGCAAGGGCGTTCCGATTCTGATCGCCCTGACCAACGAGGTGAAGCCGACCCGCAAGGGTACCCTCGACTTCGTGGACAACCGGGTCGACAACGCCACGGGTACGGTGCTGCTGCGCGCCACCGTCGAGAACCCGGATGGTTTCATCAAGCCGGGTCTGTTCGGCATCGTCTCGCTGCCGGCGACGAAGCCCTTCCAGGGCATCCTCCTCCCCGACGAGGCCATCTCCGCGAACCAGGACAAGCGCATCGTCTACATCGTCGCCGACGACGGTTCGGTGAGCACCCGCGACGTGAAGCTCGGGCCGAAGGTCGACGGATACCGCGTGATCCGCGAAGGCCTGAAGGGCGACGAGAACGTGGTCGTCAACGGCCTGTCGCGCGTCCGCCCCGGTGCCAAGGTGGCGGCGGAGGCGAGCACCCTGCCGCCGAGCCGCACCTGACGCGCAACCCATTCTAGACCGGACCCGCCGGTTCCCGCCTTCCGTTTCAGGGGCGTGACATCCGGCGGGTTCGTGACGGCGAACGAAGAAACATTCCCGCGGAGGTGGCTCGAGAGCTCCTGTGCGGCGAGAGGTTTGACCGATGCGCTTTGCCCACTTCTTCGTCGATCGGCCGATTTTCGCGTCGGTCACGTCGATCATCTTCCTGATCCTTGGCTACGTCTCGTACGAGTCGCTGCCCGTCGCTCAATATCCTGAGATCGTACCGCCGACCGTCGTCGTGCGCGCCTCCTATCCGGGCGCCAATGCCGAGACGGTGGCGGCGACGATCGCGACGCCCATCGAGCAGGAGGTGAACGGCGTCGACAACATGCTCTACATGACGTCGCTGTCCACCAATGACGGCAACATGCAGCTGACCGTCACGTTCAAGGTCGGCACCAACCTCGATATCGCCAACGTGCTGGTGCAGAACCGTCTCTCGGTGGCGCAACCGCGCCTGCCGCCCGACGTGCGCAACCTCGGCGTCACCGTCCGCAAGTCCTCGCCCGATCTGATGATGGTCGTGCACCTGCTGTCACCGGACAACACCTACGACCAGAACTACCTCTCGAATTACATCTACCTGCGCATTCGCGACGAGTTGCTGCGCCTCGACGGCGTCGGTGACATCACGGTGTTCGGCGGCAGCGAGTACGCCCTGCGCATATGGCTCGACCCGAACAAGCTCTCCGCCTACGGCCTCTCGACCACCGACGTCATCTCGTCCCTCCAGGAGCAGAACGTCCAGGTCGCCTCGGGCGCCCTTGGCGCCCCGCCAGCGCCGAAGGACAACGCCTTCCAGCTCGTCGTCCAGTCCCAGGGGCGCTTTCAGACTCCGGAGGAGTTCACCGAGGTCATCGTCAAGGCCAGCGACGGCCGCCTCGTGCGCGTGAAGGACATCGCTCGAACCGAGATGGGCCAGAAGGACTACACCACCCAGTCCTTCCTGAACTCCACCCCGGCCGTTGGCGTCGGCGTGTTCCAGCGTCCGGGGACCAACGCCCTCGAAGCCGCATCGCAGGTGCGGGCGACGATGGAGACGATCAAGAAGAATTTCCCGCCGGGGGTCCAGTACCGGATCGCCTACAACCCGACGGAATTCATCGAGGAATCGGTCCATGAGGTCTACAAGACCTTGTTCGAGGCCGTAGCCCTCGTGGTCATCGTGGTCATCGTCTTCCTGCAGAGCTGGCGCACGGCGCTGATCCCGGTGATCGCGATCCCGGTCTCGCTGATCGGCACCTTCGCGGCCATGCAGGCCTTCGGCTTCTCCATCAACAACCTCACCCTGTTCGGGCTGGTTCTCGCCATCGGCATCGTCGTCGACGACGCAATCGTCGTGGTGGAGAATGTCGAGCGGAACATGGCCGAGGGGCTTTCGCCGGGAGACGCCGCGCACAAGACCATGGACGAGGTGGGCGGCGCGGTGCTCGCCATTGCCCTTGTCCTGTCCGCGGTGTTCATCCCCACCGCCTTCATCCCCGGCATTTCGGGGCAGTTCTACAAGCAGTTCGCGCTCACCATCGCAGCCTCGACCATCATCTCGATGTTCAACTCGCTGACGCTGTCACCGGCGCTCTGCAAGCTGCTGCTCAAGCCCCACCACGAACACGCTAAGCCGAAATTCTTCCTGACCCGGTTCGTCGCCTGGCTCGCCGACCTATTCAACCGGGGCTTCGACAAGCTGTCGCATGGCTACGCCGCCACGGTTCAATTCCTGACCGGCCGCATGATCGGCCTGCTCGGCATGATGGTGGTCTACGCCGCGATCATCGCCGGCACGCTGCATGTGGCTACGACGACACCGACGGGCTTCATTCCGCAACAGGACCAGGGCTACCTCATCGGCGTCGTCCAGCTGCCCGCGGGCTCGGCGCTGGAACGCACCACCGCCGTGGTGCGGCGGGCCGCCGACATGGCCCTGAAGGTCGACGGCGTCGCCGATGCCGTCATCATCTCGGGCTTCGACGGGGCGACCTTCACCAACACCACCAACGGCGCCGTGATGTTCCTGGTCCTGAAGGGGGCAAAGGAGCGCGCCACGACCGGCAGAACGGCGGCCGCCATCACCGGCGACGTGTTCAAGGCCACCGCCTCGATCCAGGAAGCCCGGGTCCTGTTCATTCCGCCGCCCCCGGTCCGCGGCCTCGGCACCGGCGGTGGCTTCAAGATGCAGATCGAGAGCCGCCAGAACTCGGCCATCGGTCCCCTGCTGGCCGCCACGAACGAGATCCTCGGTCAGGCGAACCAGAGCAGCGACGTCCAGCGGGTGTTCACCACCTTCGGCAACGACACACCCCAGCTCTTCATCGACATCGATCGCACGATGGCGCGGATGCTGAACGTACCGCTGGCTTCGGTCTTCGCCACCCTGCAGACCAATCTCGGCGGCGCCTACGTCAACGACTTCAACACGTTCGGCCGCATCTACCAGGTGCGCGCGCAGGCGGATGCGGCCTTCCGCCTGGAGAAGGGCGACATCGAACGGCTCAAGGTCCGTTCCTCCACCGGCGCCCTGGTGCCGATGGGGACACTGGCCTCGATCCGCGAGATCAGCGGGCCGCAGATCGTGCAGCGGTTCAACCTGTTCTACTCGGTGCCGATCCAGGGCGATGCCAAGCCCGGCGTGTCGACCGGCCAAGCGCTCGCGGCGATGGAGAAGATCGCCCAGTCCCTGCCGGAGGGCTACGCCTACGACTGGACCGAGATCGCCTTCCAGCAGAAGGCGACGGGTAACACCGCGATCTACGTCTTCGGTCTCGGCGTGCTCCTCGTCTTCCTGGTGCTGGCGGCGCAGTACGAATCCTGGGCGCTGCCGCTGGCGATCATCCTCGTCGTTCCGACGGGCGTGCTCTCGGCCCTGGGTGCGGTCCAGTTCAGGGGGCAGGACAACAACATCCTGACCCAGATCGGACTGATCGTGCTCATCGGTCTGGCGGCCAAGAACGCGATCCTGATCGTGGAATTCGCCCACCAGCTTGAGGAGACGGAGAAGAAGGGGCCGGTCGCCGCCGCGGTGGAGGCCTGCCGCCTGCGCCTGCGCCCGATCCTGATGACGGCCTTCGCCTTCATCCTCGGCACGGTGCCCCTCGTGATCGCCACCGGCCCCGGCGCCGAGATGCGCCAAGCGCTCGGCACCGCAGTCTGCTTCGGCATGATCGGCGCGACCTTCTTCGGCCTGTTCCTCACCCCGGTCTTCTACGTGGCGATCCGCAACGTCCTGATCTGGTTCGCCAAGAAGCGCGGCAAGGATCCGCACGACACCACCCCTGACAAGCACGATCCCCACGCGACGCCATCGCACGCGTGACGACGACAGGCTCCGGCGCGCGATGGACGCGCCGGAGCCACGGAAAAGGGGTTGCGCACGGGGGACCGTGAAGCTAAGACCCCTCAGCCCTTCACGGGGCGTCGAAGCGTAGCGCGATCCGGTCAGCGCATTGGTCCCAAGGCCAGTAGCCGGAGCGCAATTCTAGGCGATCGACGAGCTCAGAGCGGTTCTTGACGGAGTATAGCGCAGCCCGGTAGCGCACCTGTCTGGGGGACAGGGGGTCGCAGGTTCAAGTCCTGCTACTCCGACCATTAAAACGCGGTGATATTGGCAAGACAGCCGATGTCCTCCGCTCTGACGGTAAAGGCCGGGGCGCGCTGTCCCCGGCCTTTTTCGTTTTTCCCCAAAGTGATGGTGTTTAGGGTGATGGTGGTCAGACCGGCGCCCGGTTGAAGGTCGCGCCGATGGTCTCGTCGCCACGCCAGACCACGCGGCACACTTCGATTCCCTCGATACAGGCCGAATGCAGGATGAAGGTGTCGGGGACCATGGCGGTCTCCGGAAGGGTGAGCCGGACGCCGGAGGCGGAGATGTCGTAGACGATGCACGGAAGCGTCGTGTGCTCGTCTATGGCGATGAGGCCGGCCTCGTCCCTACGCCGCCGCTCATCGATCCGACGTTCATTCATCACCAACCTCGTTGCTTGCTTGGTCCCGAGGATGGTCAGGGGTCTGCGAAAGAACCAAGAGCCCGATCCATCAAATGCGACGGATCAGGGTTCAATTCAGCGTCGCGGCGGCGTCAGAAGAAGATCGGCCGTGCTGCCGCATGATGTTCGACCAGGACGGCATCCGTGGCCGGATCGATCTCCCTGAGTACCGCGTCGTAACCCCAGAGATCTGCCAGATGTTGCAGGACGCGACGGGCATCGTCCGCCTGGAGCGTGATCCGGTTCAGCGCCTTATGATGGACGATGAGGCGGCGGTCGCCCTCCAGATCCACGTCGATGACCTCGATATCGGGATCGAGCCAAGCGACGTCGTACTGCCTCGCGAAGGAGCGGCGCAGCTTGCGGTAGCCGCGCTCGTCATGGATTGCCTCGACCCGCAACTCCGATTCGGATGGGTTGTCGACCACGTGGAACAGCCGCATGTCGCGCATGAGCTTGGGGCTGAGGAATTGCGCGAGGAAGCTCTCGTCGCGGTAATTCGCCCAGATGTCGCGCAGGGTCGCCATGGCGTCGCCCGTGCCGGCGATCTCCGGGAACCACTCGCGATCCTCTTCCGTCGGCTGCTCCACGATGCGGGCGATGTCCTGCATCATGGCAAAGCCGATGGCATAGGGATTGTGCCCGCCATAGCCGCGCTCGTTGTAGTTCGGCTGGCGAACGACGTTGGTGTGGGACTGCAGGAATTCCAGATAGGCCGCCTCGCCGATCAGACCCTTCTCAGAGAGGGAGTTCATGATGCGGTAGTGGCAATAGGTGGCGCAGCCTTCGTTCATCACCTTGGTCTGGCGCTGGGGATAGAAATACTGCGCCACGAGCCGCACGATCCGCAGGATCTCGCGCTGCCACGGGCGCAGGCGCGGGGCCGCCTTCTCGAGGAAATAGAGCAGGTTCTCCTGGGGCAATTCAAGCAGCGCCTTGCGCCGCTCCAGGGCGGCGTCGGGCCGGAGCCCCGCGCTCTTCTGCGGCAGGGTGCGCCACAGGTCGTTGTAGATCTGCTCGCCGTGCTCGGCCCGCTCACGCTCGCGCCGCTGCTCCGAGGCGAGATCCGGCCGCTTCTTGCGCGGATAGCGGTGGACGCCCTGGCTCATCAGGGCGTGGGCGGCGTCGAGCACCTGCTCCACCGCATGATGACCGTAGCGCTCCTCGCAGCGGGTGATGAACCCCTTGGCGAAATCGAGGTAATCGAGGATACCCTCGGTATCGGTCCATTGCTTGAACAGGTAGTTGTTCTTGAAGAAATGGTTGTGACCGAAAGCGGCGTGCGCGATCACCAGGGTCTGCATCGTCGCCGTGTTCTCCTCCATGATGTAGGAGATGCACGGGTCCGAGTTGATGACGATCTCGTAGGCGAGGCCCATCATGCCGCGGCGATAGCCGGCCTCGTGCTGGGCGAAGTGCTTGCCGAACGACCAATGCTTATAGAACAGCGGCATGCCGATGGAGGCATAGGCGTCGAGCATCTGCTCCGCCGTGATGATCTCGATCTGGTTCGGATACCAGGACAGGCCGAGTTCCTCGCCAGCGATCTTCTCGCAGGCGTCGTGGATGCGGCGGATCGTGTCGAAATCCCAGTCGTTGCCGGAAAACAGAGGCGTCTGACCGCCAGACATCGTCGGCGATGCGGGGAAATGGAGGTTCGTGACCATCGTCGTCCTTCTCTCCGAGCGTTCCGGCTCTCCTCCCCTTCCCCGTGCGGTGAGGAAGGGGGCAGCTCATCCTACCCGCACCGGCTCGTCGCAAAGCCGGCGCCTCGAGCGTCACGCCTCCGCTTCGGCGCGCGCGTCCTTGCGCCCGAACAATTCGCGGAAGACCGGGTAGATGTCGCGCCGATGGTTGACCTTGCGCATGGCGATGGCGCCGCCGGATTTGGCGAGAGCCTCGTAGGTGCGCCACAGGGTGGTGCGGTGCTCGACGAAGCCAGCGCGGGGGCCGTTCTCGTCGCCGACTTCGAGATAAGCGAAATGCTGGCAGGCGGGCAGGATATGGGCGCGCAGCAATTCGGTGGAGGTCGGGCCGTCGCTCGACACGTTGTCGCCATCCGAGGCCTGGGCCGCGTAGATGTTCCAATCGTTGGGGTCGTAGCGCTCGGTGATGACGCGCTTCATCTCCACCAGCGCCGACGAGACAAGGGTGCCGCCGGTCTCGCGCGAGCCGAAGAACGTCTCTTCGTCCACCTCCGTCGCCTTGTCGGTGTGGCGGATGAAGACGATCTCCACGTGCCGGTAGCGCCGCGTCAGGAAGATGTGGAGCAGGATGTAGAAGCGCTTGGCGAGATCCTTCATATGCTCGGTCATCGAGCCCGACACGTCCATGAGGCAGAACATCACCGCCTGGGCGATGGGGCGCGGATAGGGCTCGAATCGGCGGTAGCGCAGGTCGATCGGATCGACATAGGGGATCCGCTTGGTGCGTTCGCGCAGGGCCTCCAGGGCGAGCCTCATGTCGGGGAGCCGGGGGTCGCCGATATCGGCCTCGGCGATGCGACCCTCGAGCTCTGCGATCTCCTCCGGCTTCGGGCGCTTGAGCGCGATGCGCCGCGACATGGAATTGCGCAGGGTGCGGGTGAGCGCGAGGTTGGCGGGCGAACCCGACACGGTGTAGCCGGCGCGCCGCAAGCCTTCGGTCTCGACGATCGAGAGGCGACGCTTGGCCAGATCCGGCAGTTCGAGGTCTTCGAGGAACAGTTCGAGGAACTCGTCGCGCGTCAGCACGAAATTGAACGCATCCTCGCTGTTCTCGGAGCCTTCCCCGCCCTGGCCCGAGCCCTTGCCCCCGCCACCGCCCGGCGGGCGCTCGATACGGTCGCCTTCCACATAGGTCTTGTTCCCGGGCAGGATGTAATCCTGCAGGCCGGTTCCGGATTGGCGGCTGAAGCGGGGCTCGCGCACGCCGTCTCCGGGAACCGTGACGCGCCCGTCCTTGCCGAGGTCCTTGATGTCCTTCTCGCGGGCGGATTCGCGCACGGCGCGCTGGGCCATGTCCTTGACCCGGCGCAGGAAGCGCTGGCGATTTGGAAGGCTCTTGCCTCCGGGATTCAACCGACGGTCAACGATGTGCATCCGGTGCTTTCGTCCTCGCCCTCAAAACCCTGGCCCCTGAGACCCTGGCAGGTTCGACGGTCGTGTCCGGCAGGCACCGCGATGCCCGCCGGCCCTTGCCCGCGACCGGACGTGTCGCCGTCCTAACCCGCCTGCTTCACCCTCATGTACCATTCCACCAGACGGCGAACCTGCCGCTCGGTATAGCCCCGTGCGATCATGCGATCGACGAACTCACCGTGCTTCTTCTCCGTCTCGCCGTCTTTCTTGGAACCAAAGGAGATGACAGGAAGCAGTTCCTCCACCTGGCTGAACATCCGCCGCTCGATCACCTCGCGCAGTTTCTCGTAGGACGTCCATGACGGGTTGCGCCCGCCATGTTGAGCCCGAGAGCGGAGGGCGAACTTCACGACCTCGTTGCGGAAATCCTTCGGGTTGGCGATGCCCGCCGGCTTCTCGATCTTGGTGAGTTCCTGGTTGAGAAGCTCCCGGTTCAGCAGCTGCCCGGTCTCGGAATCCTTGAAGTCCTGATCCTCGATCCATGCATCGGCGTAGTCGATGTATCGGTCGAACAGGTTCTGGCCGTAATCGTGGTAGGATTCGAGATAGGCCTTCTGGATCTCGTGCCCGATGAACTCGGCATAGCGCGGCGCGAGTTCGGTCTTGATGAACTCGAGATAGCGCTTCTCAGTCTCCGGAGGCAGCTGCTCGCGCCGCAGGGACTGTTCGAGGGTGTACATGAGATGGACGGGGTCGGCCGAGACTTCCGTCGTGTCATGGTTGAACGTCGCCGCCATCACCTTGAAGGCGAAGCGGGTGGAGATGCCGTCCATCCCCTCGTCGACACCAGCCGCGTCCTTGTATTCCTGCATCGACCGGGCGCGGGGATCGACCTCGCGCAGGGACTCGCCGTCATAGACGCGCATCTTCGAGAAGGCGTTCGAATTGGCGTGCTCGCGCAGGCGGGAGAGCACCGAGAACCGGGCCAGCATTTCCAGCGTGCCGGGTGCGCAGGCGGCCTCCGCCAGTTCGGAGCCCGAGACCAGCTTCTCGTAGATCCGTTGCTCTTCCGTCACCCGCAGGCAGTAGGGCACCTTGATGACGTAGATACGGTCGATGAAGGCTTCGTTGTTCTTGTTGGTCTTGAAGGTCTGCCACTCGGATTCGTTCGAGTGCGCCAGGATGATGCCGGTGAACGGGATCGCGCCGATATTTTCGGTGCCAACGTAATTGCCCTCCTGCGTCGCCGTGAGCAGGGGGTGGAGCATCTTGATCGGCGCCTTGAACATCTCGACGAATTCGAGAACGCCCTGGTTCGCCCGGTTCAGGCCGCCGGAATAGGAATAGGCATCCGGGTCCGCCTGGGACAGGGTCTCGAGACGGCGGATGTCGACCTTGCCGACGAGGGACGAGATGTCCTGGTTGTTCTCGTCTCCCGGCTCAGTCTTGGCGATGCCGATCTGACGCAGGCGCGAGGGCCGAACCTTGATCACCTTGAACTGCGAGATGTCGCCGTTGAACTCGTCGAGGCGCTTCAGGGCCCAGGGGCTCATCAGGCCGGTAAGGCGACGGCGCGGAATGCCGTAGCGCTCCTGGATCTCGGCGCCCATCACCTCGGGGTCGAACAATCCGAGCGGGCTCTCGAAGACCGGAGAGACTTCGTTGCCGGCCTTCAGGACGTAGATGGGGTGGACCTCCATCAGGGCCTTCAGGCGTTCGGCGAGGGACGACTTGCCGCCGCCGACGGGGCCGAGGAGGTAGAGGATCTGCTTGCGCTCCTCCAACCCCTGCGCCGCGTGGCGGAAGAACGAGACGATCCGCTCGATCGTCTCTTCCATGCCGTAGAACTCGGAAAAGGCAGGATAGACCCGGATCGTCCGGTTCATGAACACCCGGCCGAGACGGGCGTCCTTCGCGGTGTCCACGAATTCCGGTTTGCCGATCGCGTCGAGGATACGCTCGGCCGCGGTGGCATACATGAGGGGCTCGTCCCGGCACGCCTCCATGAACTCGGACAAGCTCATTTCCGTATCGCGGCGGGCCTCATAGCCGCGGGCAAAGCTCTGAAACAGGTCGTTCGTCGATGGCATTGGCATCCCGATCCCTTCACGACTGACACAGCTTCATCCTGTCTCGGCTCGGATGCAACTGACAGGCCCAGTTTTGTCGCAGTGCGGTCGCGACAGCAATCGAGCGTGGGAAGCTTGCCACAGTACGGCACCCGGCGGAGAGTATCGCAGCCGCCGGGCCCGTGATGTCGGAGGGGCTCAGGGACGGATCATAGGTCCGTGGCGCCCTTCTTCGTATCGTCCCCACCCTTCAGGGCCGAGCCGCCGACGGTGATGGTGATGGTCTGGGTGCTGGTCTTTCCGTCGGCCTTCTTGACCTCGACCACGACCTCGTCCGTGCCGGTGAAGCCGTCCTTGCTTTGGTAGAAGACGCCCGTGGCGGCGGTCTTCTTGTTGGGACATTTGTGGCTCGCAGGCGTCGTGACGCTGCCGGTCTTGGTGATGAGCGAGCCGTTCTTGGGTGAGGTGCTGATGCGGATCTCCGGCATCGAGCCCGGCTTGCAATCGTCTTTCAGGTTCGAGGCGATGAGGATGCGGACGCTCTTTCCTGGGGCCGCGGTCTCGGTGCGGGTCGCCGTGTCCTGGGCCATGGCCGGGACGCTGGCGAGGCCGATCAACAGGCTGGCGGCAAGAAAGGCATTCGATTTGGCGGCGTACATCGGGCGGTCTCCGGTGATGCCTGGCGACCTTATGGGCTGACGTGTGTGTGACCGCCGTGGCCCGCTGCATGTGGGAAGGGCGGAGCCCGCCGTCGAGGGGATCGCAGCGTTTCCTTCGAATCCCAATCCGCGCGATCACCTTAGGCCCGGATAGCCGGGTCAGGAGCGGATTACGAGATCCGACGGGTCGCTGAGGGTCCGCAACGCGTCGCGGCAGGCATGGAGATCGTCGAGGACGGCCTGCAGGGCCAGCCGGTCGGCGTCTAGAGGGTCCTCGTCACTCGCCGCGGGGGAAACGGCCTCTTCATCGGCCTCGTATTCCCCGGTCTCCAGATCCCGTTGGGTTGGGGCCGCCACTTCGGCCTCGCCGCGCCCCACCGACTGGACGAAGCGGATTCCGTTCTCCTTCAGGACGCGCTGAGCCCCACGAATGGTGTAGCCCTGTTCGTGGAGCAGGCGCCGGATGCCTTTGATCAGGTCGACGTCTTCCGGCCGGTAGTAGCGCCGACCACCCGCGCGCTTAACGGGCCTGACCTGGACGAATTTCGTCTCCCAGAACCGGAGAACGTGCTGCGGCACGTCGAGCTCGTCGGCCACTTCGCTGATCGTGCGAAATGCGCCCGGGTGTTTCTCCACCGCGTCGCGGTTGTCCACAGAGCCGGGCATGCTCCTCTCGAACGAGCCATCCCCGCCCCGCGCCTTATCGGCAGAAACCTTGGCTGCCAGCGACATGGAAAACCTCAATCGTCGTCCTGTTCCGCGACACCGTTGACGCCGTTGATCCGGGACTTGAGCACGTTGGACGGCTTGAACACCATGACCTGGCGCGGCTCGATGGCCACTTCGACGCCGGTCTTAGGATTACGGCCCACGCGCCGGCCCTTGCCGCGAACGACGAAGGACCCGAACGACGACAGCTTCACCGTTTCACCCGAGGCGAGGCAGGTGCAGATCTCCGACAGCACGGTTTCGACCAGGGCTGCGGATTCCGTCCGCGACAAGCCGACCTGCTGATAGACGGCCTCGCTCAGATCGGCGCGTGTGACCGTCTTCCCTGCCATGCGTCATTCCCCAACGAATCGTATTTTCTGACGTATCTCTATGATCGGACACGCTAATCTGCGTTAGGCCGCAGGTCAACCGGACTTGATGGTCCAGCCCGGGCAGTGTGCTCGGCCCCGGGCTCGTCTCACCAGCGGATCAGTGCGGCACCCCAGGTGAAACCGCCGCCGATGGCCTCGATCATGACGAGGTCGCGGCGCTTGATGCGTCCGTCCTTGCGGGCCGCATCGAGAGCGAGGGGAATGGATGCCGCCGAGGTATTGCCGTGCCGATCGACGGTGAGCACGACCTTGCTCCGGTCGATACCGAGCTTGTCGGCGGAGGCCTCAATGATGCGGCGGTTCGCCTGATGCGGCACGAACCATGTCAGATCGTCGGCGCTCGTCCCCGTGGCCGCGAAAGCGTCGGCGATCACATCCGTCACCGAGCCCACCGCGAAGCGGAAGACCTCCTTGCCCTCCATCCGCAAATGACCGGTGGTGCCGGTGGAGCCGGGCCCGCCATCGACATAGAGCTTCTCGCGGTGCCGTCCGTCGGAGCGCAGGTGGCTGGTAAGCACGCCGCGATCGTCGCTCGTCCCCTCCCCGTCCTGGGCTTCGAGCACAATCGCCCCTGCACCGTCGCCGAACAGGACGCAGGTGGTGCGGTCTTCCCAGTCGAGGATGCGCGAGAAAGTCTCGGCGCCGACGACCAACGCGCGCCGCACGCTTCCGCTCGCGATGAATTTGTCGGCCGTGGAGACCCCGTAAACGAAGCCCGCGCAGACAGCCTGGATGTCGAAGGCGAAGCCGGAGCGGATGCCCAGCCCCGCCTGGATCTGGGTCGCCACCGATGGGAACGTATGGTCCGGCGTCGAGGTGGCGCAGAGGACGAGGTCGATATCCTCCGGCCCCAGCCCTGCATCGTTCAGGGCAGCCTTGGCGGCCGCGATCCCTAAGGTCGACGTGGTCTCGCCGGCACCCGCGAGATAGCGCTGCCGGATGCCCGTGCGCTGCACGATCCACTCGTCGGACGTGTCGACGGTCTTCGTCAACTCGTCGTTCGTCACGAGACGTGCCGGCAGGGCCGAGCCCGTTCCCACCACTACGGAGCGTGTAACCGCCATGTCAGATCCGATCCGGCATCGACCACCTCATGCGGAGGCGGCAACGGGCGTGAGTTCGAGCATGTCGCGAATGGTCCGCATCAGGTCGTGCCGCGCCATGTCGTGCGCGAGATCGACGGCGGCCGCGAAGCCATGAGCGTCTTCCGAGCCATGGCTCTTGATGACGATACCCTCGAGGCCGAGGAACACGCCGCCATTGGCCCGGCTGGGATTCATCTTGTCGCGCAGAGCCTTGAAGGCCTGCCGGGCGAAAAAGTAGCCGATCTTGGCCGAAAGGGTCCGGCTCATGGCCGCGCGCAGGTAGCTGGCAATCTGCTTGGCGGTGCCTTCCGCCGTCTTCAGGGCGATGTTGCCGGTGAAGCCCTCGGTGACCACCACGTCGACGGTGCCCTTGCCGAGGTCGTTGCCCTCGACGAAGCCGTGATAGGTCAGATTCGGCAGATCGCTTTCGCGCAGGCGCCGGGCGGCTTCCTTCACCGCCTCGTTGCCCTTCATCTCCTCGGTCCCGACATTGAGCAGGCCCACCGTCGGCT
This sequence comes from Methylobacterium sp. W2, assembly GCF_020662345.1. GTDB lineage: Bacteria > Pseudomonadota > Alphaproteobacteria > Rhizobiales > Beijerinckiaceae > Methylobacterium. The sequence continues at coordinate 14,604 of NZ_VMOA01000004.1, read as the reverse complement.
TATCCAGATCGAACACGATCCGGGCCATGGCGGCGCCCATGAGCGCCATCTCCACCAGATGCTCCGCGTCGGTGCCGATGGTGGCCCCCACATCGAGGACGACGCTCTCGCCGCGCACGGTCGGCCAGAGGCACGCGATGGCCGGGCGCTCGATGCCGGCCAGGGTCTTCAGGCAGATCTTCGACATGGCCATGAGCGCGCCGGTATTGCCGGCCGAGACGGCCGCGTCGGCCTCACCGTCCTTGACCGCCTGGATCGCCCGCCACATCGAGGACTTTCCGCGTCCCGAGCGCACGGCCTGGCTCGGCTTCTCGTCCATGGAGATCGCCACGGTGGTATGGCGAATCTCCACGGCGCCCTTCAGACGCGGCTCGGCCGCCACCAGCGGGGCGAGGATGGCCTCGTCCCCGAACATCAGGAACGTCATCTCGGGATGGCGCTCGCGCGCGATGGCGGCGCCCGGCACCACGGTCGTGGGACCGTGATCGCCGCCCATGGCGTCGAGCGAGATGCACACTCTTTGGGACATGAGGTTCGGCCGGAGGCCTCTTTCAGGATGGACAAACCCCTCTTGGCGAAGGGCCGAGCGAAGGATCGACGGGACGCCCTTCGGCGAGAAGGGATGGACGAGAGGCCTGGACCCGCATGGGCGGGTCCCTCCTCGGCGCGGCGGAAAATAGCGGTTCGAGCCCGGCGGGCAAACGAAATCTCAGCTTTTCCGGAATTCCTGCTTCGACCCCGGCTCCGTCATCCCGCAAATCCGTTGCCCGGGGCCGGGATTCAAACGTCGCCGTGCTTCAATGACTTGAGGATGGCCAGCGGCGATTCCCGCTCCTCGGCGACCGGCTCGAAGGCGATGCCGGGCTTGCGCGGATAGGGGTCGAGACCGAGCGCCAGAAATTCGGCGGTGACCTGTCCGAGGTCGATCGTGCCGTTGACGATCGGATCGGGGATATCGGCCTCCTCGTCGCCGGCATCCTTCTCCGGCTCGCGATCGCTGAACACGATCTCGACGGGTTCGGAGACGTCCGCCTCGAACGGCTCGAGACTGATCGTGCAGATCTGCGTGACGACGGCCGTGACCGTGCCGGTGATGACGAGGTGCTCGGAGGTCCCGCTCCATTGCAGCCGGCCCACGAGGTCGCGGACGGCCGGGATGCGGAAATCCGCGGCCAGCGCCGCCTCTTCCTCCGGTGTCGCCTTGATGACGATTCCGGCCCTGTCCCTGGGCAGGCGGTCGACCCGGAATGGCCGCGACAGGGGCCCGGCCGTCGACTTTGCCGTCATGTCAGATGTCTCCCGATTGGTTGAGGTTCAGCGGCGATGGGAAGCCCGGCCCCTGCGATATGAGCTGATCGAGGTCGCGTCCATCGAGGAGGTCGACGCTTCTCAGCACGTAGCGGGCGAGGCCGGCTCCCGCCTCGGGCGTTTCGGTGCCGATGACGTTGCGCGCCAGGGCGGCCTTGAGGCCGTCCTCGTCCCGGGCATCCAGGGCGCCGTCATAACCCGCCGCGCGACCGTAGAAAGCCGCTCCCAGCTTCTTCATGCGCTTGGGCACGCCAAAATCCCCGACGCCGAGTTCGCGCAGGGAGGAATCGAGCTGCAGGAAGACCGCGTTGACCAGATCCTGGGCGATGTCCGCCGCGGGCTGCGGCAACTGGTTCATCCGCCGCAGGACCAGGATGACATGGAGCGTCAGGCACTCGAAACGGCCCTCCACGGTGTCGGGCACGCCGAGATGGGTATAGAGGGCCGGCACCCGCGAGGCCTCGTTGATCCGCAGATGCAGCGCCTCGACGACGCTGGCACGGGCGGAGCCGCGCTTGAAGAATCGCGCGATCATGCCGTCCACCGGAGGCGAGAGGGGTGTGGCCGAGCTTGCCTTGTCAAAACCATAACCTCGCGGTACGGCAACCGGCAGCCAGGGCGCAAGCTCCACTGGATCGTACAGGTGGGGATCGGCGCCGGCTATGACGCTCACGCGTCGTGTTGTCTCTACGGATCAAGGGTGGCTGATGTCGCGCCGTTTCGTCTCGTCGATCAGCCGCCTCGCCGTCATCGGCCTCGTCGGTGTGGGAATCTCCGGCTGCATCGGTGAAGACCTCCGCCACGGATACCAGATCGATCAGGCCGCCCTCGCCACGGTGAAGCCGGGCATGAGCGCGGAGCAGGTCCTCCAGATCCTCGGCTCCCCGTCCACGGTCTCCACCGTCGGCAACAAGACCTGGTATTACATCACCCAGAACTCGCGCCGCACGGTGCTGTTCCTCGGTGAGCGCGTGGAGGACCAGAAGGTCACCACCGTCTATTTCAACGCCGCCTTCAAGGTGGAGCGCATCGCCCTCTACGGTCTGCAGGACGGCAAAGTGTTCGACTTCATCGAGCGCACCACACCGACCAGCGGCGCGGATCGCGCCTTCCTCGGCCAGCTGTTCCGCGGTCTCACCAAGTACGAGCCGTTCGGCAGCGGCTCGGGCACGAGCATCGTGCCCGGCGCCAAGAACGGCCTCTGACAAGAGCGGCCTCTAGCGCCGCCATTCGCGGGAAACGAAAAAGCCGCGCGCCCCATGGGACGCGCGGCTTTTTTCATGTCGATCGCGACGGTGGAACGACGAAAGCCTACGCGGCCGTCTTTCGGGCGATGGCGGCGAGGGCCTCGCGCGGGTCGATGCGGCCGTCATAGAGCGCCCGACCGGTGATGGCGCCGGCCAGCATGGCGCAATCGGGTTCCAGCAGACGATGGACGTCATCGATCGACGCCAACCCGCCCGAAGCGATCACGGGTATCGTTACCGCCTGCGCGAGGGCGAGGGTCATCTCGATGTTGAGCCCCTTGAGGATGCCGTCGCGGGCAATGTCGGTGTAGATGATCGCGGCCACGCCGGCATCCTCGAACCGACGTCCGAGTTCCTCGGCCGTCGTGCTCGAGGTCTTCGCCCAACCTTCCACCGCCACGCGACCGTCCTTGGCATCGACACCGACGGCGATCTTGCCGGGGTAGAGGCGCGCCGCCTCGCGCACGAAGGCCGGATCACGCACGGCGGCCGTGCCGATGATGACCCGGCTCACGCCCTTCTCGATCCAGGCCTCGACGGTGCGCATCTCGCGGATGCCGCCGCCGAGCTGAACCGGAAGATTCGTGCGGTCGAGAATGGCATCCACGGCGGAGGCGTTCATCGGCGCGCCGGCAAAAGCGCCGTCGAGATCGACCACGTGAAGCCAGGAGAAGCCCTGCTCCTCGAACACGCTCGCCTGCGCGGCAGGATCGTCACTGAAGACGATGGCTTGCGCCATGTCTCCCTGGACGAGGCGAACGCAACGCCCTTCCTTGAGATCGATCGCCGGAAACAGGATCACGGTGGATGTCGCTTTCTAAATGTCGATGAGCCGATGGGCCAGTTACGGGCGCCAACGCAGGAAGTTCGCGAGCAGTGCCAGACCGAGATGCTGACTCTTCTCAGGGTGAAACTGGGTCCCGGCGACGTTGTCGCGCGCCACGAGGGCGGTGACCGGGCCGCCATACTCGCTCTCGGCGACGACATCCGTCCGGTTGACCGGATCGAGGGCGTAGCTGTGGACGAAATAGGCGTGCAGCCCATCCTCCCCCGTGGGGATGCCGTCGAGGAGCGCATGCGGGCGCTCGGGTCGGAGGGTATTCCAACCCATATGCGGGATCTTCAGGTCGGGGTCGGACGGGCGGATCGGGCGAACATCGCCAGCGATCCAGCCGAGCCCCGGGGTGGTCTCGTATTCGAGGCCCCTGCTGGCGAGGAGCTGCATCCCGACGCAGATGCCGAGGAACGGGCGCCCTCGCTCATGCGCCGCATGCGTCATCGCCTCCACCATGCCGTCGACCGAATCGAGGCCCCTGCGGCAATCGGCATAGGCGCCGACACCGGGGAGCACCACGCGGTCGGCGGAGGCCACGACTTCGGGGTCGCTGGTGACGACGATGCGGGTCGTGCTCAAGCCGGCTTCCCGCCCCGCGCGCTCGAAGGCCTTCGCCGCCGAGTGCAGGTTGCCCGACCCATAATCGATGATCGCAACGGTTTCGGACATCACGAACGACGGGGCTCGGCGAAGGGAAACATGCCGATGGCGGTCTCGCTCGGACGCACCGTGGCCGTCGAATAAGCGCTCGGACCCGGCCGGATCACCGCGGGCGCGGCCAGCCAGCGGTTCACCGCCTTGATTTCGGCGTCCTCCGCAGAATCGGCGACGACGGCGTCACGGGCGGGGCGGCCACGCCTGGCATAGGTCCAGCGGCGCAAGCTGGACGCCTCCATCCCCACCAGGAGGAGGAGCAGGACCGTGATGAGGAAGCCCGAGACGGTGCTGAGACCCAGGAACCGGCCGGCGAACCCGGCTGCCACCAGCAGGGCCAGCACGCCGAGCCCCGCCAGCCAGAGCCGGTGAAAGAAGAACCAGAGCGGACCGAAGACGAAGGCCCGGAGCGAGAAACCGTCGGGGACGAGGATGGCAGTCTCGAGGCCGTGGGCCTCGCCCGCGATGGCATCCGACGGGAGATGGAACGTGTAGGTGCGCATGCGTGTGTCCGCCTCTTCCCGCCCGTGAAAGCCCTAGAGAGAACCCTTCGTCGAGGGGATGCGACCATCCTCGCGCGGATCGACCGCAACGGCTGTCCGCAAGGCGCGGGCCAAGCCCTTGAAGCAGCTCTCCGCGATATGGTGAGCATTGTCGCCGTACAAGGTCTCCACGTGCAGGGTGATCCCGGCATTCATGGCGAAGGCCTGGAACCACTCGCGCACCAGTTCAGTGTCGAACTGCCCGATCTTCTCCGCCTTGAACGCAGTGCGGAAGACAAGGAACGGTCGTCCCGAAATGTCGATGGAGACCCGTGTCAGCGCTTCGTCCATGGGCAGGTGGATGTCGGCGTAGCGCGCGATGCCCCGCTTGTCGCCCAGTGCCTGGGCAAAGGCCTGGCCGAGGGCGATGCCAGTATCCTCGACGGTGTGGTGGTGATCCACATGGAGGTCGCCGGTGACCCTGGCCTCCACGTCGAACAGCCCGTGCCGGGCGAAGAGCTCCAGCATATGGTCGAAGAATCCGACTCCCGTCGAAATCGCCGCCTTGCCGGTCCCATCGAGGCCAATGGACACGCTGACGTCGGTCTCCGCCGTGCGGCGGCTGATGCTCGCGGAACGCATCGTCGAGGGATCGCTCATGGTTTGACCGTCACGTGAAGGGCCGTCGTCTGAAGCATCGGCGTGGACGATCGATGCAACGTCACGGCTCGATGCCGGACGCGTACACCGGATCATCGATCCGGATGAGATATCGGGATCAACGCTCTAGAGGCAAATGCCTTCCCGTGGGAAGGCCTTGCCATCGAATGCCTGCGTGGTCAGGCGGAGAGGACCCGGCCTGCCACCGCATCGAGCTTGGCCAGCAATTCGGGATCGCGGTGGGACGGAGCCGTCATGATCGCGCCGTCGAGGGCACGATGCGAGCCGGCGGGACACTCCTCCCGCTCCGCCGGGAAATCGCGGGCGATCCGCGACACGAGGCGGGCCGCCTTGTCCGCATTGGCGCGGGCGACGGCGACGACGGAGGCCACGTCCACATCGGCATGGCCCGGGTGCCAACAATCGAAATCCGTCACCATGGCGATGGTAGCGAAGGTGATCTCCGCTTCGCGGGCGAGTTTGGCCTCGGGCATGTTGGTCATGCCGATCACGTCGTAGCCGAGGCCCTTGTACGTGCGCGATTCGGCAAAGGACGAGAATTGCGGGCCTTCCATGCAGACATAGGTCCCGCCCCGATGGATCGGCAGGTTCTCTGCCGCAGCGGCCGCGGCAATGCGCGCCTGGAGGGCCGGCCCGACGGGATGGGCGAAGGGCACATGGGCGACGCAGCCATTGCCGAAGAACGAGGAGTCCCGGCCGTGGGTGCGATCGACGAACTGGTCGACGAGGACGAACAGGCCGGGATGAAGCTCGCTCCTGAACGAACCGCAGGCCGAGATCGAGACGAGGTCGGTGACGCCGGCCCGCTTCATCACGTCGATATTGGCGCGGTAGTTGATGCCGGAGGGAGAGAGCCGGTGGCCGCGTCCGTGGCGGGCCAGGAACACGACCTTGGTCGCGCCGATCCGGCCGATCCGCAGCGAGTCGGAGGGCTCTCCCCAGGGGGAACCGATCGCCTCCTCGCGGACGTCTTCGAGGCCCGGTAGATCGTAGACACCGGATCCGCCCATCACGCCGAGCACTGCTGCGGTCATGCCGAATCTCCTGTCGTCGTCGCGATGGCGCGTCGGGCGCGCCGTCATGGTGGAAACGAAAACGGGCCCGCGACAGCGAGCCCGTTCCTCGTGATCCGCCTTTAAGGCGCTCAGCTCGTCTTGTGAAGCTCCGGCTGCAGACCGTGAGCCTCGCCGCCCACATCCGCCCAGACCTTCTTCTTCACATAGTAGAGGAGGCCCGACAGGATGATCAGGAACAGGATCACACGGAAGCCCAGGGCCTTGCGTGCCTCCATGTGCGGCTCGGCCGCCCAGGACATGAACGCCGCCACGTCGTGCGAGTATTGCTCCGCCGTCTCGGGAACGACGGGGTTGCCGTCGGCGCCCTTGGCGTAGGTCACTTGGCCGTCGCTCAGGGGCTTGGCCATCGCGATGAGATGGCCGGGATAATACTTGTTGTAGTTCGTGCCCGCCGGGACATCCATTCCCTTCGGAGCGTCCTCGTAGCCGTTCAGGAGTGCGTGGATGTAGTCCACGCCCTGCTCCGAATAGCCGATGAAGGGCATCGCATCGAAGATGAAGTACGGGAAGCCGCGCTCGTAAGTGCGGGCTTTCGCCAGGACCGAAAAGTCGGGCGGGGCCTTGCCGCCATTGGCAGCGGCGGCGGCCTTCTCGTTCGGGAAGGGCGACGGGAAGGCGTCGGCCGGGCGGCCGGGCCGCTCGAACATGTCGCCGGAATCGTTGGGGCCGTCCTTGATCTTGTACTCGGCCGAAAGGGCCTTGACCTGACCCGCCGTGAAGCCCGGCCCGCCCTTCTCGGCGAGGTTGCGGAACTTCACCAGGCTCATGCTGTGGCAGTTGGAGCAGACCTCGCGATAGACCTGGAAGCCGCGCTGGAGTTGGGCCTCGTCGAACTTGCCGAAGACGCCGGCAAAGCTCCACTTTTCGCGGGGCGGGTTCGGCGTGGCGTGACCGTCCTCGGCGCCGGCCGAAGCCAAGCCGAGAAGGATCGCGACGAGGGTGGCGGCGAGGATGCGCGAGGTGTTCATGCTGTTCACGATCCGCACCTCAACCCTTCGACGATGGCGCGGCGGCCGCACCGGCTGGCATGCCCGAACCGCCATATTGCGGATGCGGTCCGGTCACGCTCTCCAGGATCGATCCCGGCATGGCTTTCGGTGTCTCGAACAGCCCCACCAGCGGCATCACGATGAGGAAATGCGCGAAGTAGTAGGCAGTGCAGATCCGCGAGGCGAGAACGTAGCCGCCTTCCGGCGGCTTGGCGCCAAGCCATCCGAGTATCACGCAGACGGCCACGAACAGCCAGAAGAACTGACGGTAGATCGGGCGGTAGTTCGCCGAGCGGACCCGCGACGTATCGAGCCATGGCGCGAAGGCCAGGATGATGACGGCGCTGAACATCAGGATGACGCCGCCGAGCTTGTCCGGCACCGCGCGCAGGATCGCGTAGAAGGGCAGGAAGTACCATTCCGGCACGATGTGGGCGGGTGTCACCGAGGCGTTGGCGGGGACGTAATTGTCCGCGTGCCCGAGGTAGTTCGGCTGGTAGAAGATCCAGTAGGCGAAGAACACGAAGAACACGACGACGGCGAACACGTCCTTGATCGTCGCGTAGGGCGTGAACGGCACCGCGTCCTTGCCGCTCTTGATCGGGATGCCGGTGGGGTTGTTCTGGCCGGTGACGTGCAGCGCCCAGACGTGGAGCACCACGACGCCGAGGATCATGAAGGGCAGCAGGTAGTGCAGCGAGAAGAAGCGGTTGATCGTCGGGTTGCCGACGGAATAGCCGCCCCAGAGTAGGCTCTGGATCGTGTCGCCGACGATCGGGATCGCGGCCAGGATGTTGGTGATGACGGTGGCGCCCCAGAAGCTCATCTGGCCCCACGGCAGGGTGTAGCCGAGGAAAGCGGTGGCCATCATCAGGAGGTAGATGATGACGCCCAGGATGTAGAGCACCTCGCGCGGGGCCTTGTACGAGCCGTAATAGAGCGCGCGGAAGATGTGGACGTAGACCGCGACGAAGAACATCGAGGCGCCGTTGGCGTGCATGTAGCGCAGCAGCCAGCCGTAATTCACGTCGCGCATGATGTGCTCGACGGAGTTGAAGGCGTTGCCGGCGGAAGGGTCGTAATGCATCGCCAGCCAGATGCCGGTGACGATCTGCGACATCAGCATCGCCATAAGGATGGCGCCGAAGGTCCAGAAATAGTTGAGGTTCCGCGGGACCGGGAAGGCGATGAACGACGAATGGACCAGCCCGACGATGGGCAGCCGCGATTCGAACCACTTGGCGATCCGACTCTTGGGGACGTAGGTGGCGTGACCGCTCATGTGGTTACCCGCTTCGAAGTCTGTTTCGCTCTGATCCGTCGCGTGCCGTTGCGCGCCGGACCCCCTCCCTCACCGCCCGTGGGCGATGGTCCCGAGATCAGGCGACGGCCTTGCCGCCGTCTTCGCCGATCCGGATCTTGGTGTCGTTCAGGAACGCGTAGGGGGGAACCGGCAGGTTGGTCGGCGCCGGTCCACGGCGCACGCGGCCGGAGGTGTCGTAGAGCGAGCCGTGGCAGGGGCAGGACCAGCCTTCGTACTGGCCCTGATGCCCGATCGGGACGCAGCCGAGATGGGTGCAGTTGCCGTAGACCACGAGCCACTTGGCGTGGCCTTCCTTAACCCGGGCGGAATCGGGCTGAGGGTCCATGAGCTCGCTGAGCTTCACATCCTCCGATTCCTTGATCTCCTTCTCGGAACGGTTCCGTACGAAGATCAGCTTGCCGCGCCAGAACACGTTGACGATCTGGCCCTCCTGGATCGGCGTGAGATCCACTTCGAGGGGGGCACCGGCGGCGATCACTTCCGCATCGGGCGCCATCGACGCTACGAAGGGCCAGGCCAACGCACCGGCACCCACGGCGAGGCCCGCACCGGTCGCCAGGAACAGGAAGTCGCGGCGGGAGCCGTCGGGACCTGATGTGGGAGGGGTGTTCGCCAAGATGGACACTCCGGTCAGGATGGCGCCGGCTCGGGCCGCCCGCAGATCGAGGACGCGCCGCTTCCGTTCGCCGACAATTAGAGGCGCTCGAAAGAAGCACGCAGCGCTGACGCAGACACGATTGCACCGGGCGGTGCAATGCGACCGGGCGTCACCCGAGACGAGCCTTCTGAGGCACGGTTGTCTGGCACGCCAGATGCGAATTTGTCCAGAGTAGGCCCGTGACGGCAAACGGCATTCGTCACGGGCGCACAATGACGTTGCCACTGAGGGACAGCCAGCGCCGCACCAGCATCACGGCGACCACCGCCAGACCGGCGCAGAACCCCATCCAGATCCCCGAACCGCCGAAGCCGAGACCCCAGGCCGCAAGGATGCCGGCCGGAATACCGACGATCCAGTAGCCGAACAGGGCGATGCCCATGGGAATGCGGGTGTCCTGCATTCCCCGCAGGGCGCCGAGCGCCACCGACTGGATGCCGTCCGCCATGGCGAAGAGTGCCGCAAAGCCAATGAAGGTGATCGCATAGGGAATCACCTCGGCATTGCCGGGAGCGTCGAGGTCGAGGAAGAGGCCGATGAGTGAACGTGGCAGCGTCACCTGCGCGAGGGCGCACGCGCTCATGAAGCCGAAGCCGAGGAGGATCGCGATGGTGCCGGCCCGGCGCATGGCCGTGCGGTCTCCCGCCCCGAAGGCGCGCCCGACTCTTACCGTGGCCGCCTGACCGATACCGTTGGGCACCATGAAGCAGATCGCGGCGATCTGGATCGTCACGGCATGGGCCGCAAGCGGCGCCGTTCCGAACAGACCCATGCCGAGGACGGCGGCCTCGAACAGGCTCGCCTCGGCCAGACCCGTCGCCGCCATGGGCAGGCCGAGGCGGAACATGGTCGCGAGGCGCCCGGCATTGGGGCGCCAGACTCCGAAGAAGAGCCGCCGCCGCCGGAGAGACGGCGCGAGCATCATCACGCCGATAAGGGCGGCCAGGGAGAGAAACGCGGCGAGCGTGGTGGCAAGCCCGACGCCGACTAGACCGAGGCCGAGCAGCCCCGGCCCCTCGAAGGCGAGCCAGATCGCCAGCCCGACATTCACCGGCAGCGCCGCGAGGCTGATGGCCAGTGGCCAGCCGGGCCGCTCCAGGGCGGAGAGGCTGGCGCGCAGGGCCATGAAGGCGAGGGCCGGCCACATCGACCATTGCAAGGCCCGCATGTAGAGCCCGGCATCCTCGGCGAGCTTCTGTTGCTGCCCCATGGCCAGCAGAAGGGGCTCGGTGTGCCAGAGCGCCAGCATCACCGGGAGGACCGCGATGGTGACGGCCCAGAGGCCGGCCCCCACGATGCGGCGCACGTCGTGATCGGCGGAATCGCCGCGGCCCACCGCGCCCGCGATCAGGGGAGAGACCGCCGAGGCGAGGCCGATCCCGCAAATGAACAAGATGAAGTAGAGGCTCGTCGCCAGGGCGCCGGCCGCAAGCGGCTCCGCGCCGAGCTGCCCGAGCAGAACCACGTCGGCGGTGACGAGGCCGTGCTGCGCGAGGTTGGTGAGGATCAGCGGAGCGGCGAGCACCAGCGTCGCCCGCAGCTCAGTGAGCCACGGACCGCGCGAGGGCCGCCGCCGCTCAGCTGCCCCGGCCGTGAGATCGAGGGCGATCATTCCGCCGCATCCTCGTAGCGGGTCGGGGAGACGTCGCCGAGGAAGCCGCCCGACTGACGCTCCCAGAGGCGCGCATAGAGGCCGCCGCTGCGGATCAGGTCCGCATGCGTCCCCTCCTCCACGATGCGGCCGGCATCGATCACGATCAGCCTGTCGAGGGCGGCGATGGTGGAGAGCCGATGGGCGATGGCGAGCACGGTCTTGCCCTGCATGAGCGTGTCGAGACTGTCCTGGATTGCCGCCTCGACCTGACTGTCCAGGGCCGAGGTGGCCTCGTCGAGGATCAGGATCGGCGCGTTCTTCAGGATGACGCGGGCGATGGCGACGCGCTGACGCTGGCCGCCGGAGAGCTTGACGCCACGTTCGCCCACCTGGGCGTTGTAGCCGGTGCGGCCCTTGTGGTCGACGAGGCCGGCGATGAACGCATCGGCTTCGGCCAGCTGCGCCGCCCGCCGGATCTCCTCCATGGACGCGTCCGGCCGGCCGTAGGCGATGTTGTCCCGGATTGAGCGATGCAGGAGCGAGGTGTCCTGGGTGACCATGGCGATGGCCCCGCGCAGGGATTCCTGCGTGACCCCGGCGATGTCCTGACCGTCGATGAGGATTCGCCCGCTCTGGATGTCGTGCAGGCGTAGCAGGAGAGCCGTCAGGGTCGTCTTGCCAGCGCCGCTGACGCCCACCAGCCCGACCTTCTCGCCTGGGCGGATATGCAGGTCGAAATCCTCGATCACGGCAGGCGTGCCGTCGCCGTAGCGGAACCCGACCCGGTCGAAGCGGATGTCGCCGCCGCCGACGGCGAGGGTGCGGGCGTCGGGCCGGTCGACGATCCCGTGCGGGCGCGAGATCGTCTGCATGCTCTCTTGGATCACACCGACATTCTCGAAGATGCCGCGCACCGTCTGCATCACCCAACCGGACATCGCCATTAGGCGGAGGATGAGGGCCAAGCCCGCCGCCGCCTCGCCGGTGGTCATGCCGCCCCGCCGCCACAGGACGAAGCAGGCCGTGGCAGTGGCGACGATGAGCGCGCTGTTGAGGAGGCCGAGCAGCGTCGTGGTCGTCGTGACGAGCCGGAACTGGTGGAGATGGGCGACCGTATGCACGTCGATGGCATCGCGGACGGCGGCACGCTCCTCGCGGTCGCGGGCAAAGAGCTTCACGGTGAGGATGTTGGTGTAGCTGTCGACGATACGACCGATCAGGAGGGAGCGCGTATCGGCCGTGACGAGGGAGCGGGCGCGGGCGCGGGGCACGAACCACCAGGTCAGCGCTGAATAGGCGGCGACCCAGACCACCACGGGCAGGGCCATCCAGAGGGAGATGGAGCCGAACAGGCCCACCGCCGTGACGGCGTAGATCGCCACGTAGAGCAGCGTATCGATGAAGACGACGGCCAGTTCGCGCACGGCCGGGCCGACCTGAACGACCCGGTTGGCGAGCCGGCCGGCGAAATCCGCCTGGAAATACGAGAGCGAGTGGCCGAGGGTGTAGAGATGCGTGCGCCAGCGGACCTGGTTGGTCGCCTGCGGCACGAGAAGCTGGTTCGACATCACCTCGTGCAGCCAGACCGTGAAGGGGCGCACCACGAGAAGCAGGATCGCCGCGAGACCGATCTTGAAGCCGTGCTCCTGCAGCACCGTCGCACGGTCGGCCGTGTTCAGAAGATCGATGAACCAGCCCATGAGCAGGTAGAGCGACGCTTCCACCGTTCCGGCCGCGATGGCCACGAGGAAGAGCAGCACCAGGGCGACACGCATCGGCTTTAGGTAGAAGGCGGCAAAGCCCGTCACCGTCTTCGGCGGCATCCGCCCGTCTTCGAAGGACGCGAACGGATCGATGCGGCGCTCGAGCCAATCGAGAAACATGGTCTGGTCCGGTGTTGGAGGTCTGTCTCAGGTAGTCGGCCTTGACGGACCGCCAACCGTGAGGCGATGCCGCAGACGCAATGCAGCTGCCCGGTCCGATGCTCCGTCTCGCCCTCTACCAGCCCGACATTCCCCAGAATACGGGGACGATCCTGCGGATGGCGGCGTGCCTCGACGTCGCCGTCGACATCATCGAGCCGGCGGGGTTCGACGTTTCGGACCGTCACCTGCGCCGATCGGGCCTCGATTATCTCGACCATGTGGCGATCACGAGGCATCGCTCCTGGGCCGCCTTCTCGCAGTGGCGGGCCGAGACCGCGACAAGGCTCGTCCTCGCCACCACCGCCGGCGCCCTGCCCTACACCGCCTTCGCCTTCCTCCCCGGCGATTGCATCCTGCTGGGCCGGGAATCGGCGGGCGTCCCCGCTTCCGTCCACGAGGCGGCCGATGCCAGGATCGTCATTCCCATCCGTGAGAGTATGCGCTCGCTCAACATCGCCGTGGCGGCGGCGATGATCCTCGGCGAGGGACTCAGGCAGATCGGCTCGATCCCGTAACCCACGCTTTGAACGGTGTGCAGTTCAGCACTTGAACGGCGTGCATATATCGGCGACAGCATGAGTGTGAACAGCGTTCAAACGCCGGAGGCACACCATGCTTAAACTGTTTCGGCTCCTCGCCCGCGGCGCGGCCGCCCGGGCCGAGGAAGAGGTCATCGATCGCCACGCCCTGCTCATCCTCGATCAGCAGATCCGTGAGACGCGGGTCTCGCTGGAGCGCAGCCGGCAGGCCCTTGCTGCCGCTGTCGCCGGTGACAAGGCGGAAGAGCGGCGTTTCGCCGAGGTGGAGGCCCGCGCGGCGGATCTCGAAGAGCGTGCCCTGGCGGCGTTGGCGGCGGGACGCGAAGAGCTGGCCACCGAGGCGGCGGAGGCCATTGCGGAGCTCGAAGCCGAACGCGATGCCATCGGCGAGGCGCGCTCGAGATTCGCCCGCGAAGTCGCCCGCATCCGCTCCGTCGTCGCCGACGCCACGCGCCGGCAGAGCGAGCTGGAGCGCGGACGCCGCATCGCCGCCGCCGCGGAGGCGGCCCGACGACTCGGCGTTCAGGCCAACCCGAGCGAGCGGGCGACGTTGAAGGAGGCTGAGGCGACATTGAGCCGATTGCGTGCCCTCCAGACCGAGGCCGCCGACACGGAGGCGGCGCTCGCCGAGACCGAGCCCGGTCTCTCCATCGCCGAACGGCTCGAGCGCGAAGGCTTCGGCTCGAGCACCCGCCCGAGCGGCGGTGCCGTACTCGACTGTCTGCGGCGCAAGGTCGAGGCGCGCGCTGCGTGAAAGCCCATGTGACGCGGCCCTACGACATCAGGCCAAGTCGCCGCGAGCATCATTCTCCCACCCGCCACCTCAGCATGAGGCGGGGTGGGGATCGATCGCTAGAATCACCGACGTCACTTCGATCGACATTCATGCCGATCTTCAATGACTCGAAGAAAATCCATTCAGCTCAACTCTCTCACATCGAGGATCACGATCATGACCATCAACAACGAGACCACTCAGCATTCCGGTGCCTGGGTCACCTTCACCTACGCCTCCTTCATCGGCTCGGCGGCGATGGTCGGGCTCGGCATCCTGTTCATGCCCATGGACATCTGGATCAAGGGCTACCTTGCTATGGGCACGATCATGCTGGTCCAGTCCTGCATCACCGCCACCAAGACCATCCGCGACGTCCATGAGGGCCGCCGCATGGTCAACCGGATCGAGGATGCCAAGACCGAGCGCCTGCTCATGTCGGTGGGCAAAGATTGAGCGCGCCTCGATTGACGATGGACGGGAGGGATGGGACATCCCTCCCCCATGACGATGTCCG
>NZ_VMOA01000049.1 GCF_020662345.1 Methylobacterium sp. W2 | reverse complement strand
GATCAGAGCGCTTGGTATAGCGCTGGGACGAACGGCCGAAGCCGGTGGCCAGACAGGCCCGACGCTCGCTGATGTCGTAGGCCACCTGCAGGTGACCGGCGACCTCACGGCGAACGGCGGGCCTCACTACTTCCGTTTGAGGACGTCCTGCAGCATGGAGCGGTCCAGCGTCAGGTCGGCGACCAGCCGCTTCAGCTTGCTGTTCTCGTCCTCCAGCTGCTTGAGCCGTCGGATCTCCGGCACGCCCATGCCGACGAACCGCTTCTTCCAGCGATAAAAGGTCGGCTCGGATACGCCCATCTTCCGGCAGACCTCGTCCACCGTCGCACCATTCTCCGCCTGCCGCAGGGCAAAGGCGATCTGTTCATTCGTGAAGCGTTTGCGAGGCATGGCATCCACCCTCCTTCAGGGTTCAGGATGCCCGAAAAACTTGCGCTCAGCGCGGACCACTTTGCTGGGTCAGGGTCAGGTCTCGTGACGACGGCGGGGCTGACGAATGGCGTTGAGCTGCTCGGTTCGGTTGGCCAGATGACGACCTCTGGGGGGGGTGGGGACGTCCTCATCGCCAACGATACGCGCGGGATGCCGCGCTAACCGACACGTACCCCAGTCGGACCCTAAGGCCGGCGGCAGGATTTCGCCTCTGAAACACTAAACGGGCCGGGCGGCAAATTCGCGGTCGGCCGCCCGGCCCGCTGTCGCCGGACCCTGAGTTTCGGGCAGGCCAAACGACAACGACGGACTAACAAATGATGGCTCAAACCGTCAATAGATCCCGAGCCGGCCGGTCGCCGCGCAAGCCCACGTTCAGAACGCGAAGCCGGGGCCGTACTTCACAGCCATCGAAACAAGCGCACCCGCCATCACGCCGATGGTGAATGCCGCCTCGACCGTCTTTCGCTCCATGGCCTTCGCCCCTTCCACCATTCGCAAAGCGCGTGGTGGAGGCAAGAAGCACACCGCGCAACCGCGATATCGTGAGAACTGACATGCGTCGCTGGCTTGCGCGAATGCTGTGCCTTGAGGCTTTCCAAGAGGCTTCCCAGGCCAAGGAGCGTCTGTGGTACCTCCACTGCCGACTGGACGAACTCGAACAGTGGTGAGGCTACGGCTTTCCTGAAATCCGGGCTGCCGTGGACTGGGTTCGCAAGTCCGAGCGCATCCATTTTATGTCGCTGCCCAAATACGACGCGGAGGTCGCGCGCTCCAAAGAGGCCAGCGATTATTCCGCCATCATGGTCGGCGGCATCGACAAGTTCCGCGAAGAGATCGCCGACCGCTTCGACCGGCGCCCCAACCGCGTCTGACGCCCTCGCGCGTCGCCCGTAGCCGTTTGGCCTCCGTGAAGGTCACGCCGTCAGCCACCTGCCAAGGGACACAGCGCCAAACGCCATGGCGCCAAGGCCGGCTGCTTCGACGCCGACTAAAAAGCCCAGCACAGCGACCGTTCGTAAGCGGTCCACAAAGGCATCGACGAAGTGCTCGTTCGGCTCCGGCAAGTGTCCGTTGTCGAAGTGCTGCATCTCGAAATTTGCCCCCGGTCTGAGAGGCCGACCGTAGGCAGTTAATTTTGCATTCACTATCCGGGAGACTACGCATGGCCGCGTCCGCCATCATGACGCCACTTGGCCTTGCCGCGCTCAAATCGCGGGAAGGTGTTCGGCTGAAAGCCTACCTCGACAGCGTCGGAGTGCCGACGATCGGCTACGGCCACATCAAGGGTGTGAAGCTCGGGCAGGTCATCACGCAGGCCCAGGCCGATGCGTTCTTCCTCGAAGGCCTCGCATCGCACGCGCTGCTGATCCTGTCCTGCATCAAGGTCCCGGTCGCGGACCACGAGCGGGACGCACTGATCTCCATCGCTTTCAACATCGGCGTGGGCGGTTTCAAGGGATCGACCTTCCTGCGCCTGCTCAACGCGGGCGACCAGAAAGGCTGCGCCACCGCGATCATATCGTGCACGAAGAACAAGGAACTGATCTCCCGGCGCACCGCCGAGCACGACCAGTTCCCGACGCCCTACACGAAGGCGGCGCCGAAGGCCCGAAGCACCGACGCGAAGCCCGTCAGCGTGCCGCTGTCTACGCTGGTGCCGATGGACGTGCCGCCGGTTGTTGCGCCGCCTGCGCCCGTGGTGATCCTGCCTGACGTCAGGGCGCTTCCCGCCGAAATTGCCTCGGTTAAGCCGACTTGGATCTCACGTCTGGCCTTATGGTTGAGGAGGCCTTGGATTGGATAGGATCACCTTTCACAGTAAAGTCGGAGCACTACCTCGCAAATCAATTTAATATCTTCGAACCCCACCGGTAGTGACCCAATTTCGAGAGGCTGATTTTCATCTAATTTTGTAATTGTGTGTCCGTGTCCAAAATTCATTACCGCGTATACCCTTGCCCTAAATATCTCGCTTCCGTCCGTGCTGTTCCGTTCTAAATAGAAATTTCCATCGCCCTGATGGCACCAAACGTGGGGCATTGTCAGCAGTCCTCACGGTTCCGCACCACTACCAATTCTTGGCGCAATAAGTTCCGTCACCCACTTCCAAACATTGAGAGACTATCATGACCCGCAAGCTTCTGCTCGCGGCGCTGGCGTTCGCCTGTGTCGCCGTTTCGATCCTCGTCCCGGTGGCCGCCTTCGCGCAGGTCACCACCACGCCAAGCGTCACCCCGGCCGTGGTTATCCCCTACGGCGAGTATGTCGTTGCCGTGGCTCAACTCGTCGGCGACATCCTGGTCCCGCTGGTTAGCACCGTCGTCCTCGGCCTCCTGGCTCGGTTCTATCCGATGGTCCGGATGCTGGTGTCGGAGGCGCTGGTCGAGCGCATCCTGCGGAAGTGGTTCGACTTCGGCGTCAACCCGACGGCCGGGGCCGTGAAGAATTCTACCGTCACCGTGCCGGTCGGGTCCGAGATCGTCGCCAACGCCCTCCAGCGCGCCGTCAACCGGGCCGACGTGAACGCGGTCAGCAAGTGGACGATGGATCAGGCCGGCGGCCCGGAGGAGGTCGCGAACAAGCTCTTCCGGCTGCACAAGCTGGATGCTGGCGCCACGGCGTCCGAGGTCGTCGCCCCCGCGCTCGGATAACTGCCGAAGCAGTAAGCCAGGGAGGCGCCGCCATGAACCCGCACACCCCAACGTCCATGCACATGACGCGCCCTCTGGAGTGGATGCTGTCATGCCTCCTCCTGGTCTGGGGCGTGAGCATGCTGCGCCCCGAAGCCTACTTTGACATGCCGGTCTACCGGATCATGGGCGAGGTAATGACGGAGACCCGCTGGGGAATGCTCGCCCTCATCGTAGCAATCCTCCGAGGCGTCGGCCTCGGCATCAATGGGTGGTGGCGGCGAGCCCCCGTTATCCGGTTCGTCGGAGCCCTGACTGGCGGCCTCTCCTGGATGGCGATCGGTTTCCTGATGCTGGTCGGCTCTTACGCCTTCAACACCCGGCTACCAGCGGGCTTTGGCTGGTATCCGGTCTGTTTCTGCTTCGAAGGCTGGTGCGTCCTCGCGACCGGCTACGATATGTTCAAGAACGGTTCCCTGTCCGCTGGAGCTGCGCCACGCCATGTCACCTGAGGACGTCAAGCAGTGGGTCGACATCCTCAGCACGCTTCTGGCGGCAGGCGGCGGGGGCGGTATTCCCCTCGCGGTCATCGGCTACATGCGGGCCAAGGTGGAGAAGCCGCACATCGCGCCCCCGACCGTGGGCGGGAATGGTCTCGCCCAGATCGCCGGAATGGTCATGGGCCAGACCGACCTGAAGGACATCATCGACGGGCTGCGCGGTGTGTCGGCCTCACATGACCGGTGCACTCTCATGCGGGAGACCGAAATGGCCTTCCGGAAAAAAGAGGCCGAGGAGCATCGAGAGCATGAGCGACGGCTTCTTGAGGAGCACCGCCAGCACGAGCAGCGTCTCGCGGAGGATCGGCACCGTGAACACCGGGAGATGGTCGAAGCGATCCAAGGCCTCACCCGCAGCACGAAGGATATGCGTTGCGCGGGGTAACCCTGGCACGCCACACCACATGTATCCTAAAACGTAAACATCTTTCCCAGCCACTAATTACAGCGGCGGACTTACGTGTGCTTAATTTGCATCAATTTGACGCAGGGCCTATGGGTTCGGTGTTTGAGTCACGACGCACCGGTCAAAATGGAAAAACGCCATGGCATCGATCAGGTACTCATATGGATCATCCTACAGTGCCAACGGTAGTGATGACCTTGGCTTATCTGCAAGTTTTTTTTTAGATCCAAATAGTTTCTATCAAAACCTACATAGTTATATAGTGCCACATGATAATGTTCCTCAGACAACAAGCATTATCGTAACTAACGGCATGACTGTAGAGACAGTTAAATTTACACCAGGAGCAGTAAGCTTTAATTTTGATTTTTCCGATAATAACACAAGGGTAGCGATACGTGGTGCTAATTTTGATGATTATTTAAGCGGCGGCTCAGGGCTTGACAATCTATATGGCGGCGCCGGCAATGATGTTATTGAGGGTGGAGCCGGAGCTGATAGGATAGATGGCAGCACTGGCGTCGACACGGTAAGCTACGAACACTCCACGGTCAGCGTGGTTGTCGATCTCAATGCCGGCTATGGGCGCGAAGGGAACGCTTCGCAGGACGATACTCTGATCTCCATCGAAAATGTCCGGGGCAGCGCCCTCAATGACACGATCTTCGGCAATGCCGGGGCCAACACTATTGAGGGCGGCGCAGGTGCGGACAACCTTAACGGCGGGAGCAATGCTGCCGGTAATTTCGATACGGTAAGTTACGCTCATTCGGCGTTGGGCGTTGTCATCAATCTGTCCCACAGCGCCCAGGAAGGCGTAGGGGACGAAAACGGCGATGTCCTTGTTGGTTTCGCTCATGCCATCGGCAGCGATCAGGACGACGTATTGATCGGCAATGGGGCGGTCAATATTCTCGAAGGTGGCAAGGGCGCCGATTACATAGAAGGTGGCGGCGGAACCGATACTGCCAGCTACGAACATTCCGCCTCAGGAGTCATTGCGAATTTGGGCCTGGCTTTCGGCATCCAGGCCACGACGGGTGCGGGTGATGCATCTGGAGATCAGTTGGTCGATATCGCAAATCTGCTTGGAAGTGGCTACGCCGATTTCCTCACCGGTGATGCAAGCGCCAACATATTGTCGGGCGGTGCGGGCAACGACGTTCTAGAGGGTGGGGTGGGCGCCGATGTGCTCGACGGCGGATCGGGCATAGATACCGCCAGCTACGCGGGCGCCACCGACGGCGTGAGGGCCGATCTTAGTGGAGGTGTGGCCGGGACAGGCGACGCGACCGGCGACAGCTTCATCGCCATCGAGAACCTCACGGGATCGGCCTTCGCCGACATCCTCATCGGCGATGATGGTGCTAACCGGCTGATCGGCAACGGCGGCGCCGATACGCTTGAAGGGGCGGGCGGCAACGACCGCCTCGTCATTTCCGGCACCCCCACCCTAGTGGACGGCGGCAACGGTACCGACCTGCTCTTCGTCCAGGGAGGCAGCACCGTCGTCCTGACCGATGAAGCCTTCCAAGGCATCGAAGTCGTCTACGTTCGCAACGACACTCACCTCGACATGTCCGCGGTCACGACCGGATCTAAGATCACATCGCAGTCGACGGCGGCCCATTACGTCGAGATCACCGGGACGTCCGGAGCGGATCGCATCCAGGCCGGCAAGGGTGGTGACACGATCGAGGGCGGCGCTGGCGGCGACAAGCTCTTGGCAGGTGCCGGCGCCGACACCTTTCATTTCCAGTCCGGTTTCGGGCGCGACAACATCTACGGCTTCGACGTCAACGCAGATCACATTACCGTCGACATCGCGGGCGCCACCGGCGTGACGCTTAAGGCGTTCCATGGCGGGCAGGACACCATCGTCACGTTCGCGGGCGTAGAGGGCACCAACAAGATCATCCTGCACGATGTGACTATGGCAGAGATCCACACTGCCCCGAGCGACCTGTTCACGTTCGGCGCTTGATGTGGCCATATCCGTGGATTAGTCGTTTCCCGCTCCCATCCTGGGAGCAGGGACGCAATCGAAACTTAACCCCGCCCGGCTCGCGCCGTGGCGGGTTTTTCGTTCGTGGACCGACGGTGTAGGCTCCCCTCCCGCCTCGGAGGGCCTGGCCATGAACGACAATGGCGAGATCGAGTAGTACGCCTTCGGTGATGGCCGCGTTCGTGGTCCCGGCGGGGTGTCAGGCGGCGATCTGCCGGCGCTGAGGCTGGGTCCAGTTCCACGGCAGCAGATCGTCGATACGCCTGGCGGGATGGTCGGGTAGCCGCGTGAGCACGTCGGCGAGCCAGGCCTGGGGGTCGATGCGATTGAGCTTGGCGGTTTCGATCAGCGTGTAGAGGGCAGCGGTACGATGACCGCCCGCATCCGATCCGGCGAAGGTCCAGTTGCGGCGGCCCACCGCGATGGGACGGATGGAGCGTTCGGCAGCATTGTTCGACAGGCAGATCCGTCCGTCGTCGAGGAACCGGGCGAAGGCGGTCCAGCGCTTGAGCAGGTAGTCGATCGCCGCTGCCGTGGGAGCCTTGGCCGAGAGCTTGGCGCGGTTCTCCCGCAGCCACGCCTCCAGGTCGGCAACGAGGGCGGCGGAGCGAATGCTTCGGTGCGCGCGGCGCTCATCGGGGGCAAGACCGTTGGCGGCGCGCTCGATGGCGAAGATCGCATCGATCCGCGTCACGGCCTCGATGGCGATCGGAGCCTTCTTTAGATCGGCCAGCTCGAAGAACTTGCGTCGGGCATGGGCCCAGCAGGCCGCCTCGCGGATCGGACCCGGCTTGCGGCCTGGGTCGTACAGCCGGCCGAACCCCGAGAAGGCGTCCGCCTGCACGATGCCGTGGAAGTCGCCGAGCCAAGTCTCGGCATGCGCGCCGGAGCGGTCGGGGGAGTAGAAGTAGGCCGCGGCCGGCGGCTCGGGTCCACCGAAGGGGCGGTCGTCGCGCACCACCGTCCAGAGCCGGCCGGTGCGGGTCTTCCCCTTGGCCAGGACCGGCACCGGCGTATCGTCGAGATGGAGGCGGTCGGCTCCCCGGACATGGGCCTCGATCCGGGAGACTAGGGGCGACAGGGCGGTGGTGACGGCTCCGACCCAGCCAGCCAACGTCGAGACGTCGACCGGCACGCCTTCATGGGCGAAGCGCTGGCTCTGGCGATGCAGCGGCAGATGCAGGCCGAACTTGGCCATCATCACCTCGGCCAGGAGGTTCGGCCCGGCCCGCCCCCGCGGGATCGGATGGAAGGGGGCCGGGTTCTGCGCGATGGTCTCGCAGTCGCGGCAGGAGAAGCGCTCGCGCACGTGCTGGATCACGACCCAGCGCGCCGGGATCCGCTCCAGAGTCTCGGTGACGTCTTCGCCGAGAGGGCGCAGGCGTGCCCCGCCACAGCAGGCGCAGGTCGTCGGGCTGGGATGGAGAATGCGCTCGCGCGGCAGATGCTCGGGCAAGAGCCTACGAGCGGGCTTGCGCTGGGAAGAGGTCGGGGTGGTATGCGGCTCGGGCTCAGCCGCTTGCGCCTCCGTCTCGGCGAGCGTCTCCTCCAGATCCTCCAACGTTAGTTCGAGCTGGCCGATCCGGGCGCTGCGTTCCGAGGAGGCCCCGAAGCGCTCCCGTCGCAGCCGGGCGACCTCCAGCTTGAGCCGTTCGACCGCGATCTCGGACACGAGCCGCGCCGCCCGCTCGGCCAGGATCATGGCGTGAGCGGCAGCGAGATCGGTGGGAAGCGGCGGGGGCTCAGGCGCGTTCGGCACACACTGAGAAGAGCATATTCCTCAGCCTCTGTAACGCGTTATCCTCAGCCGACGGCGCTCGGACGCCAGCTTGTCCGCGGCATCCGCCAGTCGATGCCCGAGAGCAGGTAGCCGAGCTGCGCCGTCGAGATCGTCACGGCTCCGTCCGCCACCGACGGCCACAGGAAGCGGCCGCGGTCGAGCCGCTTGGTGTACAGGCACGCGCCCTGGCCATCGTGCCAGATCACCTTGATCAGGTCACCGCGCCGGCCGCGGAAGACGAACAGGTGTCCGAAGTGGGGATCGCGCTTGAGCGTTTCCTGGACGATCATCCCCAAGCTGGAAAAGCCCTTGCGCATGTCGGTGTGGCCGGTGGCCAGCCAGACCCGAACGTTGGCCGGCAGCGGGATCATCGGCCCTCCAGGGCATCGAGCACCCGACGCAGTGCCGCGGCATCGACGTCCCGGTCGACCTTGAGACGCCGACCACCACCGAGATCGATCTCCATGATCCCGGTCTTGCGCCGCGCTCGACGGGGCTGGGCCGCAACATCAAGATCATCCGACCGCAGAACCGGAACCGCCGGCGACGGCTCCGGGGTGATCGCGACGGGCACGAAGACCGGGGCCTGCTCATCCCCGCCCAAACGGCCTTCCCGAGCCTGGCGTCGCCACGTGAACAGCAGGCCCTGGGCGATCCCGTGCCGGCGCGCCACCGAACACACCGACACCCCGGCCTCGTACGAGGCTTCGACGATCCGCACCTTGTCCTCGAACGACCAGCGCCGCCGTCGTTCGGCCCCCTCAAGCACCTCGACCCGCATCGCCCCGACCCGCTGACCTTGACGCCAGCATTAAGGTCAGGCTTCAGCCGAGTGCGCGATGCTGTCGACCGCGGCCATCACCGGACGCGTACATCGAGTATGACATGTTCCCGGACGGACGCGGCTGGACGGTGCGCAACGTGAAGACTGGAGAGCCCGCTTTGGTGAAGGGTGTCCGTCAGACGCAGCTATCGTTGGACGACACAGATGATCTCGTGGACCTGCTCAATAATTTGGAAATGCTTGAGCCCGGCTCGTCCGTGACCTGGGCCGACGGCTCGCGTTAGGCGCCTCTAAAACGCACCGCCTCCAAACCCAGCGCGGACCTGGCTTACGCGATGCAGGGGGCATACACGATGCCACATGCCTGCCAAGTGACGCTTGCTATGGAGGCTGCTTTCTCTGAGAAGCATTATCTACTAGCGCGCTCGGCTTAGGTCGCAGCGGGATTTCCCTACCCGCCTTTTGATATCCAGCCCCGCAATGGGCCCAATGGCCTGAGGCGTCATTTCCACCTGCGCCCCCTGCCGCTCAGGAGCGAGCTGCGAAATGGACCAGATACGAGCCGAGCTCATAGAAATCCTGACTTGCAAGATCGATGCACTGGAACACCTTGCCTACGTTATGGCAGGTATCGCAGCCGATCTGCGCTTGCATGGCGGCAGGCCTGAAGCGGATGCCGTGACCTCGATCGTAAGAGCGCATCGGATCGAGGCACTTCGAGTGCGGGGGGAGCTCGCCGCCTGCATGTTCGATCCTATGAACGATGCCGACGGGATGGCTTGAGATCCCGGCTCACGGGATGTTGCATCAACCGATCGCCTTCTCAGAAATCTGGCCACTGACAACGGACGAGACCGTGATCCGGTTCAAGGTTGAGGGCGGCCCGCTCTGATGACCTAGCCCCGGCACGGCCCATGCACCGCCCGCGCGTTCCTCGACGAGGGGCAGCTCTTTCCTGAACTAGCGACTTGACCCCGCCCGGCTCGCGCCGCGTCGGATTTTTCGTATGTGGTTAGCAGCGATATCCTGGCCTGCCGAATCAGAGAGCGCGGCCATGTTAGCGTCAGCATATCTGCGTTCGGTCAATGTGATGACACGAGGGTTCCAAAGCGATTGGCATGACTAGCCGACGCTATCACGACGGGCCTGAAAGCATGCACTAGATCGGCATCCAACCTCCCCATCATGCCTACGAGGATCGAGTACGCCTCCGTCGCAGCCATCGGCGCTCTGTAAGGTCGCTCTTCTATCAAGGCGCCGTAGACATCGCAGACCGTAATCAGCCGGACAAAGTCAGGAATGGAGTCCCCCGACAATCTATCGGGGTAGCCAGATCCATCTAACATCTCGTGGTGGGATCGGACGACGCCGAGCATGGCGTCATCGAACCCAAGCCCGATAAGCATGCGATAGCCCTCGACGGCGTGCGTTCGCATTACCGTCATCTCGGCCGCATCGAGCCTGCCTGGCTTATTAAGGATGGCAACAGGGATCTTGGTCTTACCGACATCGTGAAGGAGAGCCGCCTGAGCTAATCGGTGTCGGTCGGCCATCGACATCCCAAGGGTGCCGGCAAAAGCTGCTGCCAGACCTGCAACGAGCAGGATATGCTGGTGCGTGCCATCATCGAAGTCGCGCACCACGCGGATCCAATCGTAGATCCCGTGGGCGCTAATGGCAGTGGCAACGATCTCCGTTCCGTTCGCAACCTCGGTTGGTGTCAGCACGCCAGCCATGATCGTGTCGCGTAGAAACTCCCGCGCCCGGCTGGCGTGCTTCTGTGCTGAAAGAGGCACAATCCCAGCCTCGACCACGACGCGTTCGATAACTCGCGGCAGGGTAGAGATGGCCGCAGCGGTAATCATCGTTGTTACCCCAAGCATCTGGGCATAAGCTTGGGTCCGCGGACCTTCATTGTAAACGACGAAGACATGCGGCTTCTTGCCGATACCGGCTTGGCATAGGAGATGCTTCAGCCGAGCGATGACATCGGACGTCAACTCCCTAATATCGCTTAGGATAATTGCAGGGGGATTTGCTGGAGGAGTGTGGTCATAAAGATCGTAGATCGTCGACGGAATTGATAATCGTAAATCGTGCAGTAATCGCTCTGTGCGACGAAAGTCGTCACTGATAAGCATCAGTTCATTCATAGCCGATCTCTCATCGTATCGATTTACGTTTTCGCTCCCGGAATTTTCATTATCTGTCTCGGATCGAACCGGTCTTATGCAGCACGAACGGTTTGGAGGAACCGCGCCACTTCTGAATTGAGGCACTCGGACTGGCGGGACAGTTCATCAGCCGCACCCAGCACCTGACTGGCGGCAGTGCCGGTATCTTCAGCGGCCCGAGCAACTCCAGAGATGTTCGATGTCACCTCGCTCGTACCCACGGCAGCTTGAGATACGTTGCGTACGATCTCCTGAGTTGCTGCGCCCTGTTCCTCGACGCCTGCAGCAATCATCGTAGCGACACTGCTGATCTCTTGGATGCGCGCTGTGATCCGGCCGATCGCCGACACAGCTTCACCCGTCGACCCCTGAATCCGTCCGATTTGGGCAGAGATTTCAGCCGTCGCTCGGCCGGTCTGATTGGCCAGCTCCTTCACCTCAGCAGCGACCACGGCGAAGCCACGTCCCGCCTCTCCTGCACGGGCCGCCTCAATGGTGGCGTTAAGAGCAAGCAGGTTCGTCTGCGAAGCAATGGTCGATATCATCGTCACGACGTCGCCAATCTTCGCTACGCCGCCGCTCAGTTCCTGCACGAGAGCGGCCGTCTGGTCAGCCTCGTTGACAGCCGCTTGCGCAAGGCTCGCCGAACCATCAACTTGGCGGCCGATCTCTTGGACGGACGAACCTAGCTCTTCAGCAGCCGCGGCGACTGTGTTGACGTTGGTTGACGCTTCTTCAGCAGCCGCGGCCACGGTGGTCGATTGATTGGCGGTTTCGGTTGCGGTGCCGGCCATGCTTTGGGCTGTGGCCTGCAGTTCGGTTGCAGCAGCCGTGACGGTGCTGATAATGCCACTTATGGCCCGCTCAAAGCCATCTGCCATGTCGCGCATGCCCTTCTTGCGCTGCTCTTCCGCACTGGCGCGGGCAAGAACTGTTTCGTCTTCGAGAGCCCGCATTCGGATCAAACCGTCTTTGAAAACCTGCACCGCATCCGCGATCATACCGATTTCAGTGTTCGCCCCTTGATGAGGAATAGAGATGGTAAGGTCTCCTGCTGCCAAAGCTTGCATCGGCCGCACGACAGAAGAGATACCACCGGAAATTCCGCGGATGATCCACACGGTGAGCGCCACTGACAGAAGGAGGCCAAGACAGACGGATGCAAGCGAGAGTGTCTTCGTCATAGCGTAGGTATTAAATGCTTGCTGCTGAGCTGCCTCTGCGCCTTTGTTGTTGAGTGCAATGATCTCCTCGACCGCATTGAAGGCAGCCTTTTGGTGTGGTGTCGCCTTGTGGTCAAGCAAAGCCCGGGCCTGATCGTTCTCATTACGCCGAGACAGAACTAATACCGGCTGAACTTCCCTCGTAAAATCCTGCCACTCACGCTTGAAAACATCAAAAAGTGCTCGTTCTTCCGGCGAGGAAATCAATGCCTCGTAAGACTTGGAAACTTCCGAGATTTTCTTGGCTCGCCTATCTCCCTCGGCTTCAATGTTTGTCATGGTAGCGTCATCAGTATTAAGTACATGCCGAAAAACGTTTGTAGTGTAACGGCTTGTCCAGGAATTGATCTCGCCGGCGGCTCTTACGCTGGGCATCCAATTTGTCTGAACGTCGACCAACAACCCGTTAAGTGAGGATGCTGCATATAAACCGAAAATACCAAGTCCGAGTATAATTAATGTTAGCAAACTGAATGCAGTAAACAGCTTGGTCCGAATGGCAATATTTGGCAGCAGCACAACGATATTCCTCATGATAGAGCGACGGCTGCACGGCACTTAATGGAGGGCAATTTATGCCCTGAAACTGTTCGATTGCGCACCATCTTGATCTAGATAGACCTCACACAACTTAACGCATCCCTAAAGTTAATTCGATCACGCAGATTTGAGGGAACGAGGAGACGATGACATGGATGTTTTACGAATAAGCAAAGTGGTTAAGCTTTAATCATTTGATGCGGTGCACCAACGAAGCGACTGAACCACGGATGGATCACCCCACGCCGGGCTTTTTGCTGAGATGGGGGCTATCGTTCTACCGTTGATTGCCTTCGTCAAAAGCTTCCACTTAACGGCTCGGGTGCGTCGCTTCTAGCTTCAGGAAAGGTCCGATTGGGCCGCAGCATGTCGTCCACCATGACCAAAAAGTTCGACAGTTCGAGCCTCCCATCTTCCGACACACCGACCACGCTCAACTTGCGCTGGATCGTACTCCTGACGTTCGACAAAGCCTCCTGGTAGCTCTTGGGGCGTTCAATGCTCATGCTCGTCTCGCTACCGGTGATCGCGACGAGGCAGGGCACGCCCCCAGGTCGCCTAGCGCTTCACCGCCCAGATCGGCACGGCCCCCTTCGGTCGGCCTGGTACGTCTCGAAAGTACCGCGTCCGCTCGAACCGGATGAAGTCCGCTTCGACCTTCGACACCAGATCGCCGCTCAGGAGCATGACCCCGCAGAAGTCGGAACGGATCACGCCGAGGTCGGGATGCACGCCAAAGAGCTGCAGCGTCGTCCAGCCGAGCCGGCCGGCCTCGTCGGCGTGCTTGTCGAGAAAGTCGAGGGACGCGGCGTGAACGGCCTGCCAGCCCTGCGCCGTCAGACCGGGGCACGGGACCACGCTGGGCTTCATCCCGAGGAAGGCCTCATGCCACGCCTGCCGGCTGCCCTGTTCGATCTCGAAGGTTGGCGAGGCTGACATGAGGTCCGAGGGCTGAGGTGGGCCGGACGGGATAGGGGAGTGTGACGCGAGTCGCTATGGCTGGGGAGCCACATGCGACGAGGGGGGCGGCGCAAACCCAGCCGGATCGCTCCGCGCCAGACCTTATTTTGATCTTATCCGCACTGTGTCGGTGCGGGATGCGCAAAAAATAACCGTTTGAAATCATATGGGCCGAAATTCCCGCACCTGCGTATATGGCCCTTGATTTTGTTGAGTTATTTCACTCCTGCTGGGCCCACCACTGACCCTGACCCAGCAAACTGGTCCGCGCTGAGCGCAAGTTTTTCGGGCATCCTGAACCCTGAAGGAGGGTGGATGCCATGCCTCGCAAACGCTTCACGAATGAACAGATCGCCTTCGCCCTGCGGCAGGCGGAGAATGGTGCGACGGTGGACGAGGTCTGCCGGAAGATGGGCGTATCCGAGCCGACCTTTTATCGCTGGAAGAAGCGGTTCGTCGGCATGGGCGTGCCGGAGATCCGACGGCTCAAGCAGCTGGAGGACGAGAACAGCAAGCTGAAGCGGCTGGTCGCCGACCTGACGCTGGACCGCTCCATGCTGCAGGACGTCCTCAAACGGAAGTAGTGAGGCCCGCCGCTCGCCGTGAGGTCGCTGGTCACCTGCAGGTTGCCTATGGGATCAGCGAGCGTCAGGCCTGTCTGGCTACCGGCTTCGGCTGCTCGTCCCAGCGCTACAGGAAGCGCTCGGACCCTCAGGTCGCGCTGCGGATGCGATTGAAGGAGTTGGCTGCCGCACGGGTGCGCTACGGCTACCGGCGGCTGCACATCCTGTTACGACGGGAGGGCTGGGAGGTGAACCATAAGCGCACCTACCGGATCTACCGCGACGAGGGACTGTCGATCAGGTCCAAGCTGCCCAAGCGCAAACGAGCCTGGCGTTATCGCCAGGGACGACCGGCGATCGTTGGACCCAACGAGGTCTGGGCCATGGACTTCATGTCCGACCGCCTGTTCGACGGGCGTCCGTTCCGGATCCTGACCGTCGTCGATTGCCACACGCGAGAGGCGCTCTCACTGACACCGAGAGCCAACTTCCGCGCCTTCCAGGTGACCGAGGCTCTGGACGCCTTGGTCCGGCTGCGAGGTCGGCCCAAGAGTCTCCGGGTGGATAATGGACCGGAGTTCGCCGGGCGCATGCTCGACCAATGGGCCTACCTGAACGGGGTCGAGATCGACTTCTCCCGACCGGGCAAGCCGACCGACAACGCCTATATTGAGTCGTTTAACGGCCGTCTTCGAGCGGAGTGCTTGAACGCCTCGTGGTTCCTGTCGCTGGCTGATGCCCGTGAGCGCATCGAGGACTGGAGGTGCCACTACAACGAAGATCGACCTCACACGGCCCTAGGCGGCTTGACGCCCCGAGCCTTCGCCAACCAAGCTGTCACAGCCCGGGAACTTGCATAGGCCGTGGACCATAAACGGGGTCAACTCCAACCAACGATGCACTAACTTCGACCCTGGGCCACCGAATGGGGGCCGGCCACGGCTTGAAGCCGGCCTTACTGAGACCGAGGGCCAGCCCCCCGGCACCGGCGAATAACTCGACCGCGCGCACGTTTCACCCTTTGGCTCCAAGGAACGCACGGACTATCCCCTGAAGTCCTTCAACGTCCCTTAATCCGCATTCCCAAACCGTTAGGACTCGCCAGCCCAGGCGAGTCAATTCCGCCTCGTTACGCAGGTCGCGTGCGTGGTTCGCCTTGAACTTCGGTCCCCAGAATTCAAGCCTGGACTTGGGAGTGCGGGTCAGGGGGCAGGACGGATCGGGGTGCCGATGCCAGAAGCACTCGTGCACCAGGATGACCGCCTTCAGTGAGGGGAAGACCATGTCCGGCTTGCCGGGCGGGTCCTTCCGATGTAGCCGGTACTGGTAGCCCATGGAATGGACCAGGCGTCGGACCCGCATCTCGGGTTTGGTGTTCTTGTTGTGGACCCGCCCCATGCGCTCGCTGCGTTGTCCAGGCGTGAGTGTGTTGACCACCGGGCCCCCGCGTCGCCAGGCACCCTAGCCGCTCCAGGCGCGTTGTGCGAGTTCTAACGAACCCACGATAGAGACCACGATCCTTGGATAGCGACGACGTCGACTTCGTCCTAACAGCGATCTGCCCGTTCGGGGCGATGAGCATCCTCGTCGGCGTCGAGCGCGTCCTTGCGTCTGCCGATTGCGCCGCACCCATCGATCGCTACCGCGAGTGGAGGCGGTACGTGGCCCGGCGTCAGATGATCCGCTCCTGGCTGAAGATCAGCTAACGACGCCGCGAACCGCCGCGTCCCGGAATCGACCCTTCGTCAGATTTGTTCTCTTTTCGTTCTCGTGGACAAATCATTGGCGAGAGCTGCGGACGAGATGGAGATGGCCTACTTCAAGGCATCCGACGGCGACGTGTTGACCGAGATGGCGAGCCTGTCCGGCCAGGTAAGCCGTGGCTACGTCCGGGCCAAGACGCCGTCGGATTTGGCAAGGAAGCTCGGTCCGGAGCGTTGGGAGCGCGAGGCGGCTGGGTCTCGGTAGTCCGACCCGTGGAAAGCTGGACGCCGTGAGTACCGGCTAAGCCCGGGATTTTGGGTACTTGCTGGGGACGTGCCGAAAAACGGGGTCCGCCAAGTTGCTGTATAGGCGATGTATTTTTTGGGTAAAAGGTAATGGCGAAGACGGATGGATGCGAACCCATACGCCCCTATGTCGTGATGAATTTGTTGCCAGTTTGGTCCGATCAGGCAGATTCCGGGAAAGTCTGCATTATCGTTCGGAATGAGCACTCCAAGTGGTGGCTTCATGCGTTACCGACGGAATGTTAGAGCTTTTATTGGATATCAGGAGAGATTTCATTCGACTGCCGCACCGATCCGAGCATGTGTGTGCTGGCGGACCGAAACGGAGGACGGCGATGAGCCTGACGGGCTTAAGTATAGTTGCATGCTTGCATGAGATCCGCACACGCTTGAGCGATGCGGTTGCGGTCTCGAAGGCAGCTTTGGCCTGCGCCGAGGCTGGCTCGGAGCGCGAGGCCCTGCAAATCATCATCGATCTGGATACGTTTCTCCATGTGGCGACAACCTTGCACGGTGCCGTCTGCCTGATTGGTCGGATCACCCGCGCCGACGAACGCAGGAGGACACCGGACGACTGATCGATCGCTCGTTCCGATTTTGCTCCGAACCTTCGGGTTCGCCCAGCCCCGCCGGCATGTCGCCGATCGCGGGGTCGGAGTGATGGCACCTCCGCCGCACCTGGAGCTTTCCATGTCGATCGTGACCCACCCGGCCCTCTCCCGCAATGATGCCGCCGTCCCGTCCGCGGCAGCGAACCAGTCGCATGGCCGGATCGCCCTCCCCGAGACGATGACACCACTCTCCTGCAAGCGCACAGTCGGCCGGCTCTTAAAGCGCAGGCTCATCGCGGTGAGCGAGGCCCACGAGCTGGCGGGCGTGACGGCACATGATCTTACGCCGGCCGGGTATGTATCGGTCGGAATGACGCCGCCTGTTCCAGTCCCTCATGCGGGGGTGGATCGCGCCACGCTGCCACCGACCGCGGTGAGCAAACGCGAGCTTGTGCTCAGGCTTCTCAGCCGGGCCGAAGGTGCTTCCCTCGCTGAGTTAATCGCCATCAGCGGATGGCTGCCACACACGACCCGGGCGGTGCTCTCCCGCCTGCGATCGGCCGGTCGGATCTTGGCCAAGAGCAAACGCGCGGACGGCGCGACCGCCTATCGCATCGAGCCCGAGGAGCCGGCCCGGCGGCCTAAGTCCAGCCGCGGGCCGGCTCGACGCAAGGACGGCGAGACCAACGCCGTGGCTGCGGCCGTCTGATCACGGCAAGGGCGAGAGTACCGAGTACGCCGATGAGCAAGCCGATGATCGCCATTGCCTCAAACGCTACGCCTCCGAGCGGTGTGGTGGTCTCCCGTGTAGGCCGCGACGATCACGTCGAGGCCGAGCTCGCCCGGCTCGCAGCCCTGGATCTTGCCGGTCTGCAGAGGCGCTGGCGCAAGATGCTTGGGCGCCCCGCGCCAGAGCATCTCACCCGCCCGCTGCTGCACGGAATCTTGGCCTACCGCGTCCAGGCCGCCGCCTTCGGCGACTTGGATCGTGAGACGGCGCGTCAACTAAATCGCCTCGCTCGGGGCGAGACCTATCGGCGCGGCGGACGTCACGATGCGGCGAGCGCATCCGCGATTGATGCGATCCCCCTCCCCTCTGCGTCGGCGAGCCGTCCCGGGACCGTGCTGGTGCGAGAGTGGCGGGGGGAGCTGCAGCAAGTGACGGTGCTGGAGCAGGGCTTTGCCTGGAACGGCATCGGCTACGATAGCCTGTCGAAGGTTGCCCGGGCGATCACCGGTACGAACTGGAACGGGCCACGTTTCTTTGGCTTGCGCGGGAAGGCGACGGGGACGGAAGCGGCGAAAGTGCGTGCGGGACAGAATAGGGGGATCGCTCGATGAAGCCCGCGATGAAGCGGATGAGAGAACCCGCGCCAAAGCCGTCTGTGCTGCGATGCGCGATCTATACCCGGGTCTCGACTGAACATGGGCTCGAACAGGAGTTCAACTCCCTCGATAACCAACGCGAGGCAGCCGAGGCCTACATCAAGAGCCAAGCGCACGAAGGTTGGCGTTGTCTCCCCACCCGATATGACGATGGGGGCTTCTCGGGCGGTTCCCTCGATCGCCCTGCCCTGCAGCGGCTTCTCGCCGAGATTCAGGCCCGTCGCATCGACGTGGTGGTGGTCTACAAGGTCGATCGCCTTACCCGGGCGCTTTCCGACTTCGCCAAGCTCGTCGAGACCTTCGATGAGCACGGGGTCTCGTTCGTATCGGTGACCCAGGCCTTCAACACCACGAGCAGTATGGGTCGGCTGACCCTCAACGTGCTGCTCTCCTTCGCCCAGTTCGAGCGTGAGGTCACCGGTGAACGCATCCGCGACAAGATCGCCGCAAGCAAGCGCAAGGGTCTTTGGATGGGCGGCGTCGTGCCGCTCGGCTACCGGGCTGCGGACCGGGACCTGCACGTCGTCCCCGATCAGGCCGAGGTGGTGCGGATGATCTTCGAGCGTTATCTCGCGCTCGGGACCGTCATTGGATTGAAGGCCGAACTGGAACAGGCCTGCATCCGCGTGCCTGAACGCCTCGATGGCAAGGGCCGCACGGTCGGGGGCGGCGTCTTCACCCGCGGCCACCTATACCAGATCCTGGGGAGCCCGATCTATGTCGGCCGGCTCACGCACAAGGGGAAGGTTCATGAGGGCCAGCATGCCGGCATTGTCGATCCGGTGATCTTCGATACGGTGCAGGCGCAAGTCGCTCGCAACCACCACGGCCACACCGCGAGACGGCAGGAATGCGCTCATCTCCTCGTTGGGCGCATCCGAGACGACCGCGGCGACCTCATGACCCCGACCCATACCGCCAAGGGCGCGCGTCGTTACCGATACTATGTCAGCCAGACGGTGCTGCAGGGAAAGCC
This sequence comes from Methylobacterium sp. W2, assembly GCF_020662345.1. Classification (GTDB taxonomy): domain Bacteria; phylum Pseudomonadota; class Alphaproteobacteria; order Rhizobiales; family Beijerinckiaceae; genus Methylobacterium. Next base: position 21,213 of record NZ_VMOA01000049.1, on the reverse strand, counting down.
CTCCGGCACGGTCCGCCGCGTCGCCGCCCACGCGATCGAGGCGCTCGTGCTTGCAACGCTGCGAGCCCTACCGGCCTCCGCCGGCATCTCGTCCACTACCTCTGCATCCCCTTCAGCATCTGCCGAGCCTCTCAGCGACGCCGAGACGATCGCCGGTCGGCTGAGACAGGTGACCGTCCATCCCGACACCCTTCACATCGATCTTCTTGGCACCGAGGAACGCGAGCCCATCCGGATCGCATGGGCCCCGAAGCGCGCTCACAACCGGCGGGACATCATCGTCCCGCCGGGATCGGAGCACGCCGGCCTGCGACCGATGAAGCCCGAAGACCGCATACGCATCCTCAAGGCCATAGCCCGCAGCCGCGCCTGGATCGACGACCTCGTCGCCGCGCGGGTCACCGCCACCAATGCCATCGCCGCCCGCGAGGACTGCAGCGAACGCTCGGTGCGGATGTTGCTGCCGCTGGCACATCTCTCGCCGCGGATCGTCGACGCGATCGTAGACGGTCGTTTACCCCGCGGCATCGGCGTGCGTGATCTTGTGGTGCTACCGATATCCTGGGCCGAGCAGGAACGCGCATTCGGGGTCTGAGCGCAAAGCGCCGTCGATTACCTATCTGTCATCGACAGCCAGACCCGCACCACTCCCAACTGCTTTTGCCATCGCTGCGTTTGCGACCGTTCGCGGGTTGTATGCGATGCGGGAAACGAATGAAACAGACTGTCGTGAAGGACGCAGTCATCGACCGGCGAGGCGCATCCGCGGAAACGAGATCGAGGGTTGCTGAGACCGCGCCGATATCTCGCGGATTATCTCGGGTCTCCAGCGACCGAGACCGGCGTAGACTCGAAGAGGTCCAGCTAAGCCACGGACGCTACGACGCTTTTTAAAAAGACCACCAGACAAGCAGTTTCTGCAGACTGCCTGGTGGAGCTGAGCGGGATCGAACCGCTGACCTCCGCAGTGCGATTGCGGCGCTCTCCCATCTGAGCTACAGCCCCGTTCCGAGGTGCCGGCCTTGTAGGCGCGCGTACCTCGACCTGTCAATTCCGGAATTCCCGACGTTAGACCCGAGCCTGACAAGGCAGGGCGAACGAGGACATCAGACCGCGCATGTATGCTCTTCTCTGGCTCTTCGACACCGTCGTGCAGCTCTTCATCTATGTACTCATCGCCAGCGCCGTGCTGAGCTGGCTCGTGGCCTTCAACGTGGTCAATGTCCGCAATCCGATCGTCTCGCAGATCGGTCAGGTGCTGTATCGGCTGACCGAGCCGGTCCTTCGCCCGATCCGCAGCATCCTGCCCAATCTCGGCGGCATCGACCTGTCGCCGATCGTCCTCGTGCTTCTGCTGCTCTTCGTGAGCCGCCTCCTGCACGAGTTCATTCCGCCCCAGACCGTCGTCTACGGCGGCTGAATCCGCCCCGGGCCGAAGAGACGAGACCCAATCCGAAGGACGACCCAGTGATGAAGACCAATCCCGGCCGCTTCTTCGAGGATTACCGCCTCGGCGAAACCATCCGCCATGCCACCCCACGCACGGTGACGAGCGGCGACGTCGCGCTCTATACCTCGCTCTACGGGCCACGCTTCGCGGTGCAGTCCTCGGATGCTTTCGCCAAGGCGATCGGCTACCCGCAGAGCCCGCTCGACGACCTCCTTACCTTCCACGTCGTGTTCGGCAAGACGGTGCCGGATATCTCCTTGAACGCGCTCGCCAATCTCGGCTACGCCGAGGGCGGCTTCCGCCGGCCGGTCTATCCCGGCGAGACCCTGTCCACGGTCTCCGAGGTGATCGGCCTCAAGGAGAGCTCGAACCGCCAGACCGGCGTGGTCTACGTCCGCTCCACCGGCTCGGACGCCAATGGCGAGACGGTTCTGAGCTATTGCCGCTGGGTGCTGGTAAAGAAGCGCGACCCGGAAGCAAAGATCGAGCAGGAGCACGTCCCGACCTTCGCCAAGGTGGTCGATCCGGCCGACCTCGCCGGTGCCCTGCCGCCGCTCAACGTCGGCGCCTACGATCTCGACCTTGCCGGCTCTCCGCACCGGTTCGGCGATTACGTCGTCGGGGAGAAGATCGACCATGTGGACGGCATGACCGTCGAAGAGGCCGAGCACCAGATCGCTACGCGACTCTACCAGAACACCGCGAAGGTGCATTTCGACGGGTTCGCCGCCAAGGATACCCGTTTCGGCCGCCGCCTGATCTATGGCGGCGTCGTGATCTCGCTCGCCCGCGCGCTCAGCTTCAACGGCCTCGGCAACGCCTTCGCGCTGGCCGGCATCAATGCCGGGCGCCACGTGGCCCCGCTCTTTGCCGGTGATACGGTCTACGCCTGGAGCGAAGTGCTTGAAGCCGCTGAGCTTCCCGGCCGTTCCGATATCGGTGCCCTGCGTCTGCGTACCGTCGCCACCAAGAACCAGCCCTGCGGTGCCCACCCGGACAAGACCGGCGACGGCTACGACCCCGCCGTGATCCTCGACCTGGATTACTGGGCCTTCATGCCGCGCTGACGCCCGCGCTCAGCTCCCGGCGAACAGCCCGGCCACGGCCTGCCGCAGCGGGTTCTCGGGGTTCGACAGCAACCGGATCGCCATCGCGCAGGCGATGGTGACGAGGAGCGGCCGGATCAGCTTCGCACCGAGGCGGATCGCCAGGATAGAGCCGATCTGAGCTCCGATGAAGGCCCCCACCGCCATGGCGAGGCCGATCGGCCAGACCACATGGCCTCCGGCCGCGAACAGGGCGAGGCTGCCGAGGTTGCTCGCGGCATTGGCGAGCTTGGTGTGGGCGGTGGCGCGCACCACGCCGAGGCCGAGCAGCGTCACGAACCCGATCATATAGAACGCCCCGGCGCCGGGGCCGAACACGCCGTCGTAGAATCCGACGGCGGGAGCCCAGGTGAGCGCGAACAGGCCGGGCCGCATCCGCGCCGTCGCGTCCTCGCTGCTCATCCGCCGCGCGAAGGCGAAGTAGAACGCGATCCCGATCAGCAGGACCGGTACGGCCGCGTCGAGGACGGGCCGCGGCAGCAGACTGACACAGAGTGCACCGCCGATTGACGCGAAGCCGGCGCTGAGCGCGATCTTCCATGCCGCCGGCCAATGGATGTGACCGCGACGTGCGAAGGCGATGGTCGATGAGACGGCCCCCGCACTGCCCTGGAGTTTGTTGGTGGCGATGGCGCTCACCGGATCGAGCCCGGAAAGAAGCAGGGCCGGAACCGTGATGAGGCCGCCGCCCCCCGCAATAGCATCGACACACCCGGCCGCCACGGCCACCGCGAACAGGCCCGCGATGAGGCTGATGTCGATCCCGAAGATCATTCCGATTCCTACTTCGTCCGGTCACGACCGACCGGAGACCGGCGGGAAGCGGATCGGGTTTTCAGTTGCGCACGATCACCTTCGTGCCGACCTTCACCCGGTCGTAGAGGTCGACCACATCCTTGTTGGTCATGCGGATGCAACCCGACGAGACGGCGGCGCCCATGGTCTCTGGCTCGTTGGAGCCGTGGATACGGTAGAGCGAGGAGCCGAGATACATCGCCCGTGCGCCAAGGGGGTTGTCCTGGCCGCCGGCCATGAAGCGCGGCAGGTCGGGCCGCCGCGCCAGCATCTGCGCCGGTGGGCGCCAGGCCGGCCATTCCTTCTTCATCGTCACCGACTTCTGGCCGGACCAGGAGAAGCCCTGACGGCCGACGCCGACGCCGTAGCGGACGGCCTGACCACCGCCGAGCACGTAGTAGAGCCGGCGCTGAGTTGTTGAGACCACGATGGTGCCGGGCTTCTCCGCCCCCTTCCACGCAACCGTCTCGCGCGGGATCGCCTGCTCCTTGAAGATGTTCATGAAGTCCGCGATCGGCCCGCTGTCGAACGGGTTTGCGGCGCTGGCGGCGCCGCACGTGGAGACGCCCACGCCCATCGTGAGAGCCGTGGCGGCGAGAAGGGAGCGCATGCCCATTTTGGTCGTCTCCGGCCGGACCTGGACAGGCCGGTGCATATGCACCCCGTCTCCCATTCCGGCGAGGTCCAGACTCGGTGAGCCGGACGTCAGATGATCGGGTGGGCAGACTTGGCCGGATGGTTAAGGACGGTCAACCCGCTGCGATGCGAACGAAATATGCTGTGGGATTGGGGCAACGGCCGTGATTCGAACTTCCATCGGGCTGTTTGACAGAATGTCGCAGGTTATTGCGTTGCGGGAACTTTCGCCCCACCCTCAGTCTCGTGACCTCATCGCCGACCAGATCTGCCGTCGCCTCTCTGGAGGCAGGATGCCTCGCTTCGACCGCCTCGCTAGCGCAGGCGTTCGTCCATCCGCGTTCAGCCCTGTCGACCATGCTGGTCTTGCTCTCCCTCCTTGTCATGGTCCTCCCGACCTTGCCTCACGGGCTGTGGGCCGTCGGAGTCGAAGCGCCGGTTTCCGGCCAAGGGCCCGACGGTCTCATAAGCCAGGGTGAGGCGCCGTCGACGGGATGCTCACCGCGTCTGGAGATCGATGACGCGGTGGCCCCGCCCTCTCTTCCGGGATCGCGATCGCTCGGTACAGCCTTGGCGCCGACCCTTCGCGGGCGGTCCGCTTTGTCCCTCGGGATAAACGCCGACGCACCGCTCCAACGCCCTCCCCGGATAGTGGCTTGAGAGCTTGGCCGCGGCGTTTTGACCACCCCGCGTCGAAGCTTCTCCTTTTCCCGGCTGGCGTCGCGCGATCGCCCAGATTGTGAACGATTGCTGAAGCCGTGATGTATGGGGTTGGCCTTGGGCCGGCCGCTGCATGCCCAGTGACGCCATGGCCGCCTCGCGTGGCCCAGCGATTGCCACGGCGCTGAGGTCGCTTCGCGGATCTTTGCCCGGGACTTGAGTGTCAGAGCTGCCAATCCGCCGGGCGGATTGCGATCGACCGCGTATCGCACAGGAGCGAAATCATCGTGACGTCCACTGCCCTTCGTACCCGACGTGTCTGGCCGGCCTCCCTGGCTGCAGCCTCCGTCATGGTCGCCCTGTCCGCCTGCAATCAGAAACAGCAGGCCGCGGCTCCGGTTCCAAGCCCACCCGCCGAAGTCAGCATCGTCACCGTGCGCGAGCAGCCGATTCCTTATCTCCGCGACCTCCCCGGCCGTGTCGCGCCGCTGCGCATCGCCGAAGTGCGTTCCCGCGTGTCCGGTCTCGTGGTCAAGCGCACGTTCGAACAGGGCAGCTTGGTCAAGGAAGGCGACATCCTCTACAAGATCGACCCCGCCCCGTTCGAGGCAGAACTGGCCAGTGCAGAGGCAGCGCTCGCCCGCACGGAGGCGGCCCAGGTCCTGGCGGGCCAGCAGGCCGACCGGCTCGAGCAGCTCCTGTCCCGCCAGACCGCGAGCCAGGCGCAATACGACAGCGCCTATGCCGGCCTGAAGCAGGCTCAGGCCGAAGTGGCCGGTGCCAAAGCCGCCCGCGACCGGGCCAAGCTGAATCTCAACTACACCGATGTCCGCGCGCCGATCTCCGGCCGGATCGGCCGCGCCCTTCTCACCGAGGGTACGCTGGTGGAACAGGGGGCTACCGCCAACCTCGCCACGATCCAGCAGCTCGATCCGATCTACGTGGACATCACCCAGTCCGTCGGTGAGCTGAACAAGCTCCGCAGGGACCTCGCCAGCGGCGAGCTCTCGCGCCTATCGAACGATACCGCCAACGCGCATCTCATTATGGATGACGGTTCGCTCTACGGTTCGGCCGGCAAGGTGCTGTTCTCCGATGTCACCGCCGATCCGAGCACGGGACAGGTCACCCTGCGCGTGTTGTTCCCGAACCCGCATGACGAGCTGTTCCCGGGCATGTATGTCCGCGCCCGCATCAAGCAGGGCATCGATGTCGACGCCATCGCCGTGCCTCAGCAGGCGATCCAGCGCACCAATGACGGCAAGGCCGAGGTCTGGGTGGTCGGCAAGGACGACAAGGTGATGCTCCAGCCGGTGGAGGTCGGACCCGTCGTCGATTCGCAATGGGTCATTCGTGACGGGCTCAAGTCCGGCGACCGGGTCGTGGTGGAGGGCGTCCAGAAGATTTCGGTCGGCTCGTCGGTCAAGACCGTCGAGATGAAGGTGGCCGCCCAGGCGGAGGCCAAGCCCTACGATACCGATCTCGACGACAAGGCGCCCGCGGCGCAGCCCGCTTCCGCTCAGGTGCGCTGACCCATGGCACGCTTCTTCATCGATCGCCCGATCTTCGCTTGGGTCGTTGCGCTCTTCATCTGCCTCGGCGGCATCCTGTCGATCCCGAGCCTGCCGGTGGCGCAGTATCCGGTCATCGCGCCGCCCTCGATCGCCCTGTCGACTTCCTATCCCGGAGCATCGGTCGAGAACCTCTATACCGGCACCACGCGCCTCATTGAGGACGAACTCAACGGCGCGGCCAACATCCTCAGTTTCGAATCCGCGAGCGATGCGTTCGGCGTGATCGAGATCACGGCGCAGTTCCAGCCGGGCACGGATTCGAGCCTCGCAGGTGTCGAGGTCCAGAACCGTCTCAAGCGCGTCGAGGCGCGCCTGCCGGCCGAGGTACGCCAGCAGGGCACGCTGGTGGAGGAAGCCTCCGCCGCGACGCTGAACATCATCACCCTGATCTCTCCCGACAAGTCGATGGATGAGATCGCGCTGGGCGACTTCCTGATCCGCAACGTCATCAACGAGATCCGCCGTATCCCCGGCGTGGGTCGCGCGACGCTCTACTCCACCGAGCGCAGTCTCCGCATCTGGATCGATTCCGATAAGCTCCGTGGATTGTCGCTGAACGCCTCGGACGTGTCGAAGGCGATCACCAACCAGAATGTCCAGATCGCATCGGGCGCCGTCGGCGCCATGCCGAGCCCGGCCTCGAACACCGTCAACTTCCCGATCATCGTGAAGGGACAGATGACGGCGCCGGAGGAGTTCGGCGCTATCGTCCTGCGTGCCAACCCGGACGGATCGAACGTGCGCCTGCGCGACATCGCCCGGATCGAGCTCGGCGGTGAGGATTACAAGTTCACCACCCGCCTGAACGGCGGTGAGGCGGCGGGCATCTCGGTGACCCTGGCGCCGGACGGCAACGCCCTCGAGACCGCGTCCGCCATCCGCGCGAAGATGGAGGAGCTGTCGCAGTTCTTCCCCTCCAACGTGCAATGGGACATCCCCTACGACATCACGCCCGCGGTCGAAGCCTCGATCAAGAAGGTGCTGATGACGCTGGTGGAGGCCGTCATCCTCGTCTTCGTGGTGATGTTCCTGTTCCTACAAAACATTCGCTACACCCTGATCCCGACCATCGTCGTGCCGATCGCCCTCATGGGAACCTGCACGGTGATGCTGCTCGCCGGCTTCTCGGTGAACGTGCTCACCATGTTCGGCATGGTGCTGGCCATCGGCATCCTCGTCGACGACGCCATCGTGGTCGTGGAGAATGTCGAGCGCATCATGAACGAGGAAGGGCTGTCTCCGAAGGAGGCGACCCGAAAGGCGATGAGCCAGATCACAGGCGCCATCATCGGCATCACCCTGGTGCTGATCGCGGTGTTCATCCCGATGGCGTTCTTTCCCGGCTCGGTGGGTATCATCTACCGTCAGTTTTCGATTGCCATGGTGACATCCATCGGCTTTTCGGCGCTTCTCGCCCTGACGCTGACGCCGGCTCTCTGCGCCACCCTGCTCAAGCCCATCGAGAAGGGCCACGGCCATTCCAAGGGCGGCGTGTTTGGCTGGTTCAATCGGGTCGTCGACCGGGAGACCGCACGTTACGGACGCGGCGTCGCGGGGATGATCAAACGCTCGGGCCGGGTGATGATGGTCTACCTCGCCCTCGTCATCGGCCTCGCCTTCGCCTTCGTGCGGATGCCGGAAGGCTTCCTTCCGGTGGAGGACCAGGGCTTCTTTACCGTCGACATCCAGACGCCGCCCGGTTCGTCCTTCAACCGCACCCTCAATGCCGTGAAGGCGGTGGAGGAGCACCTGATGGCCCAGTCCGGCGTCGCCACGGTGACGGTGGTCAACGGCTTCTCCTTCTCCGGACAGGGGCAGGTGACGAGCCAGGCCTTCGTCACGCTGAAGCCCTGGGGCGAGCGCGACGCGGCCAACTCGGCGGCTGTCCTGGTGGAGGGCACCAACAAGGCGCTCGGCGCCTATAAGGACGCTGTGATCCAGGCGCTGGAGCCGCCGCCGATCGACAATCTCGGCAACGCCTCGGGCTTCAGTTTCCGCCTTCAGGACCGCGCCCAGAAGGGGTATTCGGCCCTGATGGCGGCGCAGGAACAGTTGCTGTCGCTCGCCAAGAAGAGCCCGATCCTGCAGAAGGTCTATGTCGAGGGACTGCCCCCGGCACCGCAAGCGGAACTCGTCATCGATCGCGAGAAGGCGGCAGCCCTAGGCGTCGATTTCGAGGAGATCAACAATACGATCCAGGTCAATCTCGGTTCGGTCTATACCAACGACTTCCCGAACCGGGGCAAAATGCAGCGCGTCATCGTGCAGGCCGAGGACAGCCAGCGCCTGAAGGCGGCTGATCTGCTGAATTACGGCGTCAAGAACAGCCAGGGCGCGATGGTGCCGATGTCGTCCTTCGCCGATCTCAAATGGAGTGTCGGGCCGGCGCAAATCATCGGCTTCAACGGCTACCAGTCGGTGCGGATCACCGGCGAGCCGGCACCGGGCTACACCTCCGGCGATGCGATCGCCGAGATGGAGCGCCTGATGCAGCAGCTGCCCAAGGGCTTCGGCTACATCTGGACCGGCCAGTCGCTGCAGGAGAAGCAGGCCGGCAGTCAGGCGACGCTGTTGCTGGCCCTGTCGATCCTGATCGTGTTCCTGTGCCTCGCGGCTCTCTATGAGAGCTGGTCGATCCCGTTCTCGGTGTTGCTGGTGATTCCGCTCGGCGTCATTGGCTCGGTGGCGGCGGTCTACCTGAGGGGCCTGCCCAACGACGTCTACTTCAAGATCGGGCTCATCACGATCATCGGCCTTTCGGCTAAGAACGCGATCCTGATCGTGGAGTTCGCCAAGGACCTGTGGCGACCGGGCAAATCGCTGGTCGATGCGACCATCGAGGCATCGACGCTCCGCTTCCGACCGATCGTGATGACTTCGCTGGCCTTCATCTTCGGCGTGGTGCCCCTGGCCATCGCTTCGGGCGCGGCGTCGAAGAGCCAGCAGGCCATCGGCACCGGCGTGCTCGGCGGCATGATCTCCGCCACGATCCTGGCGGTTCTGTTCGTGCCGGTCTTCTTCGTCTTCGTCATGCGCCTGTTCAAGACGAAGCCGGTGGAGCACGAGCCGAAGGCGGCTGATGCGGGCTCGATGCCGTCGAGCCATCACGCACCAGCGGAGTAGGATCCGCGCCTTATCCCCGTATTTGGGAGGGGGACATCAATACAGAAAAAGGCCTGGAACCAGGGATAACCCGGTTCCAGGCCTTTTTTTCGTTCGAAGACCGCGTCGGCGACCGGGCTGACTGCCCAGCCGCCGCGCGCGGCGTGGAAGTTCAGGCGGTCTCGAGCAGGCGGCGGGCGATGACCTGGGCCTGGATCTCGGCGGCACCTTCGAAGATCGAGAGGATGCGCGCGTCACAGAGCACGCGGCTAACCGCGTATTCCAGCGCGAAGCCGTTGCCGCCGTGGATCTGGAGGGCATTGTCCGCTGCCGCCCAGGCGACGCGGGCGCCGAGCAGCTTGGCCATGCCGGCCTCGAGATCGCAGCGCTTGCCCTCGTCCTTCTCGCGGGCGGAGAAGTAAGTCAGCTGGCGGGCGATGTTGATCTCCACCGCCATCATCGCGATCTTGTCGGCGACGCGGGGGAAGTTGATCAGCGCCTTGCCGAACTGCACCCGGTCCTCGGCATAGCGCAGGCCGAGGTCGAGGGCGTTCTGCGCCACGCCGATGGCGCGGGCTGCCGTCTGGATGCGGGCGGATTCGAAGGTCTGCATGAGCTGGGTGAAGCCCTTGCCTTCGACTTCGCCGAGGAGGTTGGCCGCCGGCACTTCGAAATTGTCGAAGGCGAGCTCGTATTCCTTCATTCCGCGATAGCCGAGAACGTGGATCTCGCCGCCGGACAGGCCGGCCACCGGGAAGGGATCCTCATCGGTGCCGCGCGGCTTTTCCGCAACGAGCAGCGACAGGCCCCTGTGGCCCTTCTCCTCGGGCTTGGTGCGCACAAGGCAAGTCATGATGTCGGCACGGACCGGATGCGTGATCCAGGTCTTGTTGCCCGAGATCCTCCACACGTCGCCGTCCTTCACGGCCTTGGTCCTGAGGGACGCGAGGTCGGAGCCGGTATTCGGCTCGGTGAACACGGCGGTAGGGAGGGTGTCGCCCGAGGCGATGCCCGGAAGGAAGCGATGCTTCTGCTCCTCGGTGCCGCCACACAGAATCAGTTCGGCAGCGATCTCCGAGCGCGTGCCGAGCGAGCCGACGCCGATATAGGCGCGGGAGAGTTCCTCCGAGACCACGCACATGGAGATCTTCGGCAGGCCCATGCCGCCGTATTCCTCGGGAATCGTCAGACCGAAGACGCCGAGTTCGGCCATCTTGGTGACGATCTCCATCGGGATGTAGGCGTTCTGGCTGTGCCACTCATGGGCGTGCGGTACGACCTCGGCGAGACCGAAGCGGCGCATCTCGGAGCGGATCGCCTCCATGTCCTCGTCGAGACCGGATTTGCCGATGGTGGCCGAGCCGCCGTTGTCGCGGATGCGCGCCACGAGCGCGGCCCGGTTTTCAGGCGTGTTGCCCTCGGCGATCATACTCTCGACGGCATCGGTCCGGAACTTCGCGACCTCGCGGACGGACAGGCCCAGCGAGCCGGTCGGACGCACGATCTCGCCCTGGCTCATGGGAATGCCGGAGAACATCTGGTCGAGATATTCGCCTATGCCGATCTTCACGAGGAGCGCCTCGGTCTCCCCGAACTCACCGGCTTCGGTCAGGCGTGCCGCATAGGCGCCGAGCTCGCGCACACCCTCTGCATAGGTGGCGAGCCAGGCCAGGCCATGGGCCGCATGCTGCTCGGCCTCGAGCTTCTCAGGCGAGATCTTCCCATCGGCGCCGAGGACCTTCGCGCGAACCCGACGGGTCGCCTCAGCGACGAGGGCTTTGGCGGCTTCGCCGGAGCCCTGGGCGAGGGTCAGGAGATCCTGCGGTTCGGTGGAGACGGCCGGGGAAGCGGACATGGTTCGAATCTCTCAAATCAGAATGAGGGTTGGCGCTCATTATAGGCAGGTTTGCCAAGTCTGTAGAGGCGTCTCGCCGCAGCGCGGCACTATCCCGCTTGAATTCATTATTTCTTTCCGGAGAAAGCCCGGTTCTGCTCGACAAAACTAGGAAATCTGAATTTTATTGAGAGATGAATCAAAGAAAAAGTCACCTGCGGCTAGCGACGGCGACTCCGATCGTGGCCACCGCCATGCCGGTCATCTGCACCGGCGCCAGGGTCTCGCCGAACAGCAGATAGGCCATGGCTGCCGAAACCGGCGGCACGAGGAAGAGCAGGGACGCCACGCCGGCCACTTCGCCGCGCCGGATCAAGGCGAGAAGAAGCAGGATGCCGGCCACCGAATTGACGAGGATTGACCAGGCCAGCCCGCCCCAGAGCGGCAGGGACGCGTCGAAACGCCCAGTGCCGAACATAAGCGCCGCCGGAACCGCGAGGAGCGCGGCCCCAATGAACTGGATCGTCGCATTCGGCAACAGTTCGGCCTGTCCAGCATGGCTCTTCTGCCAAAGCGTGCCGATGGTCATCGCCACCATGGCCCCGAGGCAGGCCAGGAGGGGAAGCGCCGGGATGCCGGATGCGTCCGCCGTACCGATTTTAGGGGCGAGCACGAGAAGCGCGCCGGCAAAGCCCGTGGCGATCCCGGCCCAGCGACGGGGGCTGACGACCTCGCCGAGGAACGGGCGCGCCATGGCCGCCGTCAGCAGGGGCTGGAGACTACCGACCAGGGCGGCGATGCCGGATGGCAGGCCACGCTCCACCGACCAGAACACGCCGATGACGTAGATACCCTGCATCAGCACCCCGGCGACCAGGGCATCGCGCCATCCCGCCCGGCTACGCGGCCACCTCGCGCCGAGGCCGATTGTGATGGCGGTGAGAACGATGGCGACGCCGACGAGTCGGATAGCGACGAAGGTGAAGGCCTCCGCATGGGGCGCCACGAAACGCGCGGCGACGAATCCCGACGCCCAGATCAGGACGAAGACCGACGAGACCAGCGATGCGGGCACGGTGCGGGTTGGGGAAGCCGGTGTATCGACTGACATGACGGTGGCGCAGGCAACACACCGAACCGCCGAACACAAGCCGTCCCGGTGGCGGGCAGCACTGCATCGACTGGACGATCGAACCGGACGTTGCGCCATCGTCCAGCCTCGCGTTTAGACAGACGGTCTCATCCCGAGCCCCACAGTCACGAGAAGCGCCCCACCCGCCGTGAGCCGTCTCAGCAACAGCGCCAGTATCGCCAGCCTCGCCGCCCAGCGCTTCGTCGCCCATGACGGCTGGGCGATCGCGAGCCATATCGCACTCTCGATCCTGACCTCGCTGTTTCCCTTCCTGATCCTGCTCGCGGCTTTGGCCGGTCTGTTCGGGACCAAGTCGCTAGCCGACGAGGCGGGCGTCCTGATTTTCGAGGCGTGGCCGCGCGAGGTGGCAAAGCCCATCGCGGGTGAGGTTCACCGCGTGCTCACCGAGCAGCGCGGCGGCGTGCTCACCATCGGCGCGCTGCTCGCCCTCTATTTCTCGTCCTCCGGAGTGGAGAGTCTCAGGGTGGGGCTCAATCGAGCCTACGGCCTGCGTGAGATTCGGCCCTGGTGGCTGACCCGCCTCGAATCGATCGGCTATGTCGTCTGCGGCGCCTTCGCCATGCTCGCCTTCGCGCTTCTCGTGGTCCTCGGTCCGTTGATCTGGCGCAGGGTCATCGACGTGGCGCCGGGGCTCGAACCGTTGAGCCTTACCGTCGCCATCGGTCGCATCGGCATCACCGCCTTTCTCCTCATGGCGGTTCTCGTCATCGCCCACAAATTCGTGGCGGCCGGCCGACGCCCGATCCTGTCGGTGCTTCCCGGCGTCGCGGTGACGCTCCTCCTGTGGTTCCTCGCTGGCCTCGGGTTCGGCTTCTACCTAGACCGATTCTCCACCGCTTACGCTTCCACTTATGGCGGGTTGGCGACGGCGATGGTGTTTCTGGTTTTTCTCTACTGGCTCGCCGCGATGTTTCTCTTCGGCGGCGAAATCAATGGCACCGTCATTGCAGCACGGCGCCAGCGGCTCCAGGCCCGGATGCTGGCAAGGCAGGCCGAGGCGCGTCGGCACTGAAGCAGGGTGCCGCAGCCTGCATGCCGACATCCACCTGTGACCTTCGCGGCCTATGCCGAACGGTCTCGCGCGGGCATGAGGGCAGCGGGGCTGGCGCGATGGTCGGTCGGAGGTTCAAGGGTAATGCGCATCAGGTTCGGTTGCGAGATGGGCTACGACTTCGCCTATCCTACTCCGATGATCGCTCGATTGACGGCGCATCCGAGCCGGTTCGCGCGAGCGACCGAGCCGGACCGCTTGGCCATCGGCCCGGAGACGCCGCATGAAGTGTTCATCGACGATTTCGGCAACCGGTGCTGCCGCCTCGTGGCGCCGGCGGGGGCGGTGACCCTCTCGGTGGAGGGATGGCTCGAGGATGACGGTCATCTCGATCCGGTGGTGCCGCAAGCGATCCAGCATCCCATCGAGGACTTGCCGCTGGAGGCCCTGCCTTTCCTGGTGGCGAGCCGCTACTGCGAATCCGATCTGCTCTCGAACGAAGCCTGGCGCCTGTTCGGCGACGTCTCACCCGGCTGGGCCCGTGCCCAGGCGGTCTGCGATTGGGTCCACGGCCATATCAGCTTCGGCTACGGATATTCCAACGTCGATCGCACCGCCGCCGATGCCCTCGCCGTCGGGCGCGGGGTGTGCCGCGACTACGCCCATCTGTTCGTGGCGTTCTGCCGTGGCCTCAACATGCCGACGCGGTACTGCACCGGCTACCTCAGCTTCATCGGCGAGCCCGAGCCGCATGCGCCCGGCGATTTCGCTGCCTGGACCGAGGTCTATCTCGGCGGGGCCTGGCATATATTCGACCCGCGCAACAATGCCCCACGCCGTGGCCGCATCCTCGTCGCCCGTGGGCGAGATGCGGCGGACGTGCCACTGACCCATACGTTTGGATCGAACGTCCTGACGAAGTTCAGAGTGTGGGCCGAGGAGGAGATCGAAGACGCCTCCTCGTCGCGATAGGAAGCATTGAGTGGGAACCCCCTTCTCCCCACCGCGGGAGAGGGTGGTCCGCGTAGCGGGTCGGATGAAGGGAGCGCGTTGTCCGAAGAGGTCGCCCCCGTCTTCCGCTTGCACCGCAGGCACCCTCCCCGGCAGAGGGGGGGAAGGTCATCTCATGTCACGCCGCCAGGGCGAGAGCTGGTTCCGTGGCGTCCGTACCGGCCATGAACTGCGCCCGGGCGAGGTCGGCGAAGCGGCCGTTCTCAGCGACGAGTTCCTCGAAGGTTCCCGATTCGACGATCCGGCCCTCGTGGAAGACGAGGATGCGGTCGGCGTTGCGGATCGTCGCCAGGCGGTGGGCGATGACGAAGGTGGTCCGGCCCTCCATCACGGCCTCGAGCGCACCCTGCAGCTTACGCTCGGTTGTCGCGTCCAGAGCGGACGTGGCCTCGTCGAGGATCAGCACGGGGGGGTTCTTGAGCAACGCCCTGGCGATGGAGAGACGCTGGCGCTCGCCGCCGGAGAGCGAGCGGCCGCGCTCGCCGATGATCGTGTCGAGACCGTCGAACTGGCGATCCATGAACTCCGTCGCCTGGGCGCGGTCGAGGGCGTCGAGCATATCCGCATCGGTGGCGTCGGGACGGCCGACCTGAAGGTTCTCGCGGATCGAGCGGGCGAACAGCATCGGCTCCTGGAACACCACGCCGATGTTGTGGCGCAGGGAGGAGAGGCCGATGTCGCGAATATCGGTGCCGTCGATGCGGATCGCGCCGGTATCCGGGTCGAAGGCGCGGTGCAGAAGGCCCAACGTGGTCGACTTGCCCGAGCCGGTGGTGCCGACGAGGGCGATGGTCTGGCCGGCCTGCGCGGTGAAGGAGACGCTCTCCACGGCCTTGCGGCGCGGGGTGTAGGAGAAGCCGACCTGATCGAACGAGACCTCGCCCTCGAAACGGGCCACCTGCACGGCGCCCGGACGATCGTGCACGGCCGGGGTAGTGTCGAGAATCTCGAAGTACTCGGCGATCTTAGGCATCTGCTGGAACAGGCCGTTGATGCAGGTAGCGACTTGGTCGAGGCGGGCGACGAGCATGGTCGCGAGGCTCATGAAGGCCACGACTTCACCGATCGAGGCCATGCCGTGCTGGTGCAGGGCGATGCCCGTGATGAAGATCGCCGTCATGGTCAGCGTCGCGGCAGCGCGGGTCGCAACGTTGGCGAGGGCCCACCAGGACAGAACCGGGATCTGGGCTGCGAGCAGGTTGCGGATGATGCCGTGCATGGCCTCCTTCTCCGCCTTGGCGCGGGTGAAGGACTGGATGACGGCGACGTTGCCGAGAGCGTCCGAGGCATGGGCGGCAAGGCCCGACTGGTAGGCCTCGACCCGGCCCTGCAGCATCTCGGTGCGGCGCATCACGAAGGTGGTCAGCACGGTGAACATCGTCACCAGCACGACCAGGATCGAGCCGAGCTGCCAGTTCACGAACAGAGTCATCGGTAGGAGCACGGCCAGGGACACGACGGCCACGAAATGATCGCGGAAGAAGCCAAGCCAGAGCCAGAACATGCCGTTTGATCCTTCCAGCATCGCCTTGAGAACGCGCCCGGAATGATTCGAGGAATGGAAAGCCAGGGGCAGTTCGAGCACATGCTCGAAGTAGTTCGCCATGGAGGCGAGACGATTGCGATGGGCCAGCCTGTCCGCATGCAGCGCGATGGTAACGCCGGCGGCGATGGTGAACAGGCCGAAGGCGACCCATGCGCCGATGAGCGGCGCCAGCGTCGAGAAGGCGTTGCCGTCGCTCTTCAGGTGCGTCAGCTGATCGATGATGCGTCCCATGAGCAGCGGCTCGGCGAAAGCCGCCACCGCGAGGGCCACATTGGCAAGGGCGAGCAGGATCGCCAGGCGCCGATCGGCGCCGAGCAGGCTCATGACACGCGCATAAAGACGAACCAACGGCATGACGACGTATGCTCCGATGCCAATCCCGGCGCGGTTCCTTTTGCCGGAACCTTCGCCCTTTATCATTTGTCCCAGGGGTCGGCTCCCATCTCGGAAAGCTCCCAAACCCTTTGGCGTGATCGGCTTATGGAGAGTGGAGCCTGAACGGGGAATGACGGGAATGACGGGAGCGGACCGTTATCCTTTACGGTTCGTTCAGCGCGACTGCCTAAGTCTGAGCGCGTCGCTTTCCGCTCGGATCCTTTTCCGTGGTGCTGGGTAAGCCGACCAGGGTTCACCATGGATCTCGCAACCGGTATCGGGCTTCTGGGCGGCTTCGGTGTCGTCTTCACCCTGATCATGATCGATGGCGGCAACTTCGCCGCCTTTTTCGACAAGCATGCGGTCATCGTCATCTTCGGCGGTTCCACCGCGGCGACGATGATCCGTTTCCCGTTCGCCACGATGATGCACGGCCTGCCGATGGGCATGCGCTACGCCTTCACCATGCGGGCGATCAGACCGCGCGAACTCATCGAGGAAATCACCAAGATCGCCGATGTCGTGCGCAAGTCGGGCCCGATGGCCCTGGAGAACATGGAGATTTCCGATCCCTTCCTGGCGCAGGGCGCCCGCTACATCGCCGACGGCTACGACCGCGAGTTTATCCGCGACACGATGGAGCGAGACCGCGACAATTTCCTGATGCATCTCGACGAGGGCTCGAAGATCTACCGTGCCTTCGGGGACTGCGCTCCGGCATGGGGCATGATCGGTACCATTCTCGGCATGGTGACGATGTTCGCCAACATGTCGGACCCGTCGAAACTCGGCCCCGCCATGGCGACCGCGCTGCTCGCCACCCTCTACGGCGCGCTGATCTCCAACATGATCGCGCTCCCGCTCGCCGACAAGCTGCACGTGAAGCTGGAGGAGGAGGACGTATCCCGCTCGCTCATCATCGACGGCATCCTTCTCATCCGCGACTCCAAGAGCTCGTCCCTCGTGCGTGAAATGCTGATCGCCTACCTGCCGCATAACCACCGCGACGACCTCGCGGCGGAAGCGGCCTGACGGGAAGAGGGTAACCGGCCGTGGCCAGGAAGAAGCGCGGAGGCCATGGCGGTCACGGTTGGTTCGTGACCTTCGCCGATCTCATGGCGCTGCTGATGAGCTTCTTCGTGATGATCGCGGCCTATTCCACACAGGACCAGAAGAAGATGCAGGCCGTGGCCGGCTCCATGCGAGACGCGTTCGGCGTCAATAAGGAATCGCGCTTTGCAGGCATCATCGAGGTGAACGGACTTCCGACGCCGGGGCATATCAAGAACCGCCGCGACATCCCGCCCGAACAGGCCACCGATCGACCAAACCCGCCGGACCTTGAAGCGAGCGCTACGGAGGGGACCCCTGACAGCGGCTACCCAGAGGCGTTCGGTCTGGCCGCCGCGAGCCTGCGTCAGGCGATGCAAGACATGCCCGAGATCGCGGAGCTTTCGAAGAACGTCATCGTCACCCCGACGCAGAAAGGCCTCGACCTCTCCTTGGTCGATCAGGACGGCAGCACGATGTTCCCGAACGGGTCGAGCCGCCCGAACGACCGGACCCGGCGCCTTCTGGAGAAGCTTGCCCCCGTCATCCGTCAATTGCCCAACCGCATCGCGGTGACAGGCTACACCGCGACCGACAGGCCCGGAACGCGCCCCCCTGCCCCGCCCTGGGAACTCTCGGCCAACCGCGCGATCAGCGTGAGAGAGATCCTCGCCGGCGCTGGCGTACCCGATGATCGATTTGCTTCGGTCTCCGGCAAGGCGGATACCGAGCCGCTATTTCCGGACAACCCGTATTTGTCCTCGAACCGCCGCGTAACGGTGACCCTCATGAGTGAGCAGGCCCCGACGCCGCGTTCGATGAAGTCGCCCTGAGGGCGGCACGCGGGCTACTCGGCGACCAGCAGCGCCCAATAGACCTTGTACTTCGAGTGCGGCGCATAGGCCGTGGCGATGCCCATGCGGGTGGCACGGGGCGCCAACATGACGCTGTTATGAGCCGGGCTGTCGCGCCATCCCGAGAAGGCCTCCGCCAGGGTGTGATAGCCGGCCGAGAGATTGGCCTGTGCGCCCGCATAGCCGAGGCGCTGCACCGCGATCTTCACCGTCTGGGCTTGGCTCGGCTTGTCGGCTGCCGCCATTGCCGCCGCCTCGGCTTCGGCGAGACGCTGCAAGTCCGGGTCGATCCGTAGGGGAGCGCCGCCGCTCCGCGCACGATAGGCCGAGATCATATCGCGCGCGGTTGCCGAATCGACCGATGCGCTGGAGGTGGTCATCGGCCAGTACAAGCTCGGAAGCGCACCGGTCGTCGGCGCTTCCCTGGCGCAGCCGGACAGCGCAAGGCCGCCCGCAAGCGCGAAGCCGAACACCCGGAATCCTATCGTCATCGTTCCCGCCTCGCGTTCGTCGCCGATCGTGTCGGTCTACGACACTTCCGCAGGGCTCCTACGCCGGTTCGGTTCACGGGGCGTTGCCGAGCGCATCGGCTCGGCTTCCTCGTTCGCGGAAGGATTATCCTGCCGATCATCGACCTCCTCCACCTGAGCTGGTCGATCCTGGCTTCGGTTCTGCGCGAACACGCCCGCAATCTGCCCGAGTGCGGTCTGGACCGGCTCCAGGCCCTGGACGGTGACAACGCTCGATCCGGGGCCGAGGGCCGGTATGAACCCTGCGCCGGACAAGGTCTGAAACACGGAAAAGTTCAGGTCGCTCGTCACCTTCAGACTCATGCTGACATCGACGATCATCGCGATCAGTTCGAATTCGAGGAAGGGATCGCCGATCTTGCGGAACACCACCCGCGGCGCCGGCTCCTTCAGCACGTCCGGATGAGCGGCGGCGCAGGCCACAAGCATTTCGGCGGCACGGACCGGATCTTGGTTGCGTAGGACGTTGACCGTGATGGTGACCCGGCCGGTGCGGTCGCCGCGCACCCGGTTCTTCACGATGCCGGAAATGAGGTTCGAGTTCGGCACGATCACCGCTGAACGGTCGAAGGTCTGGATCTCGGTGGACCGCACGGAAATGCGCTTCACGATGCCCTCGCTGTCGCCGATGAGCACTTGGTCGCCAACGCGGATCGGGCGCTCCCACAACAGCAGCAGGCCCGAAACGAAATTGTTGACGATGGATTGAAGGCCAAAACCGATACCGACGGAGAGCGCCCCGGCGACGATGGTCAGCTTTTCGAGACTGAGGCCGAGATAGGAGAAGGCCAGTGCGAGGGCGATCAGGAACCCGCAATAGCCCGTGATGGTGGAGATCGAATTGCGAAGACCCGCATCAAGATCGGTGGCCGGCAGGTAGGTCTGTTCCAGCCAGCGCTGGACGGCGCGGGTGATCACCACGCCGATCACGAGAAGCCCCACCGCATAGGCGATGGTCGAGAGCGAGATCGTCACATCTCCAACCTTGAAGCCGAAGAAGGCGCTGCGCACGGAGGTGAACACGTCGGTGGAATCGAGACCCCAGGGCGCCAGCGCCAACAGGGCGGCCACGAGGATCAGAACCACCCGGGCGAGTCCGGTCGAAAGGACGGCGATCTGGTTGATCGAACGCTTGCGCAGGCCGGTATTCGCCTGGAGCGCTGTGGCGAAGCGGGTCTCATCCTTCAGCGTGCCGCCGATGAACGTGTCGGCGCTGGAGATGAGCAGATAGAGCAAGGCGATCAGGCACGCCGTCCAGACCAGCTGGTCGATGAGGAAGGCGGCGAAGGCGACATAACCGACGAGCGGCGCAATGCCGATGACGATCACGGCGGCCCATCCTAGGAGCCGCGCTGGCCCGCCGATCGTGGTGGTTGATTCCGGCGCCACGTAGGGGCCGAAACACGCCTCCTCCTTGTCGGCGGTATCGGCGAAACGATGCAGGCCGATGGCGAGGATCAGGATGGTGGCGAGCGCGCCGATGCCACGGGTGGCGATCGAGATCGACAGTGCGGCGTAGATACCGGAATTGAGCGCCTCGATGGACTTCACCACCGTGATCACCGTGGCGATGCCAACGGCGAGTCGCGTCAGTCGCGACGCCGTCGAATCACTGAGCGGAGCAGGACGCCAGGACGGCTTCTCCGGCGACAGCAGCGCGTCGCAGAGGGCCTCGACGAAGGCGATGAAGGCGAGGCCGCCGAGGATGGCACCCGCCACCGGCATGAGCCGCTGCGGCAGCAGGTCCGTGGAATCGAGGGCATAATAGACCGCGTAGCTCCCCACCACCGCCGGCACGGTGCCGAGGAGGAAGACGCGCCAAGCCGCCATCAGCTTCATGCGCTGGGTCGGGTCGACCACGCTCTGGCTGCGCCGCCCGAGGCGCGGTGCGATGTTCCGACGCCCGAAATACAGCGCCACCGAGATGCCAAGCGCGACCCCGAGCAGCAGCAGATTCCATATCGATCCGTTGCGGCCGAACAGACCGGCGATGTCGCTGACGGCGGCTTGCAACGCCCGGATGTCGCGGGGGACATCGTCGGCGATACGCATCCAGAGATCAGGATTCACCAGCGCCGACGAGCGCTCGAACAGGCCGCGGGTGAAGGCCGCCCTGCGCTTGTTCGTGATCTGGTCGATGATCTGGTCGCTCTGGACGAGGAGCGATTTGGCCAGCCTCTGCGTCTCGTCGATCTCGGACACCGCGTGCTCGCGCTCGGCACGCTCCTTGGCGACGTCCTCGCCCTCCTCGCCTTCCTTCGGCTTCGGGCCGAGCTGAGTCAGGCGCTCGCGGGCAGCTTCGAGGCGCGGGGTGGTGGCGTCGATGATCTGACGGATCCGGTCGGCGATGGCATCGAGTCCGTCTCGTGCCTTCAGTAAGTTGGCGGGATCGACGTTGCGCCCTGCGAGTAGCTTCTCGCGCTCGTCGAGATTGGCCTTGGCCTCGTCGAGTCGATCGCGGACATTTTTGATGGCCTCCGACACCGCCGGTTTCGGCGCAGGCGGCTTCGCGGCTGGAGCGGGGGCTGCCGCAGTGGGTGGGGCGG
>NZ_VMOA01000048.1 GCF_020662345.1 Methylobacterium sp. W2 | reverse complement strand
GTGTGAGGCTGCGGGATCCACCTCGGACCCGGAATAGGGAAGAACTCAGACGGCGCGACCGGTTAGCGCGTTGACCCCCGGCCGATCCGGTCTAGCTTACCCGTCATAGGGCGCGGCGTTGTCCGCATCCGGGGAGTGACGATGAACATGCGGGTCGGGTCTTCGGTCGCCGTGGTCGGCGCAGGGTTGGGCGGCCTCGCGGCGGCCTGCGTGAGCGCCGCGCGCGGCCACACAGTCACCCTCTACGACAAGAACGACTGGCTCGGCGGCAAGGCCGCGGTGCTGCATGAGGGCGGATTCCGCTTCGACATGGGCCCGACCATCCTCACCGTGCCGAAGGTGCTGGAGCGCATCTTCCAGGAGGCCGGCCGCAATATCCACGACTATCTCGATCTCCGCCGCCTCGACCCGCAATGGCGCTGCTTCTTCGACGACGACACCCATCTCGACCTGATGGCCGACGTGCCCACCATGGCCGCCGACATGGAGCGTTTCGCGCCCAATACCGGCGCCGGCGAGGGCTACAAGAAGTTCCTCGAGATCTCCGAGCACCTGCACGACGTCTCGAACAAGTTCTTCTTCTGGAAGCCGGTGGAAGACCTGTTCGACACGATCAACATCCGCGCCAACATGAATCCCGGCACCCTGCGCGACGTGCTGTCCCTGCGCATGGGGTCGTCGGTGGCCGGCACCATCCGCTCGAAGGTCAAGGACGCGCGGCTCGCGCAGATGCTCGACCATTTCGTGCAATATGTCGGCTCGTCCCCCTACGGCGCGCCGGCCGTGCTCTGCGCCATCGCCCACATGCAGACGGCGGAAGGCGTCTGGTACCCGATGGGCGGCACCCGCGCGGTGGCCGAGGCGCTGACGAAGCTCGCCTCCGAACTCGGCGCCACCCTGCGGCCGGGCGACGAGGTCACCGGTCTCGCCATCGAGAAGGGCACGGTGAAGGGCGTGAAGACCGCCGCCGGCATCACCCCGTTCGACGCGGTGATCTCCAACATGGATTCGGTGCGCACCTACCGCGAACTCGTCGGCGGCGACGTCGGCAAGGCCTACGAGAAGAAGAGCTTCGAGCCGGCCTGTTCGGGCGTGGTGCTCTATCTCGGGCTGAACAAGCGCTACGAGCACCTGAACCACCACGATTTCGTCTTCTCCCGCGATCCCGAGGAGGAGTTCGACTACATCTACCGCAAGGGCGAGCCCGCCCCGGACCCGACCGCCTATCTCGCCGCGCCCTCTTCAACCGACCCGTCGGTGGCGCCCGAGGGCGGCGAAGCGCTCTATGTCCTCGTCCACACGCCCTACCTTCGGCCGCATCATGACTGGAAGAAAATGTTTCCGGCCTACCGGCAGGTGATCCTCGACAAGCTCAAGCGCACCGGCCACATGCCGGATCTGGAAGAGCGCATCGTCGTTGAGCGCCACCTCACCCCGCAGGACATCCACGAGCGCTACAAGGTGCTCAACGGGGCGATCTACGGCCTCGCCTCGCACGGCAAGTTCATGGGGGCGTTCAAGCCCGGCAACCGCTCGCGGCAGGTGCGCGGCCTCTACCTTGCGGGCGGCGCGGCCCATCCCGGGCCCGGCATGCCGATGGTGATGATGTCGGGCTGGATCGCCGCCGACGCGCTCGATTCCGATGCGCAGGGCGGAGACACCCGCGGCGAGGTGCGGCAGAGCGCGTGAGCCCGCCGGCTCCCCCCCCGCCGCGCCATTCGCCACCGATCTGGCGGTTCATGGTCTGGTACTTCGACCGGTTCCTGCGCCGCCACATGAACGCGCTCCGACTCGCCCGCTGGGGCGTCCCGGGGATCGCCAGTCATTCCGGTCCCATCGTCGTCTATCTGAACCACCCCGCCTGGTGGGATGCGGCCGTGGTGATCCTCCTCGCCGGCCGCCTGTTCCCGGACCGGACCAGCCACGCCCCGTTCGACGCGGCGGCGCTGGAGAAATACGCCGTCTTCTCCCGCATCGGCGCATTTCCGGTGGATCTGAACTCGGCCCGCGGCGCGGCGCAGTTCCTGAAACAGTCCCGCGCTATCCTGGGGGCACCGGGGCAGATGCTCTGGGTGACAGCGCAGGGACGCTTCGCCGACATCCGCACCCGGCCGCTGGACCTGCGCGGCGGCGTGGCGCGCCTGCCCGAACTCGCCCCCGACGCCCTGTTCGTGCCCCTGGCGCTGGAATACGCCTTCTGGGAAGAGCGCGGCGCGGAAGCCTTCGCCGCCTTCGGCACGCCGGTGCAGGGCGCCGATCTCCTCGCACTGCCCCGCCCGGAGCGGCTGGCGCGGATGGAGGCCGACCTGACCGCCACCCTCGACCGGCTCTCCGCCGACATCGTCGCCCGCGATCCCGACCGCTTCACGATCCTGACCTCCGGCGGCAAGGGCATCGGCGGCATCTATGACGGCTGGCGCCGGATGCGGTCCGTCCTCACCGGTCGCCGCTTCGACCCGGCCCACCGCTCCGAGGGAGACAGAGCCCCGTGACCTTCGTCCTGGCGCTCGTCGCCCTTGCCTTCGCCCTCCTCCCCGCCATCCTCGCCTGCGCGAACCTCATCGCCCTGCGCACGCCGGAGCCCGAGGCGGCGCAGGACGGGCTGGTCTCGATCCTGATCCCCGCCCGCGACGAGGAAGGCACCATCGTCGAGACGGTCAGGGCCGCGCTGGCGAGCACCGGCATCGCCGTGGAGGTGCTGGTGGGAGACGACCATTCCACCGACGCCACGGCCGGCCTCGTCCGCGCCCTGGCGGAGACCGACCCACGGCTCCGGCTCGTCCCGGTTCCTACCCTGCCCGAGGGCTGGACGGGGAAGAACCACGCCTGCGCCGCCCTCGCCGCCGAGGCGAGGGGCGGACACCTCCTCTTCATCGACGCGGACGTCACCCTCGCACCGAGTGCCGCGGCGGGGCTCGTCGCCCATGCCCGCGCCACGGGGGCCGCCCTGGTGAGCGCGGTGCCGCGCCAGATCATGCGCAGCCTCGGCGAACGGCTCACCGTGCCGATGATCAACTTCCTCCTCGTCGGCTACCTACCCGTGCCGATGATGCGCGCCTCGCTCCGCCCGGCGCTGGGCGCCGCCTGCGGCCAGCTCGTCCTCGTCGATCGCGTCGCCTATGGCGAGACCGGCGGCCACGGCGCCATCCGCGGGCGCTTGCATGACGGCGTGTTCCTGCCCCGGATCCTGCGCCATGCCGGCCATGGCACCGACCTCGTGGCCGGGCACGCGCTCGCCACCTGCCGAATGTACCGCAACCTCGCCGAATCCTGGGCCGGGTTCTCGAAGAATGCTCATGAGGGGATGGCGACGCCCCGCGCTCTCCCGGTCTGGACGCTGCTGCTCCTCGCGGGCCATGTCCTGCCGCTGCTGCTCGTGCTCGCCGCCGCCTTCGGCCTCGCGACACCCACGGCCGGGATCGTCGCGCTCGCCGCCCTCGTCGTGTCGCTCGCCACCCGCGCGGCGATCACCCTCATCACCCACGAGCCCGCCGCGACCATCCTCCTCCACCCGCTCGGGGTGGTGGTGGCGCTGGCGATCCAGTGGAACGTCCTGATGGCCCCCAAGCGCGCCGGAGCGGCGGTGTGGAAGGGGCGGAGCTATCCGGTGAAGGGGGCGTAGGCGAGGGCGGGTTTCGAAGCAGCGCCGTCGTCTCCCGTCCACCTTCCCGGGTAAGCGGCTGCGCGCACGATTCCCCTCCCCGCCATGCAAGGGTCGGCCCGGCATCACCACGACGAAGCGTCGACCGAACCGGAGACCGCTGGAGCGTGGAACGAAGTATACCAAGTGTTTGTTTTTTTTGACGTAAATGTCAAAAACTCTTAGTTTTATAATTTATGCAGATCGAATACTCGGGTCTACGCAGCGCGACATTGTCTACCCCGATAGGGATCCGATCATAGCCTGCCCGCGCCAGTCAAACAGCTCGGAATGCGATGGCTTCGATGGTCCCGCTTCTCGTCACCACCGGGACAGGCCCGTCCCGATTAATTTCCCCGGCTGTGGCGGATGAAACATCCTGCTCATTCGTGGGGCGCTATAGGGCAAGATTTCGCGAGATTCCAACAAATCTCCGCCTCTGCATGCATTATGGTGCTTGCCAGCACATCTGATATGCCAAATACTGAATACCAGCCGACGACTTCTGATCCCGACGATCACTTGCCGCGGCCGAGGGAGCCGATCCGCTGGGGTGCCTCGATCTCCAAGCCCTCAAGTATCCATGTCCATGATCAGGGAGAAAGCTCATGGCGACGTCCGTGACCGCGCCTATAACGGCGCAACCTTCAAAGCGATGGCTCCAACTCGTCCTCGGCGTGGCCTGTATGGTCGCGGCGGCGAACATTCAGTACGCCTGGACGCTGTTCGTCCCGGAAATTCAGAAGACCTTTGGCTGGGACCGCGCCGCGATCCAGGTGGCCTTCACGATCTTCGTCGTGGTGCAGACATGGCTGACCCCGATTGAAGGCTACTTCATCGACAAGTACGGCCCGAGCCGGGTCGTGATGTTCGGCGGTCTGATGACCGGCCTCGCCTGGGTCATCAACTCCTACGCCACCTCGCTCACGGGCTTCTATCTCGGCTCCGTGGCCGGCGGCATCGGCGTGGGTTGCGTCTACGCCACCTGCATCAACAACGCCCTGAAATGGTTCCCGGACAAGCGCGGCCTCGCGGTCGGCCTGACGGCAGGCGGCTACGGCGCCGGCTCGGCCCTCACGATCCTGCCGATCGCCAGCATGATCTCGCACGGCAGCTACGCCCAGGCCTTCTTCATCTTCGGCCTGATCCAGGGCGCGGTCATCATGCTGGCCGCCATCGGCCTGCGCTCCCCGGCCAAGGACCAGGTGATCTTCTCGACCAAGGTCCTGCAGAGCCGGCGCGACTACACCCTCGGGGAAGCCCTGCGCACGCCGGTCTTCTACGTCATGCTGCTCATGTTCACCTGCACGGTCACCGGCGGCCTGATGGCCGTGGCCCAGCTCGGCGTCATCGCGCAGGATCTCGGCGTGAAGGAGTTCCAGGTCAACCTGTACTTCTTCGCCATGGCGGCCCTGCCCTTCGCGCTGATGCTCGACCGGATCATGAACGGCATCTCGCGGCCGCTCTTCGGCTACATCTCCGACCGGATCGGGCGTGAGAAGACGATGTTCATCGCCTTCACCATGGAGGGCATCGGCATCGTCGCTCTCGGTTACTTCGGCTCGAACCCCTGGGCCTTCGTGATCCTGTCCGGCATCGTGTTCCTAGCCTGGGGCGAGGTCTACTCGCTGTTCAGCGCCACGGCCGCCGACACGTTCGGCTCCAAGCACATCGGCAAGATCTACGGCGTTCTCTACTGCGCCAAGGGTTTCGCCGCCCTGTTCGTCCCGCTCGGCAACATCCTGATGCAGGCCACGGGCACCTGGGCGACGGTGCTGTATACGGTGGCGATCATGGATCTCTTCGCCGCGTTCCTGGCCGTGGCCGTCCTCCGCCCGATGCTCAAGCGCCACCACGTCGCCAACGGCTCGGTCACTCCGGCCGGCGCCCTGGCCCACGCCTGATCGACCGCTCGCCCCGCCCGACCGGCGGGGCGAGCCCGGTTCGGCTGAAGGACCGGCCAATCGGCCCTTCAGCGACCGACCCCGGAGCGGGCCGCCTCTCCACGGACATGGCATCCCGCCCCGCCTGCGTGCCGGCCAGCGATGACCGCCGGGTCTACGCCACTTCTTTTTATCGCGCGCCCCGTTCGAGGAGCGCCATCTCCGCCCGTCCCGTGTTGCCACGCGCCGTCATGTCCGACCCTGCTCGGCGACCGCCGGAGTGCCCGAGATGAACATCGCCGCCATCCTCGCCCTCCAGAGCATCCCCTTCGCGGCCCTCGTGCTCGCCACGGCGGGCGCCAACCGCGACCTCTTCGCGGTGCTGTATGTCGCGGCCCTGGGCCTGACCCTATCCATCATCATCTTCGGCGACGGGCATCACACATTGCCGCTGATGCCCGGCATGTCCGGCGGAAACCATCGCTGAAGCCCCCCTCACGGCGGTGGGCAAGGCGGGGTGCCGGCGATGTACGCGTCTCCCGCCGGGACGACCCAGCAGCTCCGCGCCGAAAACATAGCCGTCATACGAAATGTAATATACCAAGCCTTATGGTGCAGTGCGATACAGGCTTCATTGCAGCTGCAAGAGAGGCTTGTTCCATGATCGCTCTGTTCATCCTCGGCCTCGCCGCCGTCGCCGTCGGCCCTGCTTTGGCCCTGCTCACGGACCACGCCGAATCCGCCCCGCTGGTCACCGGCACCACCTCCGCCGGCATGTTCGTCGCCATCAACGACAACGCCCAGGCATCCTACCGTCTGGCCGCCTGAGCCGAGACCGGTCGATCGGCCCCTCCCCCACGGATTCTCCCCGCCAGGCCCCGCCGCGGCGGGGTTTTCACGGTCCGGCGGGATGGCGATCGGACGCGCCTCAGCCGCCGGTCTCGGCCAGAATCCACGAGGCAGTGTCGGCATCGGCCCCGCTCGTGGCCAAGCGCAGGATGATCGGCGTCTCGTAGGGATGGCGCTGCTTGAGCGCGACGGCGAGGGAATCGGCGAGCCCCTCCCGCGTCTTGAGGATGGCAACGACCTCCTCGCCCCGCTCCACCGCCCCCTTCCAGGCATAGACCGACCGCATTCCCGGCAGGACGTTGACGCAGGCGGCGAGCCGCGCGCGCACCAGCTCCTCGCCGATGGCGAGGGCCGTCTCGGCATCGGGAAAGGTGGTGTAGACGAGAAGCGGACGCTCCATGCTATGGGTCTCCGGGTCAGCGGCCTGTTCCGAGGGGAATGAGGCGCGCGGCGAAGCCCGGCGTCAACACGAGCGGACGATCATCCATGGCGCGGCGCTTCCAGAGGATCGCCTTCATCGCGAGCCCCACCGCCGATGCGAGGAGCGCGGCGGACACGCTGATGCGGCGCTACGACAGCGTCGCCCCCGAGGAGGCCGACGTGATCGTGGCGCTCGGCGGCGACGGGCTGATGCTGCAGGCGCTCCACCGCTTCATGCTGGCCGGCACGCCGATCTACGGCATGAATCGCGGCACCGTCGGCTTCCTGATGAACGAGTACCGCGAGGACAACCTCCTCGAACGGCTGGAGAGCACCAAGCGCAGCACCATCCACCCGCTCATGATGGAGGCGGTGGATGTGGAGGGGCGCCGGCACACGGCGCGCGCCATCAACGAAGTCTACATGCTGCGCCAGACGCACCAGACCGCCAAGCTGAAGATCTCGGTGGACGGGCATGTGCGCCTGCCCGAGCTCATCGCCGACGGCGTGCTCTGCGCGACGCCCGCCGGCTCCACCGCCTACAACCTCTCGGTGGGCGGCCCGATCCTGCCCCTGAATTCGCGGCTCTTGGCGCTGACCCCGATCTCGGCCTTCCGCCCCCGGCGCTGGCACGGCGCCCTGCTGCCCGATCACGCCCGCATCCAGGTGGAGGTGCTCGACGCGGCGCATCGCCCGGTGGCGGCGGTGGCCGACCACACCGAATTCCGCCGGGTCTGCACCGTGGAGACCTGGCTCGATCTCAAGACCGACCTGACCCTCCTCCACGATCCCGGCCACAGCCTCGACGAGCGGATTCTGCGCGAACAGTTCGGCTGATTTGACGCTGCGCGACGTCTCGCGCCGGGCCCCGGATCGGGTTCCGCCGGCGCTCCACCCGTCCGGGGAAGGGGCTCAGCTTTTTCGGACCCCGTCAGTGCCGGCACCTTTTCCGGGCGCCTGGAGCGTCGGCGCAAGACGTGTCGCGTCAGCGGCGCAGATCCTCATCGACTGCAAGAACGGACACCTGCAACAGACTGTAGGGGCTATATTTTCCTCGCTCATCCAGCTTGACGCAGATCCACTCGTTTCGCCCGATACGCACCGACCGTGCTGCCCACCGAGGCCGCCATGATGCAGGCGATGGCAGCGCCCTGCAGGGGGGTCAGGCGTTCCCCGAGGATGAGGAAGCCGGCGAGCGCGCCGCAGACCGGCTCGAGGCTCAGCAGGATGCCGAAGGTCTGGCGCGGCAGACCCCGCAGGGCCACCATCTCCAGGGAATAGGGGATCGCGCTCGACAGGATCGCCACGGCGAGGCCGGCCATGACGAGGGAGGGCGAGAGCAGCGCCATGCCCGCCTGCGCGATGCCGAAGGGCAGGATCACCAGGGCCGCCACGCTCATGCCGAGGGCCACCGCCTGCCCGCCGGGCAGGTGCCCCGCTCTCTGGCCGACGAGGATGTAGAGCGCCCAGCATAGGGCGGCGCCGAGCGCACAGGCGACGCCGACGGGATCGAGGCCGGCGCTCGCCCGATCCAGGGGCAGCAGCAGGCACAGCCCCAGCAGGGCGAGCGCCACCCAGACGAGGTCGACGGCGCGCCGCGACGAGGCTACCGCCACGGTGAGCGGCCCGACGAACTCGATGGCGATGGCGAGCCCCAGCGGGATCGTGCGCAGGGAGAGATAGAACAGCAGGTTCATGCCGCCGAGCACGAGCCCGTAGAGCACCACCACGCCGGCATCCCGCCGGCCGAGGGTCCGGCGCCAGGGGCGCCACACGGCGAGCAGCAGCAGCGCCGCCAGGGTGACGCGGTAGGCCGAGGTGCCCTCCGCGCCGATGACCGGGAACAGCTGCTTGGCGAAGGAGGTGCCGATGACGAGGGAGAGGATCGACCCCACCAGGGCGGCCACGGGAGCGAGACCGGTAAGAACGGTTCTGGTGTCGGTGCCTGTCATGCCGCCCTCATAGCCGGATGAGGGTGAAGGGGCGACGGCCGGCGGAGACCGGTCGCACCCCGTCGGGTCAGGCTGCGAGGCGCATGCGGTCGCGATCGGCGCGGTAGCTGGCGATGAGGGCGCCGGGGATCGCGTCCAGGATCGCATCGGCCTCGTGGGTCGGCGACACGCCGGCATCGATCCGCACCGGGTCGGGCACGGCGCCGAATTCCGGCTGGGATACGACGATGGGCTGCACGTCGATCGTCACGAGGTCGTGGCCGGTCAGGTCGATGGGCGCGGCGGCGAGCGGGCGGACCTGCGCCCTCGCCTCGCGAACACTCGCCCTGAGCCCGTCGGACAGGGAATCGAGCACGGATTCGACCGATTCCCCTCCCTTGGCGGCGGCGGGCTGAATCGGGACGAACTCGATGGCGGGTACCGCCGGCCGGTCCGGCCGCTGGGAGACGAGCTGCTGCGCCAGGCGCCATTCCGCGTCGAGGATCTGCATCCGCGTCCGGGTCTCCCGCCTCGCCTTCTCCTCCATGGCCTTGGCGGCGATTCGAGCCTCCTCGCGAGCGGCCTCGGCCTCGTAGCGGGCGAGGAGGGCCATGACGCTCTGCGCCTCGGCGAGCGGCATGGTCTCGCAAGCGGTGAGCGCACGCTCGATCATCCGGCGCGACAGGGTGGCGTTACTGGGATCGGCCTGGAGACCGGCCTCGCGCCAGGCCGAGAGCGCGGCCGCGAAGGCGGGCAGCAGGACGGCTGGCAATCCGGCACGGCGATGAAGGGCAGCGAAGCCCGAGGCGGAGGGGTCAAGCATCAGCCCGGCCACGCGCTCTGCCTTCAGGCCGGTGAGATCGGACAGAGCCGCCTCCGCGAAGGCCATGCGACCCGACAGGATCGCCCGCAGGATCAGGCCGGCATTGAGCTGGCCCCGGATGCGGAGATGGCTCACGAGACGGGCGAGGTCCGCCCCGGCCGCATTGGCGCTCACCTCCAGGGTGCCGCGCTCCAGGGCCTCGCGGCTCGCCCGCTCGCCGCGCGCCGGGGTGAGCCAGCCCGAGGCGATGGCGAAGGCCGAGAGGGATGCCGCCACACGGGCGGTGACGGCCTGCCGCACCTCGAGGGGCAGGTCGGCCCGTGTCGTCAGCGCATCCCGCAGGCCGGCATCGTCGCCGTGCCGCTCCACCATGCGCAGCAGGCTGCCGGTGGTGATGCGGGCGCCCCGGTTGCGCACCAGGGCGGTGAGAGAGGGGACACCGCCGATCTCGGCCATGGCCCCGGACACTGCATGGGAGAGGCCGAGCCGGCCGGCGATGGCGGTGCGGGTGGTCTCGCATCCGACGGCGATGCCGTCGACGAGATCCGCATCGGTGAGGACGGACGAGCGCCGCAGGACCAGGGCGGCGATGTCGGGCTGGTCACCGGCCAGGGCCACGACCAGCGGCCGGGGCGCGGTGGCGCAACCGGCGCAGGCCTGCGCCAGGGCACGGCGCACGGCGGGGGCCGGGTCGTCGAGGAGCGCCAGGATCGCCGAGCGCGCCTCGCGCGCCGCCCCGGCATCGAGACCGCCATAGAGATAGGCCCGGGTCAGCGCCGCCGCGGCCTCCGCGCGGCGGTCGATGGAGGCGTCACGGGTCCAGGACAGGAATTGGCGGATGATCATTGACCGCTCCGGGTCGTGAAGAGTGAGAGATCGAGAGGTTTGGACGCGAAGGAGCCGGCCTGCCGCGTAGCGGCGGCGGTGAGTTCGGCGGGCCGGCGCGGCGGCAGCGGCGCGCCGACGAGGGCGGTGACCATGGCGGCGACGGGCGGTGCCGTCGCGGCGACCTTCGCAGGCTCCGTGAGGATGGCGGCGGTGACCGACGCCGTCTCGCCCGTCCCGTCCGAGCGCGGGAAATAGGTGGGCGCGCTGCGGATCGGCTGCGGCGAGGAGGCCGGCGGCGACGTGGCCCTGCCCTGCCACAGGCGGGCGACGCCCTCGGACATCGCCCCCTGGCGCTTGTCGGTCTGGAACAGCGCCCGCAGGCCGCCGCCGTCGATGGCCGCATAGGCGGAGACGGGATCGGTCGTGGAGGCCGGCTCGACGGCGGCGCCCGTCAGGGCCGTGGGGGCGGGCCGCGAGGCGGATTGGCTGGCAGACAGGAGTGCGTAGAGTTCGGCGGCGCCGCGGGGTCGTCCAGTCTTGTCGTAGAACAGGCTCCGGTTGGCGGCGGCCGCCTCCGGCATGTCGAGGGCGGCGGCGCGCGCCGGGCTCGCCTGGGCGGTGCCGATCAGGGTCGCCGCCCCCCGCGCCCCAAGGACATGGGCGGCGTAGAGGTCGCCGCCGGTGGGCTCGCGCCCGAGGGCGGCGGTGAGCGCCTCGCCGTTGCGCTGGGTCAGGGCGCCGGCCATGGTGGCGGCCACCGCCGGGTCACGGCGGAGATCGAGGATGGTCTGGCGGGTGGAGGCGTCCTGCACCGTGTAGGTGCCGTCGGGTCTGGCGGTGATGGCGTCGGCATAGGCCGAGAGGCCGAGCTTGGGCCCCGCATTCTTCATCGTCCCGAGCCAGGTCTGCTCGATGAACTGGAACAGGCCGGTGGCCGAGGACGTGGCGGCCTTGGCCGAGGGGTCGAGGGAGGATTCGCGCTTGGCCGTAGCGAGAAGGTAGTCGAACTCGGTGCCGGTGCTGCGCGCGCCGCTGCGGATCGCGTCGACCACGCCCGCCGAAGCCGATCCGGCGGACGTCCCCGTGGTCGCCCCACCCCGCGTGCCCGCGTCCCGGCCGAGGCCGGTCTCGCGCGTGCTGGCGGGGGGCGTGGTGAAGAGGAACATGGCCGTCCGGCTGGAGGCGGACCTGACGCTGTCGGCCTGAGCCTCAATCTGTTCCGATCATGGTAAATAAAGATTGAAGGATGCGCCGCCGACGCCGTCCCGAACCTGCATGATTCCAAGTCTCAGTGAGACTGACATGATCAGGCTCCCTGAGACCCGGCGGGCGGGCCTCGATGGGTCGAACTCATCGAGGCCCGGTAGAAGTTCAGGACGCTACAGGGTCCGCCACCCCGCGCCGCCCCCGGCGCAAGGCCACCAACATCGCGAGGCCGGCGCCGGCCATGGCAGCCCCGGCGAGGGGGACGGCCGGATAGCCGAGGCCCGCATCGATCACCCCCCCGCCGAC
Organism: Methylobacterium sp. W2; assembly: GCF_020662345.1. Lineage (GTDB taxonomy): Bacteria > Pseudomonadota > Alphaproteobacteria > Rhizobiales > Beijerinckiaceae > Methylobacterium. The sequence continues at coordinate 30,441 of NZ_VMOA01000048.1, read as the reverse complement.
GGCGGCACCGATGGCGTTGCCGAAGTTGAACGCACCGATGTTCATGGCCGAGGCCAGGTTGGGCGCCCCTTGCGCCTGCTCCATCACCCGCATCTGCAGGGGCGGCACCAGGGCGAAGCTGGCGACGCCCCAGAGGAAGATCAGGATGGCGGCCGGAACCTCCCAGCGCACGCCCCAGGCGAACAGGGCCAGCACAGCGACGAGCCCACCGAGGGAGGCGAAGAGCGTACCGTCCACCGAGCGGTCGGCGAAGCGCCCGCCGGCCCAGTTGCCCACGGTGAGTCCGATTCCGTAGAGAACCAGCATCGCCGTCACGAACGGCGTCGCAGCCCCGGTCTCGATCCGCAGGATCGGTACGATGTAGGTGAACACCGTGAACATCGCGCTCGACCCGAGCACGGTGAGGGCGAGGGCGGCGAGCACCGGCCCGCGCATGAGGACGCGAAGTTCGGCCCGCATGTCGCCGCCGGCCTCGGCCTCGAGGGGCGGCAGGGCCAGGCGCAGCGACAGCATGGCCACGGCGCCTATTGCCGCGATGCCCCAGAAGGCCGCACGCCAGCCGAGCATCTCCCCGATCCAGGCCGCCAGCGGCACGCCGCCGATGGTGGCGATGGTGAGCCCCGAGAACATCGCGGCCACGGCGGCGGCGCGACGCTCGGGCGGCACGATTCCCGCCGCCACCACCGCGCCGACCCCGAAGAACGCGCCATGGTTCAGGGACGTGACGAGACGGGTGACGACCAGCATCGCGTAGCTGTTGGCCATCGCCGAGAGGAGGTTGCCGAGGGTGAAGATGCCCATCAGCCCCACCAGCAGGCGGCGGCGCTGCATCCGGGCGAAGGCTAGCGTCATCAGCGGCGCGCCGATGAGCACGCCCATCGCATAGGCGCTGACGACGAGGCCCGCTGCCGGGATCGAGACCTGCAGGTCGTTGGCGATCAAGGGCAGCATGCCCATCGGCGTGAACTCGGTGACGCCGATGCCGAAGGCACCGGCCGACAGCGCCAGCAGGGGAAGGTTGAGTCTCATGATGAGTGCTTTCCGTCTGTTCCAGACCAGCACATGGCGGAGGCCGCATCTCCCTGGTAGTACCCTGACGGGACCAACATCCGTGCGTCGGAGGCATCAATGCTGCGCGACAGGGTCGACCGGGCCGGTGACATGGCCGTCTTCCTCGCCGTCGCCCAGGAGGGCAGCCTGTCGGCCGCCGCGCGCCGGTTCGGCCTGACGCCCTCGGCGGTGAGCCGGGTTGTGGCGCGGATCGAAGCCCGGCTCGGCGTCCGCCTCCTCGTGCGCACCACGCGCTCCCTGCGCCTCACCGCCGAGGGCGAGACCTACGGACGGGCGGCGCGGCGCATCCTGGCCGATCTCGACGAGACCGAAGCGCAGATCGCCGATCAGGGCAGCCCGCGCGGCCGGGTCCGCGTCAGCGCCTCGATGGCCCATGGCCGGCGGGTGGTGGTTCCCCTCATCGGCGATTTCGTCGCCCGCCATCCGGGGATCGTGGTGGAGATCGACCTCAGCGACGAGGTCGCGGACGTGATCGGCGGGCGGGCCGATCTCGCGATCCGGTTCGGGCCGCTGGCCGACAGCCCCCTCACCGCCCGGCGCCTTGGCGAGACCGGGCGGATGGTCGTGGCCTCGCCCGCCTATCTCGCCCGCGCCGGCACGCCTCGGGTTCCGGCGGATCTGGCCGGCCACAACTGCCTCGACTTCAACTTCCGCCGGATCGAGCCGGGCTGGCCGTTCCGTGAGGAGGGGCGCGACCACCTCCTCGCGGTGCGAGGCAACGTCGCGACAAACAACGGCGAGACCCTGGTGCAACTCGCCCTGCAGGGTATCGGCCTCACCCGCGTCGGCACCTTCCATATCTCGGAGGATCTCGCAGCGGGCCGCCTCGTGCCGCTTCTGGAGGCGTACAATCCCCAGGACCGCGAGGCGATCCATGCGGTGTTCGTCGGCGGCCCTGCCATGCCCGCCCGCATCCGTGTCCTGGTGGATTTCCTCGCCGAGAGAATGGGCCGGGACCGGGGTGAGGTGACATGAGAGGCTGCGGAGTTCCGTCCTGCCGCATCGGACGACCGAAGGGGTCGGCATGCGCGCATTCCTGACCGTTTCCGGAGATGCGCAGGCCATCGCGGCGGCGATGACGAGCGGCGCGCATGCGCTCATCGTGGATGTGGCGGGCCTCGCATCGCCAGTTCTCCCCTCCGAGCGAAGGGAAGGCGCCCCCCTGCTCTACCTCCGCTCGCACGATCCGGAACGTGATCTCCCGGCGATGATGGCGGCCGCGCCGCACGGCATCGTCCTGCCCCGATGCGAGGGTGCACGCGACGTCATGGAGCTTGCCGCACGGCTCGCTGTCGAGGAGGCGATGCAGGATCTTCGCGATGGGGCAACGCGCATCCTGGCCCTCGTCGCGATGGCGCGGGGGGCACTCGCTCTGCAGACCCTCGCGGGATCGAGCGACCGCCTCGACGGCATCGCCTGGGATGCCCGTGCCTTGAGGACCGATATCGGGGCATCCACCTTCCGGGCCCGGGACGGCGCACTGATTCCGCCCCTCGCCGAGACGCGCGCACTGGTCCGCCTCGCCGCCGCGGCGGCAGGCGTGGATGCCATCGATGCCGCCTGCGAACCGGGCGGCGACCTCGCTGGAGAGATCGAGGAGGCATGCCGCGATGGATTCGCGGGAAAGCTCGTCCTCGACCCGGATCAGGCCCTCATCGTCACGATGGCCAGCGCCGCTGGTCCGAGCGGTTGAGACGGGCTGCACGGCGCTGCGCGACAACCGCCCAGAGCGCCATGGGCCGAAGACGCTGTGTCCTCTCGCGCAGGCTCCGGTTTCTGTCCGTCGCGCGCGGCCACGGAAGCGCACGGGGGAGACGATTCTCGGCCGTGCGGGGCCGGCCTACTCGGCGTCGTCGCCATCCTGGTCGGCCGGCAGGGCCGGTGCCCCCATGGAGGCGGGCGACCACTGCGTCACCGGCGCGGCGAGGTCGTGGCTGACGGCGGTGGCGGCGGCCGGGCGCGGGGACCGATCGGCCAGCATCATCGAGGCACTCACCGAGATCAGGCCGGCGAGCGAACGGAGATCGTCCGGCTGGCGCGCATCGCGCGAGACCAGGGCTGCCTCGCGCTGGAGGCGCAGGTTGCAGGCCTTGGTCGGTAGACCGCCATCCGGCGTGCAGGCATCGTGCCGGGCGCAGGCCGCGTCGAGGGCGTCGATGGGCGGAAGTGGGGCGTTGTTGCCGGGCCCGCAGTAATTGCCATGGATCAGCATGGTCGGCGGGCGGTTCGTCGATTGTGCAAGAGCGGGAGTCGCAAGACCGGCGACGATGAGGAGCGGTGCAGTGAACTTAACGATCATGATACTCAGACCTTTGCGATCGCCCCCTCTGGCGGTTCGCAGAAAGGAGCCGTCAAACGACGGTTCGGGCCATTAAGCTGTGGAGCCTCGTCTTGGTTCCCTTTTTGGCACGGCGCACTCCCCGGCCGCCCTGCTTCATACCTGAGCTTGCGTCGATCGCTGGACGATGCCGAGACGAGGCTACTGACCCGCCCCGGGAGGGCGCTTCAACTCGAAACGTGCCTCGTCGGTGACGCTGAAATAGTCGAAATAGCCACCGCGCAGGAGCGGGTGCATCGCGCCGGTATCGACCCGGCCATCCTTGACGAAGGCATCGTCGACATAGATCGACACGACTTGGCCGATCACCAAGAAGTGACTGGCCTCACTGCCGTCGAGAGGCGTCAGCGGCACGGTCTGGAGCCACCGGCATTCCAGGGCCGCGGGGGATTCGGCCACCCGCGGCGGGCGCACCTTGCGCGACGGCACCGGCGTCAGACCGGCCGCAACGAACTCGCTGTCGCCCCGGGCGAGGGGAGCCGAGGTGGCATTCATGGCCTCGCGCAGCCCGTAGGTGGCGAAGTTGCAGACGAACTCCCCGCCCTCCTCCGCGAAGGTCATCGCGTCCTTGCGGCCTGAGGACGAGAACATCACCATGTCGGGGCCAGTGGCGACGGCGTTGAAGTAGGAATAGGGGGAGAGGTTGATCTGGCCCTGCTTGTTCATCGCGCTGATCCAGCCGATGGGCCGGGGCGCGACGAGGGCCTTCAGCGGGTTGTGCGGGAGGGTGCGGTTCTCGGAATCGTAATGCATGGCGCCGCTCAGACTCGTGTGACGATGTCGGACAGGACGGGTCTCGGGCGGTCGCTCGGGACATCGCGGGCACGACCGACATGAATGAAGCCGGCCAGTTTCTCGCGCGGGTCGAGACCGAGCGCGTCGAGGATGCGGCGGTCGTAGGCGAACCACTCGGTCAGCCAGGCGGTGGCGAAGCCCGCGGCATTGGCCGCGACGACGAGGTTCATGCAGACGGCGCCCGCCGACAGCACCTGCTCCCATTCCGGGATCTTGACGTGGGGGGCAGCACTGGAGACCACGGCGACCACCAGCGGGGCGTGGGCGAGGCGGTGGCGCTCCAGGTCGAGGCGCTTGGCATCGGCCTCGGGATGATCGGCGGCATAGGCCTCCCCGATGGTGTCGCCCACGCGCAGGCGGGCGTCGCCCTCGATCACCAGGAAGCGCCAGGGGTTGAGCTTGCCGTGGTCGGGCACGCGCGAGGCGATGGTGAGGATCGCATCGAGCTCCCCGGCGCTCGGACCCGGCCCGTCGAGATTGACCGGCGGAACGGAGCGGCGGACGCGCAGGAGATCGATTGTGTCGTTCCGCGACATGTCGGGTGTGGTGTCCATGGAACCTGTTCGGCGCGAGTGAGGGACGTGGAGGGCACCGCCGGGCGGCCGCTCCGAGGCGAAACGCTTCAACTATCGATGAGGGAGCTTCGGCCTTGGAGCCGCCACGGTCCGGATCCAAAGCGGGATGTCGCATTCGGCACGGGGATGGCCGACACGCGAAAACATGCCGTGCGGCCCGCAGCTTGGCAATCGCCGACATGCATGGCGGACCCGTGCAGGGTGGACCCAGGAAGGAGACAGCGGATGGGACCGGTAATGCGCGCGCTCGCGGTGACGGGAGCCATGGCGATGGCGGCGCTGCCGGCGCAGGCGCAGGAGCGCGGCCCGTTCGGCGGCCGCAACGGCCAGGCCCTGCCCTCCCCCTCGATCACGGGGCCGCAATTGCCGAGCCCCCCCGTCGAGGGCGAGGCGTCGCTCTCTCTCACCGCCCTGTTCGCGGGCAGCAACCAGCCGGTGCGCTCCGGCCTCGCCTGGCGCATCTACGAAGACCGGTCCGACGGGGTGCGGCCGAACATCGTCGCGCGCTCAGAGGCGGCGGATCCGAGCTTCACCCTGGCGCCCGGCGCCTATGTCGCCACCGTCACCTACGGCTTCGCCAGCGCCTCGAAGCGCATCACCATGGCGGGCGCGGCACTCAGCGACCGCCTGACGATCACCGCGGGTGCGCTCAAGCTCTCGGGTGCCATCGGCGACATGAAGATCACCCCCGCCGACCTCACCTTCTCGGTCTTCGTGCCCATCGGCACCAATTCGGAAGGGCGCCTCGTGCGCAGCGGCGTCAAGGCGGGCGAGCTGATCCGCCTACCGGAGGGGACCTACCATGTGGTCTCGAATTACGGGGAATCGAACGCGATCCAGCGCGCCGACCTCAAGGTGGAGAACGGCAAGGTCACCGACGCCACCCTCAACCACCGGGCCGCCACCGTCACCCTCAAGCTCGTGGCCGCCCCCGGCGCCGAGGCCTTCGCCGGCACCGCCTTCAGCGTGCTGACGCCGGGCGGCGACACGATCCGCGAGGCCATCGGTGCCTTTCCACAGGTGACCCTGGCCGAGGGCGACTACGTCCTCATCGCGCGCCACGACGGCCAGGTCTTCACGCGGGAGTTCAAGGTGGAGAGCGGGATGGACCGGGACATCGAAGTGGTGGCGAAGGCCTCGTGATGCGCGCCGTCTGCCTCTCCGTCGCCCTTCTCGCCGCCGCACCCGCCACGGCGCAGACCGTCATCGACGGGTCCGACGCCATGATCGGGGCGGAGATATCGGTGTCCGTGATGACGCTGGTGGGCAGGGGAGTCAGGAGCCCGGCCGAGGCGCGCTACGGCCGGCTGCGCCGGGGCAAGGCGGACGCCATCTGCGGCGAGGTCGACGTCACCAACCGGATGGGCGCCCATGTCGGTCCACGCCCCTTCGTCGCCGATCCGGAAGCGGGCTTCGCCGGCATCATGCCCGACGCCGCCGAGATCCGGCACCCGTCCAGCATGGCGCAGTACCAGGGTTTCCAACGCACGCTCGCGCTGCTGTCGGCGAATTGCGACGGATGATTTTTTCGTGGTTTTGTCCCGCGACCTCATCCTGAGAGTGTTGGACGGGAGGAACGGGGCGTCAGCCCCCCACCACCGTCAAGCCTGCCCCCGCGACGACCGTGAGCGCGACCACGATCCAGGGCGGGGCCGCCCCGATCGTCAGGAGCAGGAACGCGCCGGCCGCCACGGCGAAGTCGCGCGGGCCGAGGACGGCACCGGTCCAGAGGGGATCGTAGAGCGCGGCAGCGAGAATCCCCACCACCGCCGCATTGGCGCCGCGCATGGCCGCCTGCGCCAGGGGTCTTTCGCGGACGGCATCCCAAAAGGGCAATGCCCCATAGACCAGGAGCAGGCCCGGCAGGAACACCGCCACTAGGGCGATGGCGGCCCCGACCAGACCGTTCGGCTGCGGTCCGAGCGCCGCGCCGAGATAGGCCGCGAAGGTGAAGAGCGGCCCCGGCACCGCCTGCGCCGCGCCGTAACCGGCGAGGAACGCGTCCGGACCGATCCAGCCGGTCTCCACCAGGGCCGTGCGCAGGAGCGGCAGCATCACGTGGCCGCCGCCGAAGACGAGGGCGCCGGAGCGGTAGAACGCGTCGAACAGGGCGAACCCCTGCGAGGACAGGGATTTCGCGAGGATAGGCGGGACCGCGAGGAACAGGCCGAACAGGAAGAGGGCCACCGCGCCGGCCCGGCGCGAGACCGGGATGCCGAGATGCCCGCCCGCCGCCGCGGATGATCGGCGGCAGACCACCAACCCGGCCACGGCTCCGAGACCGATGCCGGCGACCTGACCGGTCGATCCGGTCAGTACCGTGGTCAAGGCGAGGGCGGCAAAGGCGATGGCCGCGCGGGTGGCATCGGGCGCGAGGGTGCGGCCCATGCCCCAGACCGCCTGCGCCACCACCGCCACGGCGACGAGCTTCAGCCCATGGACGATGCCCGATCCGACCGGGCCGCCGAGAGCGTCCGCCCCATAGGCGAAGGCCAGGAGGAGGAGCGCCGAGGGCAGGGTGAAGGCGGCCCAGGCGGCGAGCCCGCCGGCGAGCCCCCTGCCCCGCATCACCCCGAGGGAGAACCCGACCTGGCTTGAGGCCGGCCCCGGCAGGAACTGGCACAGGGCCACGAGGTCGGCATAGGCCGCCTCGTCGAGCCAGCGGCGGCGATGCACGAACTCGGCGCGAAAGTAGCCGAGATGGGCGATCGGGCCGCCGAAAGCGGTGAGGCCGAGCTTGAGGAAGGCGAGAAAGACTTCCCGCACGGCCCCCTCGCGGGAAGGCAGTGGTGTCGTCACGTCGGGGAACCTCGAAGGGGCGGATGGGTGGGATGGCTCCCGGCTCCTACCCCAGCCCGCCGGCCTCGACGATGAAGCGGGCGACCGTGTCGGCGCCGTGGCCCTCGCGCAAGGACGAGAACACGTAGGGCCGCGTGCCCCGCATGCGCCGGGTGTCGGCCTCCATCACCCCGAGATCGGCGCCGACCATCGGGGCGAGGTCGGTCTTGTTGACGATGAGGAGGTCGGAGCGGGTGATGCCGGGGCCGCCCTTGCGCGGGATCTTCTCGCCGCCAGCGACGTCGATGACGTAGAGGGTAAGGTCGGCGAGCTCCGGCGAGAAGGTCGCGGCGAGGTTGTCGCCGCCGGATTCGATCAGGATCAGGTCGAGCTTCGGGAAGCGGCGGCGCATCTCGGCCACCGCCGCGAGGTTGATCGAGGCATCCTCGCGGATGGCCGTATGCGGGCAGCCGCCGGTCTCGACACCCATGATCCGCTCCTCGGGCAGGGCGCCCGCCACGGTGAGGATGCGGGCATCCTCCTTGGTGTAGATGTCGTTGGTGATGGCGCAGATCTCGAAGCGATCGCGGAAGCGTTTGCAGAGCTGTTCCATCAGGGCGGTCTTGCCGGAACCGACGGGGCCGCCGATGCCGACGCGCAAGGGGCCGTTCAGTGAGGTCATGACGGGGTCTTTCACGAGCGGAAAATCCGAGAATACTGGGTCTCGTGCCGGGCCGAGCCGAGATCGAGGCGCAGGGTCGCGGTGCCGATCTCCTCGAGGCTCAGGAGCGGGATGGTCGCGGCCAGGGCCGCCACCCGGGGGGTGAGGGACGCGATCACCCGCGTGCCGGCGCTCTGGCCGATGGGCGCGCAGCGCAGCGCCGCCGAGACGAGGTTCTGCAGGAAGGCGAGGCCGAACCCGGCGAGCACCAGGGCGAGCGCCATGCGGTGGGCGCCGGCCGAAAGCCCCACCGCCACCGGATAGGCCACCTCGCCGGGCAACGCCTCGCTCAATCGGTCGAGATCAGGCAGGCCCCAGGCGGCGCGGGTGGCATCCATGAAGCTGCGGCCCTGCTGCGTCGTCTCGAGATGGAGTTCGCGCGTGGGCGCCAGGGCGACGGCGAGGTCGTTGACCACCACCAGTGCCGGGACGTCCCCCGCTGCCGCGGCGGCATGGGCATGGGCCAGAAGGATCAGGTCGGTGCGCACCGCACCCCGTTCGAGCACGTCGCCGAGCCACGCCAGCAGCGAGGCCTCGCCGCCGACATCGCCACATTCCACCGCCCATTCGAGCCCGTGCGAATAGGCATAGGCCCCAACGGGATAGCCCGGCGAGAGCCAGGCCATGAGCCGGACGGTGTCGATCATCGAGGGTTCGTCCCTCATCGCCCCAGGTCCCCTTCCCCGGACGCCCGCAGCGTCAGCGGAAGGTGATCCGGGGAAGGGAGCGGTGGAGAGAAGATCAGGCTCAACCGGACACCGCGTCGTGGCCGTGCGGATGATGGTGGTCGTGATCGTGGGCATGGCCATGCCCGTGATGGTGACCGGCGGCCTCGCCAGCATAGGCGCCGCCCTCGGGCCGGAACGGACGCTCCACCGGCTCGGCCGTCCCCCCTAAGCCCCGCACCATCTCGGCGAGCACATGGTCGTAGGCGATATGGACCGCGTCCGCGCCGATCTCGGCCGGGATGTGGCGGTTGCCGATGTGCCAGATCAGACGCTTGAGGGCGAGGTCGTCGGCGGCCCGGATCTCGAGCAGGCGCTCGGGCGCAGCCTCGACCCAGACGAGGCGCCCGTCCTGCAGCACCAGGGCATCGCCGTCGTCGAGGACCACCGGCTCGGGCAGGTCGAGCAGGAAGGACAGGCCGCCGACCCCGCGCATGACCATGCGCCGGCGGTGGCGGTCGCCATGGTCGAGGACGATACGGTCGACGATCTCGCCGGAGAGTGAGTCGCGGCGCAGGACGCGGGTGGCGCGGATCATGGGGCCGGGATCGCTTCTTTGGGCCGCTCGGTCATACCGGTCCTCGGCATCAAAGAGCCTCCGGCTCTACCGGACCCGGATAGAAGCCATCATCCATGATCTGCTGCAGCGAGTAAGGACAGGTTTCAGGGAAGCCACGCTCGCTCAAGCCCGTCTCCGCTGCCGCCCGGACGCATGCTAGGCGATAGGCCTTGGCGAGCACCACCTCGGGCCATGCCTTGAGGCTGGGACTGACATCGAGAAGGCCATCGATCTGGAGCCGTTGCTCGACGATGGAGGCGCGCCAGCCATATTTGCGCTTCTGCGGCTGAAACTCCCACTTCAGCAGATGCTGAATCAGGATGGCGAGCCGGTTGCGGATCTCGGATTTCTGCGACCCACCCAAGCTCTCGATCTCCTCGGCGAGGTGATTCAGGTCGACATCCTGCCAGCGACCCGCGCGCAGAAGGGCCGCTTGCGCCTGTGTCCAAAGATACAGATCGGTCTCGTGGAGATCCCGCCCCATGGGCGGCCTCACAGCAGCCTTTGCCATGGCATGTCCCCTGTCAGCGTCGCCATCCTACCTCAAAACAGGAAATACCGCTGCGCCATCGGCAGCACCTCGGCCGGCTCGCAGACCAGCAACTCACCATCGGCGCGCACGTCGTAGGTCTCCGCGTCGATCTCGATGGTCGGCGTGGCGTCGTTGAGGATCATGCTCTTCTTCGAGATGCCGCCGCGTACGTTCTCCACGGCGACGAACTGCTTCTGCGCGCCGAGCCGGTCGCGAAGGCCGTCCTCGATGGCGGCCTTCGAGACGAAGGTGAGCGCGGTGGCGAAGGGCGACCGCCCGATCGCCCCGAACATCGGGCGGTAATGCACCGGCTGGGGCGTGGGGATCGAGGCGTTGGGGTCGCCCATCGGCGCCGTGGCGATCATGCCGCCCTTGATGACGAGGTCAGGCTTCACCCCGAAGAAGGCCGGCGTCCACAGCACGAGATCGGCGAGCTTGCCCGCCTCCACCGAGCCGACATGGGCCGAGACGCCATGCGCGATGGCCGGGTTGATCGTGTATTTCGCGATGTAGCGGCGGGCGCGCAGGTTGTCGTTGCCGGAGGTATCGCCCGGCAGGCTCCCGCGCTGGCGCTTCATCTTGTCCGCCGTCTGCCAGGTGCGGATGACGACCTCGCCGACCCGGCCCATGGCCTGGCTGTCCGAGGACATCATCGAGAGCGCGCCGATATCGTGCAGGATGTCCTCGGCGGCGATGGTCTCCTTGCGGATACGGCTCTCGGCGAAGGCCAGATCCTCGGGGATCGCCGGGTCGAGGTGGTGGCAGACCATGAGCATGTCGAGATGCTCGTCGATGGTGTTCTTCGTGTACGGCCGTGTCGGGTTGGTGGAGGACGGGAGCACGTTCATCAGCCCCGCCACCTTCATGATGTCGGGGGCGTGCCCACCCCCCGCCCCTTCCGTGTGGAAGGCGTGGATGGTCCGCCCCGCGAAGGCGCGGATCGTGTCCTCGACGAAACCGGATTCGTTGAGCGTATCGGAATGGATCATCACCTGAACGTCGTGCAGGTCGGCCACCGTGAGGCAGGTGTCGATGGCCTGGGGCGTGGTGCCCCAATCCTCGTGGAGCTTCAGCGCGCAGGCCCCGGCGCGGACCATCTCGACGAGGCTCTCGGGCCGCGAGGCGTTGCCCTTGCCGGCGAAGGCGAGGTTCATCGGGAAGGAATCCGCCGCCTCGATCATCCGGGCGAGGTGCCAGGGGCCAGGAGTACAGGTGGTGGCGAAGGTGCCGTGCGCCGGGCCGGTGCCGCCGCCGAGCATCGTGGTGACGCCCGAGCACAGGGCCTCCTCGATCTGCTGCGGGCAGATGTAGTGGATGTGGCTGTCGAACCCGCCGGCCGTGAGGATCTTGCCTTCGCCGGCGATGACTTCGGTGCCGGGGCCGACGATGATGTCGACGCCCGGCTGGATGTCTGGGTTGCCGGCCTTGCCGAGCTTGAAGATGCGGCCCTTCACGATGCCGACATCGCATTTCACCACGCCCCAATGATCGAGAACCACGGCATTGGTGATGACGGTGTCCACCGCGCCATCGGCATTCGTCACCTGCGACTGCCCCATCCCGTCGCGGATGACCTTGCCGCCGCCGAACTTCACCTCCTCGCCATAGGTGGTGTGGTCGCGCTCCACCTCGATGACGAGGGAGGTGTCGGCGAGACGGATGCGGTCGCCTGTGGTGGGGCCGAACATGTCGGCATAGGCCGAGCGGGGGAGGCTCGCGGGGCGTGGGGTGTTGGACATGGACGTCGGTCGCCTCCGCTCAGGCAGTCAGTCGCGAGAAACCCGGCTCCATCGCCGCGTCTCCGTCGAAGGTCATCGTCGTAGTCGCGCCGGCCTGCCGGTTGAGGTGGCAGATCAGATAGTCGGGAAAGTCGGCCTTGCCGCGCCGCCACCCCTCGATGGCGGCGATGACGGCCCGCTCGTCGGTGAAGGCGATCCGCCGTGATCGCACCAAGACATCGAGCAGATCCAAGATGTCGGGTTTTCCGAAACTCTCGCGCCGCATCAGCGTCCAGACGAGTTCGACGAGCAACACCGGGTTGACCAGGGCGGGCTCGGTCACCCGGCTGTCGTGCATCAGGAACGCCGTCGCGATCGGCGATTGCGTAACATCGTCTTCGAGGATGTGACGGAGCAGAACGTTGGTGTCGATGCCGATCATCGCGGCGATTTCGTCCGCTCGTCTTCGGCGACGAGGTAATCCCCGATCGGATCGCCATCCGCATCCCGCGTGGCGCCGGCCGCGCGTGCCCGCCGGGCGATGACCTGTAGGGACGACAGGTCGTCGATGTCCTTCGCCAGGGTCGCGCGTCCATCCTCTCCGACGAGAAGAGACAGGCGATCGCCGGGGACCGCACCGATCGCCCGTCGGAACTCCGCCGGCAGGGTCACTTGTCCCTTAGATGTCATGGTCATCGCGAACCGCCGCATCCTGACCTCCTTACAATCCTCGAAACGCCTTTCCTGCATATCATAAGTAAGGAGCTACAGCGTCCCCATCACGTCGCCGCGGAACCCGTAGACCGTCCGCGCGCCGAGCAGCGGCACCAGGGAGACCTCCCGCGTGGCGCCCGGCTCGAACCGCACCGCCGTGCCGGGCGCGATGTCGAGGCGCTGGCCCCTCGCCTTCTCGCGCTCGAAGGTCAGGCCCGGATTCACCTCGTAGAAATGGTAGTGCGAGCCGACCTGGATCGGCCGGTCGCCCACATTGGCCACGGTGAGCAGGGTGCGCGGAGCGCCGTCGTTGAACACGATCTCGCCCGGAAGCGTCGTCACCGTGCCGGGCACGTCCAACGAGGGTGCGCCGCGAATCGGATGGTGGACGGTGACGAGCTTGGTGCCGTCGGGAAAGGTCGCCTCCACCTGGATGTCGTGGATCATCTCGGCGATGCCCTCCATCACTTGGTCGGCGGTGAGGACATGGGCGCCCGCCTGCATCAGTTCGGAGACCGAGCGGCCGTCCCGCGCGCCCTCCACCACGGCGTCGGTGATGAGGGCGATCGCTTCGGGATAGTTCAGCTTGACGCCGCGGGCGAGCCGGTTGCGGGCGACCTGGGCGGCCATGGCGACGAGGAGCTTGTCCTTTTCGCGCGGGGTCAGGAGCACGGGAAACCTCGGGTGTTGGTCGCAGGCGGCGGGACGCAGGCAAGGACCATGCGCGGGCCGGAGCGCATCGATACATCGAGAGTGTCGAGGTGCAAGCGGCGGCACCGTCATATCCTGGAAGACGCTCTCGATGAGACCCGTGGACTCGCCTCCCCCCGCGGCCGGACGTAGCGACCTCCTGTTGGAAAAGCTCTATCAGCCAAGCAGCACCATCCTCCGATTCAGCACCGCTGCCCCCCATGTCTCCAGGCTTGATTGTCTCCAGGCGGGATTGCCCGGGGCTTGCGCAAAGGGTGGGCTCCGGGTTCGAATGCGGCGAGCGGCTCTTCGCGCTCCAGACCATTCCCGAACCTTATCGGCAGGCCCCGTGACCTATCCCCGCGACCTCGTCGGCTACGGCCGCAACCCGCCCCATCCGCGCTGGCCGAACGGCGCGCGGATCGCGGTGCAGATCGTGCTCAACTACGAGGAGGGCGGCGAGAACTGCATCCTGCATGGGGATCCGGCCTCGGAGGCGTTCCTGTCGGAGATCGTCGGCGCCCAGGCGTGGCCGGGCCAGCGGCACATGAACATGGAATCGATGTTCGAATACGGCGCGCGCGCCGGGTTCTGGCGGATCTGGCGGCTGTTCCAGGCGCGGAACATCCCCGTCACCGTGTTCGGCGTCGCCACGGCGCTGGCCCGCCACCCCGACATCGCCGCGGCCATGAAGGAGGCCGATTGGGAGATCGCCTGCCACGGCCTGAAATGGATCGACTACCGCGATTTCACCCGCGAGGAGGAGAAGGCGCATATGGACGAAGCGATCCGCATCCACACGGAGATTACCGGCGAGCCGCCGCTGGGCTGGTACACCGGCCGCTCCTCGGTCCACACCCTCGATCTCGGGGTGGAGGCTGGCTTCACCTGGCTCGCCGATTCCTACGCCGACGACCTGCCCTACTGGATCGAGGAGCCGAGCGGACGGGGCCTCGTGGTGCCCTACACGCTGGACGCCAACGACATGCGCTGCGTCGCCCTGCAGGGGTTCAACACCGGCGACCACTTCTTCACCTACCTGCGCGACACGTTCGATGCCCTCTACGCGGAGGGCGAGACGGCGCCGAAGATGATGTCGGTGGGGCTGCATTGCCGCCTCGTCGGACGGCCGGGCCGGATCGGGGCGCTGGCCCGCTTCCTCGACCATATCGCCGCCCATGAGGACGTCTGGGTGGCACGACGGATCGACATCGCCCGGCACTGGATCGACCATCACCCGCCGAGGACATAGAACCCGACATCGACGAGGAGGGCTCAGTTGATCCCGACCGATGATCCTCCTCGGCGCGTTCGGCGGACGCCCGACGCCGCGCGGTCGTCCAGGATCAGGTAGCGGGAGGGAAAGATCGACGTGAGAACGAGCCTCGCAGACAAGCCCCCCGCCCGCCGCCGCCGCAAGGACGGCGAGGCGCGGCGCGAGGCGATCCTCGATGCGGGGCTGGAGATCTTCTCGGGGCTCGGCCTGCACGGGGCGAGCCTGGACCGGCTCGCCGAGCGGGCCGGGCTGTCGAAGGCCAACCTGCTCTATTACTTCCCCTCGAAGGAGGAGCTGTATCTGGCGGTGCTCCGCCGCGTCCTCGACGTCTGGCTCGACCCGCTGCAGGAACTCGACGCCGACAGCGATCCGGCCGAGGCGATCCAGGCCTATATCCGCGCCAAGCTCACCCTGTCGCGGGACGCGCCCCAGGCCTCGCGGCTGTTCTGCCTGGAGATCGTCCAGGGCGCACCGCTCCTGCGGGCCGAGCTCGAAGGCCCCTTGCGCGGGCTGGTGGAGAGCAAGGCGGCGATCCTGCGCGGCTGGATCGACCAGGGCCGCATCGGGGCCCACGACCCGCACCACCTGATCTTCTCGATCTGGGCGATCACCCAGCACTACGCCGATTTCGCGGTCCAGGTGGATGCGGTCACCGGTCGGAGCCTCGACGAATCCGACTTCTTCGAGAGCACCGTGGCGAGCACGCAGGCCCTGATCCTCACAGGATTGGGCCTGCGATAGGCACTGGGAAACGAGCCCCACCGGCGGGAATCCCGCCCGTCGGCCAGGCCCGGGAAAAGACCTACTTCTTCGAGGCGAGATACGCGATCACGTCATCGATCTTCTTGTCGTCGGGATAACCGGCGAACACCATCTTCGTCCCCGGCACCTTGGCCTTCGGGTTCTTCAGCCACTCGTGCAAGTTCGCCTCGTCCCAGGTGATGCCCGACGCCTTGAGCGGGGCCGAGTAGGAATACCCGTCGAGGGAGGCCGCCTTGCGCCCGACGACCCCCGTCAGGTCCGGGCCGACGCCGTTCTTGCCGAAGGCATGGCAGGCCTTGCAGGGCGCGAAGGCTTTCTCGCCAGCGGCGGCATCGCCTTCGGCATGGGCCGTCATCGGAAGCAGCATCGCGACGAGAGCACCGAGCATCGGGTACCGCATGGGGTTTCCTCTCCGTGGTTGTTTTGAATACCTCCAGATTACTTACCGCGTCGTCCCCGAAGGCAATGTCCGAGAGTGAGACCTCACGAGAACGTGTCACGGCGCGGGGAAGACCCGAGCGGGTTCGCGTATCCGCCGCGCGTTTCAGCAGAAGCCGCCTCCCGGCCGGGCAGATCGAAGAGAGTTTGAGCAAACGGCCGAAAAGGTCGATTTCGAGTTTGACCATATGGTCCAAACAGCTACCGTTCACCATCGGACGGGACGAGCAGGACACTCTCCGTTCGCAACCTTGACCGGGATTGGATCCCATCGTCCAATCTCCGCCAGAATAGCGAGGCGGTCATGAATGTCGGCGTCTTCATTCCCATCGGCAATAACGGCTGGCTCCTGTCGGAGAACGCGCCGCAATACAGGCCGAGCTTCGAGCTCAACAAGCAGGTGGTGCTGAAGGCCGAGGGCTACGGGTTCGATTTCGCCCTGTCGATGATCAAGCTGCGGGGCTTCGGCGGCAAGACCGAGTTCTGGGACCACAACCTCGAATCCTTCACGCTGATGGCGGGCCTCGCCGCCGTGACGAGCCGGATCAAGCTCTTCGCCACCGCCGCCACCCTGTGCATGCCCCCCGCCATCACCGCGCGGATGGCCTCCACCATCGATTCCATCTCCGGCGGCCGCTTCGGCCTCAACCTCGTCACCGGATGGCAGCGGCCGGAATACTCGCAGATGGGCCTGTGGCCCGGCGACGAGTACTTTTCGCGGCGCTACGAGTACCTCTCCGAATACGCCCAGGTGCTGCGCGACCTGTGGGAGACGGGCTCCTGCGACCTCAAGGGCGAGTTCTTCCAGATGGACGATTGCCGGCTCTCGCCCCGGCCGCAGGCGGACATGAAGATCATCTGCGCCGGCCAGTCGGCCGCCGGCATGGAATTCACGGCCAAATACGCCGATTACAATTTCTGCTTCGGCAAGGGCGTGAACACGCCCACCGCCTTCGCCCCCACGGTGGAGCGGCTGGAACTCGCCAAGGCCGCGACGGGCCGGGACGTCTCGTCCTACGTGCTGTTCATGATCATCGCCGCCGAGACCGACGAGGAGGCCCGCGCCACTTGGGAGCATTACAAGGCGGGGGCCGATGCCGAGGCCATCGCCTGGCTCGGAGTCCAGGGGGCGGCCGACACCAAATCCGGCTCGGACACCAACGTGCGCCAGATGGCCGACCCGACCTCGG
Organism: Methylobacterium sp. W2; assembly: GCF_020662345.1. Taxonomy (GTDB): domain Bacteria; phylum Pseudomonadota; class Alphaproteobacteria; order Rhizobiales; family Beijerinckiaceae; genus Methylobacterium. The sequence continues at coordinate 13,559 of NZ_VMOA01000048.1, read as the reverse complement.
CGGTGAACATCAACATGGGCACCCTGGTCGGCTCCTACGCGGAGGTGGCGCGGATGCTCGACGAGGTCGCCACGGTGCCGGGCACCGAAGGCGTGCTCTTGGTGTTCGACGATTTCCTCAAGGGGCTCGACGCCTACGGCACCCGCATCCAGCCGCTGATGCGATCGCGGGCGCATGTCACGGCCGATGCCGTGCCGATGGCGAAGGTGGCGTGATGGTCGCCGGCTATCACGACCCGGCCGGCCGCCATGGCGGCATCACCCTCCCCGCCCGGCCCGAGCCCATCGCCTTCGACGCGAAGGCCACCGCCCTCATCGTCGTCGACATGCAGAACGCCTACGCCACCAGGGGCGGCTATCTCGATCTCGCCGGGTTCGACGTCTCGGCGACCGGGCCGGTGATCGAGAAGATCGCGACGGCCGTCGCCGCCGCGCGAAAACACGGACTCAAGGTCATCTGGTTCCAGAACGGCTGGGACCCGGACTATGTCGAGGCCGGCGGGCCGGGCTCGCCGAACTGGCACAAGTCGAACGCCCTCAAGACCATGCGCAGCCGCCCCGACATGAACGAGCGGCTGCTCGCCAAGGGATCCTGGGACTACGCCCTGGTGGATGCGCTGAAGCCCGAGCCCGGTGACATCGTGCTTCCAAAACCGCGCTACAGCGGCTTCTACAACACCCAGCTCGACAGCCTGCTGCGCTCGGCCGGCATCCGCACCCTGGTCTTCACCGGCATCGCCACCAATGTCTGCGTGGAATCGACCCTGCGCGACGGATTCTTCCTCGAATATTTCGGCATCGTCCTCGCCGACGCGACGCATCAGGCGGGGCCGGACAGCCTCCAGGCGGGAGCGCTCGCCAATATCGAGACCTTCTTCGGCTGGGTCTCGGACGTGGCGAGTTTCGAGGCGGCGCTGGCCGAGCGGGACGCCGTGGTGGCGGAGTGACATCCTCCCTCCGCCCTCGACCTCATCCTGAAGTGCCCGCGTCAGCGTGCCTCGAAGGAGGCCTCCAGGCCCCTGGAAGCGAGCTGAAAGCCGCTTTCGAGGCCTCCGCTACGCTGCGGCACCTCAGGATGAGGTCACGGGCGGGCAAGACGACACAGACGACGAAGACGGCCATTTCGACGATCGAACGGGAGTACTGCGAACCATGCCCAAGACCGTGATCATTCCCCCCGGCACCGGCAAGCCGCTCGCCCCCTACGTGCCGGGCACCCTCGCCGACGGCGTGCTCTACGTCTCCGGCACCCTGCCGCTGGATGCCGACGCCAACGTCGTCCATGTGGGCGATGCGGGTGCGCAGACGAGACACGTGCTGGAGACGATCAAGGGCGTCGTCACGGCGGCCGGCGGCACCATGGACGACGTCACCTTCAACCACATCTTTCTGAAGGACTGGGCCGATTACGCCGCGATCAACGCGGTCTATGCCACCTACTTCCCCGGCGAGAAGCCGGCGCGCTACTGCATCCAGTGCGGCCTGGTGAAGCCCGACGCCCTCGTCGAGATCGCCTCCATCGCGCATCTGGGCAAGCCGTGAGCGCAGCCATCCACCACGAGGTCCACGGGGCCGGAGCGCGCACCGTCCTGCTCTCGCCCGGTCTCGGCGGCTCCTGCGGCTATTTCGCGCCGCAGATCCCGGCTCTGGCCGAGCGCTTCCGAGTGGTCGGCTACGACCATCGCGGCACCGGGCGTTCGCCCGATGCCCTGGATGAGGGCCACGACATCGCGGCGATGGCCCGCGACGCGCTTCGCGTGCTGGATGAGCTCGGCATCGCCACCGCCGACATCGTCGGCCATGCGCTGGGCGGCCTGATCGGTCTCGAGCTCGCGCGCACCCATCCCGACCGGGTCGGACGCCTCGTGGTCGTCAACGGCTGGGACAGGGCCGATCCGGCGACGAAGCGCTGCTTTGCCGCCCGCAAGGCGCTGCTGACCCATGCCGGACCGGACGCCTACGTGGCGGCGCAGGCCATCTTCCTCTACCCCGCCCCCTGGCTGTCCCTCAACGCCGGGCGGGTGGTGGCGGACGAGGCCCATGCCCTGGCGCATTTCCCCGGGCCTGAGAACACGTTCCGGCGGATTGCGGCGCTCGAAGCCTTCGATCTCAGCGATCGTCTCGCCGACATCCCGCACGAAACCCTGGTGATGGCGGCGGAAGACGACGTGCTGGTGCCCTATCTGTGTTCGGAACGGCTCGCGGCAGGCCTGCCCAACGCCAGGCTGGATCTGGCCAAGAGCGGCGGCCACGCCCATAGCGTGACGCAGGCGGAGGCGTTCAACCGCGCCCTCCTCGCCTTTCTCGACCGACCCTGAGCAGGTTCGCATTGGCAAGCCAACGCGTCACCTCGCTCAGGCCTTTGAAGTGTCGCAGGTTTTAAGGCGCAAAACCGGTGACCACTTTCGCTAAACCTGTTTCGAGGAAAGCCCCGGCCATGACCGAGACGACGATGCCCACGGTCGAAGCCGGCGCCTTCCGCGAGGCGATGTCGCATCTGGCCAGCTCGGTCCATCTCGTCACCAGCGACGGGCCGGGGGGACGGGCAGGCTTCACCGCCTCCTCCGTCTGCAGCGTCAGCGATGCACCGCCAACCCTCCTCGTCTGCATCAACCGCACCTCCTCGGCCTACGCGGCGGTGAGCGCCAACGCAGTCCTGTGCGTGAACACCCTGTCGGGCGAGCAGGCCGGCATCGCCGGGGCGTTCGGAGGCCGTACCCCCATGGACGAGCGCTTCGCGGCCGCGGCTTGGGGTGAACTCGCCACCGGGGCGCCGGTGCTGGAGGGGGCGCTCGCCGCCTTCGATTGCCGCATCGTCGCACGCCATGCCGTCGGCAGCCACGATGTGCTGTTCTGCGAGGTGGTGGATCTCTCGGAACCGGGTAGCGGACAGGGCCTCGTCTATGCCGGCCGGCGCTACCACACCTTGCCGGTATCATCCGCGTCCTTCCTGGTCGGGAGCTCATAGGCGGACGTTCCTGGCCGGGAGGATATTGATTTATCGACCGGGGTTGCTTACCGCATAGCCATTAAGCGGCGGCGGACTTGTCGTGCTCCACGGTATCGAATCGGATGACCGGACGATGCCTGGTGCGCCGAGCTTTCCAATTGCATCGTGCATTCGAAATACATGTTCAGCCCCTGGGGTCGATGCATCGGTGCGGGGCGAGACCGTAGACTCGGTGGTGTCGTTCCAGCGTTCTTCACCAATGGTGCCGTAGGGTCGAGCGTGCGATTTCGTGGGGAACCTGCTTGGCCCGGCACCATACGTTCCTCGAACGCCTGTTCGACCTGAAGCCCTATGCGTCGGCCTTCAGCACTGCCCTACTGGGCTGGCATCCCGCCCTGCGGCGGAGCACGGGTTACTTCCCGGATTTTGCCTGGCCGGCCGACCGCGCGCGGGTGATCAGCGACGAGACCCGGAGGCATCGCCTCTGCGCGCCCGGCTACGACGCGGCACGGGCCATCGTCCTGCGCCACAACGCCGATGTGATGAACGGGCTGGAGACGGCCTGCACGGGGGACACCACCCGTACGATGATCGCCGAGATCGGCGACGTCCTGATTCCCGGCCATACCGTGATCCCCGCCGATTACGACACGGGCCGCCAGATCTCCCTCGGCCAGCGGGGCCAGGCACGCTGGGCCTTCTGCCACCCCGCGCCGATCGGTCTCAGGAAGATCGTCCTGACGGAGCGCTGCCTCGCGATCCCACCCGTCTTCCATTTCGGCCATCTCCTCACCGACGTGCTGATGCCGATCTGCGAGGCGGTGCGCGTCGGCGCCATCGACAAGCGGGAGGAGACGGTGTTCGTCTCCGCCTCGCACCCGCCCCTGGTGACCGCCTTCCTCGATGGGCTGAAGGCGCTCGGCTATCCGATCCGGCAGCTCGTACTCAAGGCGACGGACCACGTGGTCGCGGAGCGCTATGTCTATGCCCGGAGCCATTGCCCCAATATCGAACGGATCTTCGGCGTTCCCCAGGCACTGGATACGGCACGGGCCATCTTCCGCGCGGCCTACCAGGGGCATCCGGTCACGCCGCCGGCCTCGAAGCTCTATCTCCGACGCCGCAACCAGCGCCTGCGCGTCGTGGAGGGCGAGGACGCGCTGGTCGAGCGGCTGGAACGCGCGGGCTTCCGCATCTTCGAGCCGGGATGGGGCAACCATGCCGAGCAGATGGCGGCGATATCGGGGGCCGACGTCGTGGCCGCCGTGCATGGCGCCGCCCTGGCCAACACGATCTTCTGCAAACCCGGCGCCACCGTCGTCGAGCTGATGGCCTCGACCTCCCGCAAGAGCACCGTGCTTCACTGGGCGAGCGAGGGCGGGGCCGGTTACGTGCCGATCCTGGGCGGCCCGGAGGGCACCCGGCAATCCTTCGCGATCGATCCCGCGGCAACGGCGGAGGCCATCCTCCGCGCCGTGGAGCCCGCACCGAGACTCCATGCCGGGGCCTGACGCATGACGATCCCGGCCACCTCGGCACGCGGCCTCGCGGGGCGGAACGCCCTCTGCGTGGCCGGCTACCTCCTGCTGCTGGTCTCCACCTATTTCATCGCCAAGAACCTCTCGGCCAAGCTGATGATCGCGGGGCTCGCCGCCATCGCCGTGAGCGATCCGACGCTTCTGCGCGAACGCCTGCCGCGCGCCCTGGAATGGGGGCTCGCCGCGCTCGCGGGTTTTGCCGCTTGGACGGTGCTCGGCCTTTTCGTCAACCGCGTCCCCCTGGGACCGGCGAGCGATGCGGTGGCGAATTTCGCGCTCCTGGCCGTCGCCCTTCTGGCGGGACGGCGCCTGATCGCCTGCTGCGGCCTCCGTTTCATCCTGGGCGCGCTCTTTACCGTGGCCAGCCTCAGCGCCCTCCTGACGCTCGTCCTGCATTTCGGCGGGGGCCTCTCCTTTGCGGACAGGCTCGTGCCGCTGGGCCGACCATCCAATTCCATCCCGGGAGCCGGGGGCCTCTGCATCGCCCTGATCGGTTTCGTCGCCCTTCTCGGCGACCGGTCACGTCCTGCCACACCCGCGACGATCGCCCTCGTCGCCCTGGCCTCACTGCCGATCGTCGTGGCCGTGGCCATGACCCAGAGCCGCGGCCCCATCCTCGCGACGGTCGTCGCCCTGGCGGCGACGCGGCTGCCGGGGCGTCCGGGTCGTTGGCGCCTCGCCGGCTGGCGCCTCTTCGCGGTGGCCCTCCTGGCCTGGAGCCTCACCACGGCGCTGATCGTGATCGAGCCCTGGCTGAGAGCGATGCTCTGCGTCGACCAGTCGAATTTCTGCCGCCCCTCCAGCCGCCAGCAGATCTGGACCTGGGTGTTCGAGCATATCTCGCAGCGGCCCCTGCTCGGTTTCACGCCCGTCTTCCGCTTTGCCGATTCGCTCTTCAACCACGCCCATAACGGCCTGTTCGGCACGGCGATGTATTTCGGCGTTCCGGCCTTGGTGGCCGCTCTGGCGATGGCCTTCGTCTATTGCCGTCACCTCGCGACCGTCGACGGAGGGCGCTCGACGTTCTGCGCCGCCGCGCTGATCTTCAGCTTCGGCTATATGGGATCGGACCTTCCCAACCCGTTCTCGTTCGTGAACATGCATTTCTTCTTCCTCTGGCTGCCCATCGCCTTCGCCTTGGCGGAGCGGTCGGAGGAGGCCGCGACCGGGTCGAGCTAAGCAGGTCTTTTATCGCAGAACCGGGGGGCACTTCTGCGAAACCCGCTCAGGACATCGTCCCGAAGCCTCGCGCCGCTCCATGGGATGCGGCTGCCACGCTCCTTGCATCACGCGATCTGCATCACGCGACCCCACCCGTCCGGAGACGACGCGATCATGGCAGCCGAACCCTATTTCCCCGTCTGGCGCGCCAGGGATGCGACGTCCGAGGCCACGGACGTCATGCCCGACGAGCGGCTGCCGGCGGGCCAGACCGTGCTCCTCGGCTTCCAGCACGTGGTGGCGATGTTCGGTGCCACCGCCCTGATGCCGATCCTGATGGGGTTCGACCCCAATCTGGCGATTTTCTTCTCCGGCATCGGCACGCTGATCTTCTTCCTCGCCACGGGAGGCCGGGTGCCGAGTTATCTCGGCTCGTCGGCGGCCTTCGTCGGGGTGGTGATCGCGGCCACGGGCTATGCCGGGGCGGGGCCGAACCCCAACATCGCCGTGGCGCTCGGCGGCATCGTCGCGGCAGGCCTGCTCTACGGCCTCGTCGGCGCCGTCATCGGCCTCGTCGGCTATGCCTGGGTGGAGCGGGTGATGCCCCCGGTGGTGACCGGCGCGGTGGTGGCCGCCATCGGCCTCAACCTCGCGCCGATCGCGACGCGGATCATCTCGGCCTCCGCCTTCGACACCTGGTTCGGCCTTCTGACGGTGGTCATCGTCAGCGTCATCACCATCTACGCGCCCGGCCTCGCCCGGCGCCTGCCGATCCTGATCGGCGCGGCCCTCGCCTACCTGCTCTATCTCCTCCTCGCCAACGGGTTCGGTCTCGCCAAGCCCATCGATTTCTCCGCCGTCATGGCCGCCCCCTGGATCGGCGTGCCGGGCTTCGTGGCGCCTGTCTTCGACCCCAAGGCGATCGCTCTCATCGCCCCGGTCTTCGTGGTGCTGATCGCCGAGAATCTCGGCCATATCAAAGCCATCGGCGCGATGACGAGCCGCAACCTCGACCCCTACATCGCCCGCGCCTTCCTCGGGGACGGCCTCGCCACCATGCTGTCGGGCGGGCTCGGCGGCACGGGGGTGACGACCTATGCGGAGAATATGGGGGTCATGGCCATGACCCAGATCTACTCGACCCTGGTCTTCGTGGTGGCCGGCTTCACCGCGATCCTGTTCGGCCTGTGCCCGAAATTCGGGGCGCTGATCCTGACCCTGCCGGTGCCGGTGATCGGCGGCCTGTCGGTGGTGGTGTTCGGGCTGATCGCGGCCACCGCCGGGCGGATCTGGGTGGAGAACCGGGTGGACTTCGCCAATGCCCGCAACCTCCTCACCGTGGGCGTCGCCGTGGTGCTGGGAGCGGGCGACCTCACCCTGAAGTTCGGCTCCTTCGCCTTCGGCGGCATCGGCACCGCCACCTTCGGCGCCATCCTGATTTATCACCTCCTCGGCATGACGAGGATCGGACGCGCGCGGGTGTGACGACGGCGCGCCCCTTCACAGGAGGGGCGCGGCCTATTCGGCCGCGAACAGGCCCGGCATCTCCGGCTCGACGCTTCCCGGCAGGATCGCCTTGGGGTCGCCCGGCCCGGTCTCGCAGCCGAGGACGGGCAGGGCGATGACGCGGTTGCCGCGAAAATCCGTGCGGCAGACGATGGTGCCCCGCGTCTCCACATAGGCGAGGAGCCGCCGGGCCCGACCTGGCGAGCGGCTGCCGATGGCCCGCGCCAGGGCCTCGTCGCCGGGGCAGGGCTCTCCGGCCAGGGCCGCGCGGGCGAGCAGCAGGAACAGGCCCTGGACCTCGTCGGGCAGGTTGGCGGCGGCGGCCTGCGCCTCGTCCCAGCGCCCGTCGCCATCGGCCGGGGAGGCCTGCCCGTCGAACCCGGCCCGCGCCACGCCGAGGCGGCGGCGGAAGGCGGCGAGGGTGAGGGATTCGCCGTCGAGCCCGCGCATGCGGCAGCGGACGAGAAAGTCCTGGTAGATCACGGCCACGGGCTGACGCCCGGCATCGGGATCGGCGGCGATGCCGCGCAGCACTTCGTCGAGTCCGGCGCGCAGATCCTCCTCGCTCAGGGGGGCGGGGGCCTCGACGGGCTCGGGCCGGTAGGCGCTGAGTTCGCGCAGGAGGTCGGCCGGGCTCGCGCGCGGCGTCGGCGGGGTGCGCGGTGCCGGGGCCCAGGAGGCCGGGCCATCCTCGGCCGAGCGGGTGAGAATGAGGGCGCGCAGATCCGCGTCGGCGGGGGCGGGAAGCGGCACGAGCTTGGGCGAGCCCGAGCGCGCCGAGGTGGAGACCGGACCGATGCGCAGGGCCAGCGGCCGGCGGCTCAACGCGGGGCCGAGGGCCACGAACTCGCCGCGGGAGAGATCGCGGAACCGCTCGGCGCCGCGGCGGTCGAGGCCGAGGAGATCGGCGGCGCGCGCCATGTCGATGTCGAGGAAGGTGCGGCCCATGAGGAAATTGGTGGCCTCGGCCGCCACGTTCTTGGCGAGCTTGGCGAGGCGCTGGGTGGCGATGATGCCGGCGAGCCCGCGCTTGCGGCCACGGCACATCAGGTTGGTCATGGCCCCGAGGGAGGCCTTGCGCGCCTCGTCGGAGACGTCGCCGGCGGCGGCGGGCGCGAAGATCTGCGCCTCGTCGACGACCACGAGGACCGGGTGCCAATGGCTGCGCTCGGCCTCGAACAGGCCGCCGAGGAAGGCGGCAGCGGCGCGCATCTGCGCCTCCATGTCGAGGCTCTCCAGGGTGAGGACCACGGAGACCCGATGGGCGCGCACCCGCGCCGCGATGGCCTGCAGATCGCCCTCGCCATGGGCGCCGTCCACGACCACATGGCCGTAGGCTTCGGCCAGGGTGACGAAATCGCCCTCGGGATCGATAATTACCTGCTGGACCGAGCCCGCGCTCTGCTCGAGCAGGCGGCGCAGGAGATGCGACTTGCCGGAGCCGGAATTGCCCTGGACCAGGAGCCGGGTAGCCAGCAGCTCCTCGAGATCGAGCCGGGCGGGCTCTTCGCCCGGGCCCATGCTCAGACCCATCTCGATCCCCACCGTCATTCCCGCTCCGCTGTCCCGCATCGCGCCCGCGACGAGACCGATCTTAGCACGGATGGACTCGAGGGTGCGGAGCGTGAGGCGATACGTCCACAGGCACGAGCCGGACAATCATGGGCAGGAAGACCTAGGGTATACTTCCTAAGCTAATAAGCTCAGGATAATTGTCTTATTACAGGGCATACCCCTGGCTTCGGGATGTGTCCAGAACCGCTTCGTCGAACATGACCATGGGGCATTGCATTTTCCTGCAAGCCGCCCTTGCCGCCCTGCCCCGCGCATCTAGATTCCGGTCTCATGAACCCAGTTCTCATCGTTGCCCTGGTCTGCGCCTCGACGGTCCAGGCCCCCGACTGCTCCCGCGAGACGGCCCTCGACGTCATCACGGGGCCTGCCCACACGCTTCAGGAATGCATGATGCAGGGGCCGATCCTGGCGGCCAATGCCGGCCACGGCAACAATACGGACACCTACGTGAAGACCCGCTGCGAGCCGCGGCGCTGATCCGTCCGGGAGCGAATCCCCCAGGAACGAATCCTCCATGAGCGACGACGTCAGCCCGGACCGAGCAGTGATGATCCGCCTGCGCGCCCGCCTCGCCGTGGTGGAGCGCGCGGCTTGGTTCGGCTTTGCCGAGGCCATGCGCCGGCAGCCGGAGGAGACGGAAGCCTATATCGCGGCCGAACGGGCCAAATGCGCCGCCGGGTTCGCCGGCCCGACATGGGCACGCGACCTCAGCGATGCCGAGCGAGCCCTCCTCGGGGCCGAGGTGGATGCGGGGCTGGCTCAGTTGGTCGAGGACGCCAAAGGGGAGTGAGCCTCCCGGGTTCCCCTCCCCACGCGGGTCGGGACGGCGGCGGATGCCGCGGCCCCCGCGCGTCTCCGGGCGCTGCTCATCGCAACCAGACTAGGTCGTCGGCCGATCTGCGACAAAACCGCAACATCTCGCCGATTTTGGGAGTGTTGCGGAATGGAATCTCGACTTCCCCCTGAAAAATCAGGATTGGTCCCCTGATCGACTGGGGAATCTCCATGGCCACCGTTCAGGTTGAAGACAACTACTTCGATATTGAAGCAATCCATGGTGCATGGTCCGCGGGTTTTCTCAGAAAGACGTCCTCCACCAAATATACGCTCTCGCGCAACGATGGTACCTCCTATGGAATGGAACTGGTCGGATCCGGCTTCCAATACACGAAAAGCGGAGACATCAAGGCCGGGACGATCAAGTCGATTAGTTTGATCCACGTCGACGGATCGACGCAATGGACGATGTCGGGACTTTCGCTCAGCGCGAATGCCTTTCGCATTGCACTGACCGATTCGAGTTTCGATGATAAGGGGCCGCTCCTCAAGCTGTTCGCCCCCATCGCACTGACCGTCTACGGTGCGTCTTTGGACGATAGGTTCTTCGGCGGCCAGAAGGCCGATACCTTTCTCGGCGGATTCGGCTCGGATACATTCGTGGGTGGCTCCGGCAAGGATGCGATCGACGGAGGGATCGGGGATTACGACGTCGTGGACTACGGTCGCGAGTCCGGCGGCAGGGCCATCAAGGTCGATCTCGAGAAGGGCACGGCGACCGATACCTACGGATTCGTGGATTCGATCAAGAACGTCGAGTTGATCATCGGTACGGACAAGGCCGATTCCTTCATGGGATCGAAGACGGCGTCCTACGAAGCGTTCAGCGGCGGTGCCGGCGCGGACATCATCAACGGCGGCGGCGGAACCCACAACACGGTCCGGTACGACATCGCGAAGTCGACGGGCGTGATCGTCGAACTGGCGGGCAATCCGGATGGGAGCGGCTTTGGACGCTTCCTCTCCCCGTCTGAGGACGACAGGCTGATCGGCATTCAAGACGTCGTGGGAACGACAAGCGACGATACGATCATCGGCTCCGATGACGACAACATCCTCTCCGGCCTCGCGGGCGCCGATCATCTCGACGGCGGACGAGGGATCGATACGGTGGATTACTCTCTCGAAACCGGATGGGGCAACGGCATCAGGGTGAACCTGGAGCAATCGTCCGGCTACGACTTGATGGGAAAAAAGGATGATCTGATTTCCATCGAAAACGTCACCGGATCGGAGTTGATAGATTTCATCACGGGCTCCCAGGTCAAGAATACGCTCCTCGGGCTCGACGGCAACGATACGCTTCGAGGTCTTGCGGGAAACGACCGCCTGTCGGGTGGCGATGGAGCCGACATTCTCTTCGGCGGTCTCGGCAAGGACATCCTGACGGGCGGTCTCGGCCACGACACCTTCGTCTTCGATAGCACGCCGAATGCCGTGTCGAACGTCGACCGGATCGTCGACTTTTCCGTGTCCGACGACAGGATCAGGCTCGATCACCCTGTCTTTGCCGCCCTCGCGGAGGGCCCTCTCACCTCCGACGCCTTCGTCATCGGCGCCAAGGCCACCGATGGCGGTGATCGGATCCTCTACAATTCCAAGACCGGCGCCGTGTCGTACGATGCCGACGGCAACGGTGGTGCGAGTGCGGTGCAGTTCGCCACGCTCAACGCGAACCTCAAGCTGACGGCGGACGATTTCTACATCCTGTAGGAGCACCAGGGGACACCTCCGGAGGCCTCACCCGCCCCACAGGTCGCGCCAGGCGGGCGGCATCGCCAAGCCCGGCAGGCCGGTCGCCGCGTGGACCCCGATGGCCACCGCGCGGGCGAGGGTGTCGGCCGCCGCCGCGCCGAGGCGGGCGAGGTCGGTGACGGGATCGGTGAGGGGAACCCGCCCGTTGGAGATTGCGAAGACCACGTCGCCGTCGAGCGGCGTGTGGACGGGGTGGATCGCCCGCGACAGGCCGTCCTGCGCCATCACCGCGAGGCGGCGGCACTGAGCTTTGGTGAGGATCGCGTCGGTGGCGACGACGGCAAGCGTCGTGCTGGTGCCGGGCGGGGCCTCGCGCGGCCAGGTGAAGGCGTCCGCCGGCATCGGATCGGGGAAGCCGAGGCCGCCGAACTCCCCCTCCCGCTCGAACGGCGCCGCCCAGAACCGGCGCCCCTCCCCCACCGTGACCCGGCCGAAGGCGTTGACAGCCACGAGCGCGCCGACCCGCGCGGGCGTGCCGCTCACCGAGGAGGAGGCCGAGCCGAGGCCGCCCTTGAGGTTGGCCGTGCGCGCGCCGTAGCCTGCCCCCACGGTGCCGAGGGGGAAATCCTGCGCCGCCGCGGCGGCGGCCTCGTAGCCGAGGTCGCGATAGGGCGAGAAGCGGCCCCAGTTCTTGTCGCCGCCGTTGAGGAGATCGAACAGGATCGCGCCGGGGACGATGGGGACGCGGATGTCGGCGATGGGAAACCCCCTCCCCGTCTCGGCGAGCCAAGCGACGACGCCGGCTCCCGCGTCGAGACCGAAGGTCGAGCCACCGGACAGGACCAGGGCGTCGATGCGCTCCACCGTGCGCTCGGGATCGAGGAGGTCGGTCTCCCGGGTCCCCGGCCCGCCGCCGCGCACGTCGACACCCGCCACCACGGCTGTGTCGAACAGGATCGCGGTGGTGCCGCTCGCCACGCGCGCATCCTGGGCGTGGCCCACGGTGATACCGGCGATATCGGTGATCAGGTTGCGCATCCCGGCCCTCCGAACCTCGCTCAGAACGATCGCATGCCGGGGCGGTCGGGGCCAGTGGCGGCGGGCTGCGGCGGCCCCTTCGCGTTGCGCGCCGCGCGGAAGGAATCGGCGGCATAGAGCGCCAGCGCCAGCCAGATCAGCACGAACAGGACCAGTCGATGCGGCTCCAGACGCTCGCCATAGACGAGGACGCTGAGGCCCAACAGGCAGGAGGGGGCGAGGTATTGCATCAGCCCGAGGGTGGAGAGGGTGAGGCGCTGGGCGGCGGCGGCGAACCAGATCAGCGGCAGAGCGGTGGTGGCGCCGGTGAGGAGCAGGAGGCCGAGGCGGACGGGATCGCCGCTCACCACGGAGGGGGCGGCGAGGCCGAGATAGAGTCCGGCGGCGGGCAGGAGCAGGAAGGTCTCGGCGGCAAAGCCCACCATGGCGTCGACGCCCACCACCTTGCGCACCAGCCCGTAGAGCGAAAAACTCGCGGCGAGAGTCAGGGACAGCCAGGGCAGGTGCCCGGCCAGGACCACCGCCAGGATCACGCCGGCGGCGGCGAGCCCCACCGCCACGGCCTGGACCGGCCGCAGCCGCTCGCCGAGGACGAGGGCGCCGAGCGCCACGCTCATCAGCGGATTGATGAAATAGCCCAGACTCGCATCCAGCATGTGCCCGGACTGGACCGCCACGAGGTAGAGCAGCCAGTTGACGGCGATGAGCCCGGCCGAGGCGACCAGGAGCGCATGGCGCCGTCTCAGGGGAAACGGGTTGCGCACCCGCCGGCGCAGGACCGCCAGCAGGCCGACCACGAGCACGCTCGACCAGACGATGCGGTGGGCCAGAATGCTGCCGGCCGGCACCGAATCGAGCAGCCGGAAATGCACCGGCACGACGATGCCCCAGCTCAGGTAGGCTCCGAGCGCGTAGATCAGCCCCACGACGTTCCTCCCGTCCCGCCTCGGGGATGGGACGGGGTTTACACCAAGATCCGAAGCGGGGCTCGGGCGCGAGATGGGGGGAAGCAATGCGTCGAGGGGCGGCGCAATTCGCTCCAGCCGTCAGGGGAAGGGTGGGTCTCGATCACCGCCGCGGCGGGGTGATCGGGTCGCCGCGCAGGAGCGCGTTCAGGCGCTCGGTGTCGAACCCGTCCGTGGCCTTCGGCTTGGCCGGCGCGGGCTTGAGGGAGGCCGTCTTCGTCACCGCCGGCTTGGCGGCGGAGGATGGGGAAGGCTTCGATCCGGTGGGCCTGGCTCCCGTCGGGCGGGGTGCGGC